>NZ_JAWOVC010000001.1:0-752301 GCF_033339735.1 Vibrio sp. 2033
GCTTTACCTACATCGTCACCTCCGGTGGGGTATCAGAGTCCACCACGGTGAACGTCGATGTCACGCCAGTGAACGATGCGCCAGTGGCAAACGATGACGCGGCAACAACACAAGAAGATACCGCTGTAACGATTGATGTCCTGCCAAACGACACCGATATTGATGGTGATACGCTGTCTATCCAATCAGCGTCTGTACCTGAAGCACAAGGTACAGTTGAGATTGTTGATGGCAAACTGGTCTTCACACCGGCTGAGAACTTCCATGGCGACGCCGAAATCACTTACACCGTGACCGATGGTGCACTGATTGACCAAGCAACGGTCAACGTCACCGTGAATGCGGTGAACGACACGCCTGTGGTTGAGAGCAACATTGCAGACCAAACCTTGGCAGAAGACTTTACGCCATACAGCATCGATCTAAATACCGCTTTCAGTGATGTGGATAACGTGGATGGCGAGTTGAGCTTCAGTGTCTCTGGCAACAGCAACATTCAAGTGGCGATCGTCAATGGCATTGCTACGTTCACTCCAACCGCAGACTGGAACGGCTCAGAAGCGTTGACCTTTACCGCCACCGATCCAAGCGGTGAAAGCGTTAGCCAAACGGTGAACTTCACAGTTGCGCCTGTGGCGGACATCGTGGCAGATAAAGCAACGGTCGTGGAAGACACGCCAACCATCATCAAGGTCTTAGGTAACGACACGTTCGAAGGCGACGACAAAGTGGTGTCGCTCGATACCAACAACGGTCCAGCGAACGGCACGGTCTCGGTCAACCCGGACGGCAGCGTCACTTACACGCCAAACGACAACTACCACGGTACAGACAGCTTCACCTACATCGTTACCTCGGGTGGGGTATCGGAGTCCACCACGGTGAACGTCGATGTCACACCAGTCAATGACAGGCCTGACAGTGAGGACTTTACGCATGTTACTGACAAGCCTTTGACGCAAGTTGTATTTGATACTGATACGAAACCTTTAGGTGATGGCGACTCTCAGGATCATATAGCGGATATTGAAGATGACTTAAATGGCAACGATTTGCATGTGCGGATTATTGAACTACCGACCTCAGGAACATTGTTCTTCAGAGATAACAACGGTGAACTGCATGAAATAAAAGAAGTCAGTGACACTCTTTATGAAAAAGATAGCCTTTACTATGAAGCTGATAATGTGGGTTTCTTATTAGGTATCAAGGATCGCCCAGATACACCAAATAGTTCCGAGTCTACAACAGATTTCAATAATTGGGGGCTAAGTGAGGACGGAGGTCCATCACACTCCCGTACTGAGCATTTAGTTAATGGTTCCTCCATCACTATATCTTCTGATAGTGGTGAACTTGCTCAATACAACCGCCAAGTGTCACATATCGGAAATGGTATTGCTGACAATGATGGGCAGGGTATTGAGAAAGGCGAGACAATTACGATCGATTTGTCTAATAACCCTGTGGGCAGCGTAAACCTTGGCTTAGATGGATTAGGTGGATTGTTTGATTACGGTGATGACAACGCTGCGCTTATTACGGTTACGTATTTAGATTCAAATAATATCGAACAGACTCAAACGTTCGAGTTCTTGAAGCCTGAAGGCAATTTCATGCTATTCCAAGAAACAAGCGTTGGTTTTGGGCAAGAACTAGCTCTTCCTGAAGGTTCGGTCATTACTCAGTTAGATTTTTCTACGAAAAATGAAGGGAACTGGGAGTTACGTTATGTAGAAGGTATTCCTGCCGGAGATAGCTTTGGATATGTGGCAGTCGATTCTGAAAGTGGAGTTAGTGATCCGTCTACGGTCAATATCGTTAACGAAATACTAGATGGTAATGTTGCGGAAAATGGACCTGTGGTGGAGAGCATTGCAGGTGTTACTGTTGTTGAGGGTGACGATGTCACGTTTTCTGTTTCTCTAAATAACGCGACAGATCAGACCGTTAAGTATCAAGTGGATTTCTCTGCAGAGGGTTCTAGTGTGAGCTCTCAAGACATTGATTTGTCGAGCGCAACTTTTACTAATGGCGTGAAGTATTTGGGTGGATACCTTATTGTTCCAGCCGGAGTGAATGGCTTTGAGATTACCATTCCAAGTATTGATGATCAGTTGGTTGAATCAACAGAGAGTCTTGTGATTAAAGTCGGAGATGTATCTGGCGTTGGCTATATTGATGATAATGATGTTCCGCCAGCAGTTCAAAGCAACGAAATTTCCGGATTAGAAGACGAAGCTATTGTTATAACACTAGAACATTTAGGCATCGTTGATAGTAGTATAAGTGTTGAGTTTGACACTTCTGCTCTAAATGGCTCACTACAAGTGAAAGGTTCTGATGGTTGGGAAGCGGTTTCTGGAAGTGTGCTCGCTTCTGATATCGAAAATGGTCTTGTTCGTTATGTTCCTGCTGAACATGAATCTGGTGCAAATGTTTTCGATAAAGACGGTGTTGGGAACGGCTTGGATACTTACGAGCAGATTCATTTCACTGTTAGTGATGGCAATTCTTCTGCTTCAGGTACGTTGAGTATCGACATAGAGCCTGTCGCGGACCCAATTAAGATTGACCTTACTTTCGGTCCAGTAACGTCTGTACCTGTGACACTAGGCGGAAGCTGGTCTACAGACGAAGAACTTAAAGATCTGCTTGAGGCAAGTAATTTACCAGGGCTTGACTTTGAACATGTGGTGACACAAACGTTTAATAACGGACATGTTGGTAATGACTTAATGCTAAGCGGTGACACTGAATCGCCACTGAGCTTTGTCGGAGATCAACAAGCAGGTGCGAACGTTGATGCTCAAGGCAGTGATATCTTTGTGACTGGAGGAGGTAATGATTCTATCTATGGCGGTATTGGTTCATTAGATGATCAAGCGGAGACGGACACAGTTGTTTACTCTGGCAAGTTGTCTGATTACAACTTCAACTATTACCCTGCATCTGACCACTCAGAGGTCCCGTATTGGATTGTCGAAGATAGCCGATTTATTGATACAAAAGATGTTGTTTCGAGCACTCATAAAGAGTCGGGTGACCACCTTTATGAAATTGAACAACTTATCTTCCAAGATGCCATTATCAAGCTAAATAACAACACAGGAGAGTATGTTGTACTTACAGAGCAGCAAGTCTCTTTTGAGCTGAACCTTGATCTTATCGATTTGGATGGCAGTGAGTCATTCATTAACGATAGCGTCACCTTAACGGGAATTCCTTCAGGGCTAACATTAGAGGTGAATGGCAAAACGGTTACTGAAAACAGCGATGGTTCTTACACGGTTGACCTTTCAAGTGAACCAAATCAAACCAGTCATCAACTAAGCGGTACGATTACTGTACCAGCCGATTACAATGGTTCGTTAGATTTTGATGTAACAGCGACGGCAGGAAGTGTTGAAGTTAATAACAATACTCAAATGGGAACGGACACGGCTTCTGTTTCAGTTCGAGATTATGATTTTGTTTCCGGTACGCATGGTGATAACAAGATAGCTGGATCTGATAGCAATGATGTGATTGTTGGCGATGTTCAAGGATTACAGATTGTCGAGGGGCAGGACTACAACATTGCTTTTATGCTCGATACATCAGGCAGCATGGGTTACGACGTTGGTCTAGCGCTAGGTGAGCTAAAAACAGTGCTGAATACTCTTACCGAAAGTGCTAGTGGCCCTCATTCGGGCAAAGTGAACGTTTTATTGACCACATTTGCTACTGGGAGCTCTCAGGTACTTGAATTAGATTTGAGTGCTGACAACGCAACATCGCAAATAGAGTCTACATTGGATGCAATTTTACAAATCGGTGATGGTAATACAAATTATGAAGCCGGGTTCCAATCTGCACTAGACTGGTTTGCTAATGCCGATAGTGGCGCAACAAACCTAAGTTATTTCATATCTGATGGTCAACCAAACCAAGCTACGGATAACAATACGAGTTGGTTTAGTGGTTGGGAGGGTGTCGTACTTGGCGTGTCAGAACAAAAGTTAGTGACGCTAGCGGATGTCTTGCCAAGTGATTACAGGTTTGGTGATACAGTCACATACAACAATAAAACAATCATAGATTTTCGCGGGGCGGTGTATTCGCTCTCTACTGGTGAACAGGTGGGGAGAATGCTTAACTCATATGTCTATGATGATTATGGAAATAATGTTCTATCTCAAGCGAATAACGCATATCAAGCATTGGCTGAATTTAGTGAGGTTCGTTCGATAGGTCTTGGTCGCTACTTAGATGAAGATTCGTTAGAAAACTTCGACTCTGATGGTGTAGTAAGAGCTAACATAGATGTAAACCAACTAGCAGAAGTGATCCTTGGTAAGGAAGTTTCATTGATGCAAGGCAAAGATGAGATTAACAGCCTTGATGGAAATGACATTATTTTTGGTGATGCCATGCGTTTCGACGTCGATGGTGAGCAAGGAGTTTCCGCGCTGCAAAACTACGTAGCTTCTCAACTAGGTAAGGATGTTTCGTTGGTTACCAAAGAAGAAGTTCATCACTACATTACTGAAAACCAAGCAGAATTTGAACAGTCTCGTTATTACGACCAGGCAGATACCATCTCTGGTGGTTCAGGAGATGATATTTTGTTTGGACAAGGCGGTGACGACAAGCTGTTCGGTGGTGCAGATAATGATATTTTAATTGGTGGTTTCGGCAATGATATTTTGACAGGGGGGGACGGTGAAGACATCTTTAAATGGATTGATGTGTCCAATGAACGCGACACTGTCACTGACTTCAATAAAGATGAAGACACTCTAGACTTCTCTGATCTCTTTGATGACTTATCTAAAGATGAAATTGGAGAGCTTCTTAATGATCTTCAATCAGGTGATCATACCGGTGATGTCGGAGAGTATCACGTAGAAGTGGCACCAGATGGCAGCTCTGAGGCAAACCTGAGTATTACAAAAGGTAGCTCGACATTAGACATCCATTTTGACGGTGCAAGTGTTGATGATGTGACTCAAAGCTTGATTGCAAGTTTAGAGGCGCAATACAAAGATATGTAGTGGCGTTACCATTTAGGTAAAATTGAAAATCAAAAAAGGTCTAGCAATTTGCTAGACCTTTTATTTTTACGTTCTGTTTATGGTTGTGTTAGCTTTTTGGAAGTGTAGTGAAAACGGTCCACTCTTTCTTAACTTCGCCCTTGTGACCAATCACTGTTGCGGTTACTCGACGGTTTAGCGCGTGACTCACTTGGTCAGTGCCTTGTGTTGCAAGCACTGTGTCTCCATAGCCCACAATGGTAACTCTATCCCCACTAATACCATTCGTCATGAGTTCTTTTCTAACGTTCTCAGCCCGGCGCTTGGATAAGTCGAGATTGTGTTCTGCAGTACCAGTGCGACTAGCATAGCCCTGAATCTCGATAGACGTATTTGGGTACTCTTTCAAGAAATCGGACAACTCACGAATTTGTTGCGTAAAGATAGGGTTGATAACATCGGAATCGTTCGCAAATAGGACTCGAATTTGCATTTCTTGTGAGGAGTCGACATACGAGCCGCAACCATCGTTATCTATCTCGGCACCTAAAGGGGTACCCGGACACAAATCGCGCTCGTTAATAACGCCGTCTGAGTCATCATCTATATGATCAGCCCACTGATCGGCAATTGGCGTATCGATGTAATCATACTCATCGCCTTTATCGGATGAGCTGCATGCCGAAATCATCAATGAGAGTGCAATAAGAGTTATGTGTTTCATAATTAATACTCCACTTCTTCTAGCCATTCTTTAGGCATTTCGACCCTTAATGCACTCAACAGTTGACCTGTTGCGTTCATCACTCGATATTTGGCGTACTGCTCTGCGTATTTAGAATCTAAGTAGTCTTTACGCGCCTCAAAGAGCTCGTTTTCAGTGTTCAATAGATCAAGCAGTGTTCGTTTACCGATGCGATATTGCTTCTCGTAAGCAATTACGGTCTCAGACGCAGAGTCAACATGATCTGACAGAAACTCTTTTTGTTGTAATGTTAAATCAAGCGCACTCCAAGAAAGTCTTAACCCTTCTTCAACATTGCGATAGGCACCTTCACGCAAGTCTTTTGCTTTATTTAGCTGGTAGGCGAAGTTTTCTGAGTTCGCTGCATCACTGCCGCCATTGAATAGGTTGTAGCGTAGACGCAGCATGGCAAGTGTCTCATCACTGCGACCTTTTAAACCATCAGCGTCGTCACGCCATGTTTGCGAAGCTTCAATGGAAATGGTTGGGTAGTTAACACCTTTAGACTGTTTGTATTGAAACTTAGCCGAGTCTACGTCTGCGAGCGCCACTTGAATAACGGGATGCAGTTCAAATGCCAAGCCTACCGCTTCATCAACTGTGTACGGAATAAAGTTTTGGTCCGCTCTCGGAAAGATTAGCCCTTGCGGTGTTTGACCGACTAAACGAGTGAACATCGTGTGAGAGTCATACAGGTTATTTTGAGCAGCGGCTAAGTTGCCGTGTGCTTTTGCCAAACGTGCTTCTACTTGCGTTAAGTCAGCGGTAGAGCCGATACCCGAGTTGACTCGTTTTTTAATGTCATCGTAGATATCTTTGTGAACAGCCAGGTTGTTTTCAGACAGCTTGAGTATTTCGTAAGCTTTTACAGCGTCTAGATAAACTTTGGTGACTTCAAGTGCTTTATCCGATGCGTCGGCCAAAAGTTGAAATCTTACTGATTCAGCATCCGCTGCGGTTCGGTCGATATCATTAAGAGTCGCACTGCCGTCCCAGATAAGTTGGGTTAGTGTCACCGATGCTTCTTTTCGAGTGTAATCTGTATCTCCACGTCCCACCTCGTCAGAAGGGTCTAATCCTTCATACCCAATACCCGCATCTAGATCAATAGAGGGTAAGTAAGCACCCGAAGATGCTTCATTTACGTATTTTCGGCTCGTAAATTCATTAAATGCACTCTTAATGTCAGGGTTGTTTTTTAACGTCAATGCCACGGCTTGCTCTAAAGTTTGACCGAAAACGGGTATAGACACCATTAAACTACAGCAGCAAGCAATATTTAGTCGGTTCCATTTCACGGTATTTCTCCTAAAAATTCGTGTTGCTTTTTGCTATTTCATCTCATAACTGAGACGAAACATCATAAATAACAGTGCTTGAGTAAGGGATTTATCAACCTACTGTTAAAACAAAGCTTTTGTTTCAAAAATCCAAGATTTCGCCTTTTAAAACCTTAGCACATATGTCGAATGTTGCTTAGCAACATAGCAAGTTTAGCTCGGAGAAAAGCTTGAATTCTTAATATCATAGCGTTTCACGGCCTGTGTCACTCTGCGCTTTTTTGTAACTCTGCCCCTAGAGTTATCAAACGTCCTACAAGCTACACATACAACGAAAATATGATGATTTTGACTAAACTATAGACGTAAATGTAGGGGTGACAAACTTTTGACTTGGTTTGAAGTGGGGCGAGGTAGATATGGAACGTGTAACTTTTAGCTCATTGGCGGGCAACATTGTCGTTATCGGGTTGGACGGGGAGATTAGGACTTTAGGTCAGGGTCAACTACCTCAACCAGGAGAGTTAATAATCGATGAAGTATCAGATACTTCTGAACTTGTTATCGAGCAGGTGACACCACAAGGAAGTTCAATAAATGTAACTGATGATATCACTGCGTTAATTGAAGCAATTGCGAGTGGGGAAGACCCGACTGAGCTGGGTGAAGAGTTTGAACCTGCTGCAGGTGAAGGAAACGGGTCTAGCCCACAGAATACGGGAGCTATAGATCGCACAGGTGCTGAATTACTCGCTAGTACCAATTTTGAGACAGTGGGAACTGACGGAACAGGATTTTCAAGTACTCAGGTAGAGACGCTACTCGATATTCTCCAAATACAACCACCAGAACCAACAGCAATCCCCGTTCCTGCAACGATAATTGTTCAGGAAATATCCAGTCCGACTATCAACGAAGGTGATCAGGTTGTATTCGATATTACTTTAAACCAAGCAACAGAGGACAATACTGATGTCACTTTGTCGCTACTTGATGGTACCGCAACTGGCGGTTCAACTGACGAGAGCGGAAGTGACTACGTTAATGAGCGTGTTCTCATAACATTTTCTGATGGTACAACGGAAGAAATCTTGGTTGATGATAACGGTACTTTTACAGTCTCGGTCCCATTAGGTGAAAGCGGGTTTACGGTTTCTCTCGACTCTATAGATGACTCTATATTCGAAGGCCCAGAAACGTTTACGCTTTCTGGCACAACAGAAGAACAAAATACACCTGCAACCGGGGTGGCAACCATTGTTGATGATGGTAGTGGGCCAGGTTTAAGTCCTGATGATGATCGCCCAACGGTAACGATGAGCGATGCAGGGATAGTTAATGAGGGTGAAACGGCTAGCTTTAAAGTGTCGTTATCTAATCCATCAGCTATAGATGTTGAGGTTGAACTGACTCTCAACTTAGGTGACACCGAAGCCGGTGACTTAGGTCTCTTAGAATACAACACGGGAAATGGCTGGGTTGCAGTGCCAAATGATGGTGTGGTGACGGTGTCAGCCGGGCAAACCGAATTTGATGTGCGTATCGCTTCCATTGATGACGCCGTTTATGAAGGCCCTGAAGATTTCAGTGTGACAGTAACTGGCATTGGGGCAGTGCAAGGCAGCGATACGGGTACGGCGACGATAGTGGATGACGGCAGTGGCCCGGGCCCTGATCCGGATGATGACCGTCCAAGTGTGACTATTACCGATGCTGGCATTATTAATGAGGGTGAGACAGCGAACTTCAAAGTGACGCTATCGAATGCCTCCGAGTCCACTGTTCAAGTCGAGCTAGGCCTAAACTTGGGTGACACTGAAGCCGGTGACTTAGGTACCTTAGAATACAACACGGGAAGTGGTTGGGTTGCAGTGCCAAATGATGGCGTGGTGACGGTGCCAGCCGAGCAAACCGAATTTGATGTGCGTATTGCTTCTATTGATGACACCGTTTATGAAGGCCCTGAAGATTTCAGTGTGACAGTAACCGGCATTGGGGCGGTACAAGGCAGCGATACGGGTACAGCAACGATTGTGGATGATGGCAGTGGTCCAGGACCTGATCCGGACGATGACCGTCCAAGTGTGACTATTACCGATGCTGGCACTATTAATGAGGGTGAGACTGCGAACTTCAAAGTCACCTTATCGAACGCGTCTGAAGCGGAAACGCAAGTGGAACTGGGTCTTAATCTTGGCGATACCGAAGTTGGAGATTTGGGCACCTTAGAATACAACACGGGAAGCGGTTGGGTGACAGTGCCAAACGATGGCGTGGTGACGGTGCCAGCAGGGCAAACCGAGTTTGATGTGCGTATCGCTTCCATTGATGACGCTGTTTACGAAGGCCCTGAAGACTTCAGTGTGACGGTGACCGGTATTGGCGCAGTACAAGGCAGTGATACGGGTACGGCGACGATAGTGGATGACGGTAGTGGTCCAGGTCCCGATCCGGATGATGACCGTCCGGTTGTTGCGGCAATTAGTGATACAACCGTAAGCGAAGGTGAGTCTGCTACGTTGGTTGTCACTTTGAGTAACCTAAGCACTACGGATACTCTCGTTAATCTGACACTTAATGATGGCACAGCAGAGGGAGGGGTAGATTACACCAAATCGTCTGTTACTGTTACCTATGCAGATAGTTCATCAGACGTTATCCCTGTGAACCCTGATGGTACATTTAATGTGTCCGTACCAGCTGGTGATATGACCTTTGACGTTGTGATAAGTACCACCGACGATGAGCTGTTCGAAAGCGATGAAAATTTCACATTAATTGGACAGACCGAGATACAAACAACTCCGGTTATAGGCACGGTAACGATTCTTGATAACGATACAGTCAGCGTTGCCTCTATTTCTAGTGAAGTGGTTAATGAAGGTGAACCTATCATTTTTGATGTTACTTTAAGTAACCCTAGTGATAGTGAAAGTTTGGTCAATATGGTGCTCGCTGATGGTAGCGCAGAGGGGGGCATAGACTACATCAATACATCGGTTACAGTTACCTATGCGGATAACTCAACAGATGTCATTACTGTCAACGCAAACGGAACATTTGATGTTTCAGTTCCCGCGAACGACGTCTCATTCAGCGTCACAGTCAATACTATTGATGATGACCTATTCGAAGGCGCAGAGACTTTAACACTCTCGGGTAAAACTGCCACTCAAATTACATCTGCAATGGGCACAGGGACTCTTCTTGATGATGGTTCGGGGCCAGGACCTGATCCAGATGACGATCGTCCAACAGTGGCAGCGATTACCTCTACAACGGTAAACGAAGGTGATATTGCAACACTAGATGTAACGTTGAGTAATGAAAGCACCACCAACACCACTGTCAATATGATGCTGACTGACGGATCAGCAGAAGGCGGTGTGGATTACACCGATACTTCAGTAACAATTACTTATGAGAGTGGCGGCATAGAAGTCGTTACGGTAAATCCAGATGGCAGCTTTATTGTCGATGTGCCCGCAAATGATAAGACTTATAGTGTTTCTGTAAGTACAACAGATGATGACTTATTCGAAGGACCTGAAACCTTTACGTTATCAGGTAACACTGATAACCAAGTTGGCTCTGTGATTGGTACCGGTACTATTGTTGATGATGGTAGTGGCCCAGGACCAGATCCTGATGATGACCGCCCGACTGTAGCAGCGATTACGGATGCCATAGTTAGTGAAGGTGAGCTGGCAACGCTTGAAGTCACTTTAAGCAATGCAAGTACCACAAACACCGTTGTTAATATGACATTAGCAAATGGGACAGCTGAAGGAGGTTCGGATTATACAAATACGACAGTAACCGTTACCTACGCTGATAGTAGTACCGACGTTATTTCAGTGAACCCAGATGGTACGTTTGATGTCATTGTACCAGCTTTAGACACAACATTTAGCGTTACTATGGTGACGTTAAACGATGATATTTATGAGGGTGATGAGAACTTTACATTATCCGGTGCCACTACTGTGCAAACAACTGCTGCGGTCGGTACCGTAACGATTAACGATGATGCAGACATACCAACTGTCACTGAAATTACGGATATTCAAGTGGTGGAAGGTAACGATGCGAAATTTAACGTTACACTGAGTAATGCAAGTGCGGTTGCGATTATGGTTAGTATGTCTCTCTTAGACGGAACCGCTGTCGCTGGAGATGATTTTAACGCTACGAGTGTGACCATTACTTATGCTGATAACACGACGGAAGTTATTGCGGTAAACCCTGATGGAACGTTTGATGTCTCGGTACCTGCGAGTGATACTAACTTTAGTGTTACGGTAAACACTGTTGAAGACCAGATTTATGAATCTTCAGAAAACTTTGTTTTAACTGGTTCGATTCAAGGGCAATCACCTGCAGCGTCAGGCCTTGGTACTATTATTGATGATGACAATACACCTCCGACAGTAGAAGACTTTGGCATTTCGGTTGACCTTAGTGTGGGAGGAGACGCTTTAATTGACTTTGCACCACATGCGCAAGACTTTGAAGATGACTTTGATCTTCAAGATGATAAAGAAACGAGCATCTGTGTCACGACGCTTCCAGACTATGGCTATCTCTATTACTTGGATGATCAGAACAATGAAGTCATATTGGACATTGGTGATGTGATTCCAGAAACTACGGAAGTCAGATATGCACTAACGGAAGACTTCTTTGATGAGCAAAGCTTTGATTCCCAAGATTTACTCGATGAATTTTCTAAAGACTTCATTGCCGATTCAGTCGATGTTAACGGTTTAAGTTTCTTTGGAGGAACCATTGATGGTAATGGTGACTTTGTCAATAATGCTCAAATCAAGGTTGACTTTGCCGCTCAGCAGGTAGGTTTAGTCGTAGTGTCTCCGGGCGAAACTGGCCAAGGGGATGAAATTAGTACGAGTGAGTTCATTGCCATTGAATTAGACGAAGGGCTTGAAGCTAAAGAAGCAAGGTTAAACCTAGCAAGCTTGAATGATAGGTTTAACAGTGGCGGCGCTTGGATTCAAGCATACTTTTATATGGGCGATACTCTTGTTGATATACAAACCATACACACCAGTGACATCGTATTTACTGGTAATCAAGAAGGTTACGCTGACGTATCGCTAAGTAATGGCAGTTTTGATGAGATTCGCTTGTTCCCTGAAACAGACAGTTCAAGTGATAAAGCCAGCTTTACTCTAGTTGGTACTCAGATTACAAGTTTTAATAATGTAAACGACTCGTTTGATTACAAAGCGATTGACTCAGATGGTTTAGAAAGCGATACCACTGCAACCGTTGATATTGATTTTAACAATGTCTCTTTTGAAACAGTGACCGCTTTCGGTACACAGACTGCTTCGTTACAGCAAGAGCCTAATATCATCATGGGAACAGACCAAGATGATGTTCTTGTAGGCACCGATGGTAATGATATTCTAATTGGTGGTCTAGGTAATGATATTTTGACTGGTGGCGGAGGTGATGACATCTTCAAGTGGACAGAGATGCAATCCGCAACTGACACCGTGACGGATTTCAGTGACGGGGATCAGCTCGATTTTACCGATGTATTTGATGATATGAGTGGTACTGATATTTCCACATTACTTGATGATCTCGGCTCTGGCGATTATCACGGAAGCGTGGATGATATCACGGTGGCGGTGACTGAAAGTGGAGGTAACTCAACTCTGACCATCAATAAAGATGGACAACAGTTGGAGGTTAATTTTGACGGAGCTTCTGCTTCTGATATTGCCAATAGTTTGATTTCTAATCTTGAACAATTACGAGAGTAAATGATTCAAAATGAAAAACGGAGCGAAAGCTCCGTTTTTCATTTAGTAATGCAGTAAGTTCAGGCAATAATTAAAGCACTTTACATGCAAAACCTTTTAAGTAGAAACCTTCTGGATATGCTGTATCGGTTGGGTGGTCAGCGGCTTGCTCAAAACGCTCCACAAACTTTACTTGGCGGTTAGCGTCTACGGCTGCATCAGCGATGATTTTCTGGAACAGAACTTGATCCATCAAGCCAGAGCACGAGTAGGTCAGTAGCGTGCCGCCCGGTTTTAGAATTTGCATTGCAAGCATGTTGATGTCTTTGTAACCACGACATGCGCCGTTTAGTTGTGCTTTGCTTTCTGCGAACTTCGGTGGGTCCATAATAACCACATCGAACTGAGTTCCTTGATCACGATACTCACGAAGTAGCTTAAACACGTCTGCATTTAGGAACACGGCACGCTTCTTCGAAATATCAAACTCGTTTAGCTCTGCGTTGAATTTTGCGGTATCTAAAGCAGGTTGCGACACGTCAGCGTTAATCACACGCTTTGCATCACCTTTTAGAGCGTAAAGTCCGAAGCCACCTGTATAAGAGAAGCAGTTAAGAACTTCTTTGCCTTTCATATATTTCATCGCTTGCTGGCGACTATCACGTTGATCTAGGTAGAAACCTGTTTTGTGTCCGCCAACGATATCTACACTAATCTTTACGCCATTTTCTTCGATGACGACCGATTTAGGTGGCTCTTCGCCGTGCAAGACGCCCGTGATCTCTTTTAAACCTTCTTTTTTACGAACGGCCACGTCAGAGCGCTCGTACACATTACAATCAGGGAAGCTCTCAACCAGAGCGTCAACAATAGCCTGCTTATTGTGTTCTGCGCCAGCACTGAGAAGTTGGCACACAAAGAAATTTTGGTAACGGTCGATCGTAACGCCTGGTAAGCCGTCAGACTCTGCTGCGATAAGGCGATAACCCGTAAGGCCATCACGTTCGATAATGTCTTCACGAAGAAGTTGTGCGTCTTTAAGTCGTTTAACGAAAAACGCGGTGTCGATTTCTTCTTTATCAAAACTCCAAATACGAGCACGAATTTGTGAAGCTGGCGAATATGCCGCCTTAGCTAGCCATTTACCGTCGTGAGTGAATACATCAACCGTTTCGCCAAGAGCAGGTTCGCCCTCAACTTTGTTGATGCCTCGAGAGAAGATCCAAGGGTGCTTGCGCTTGACCGATTTCTCACGACCTTTAACCAAATAGATAGCAGCTGTCATTTCATTAGCTCTTGTTGAATTTTGAAAGGGGCGTATTGTCCGGGATGTGAATGGTAAAAGCAATATCCCTCGGCAATCCAGTACATTGTAGTGACTTTTAAATACAAAAAAGGTCACTAAAGTGACCCTTTTATTTGAATTTGCTGTAACAGATTCCGTTGCTATGCTTTAAGTCCAGTAAGTAGTGCTTCCATGGTGTCGCTTTGCTTACGCAGTTGATCCACGTTTTGTGAAGTCGTGCTGATCATATTGCACACGTTATCTGCTTGAACTCGAATCTCTTCAACGCTTGAGGCGATATTGTCCGCGACTACACCTTGCTCTTCAGCTGCTGTTGCAATTTGAATGCTACTGTCGGAGATAGTTTGATTTTTATCTGCCAAAGAGCCGATTTCGTGATTCACTTCCGTCATGAGGTTTTGTCCCTCATTTGCATTATTAACTGTCACTTCCATCAGCTTAGTAAGCGACTGGCTGTTACGCTGTAACGATTCAATCATCGTTTGGATTTCAACTGTCGCTTGCTGAGTGCGTCCCGCAAGAGCGCGAACCTCATCCGCAACGACCGCAAATCCACGACCTTGTTCTCCAGCACGTGCAGCTTCAATAGCCGCGTTCAGAGCAAGTAGGTTGGTTTGCTCGGAGATCCCATTGATGGTTGTCACGACTTCATCAATTTGTGCTGCATTGGCATCTAACTCGGCAACGGCTTGAGACGCAGATTGAATCTCATTAGAAAGGTTCGAAATCGAGTGAAGCGTATTCTCAACTTTCACTTGTCCAGACTGAGCCACGTTACGTGCATCATCGGTTTGCGTGCTTGAATCGTGAGCTAGTGTCGCGACTTCTCGAATCGTTGATGCCATCTGTTCAGTTGCACTCGCAAGAGAGTTGAGGTGTTCCTGCTGAGTCGCTGAAATATCTGAACTGTGATGAATCGATTGATTCAGATCTGAGCTAATTTGTTGCATTAAAGCCACAGACTCTTGAATCGACAGCACCATTTGTTGCTCTCGTTCTGCAACTTTGTCTATCGTAATAGCAATTTCACTAAACTCGTCGCGAACAGGGAAGAAGTTCATTCTCGCAGTTAAGTCGCCACCCGCAAGGGTGTTTAATGCTTTGTTCATCGTGAACATCGCGCCGCCAATAAACGTCATGATGTAGTAAACGCCAAGAGCGAGAATAAACAAGCTCACACAGATAATGCTTACTTGAGTCGTTGATAGGGCAGCCCATAAAGAAAGTTCATGGTTCGCAACCAAACTGTACGTACCATTTAAAACAGACACGGATTGCGAACCAGAGCCAATAGAAACGGTTTCTGAACCAGCGATGAGGCTTGCTACTTGAGATTGAGAAAGGTTGCCTGCCTCTATCAGACCTTTCATAAGCATGAGCTCTTCTTGGTACATACTTGAGATCAGTGTATTAGCCGCGCTATTAAGGACGAGAGTGAGAATGACTAAAGCAAGAAGAGGGAGAACGAAGAGCAAATAGAACTTTTCTTGAATCTTTAAGTGAATGAGATACTTATCAATCCAGCGGAATGGAATTTCTTTCATAATTATAATAACCGTGCAAAAACCCACTATCCTTAGTGGGGTGAATAGACGAAAAGAATATATCACTCAGTAAAAAGAAGCGGTACAAAGATGAACGTAAAGTGTGAGAGATTTATAGTAAAAGGTCATGTTCAAGGCGTGGGCTTTCGTTACCATACTTCCCATCAAGGATTGAAGCTAGGGTTAACAGGTTATGCGAAGAACCTAAACAATGGTGATGTTGAAGTGATGGCGTGTGGAACAGACGCGCAAATAGTTGCGTTTTCGGAATGGTTACAAGAAGGACCGCGAACGGCAACAGTAGAGCATGTGATGCAGGAACCTGCGTCGTATAAGCCGTTACGCGGTTTTAAAATTTTATGAATCTACAAGCATTTAGCTGGCTTTGGTAGGCCGGCTAATTTGGTTGCTTGTTTGGCTGGCCCCTTTTTAAACAGCTTGAATAGATACTTACTATTACCTTTTTCCGGGCCGTGCGCTTTTTCCATCGCTTTCACAAGCATACGCACTGCAGGGGAGGTATTAAACTCTTCATAAAAGTCTCGCACAAAATGCACAACTTCCAAATGAGCATCCGTAAGCTCGATGTCTTCTTCTTTTGCTAAAAGCTCAATCATACCTTCTTCCCATTGAGTATGATCCAATAAGTAGCCTTGAGCATCCGTTTCAATTTCTTTGCCGTTGTAAACGAACATAACGTTTTATCCGTTAAGTAAACATGGATGTTTATAGATTAGCGACAGCCGAGAATGTTCTCAACAAAAGAATCTCGAAGTCGTATCGAGCGAATCAAAAGCGTACAAAATGGTGAGTGTTTTTGACTGAGCTAGGCACTTTGATATAAATGCTCTTTTATTCAAATAAATAGGAAACTATTCAGTTTGTTAGAAATTTTACGGGGTGAGTACCAACGAAATTGCATGGATACCCAGGCTTATTCATTTTTGTTTTGGTTTTTTCTTGGCTACTTGTCTGATTATGGTATTTTATGGGTGAATGAATAGCTGACAACGTTGTGTTTGTTTTCATAGACCGATATTCTCATTGGATTAATGAAAGCCTGTATTCAGGTTAGAAACAACAATGATGACAAGGAGTTAGTCATGTCGAAACAACGTTACATTGAGATTAATGACAATGTAAAATCCACTTGGTCCATCGAGCGTATTTGGCAACTTGCAGAATCCTTACCTGTAGAAGAAATTTCGATTGATGATATCAAAGGCCCAAATGAAGTGACTTGGTTTAGTCATGAAGGGCCACAGCCAACCTGCCGTGAAATTGCAAAACATTGCCAACGAATCAACAATGCTGATTTGTCGTATCCGGTAATCTTAACCAGTGACTATCGTGTTTTTGACGGTATGCACCGAATCGCCAAGCAAATCATGTTAGGAGAGGAAACGATCAAAGTGAGACGCTTTAGAGAAAATCCAGAAGCTGACGAAGTTATCGAGTTGTCAGTAGAGCAGGCGTAATACACTGAATTGCACACAAAGAAAAAGCCCGAAGGAATTACCTTCGGGCTTTTTGATTCTACTTAACGAGAAACGATTAATCGTCGTTCATAATACCTAGAATGCTTAGTAGGCTGATGAAGATGTTGTAGATTGATACATACAAAGTTACTGTCGCAGAGATATAGTTTGTTTCACCGCCACGAATAATGCTTTGTGTTGTCATCAGGATCGCCATAGTAGAGAAAATGATAAACAAGCTGCTCAACGCCAAGTGTAAAAGGGTTGATTGAATAAAGAAGCTTGCAATCATGCCCACAACCAGCACAACAAATAGTGATAGCATTAAGCCACCCATCATCGATAGGTCACGTTTCGTTGTTAGTGCGTATGCCGATGCTGCCATGAAAGATAGTGCCGTACCACCGAGTGCGGTTAATACGATATCGCCCATGCCTGCACCGATGTACATGTTTAGAATAGGGCCAACGGTGTAACCTAAGAAGCCAGTAAATAGGAACGTAAACACAAGGCCAAGACTGTTGTTACGGTTTTTTTCTGTTAAGAATAATAGGCCGTAGAAACCAACCAGCATTAGGATGATACCTGGATGTGGAAGGTTAAATGCCATTGCAACGCCAGCAACGACTGCCGACCATAAAAGTGTCATTGAAAGTAGAGCGTAAGTATTACGCAATACTTTGTTCGTTTGTAGAGCACTTTCTTGAGTTGAAGTGCGGGTAAACATTGGACTGTTCATAATCTTCCTCGATAAGAGACTTTCTTTTAAGTACATTTATGGGATTGAAAGTTCAAAAAATCAAGCCCTAACCATACGTAACTTAGATAAAATAATAATAGAAATAAGATGTTATGTATTTGGCAACTTGTAACACAATATTACTGCCTAGCATAGCTATGTTGATTCTTACACAGATTTTTGAATTTAGTAACAAAAAGCACTGGCTTCATAGAAACCAGTGCTTTTTTATGTCGATTCGGCTAAATCTTAGTGGTGTAAGATTTGCGCTAGGAAGTTTTGGGTCCTATCCGATTGAGGATTCTCAAAGAAGTCGACCGGGTTGTTTTCTTCGATGATCTCTCCTGCGTCCATGAATATCACGCGATCGGCAACCTCTTTAGCAAAGCCCATTTCATGTGTCACACATAGCATAGTCATGCCTTCCTCGGCGAGTTCGACCATTACATCCAGTACTTCGCGAACCATTTCCGGGTCGAGTGCAGATGTTGGCTCATCAAAAAGCATGACTTTAGGGTTCATACACAAAGAGCGAGCAATCGCCACACGTTGTTGCTGGCCACCAGACAGCTGACCGGGATACTTCTCCGCTTGGTCTGGAATTTTTACACGTTCCAGATATTTCATCGCAACCGCTTCTGCCTCATCTTTTGGCATCTTCTTCACCCAGATAGGCGCGAGCGTACAGTTTTCCAGTACGGTTAAATGAGGGAAGAGATTAAAGTGTTGAAAGCACATGCCCACTTCTCGGCGTACTGCTTCAATGTTCTTTAAGTCTTCAGTTAATTCCGTACCAGAGACGTAAATGCTGCCTGCTTGGTGCTCTTCAAGGCGGTTAATACAGCGAATCATCGTTGATTTTCCCGACCCAGATGGGCCACAGATAACGATTTTCTCGCCGCGCTTAACATCGAGGTTAATATTTTTTAGTACGTGAAACTCACCATACCATTTATTCATGTCCTTCAATTGGATCATGTAATCTTGTTGTTGCGTCATAATACGTCCTTGATCTTGATGAGTTATCGTTTGTGACCGGTATGAAGTTTGTTTTCAAGCCATATCGAATAGCGTGACATGCCAAAACAAAATACCCAAAACACTAACGCGACAAATACATAACTTTCTGTAGCAAAGCCTAACCATTCAGGGTCGGTGTTTGCTGCTTGCCCTATACCGAGTACGTCAAACATACCAATGATGAGTACCAAACTGGTGTCTTTAAACAAACCGATGAAGGTGTTCACGATAGAAGGAATAGTAATCTTTAGCGCCTGTGGCAAGATAATCAGCCCAGTCTTTTTCCAGTAACTTAACCCAAGCGCATCAGCGGCTTCATATTGACCTTTCGGAATGGCTTGTAGACCACCGCGTACCACTTCTGCCATGTAAGCGGAGGCAAACATAACCACACCGATAAGGGCGCGAATCAGTTTATCTGTCTCTGAACCTTCAGACATAAATAATGGAAGCATAACCGAAGCCATGAACAAAACCGTAATCAGCGGAACGCCACGCCAAACTTCAATGTAGACGGTACAAATGCTGCGAATGATCGGCATCTCTGAACGTCTACCAAGCGCAAGCACCACACCAATTGGCAGTGAAACTACGATACCAACTAACGCAATAATGAGCGTAACGAGTAGTCCACCCCATTTGTGTGTATCGACCACTTCTAGTCCAAAGACACCACCGTATAAAAGTCCAGCGATGATGAATGGGTAGATGTTTACGAAGAAAAGCCAAATCCACATCCGTTTCGGTGTCTTCTCATACGCGAGTAAAACAGTAAATATGGCTAATGTGATATAGAACAGGCGAGGGCGCCATAGTTCAGACTCTGGATAAAAACCATACATGAACTGCTCCCAGCGCACGCTGATAAATACCCAGCAAGCACCATCTCGGCTACAGTCGTCACGCGTTGAGCCAATCCAGTCTGCGTTAATAAACGCCCAATCCACGATATACCATATTGCAGTTACGACAATATACGCAAGAATGACAGTAACAATGGAATTGATAGGGCCATTAAATAGATTTTTCCGCATCCAACCAACGAAGCCTACAGTATTGGCGGGTGGTGGGAGATCCGGTTGAAATTGATGAGTACTCATATTATCTCTCCACCAGCGCGACTTTACGGTTATACAAGTTCATTAATGCAGACGTAATCAGACTTAATGTCAAGTACACGCCCATCGTCATCGCAATGATCTCAATCGCTTGTCCCGTTTGATTCAGGGTAGTACCAGCAAACACAGAGACAAGATCTGGGTAACCAATCGCCATCGCTAACGATGAGTTTTTGGTGAGGTTGAGATATTGACTGGTTAAAGGTGGAATAATAATTCGTAACGCTTGAGGAATGACAACAAGCTTTAAAGTTTTCGAGCGTGGTAAGCCTAGCGACATCGCTGCTTCGGTTTGACCATGGCTAACCGCATTAATACCAGAGCGCACAATCTCAGCAATGAAAGAAGCTGTATAAACACTCAATGCCAAAAGTAGCGCAGCCAATTCAGGAATAATGCTAATACCACCTCGGAAGTTAAACCCTTTTAGTTCAGGATAATTCAGTGAAATTGGCATACCAGCAAGGAAGTACACAACCAATGGAAGGCCAACAACTAAACCCAAAACTATTCTTCCCATTGGGGTTTGTTGCCCAGTGAGACGTTGCTTATTATTCGCCCATACATTAATTAATAAGCTTGCGATTACCCCGAAGATTAACGCGGCAATAACGTAGCTACTGCCAGGTTCCATAGTCGGTGCAGGGAAATATAAGCCACGAACGTTCAGGAAAATAGCTTCACCAAGACTTAAGCTTTGGCGTGGTGAGGGTAATGCTTGAAGAACAGCGAAATACCAGAAGAATATTTGCAGAAGAAGGGGGATATTTCGGAAAGTTTCGATATAAACTGCCGCTAAACGACTAACTAACCAGTTAGAAGAAAGGCGGGCAACCCCCATGGTAAAGCCAATCACAGTAGCCAGAATAATACCTAATACGGAGACTAACGCCGTATTAAGAAGGCCGATGATAAATGTTCTACCGTAAGAGTACGTTTCATCGTATTCAATTAATGTTAACCCAATACCAAACCCGGCTTCTTGATTCAGAAAACCGAAGCCCGTTGCAATACCACGAGCATCTAAGTTATTGAGAGCGTTGTTTACAATCGTGTAAAAGAAAAATACCAGTGCAGCAATGGCAATGATCTGGAAAATAGCAGAACGAAAGGCAGGATTATAAATCAGGCTCTTGCTTCCGCTTGGTTTGGACATCGTACTTGGCGATGCATCTTGTGTCGGTTTCATACAGCGATAACCTCAAACCTTAGTTATAGATATCGGCCTGTATAACGAAGTTTCGTCCTTGCTGGCTAAAGAATAACGCTCTCATGTCTAGTGGCTTACGAACCTTTAAAGCCGTTCCACAAAGCGAGCGCTTTTCGCCATCCAATGAGCGATCCTTACTCATACAGTGAGATATAATCAAGAAAAAGGGCGGCATGAACCGCCCTGATTAACTCTTTCTATCGGATTGGTGGCGCGTACATAAAGCCGCCTGCATTCCATAGCGCATTAACGCCACGAGAGATTTCTAACGGCGAACCAGTACCGACTGTACGTTCGAAGCTTTCACCATAATTACCAACTTGTTTGATAACTTGGTAGCCCCAATCGTCACGAATACCCAAACCTTTGCCTTTAGGGCCATCAACACCGAGGATACGTTTGATGTTTGGATCTGTTGACTTCAGCATTTCATCCGCATTCTTCGAACTAATACCGTATTCTTCAGCGTTAATCATCGCAGACAATGTCCACTTAGCGATGTTAAACCATTGATCATCGCCTTGACGAACGACTGGACCTAGTGGCTCTTTAGAGATGATTTCTGGAAGAACGGCCGCAGAGGACGGATCTTTCAAATTCAAACGCAGTGCATAAAGGCCAGATTGGTCAGTTGTTAATACGTCACAGCGTCCCGCATCAAAACCTTTCGAAGTTTGCGCAGCTGTGTCGAATACCACTGGTTTGTACGCCATGCCTTGGTTGCGGAAATAATCTGCAAGGTTTAGCTCGGTTGTTGTACCTGATTGAACACATACCGACGCACCATCAAGCTCTTTAGCACTTGAGATACCAAGTTCCTTCTTCACCATAAAACCTTGACCGTCGTAGTAGTTCACACCTACGAAGTTTAGGCCCAGTGCAGTGTCACGGTGGAGAGTCCAGGTAGTGTTACGGGAAAGCACATCAATCTCACCAGATTGAAGCGCAGTGAAACGTTCTTTTGCGGTTAGGGGTACATATTTAACTTTCGTTTTATCCCCAAGAACGGCTGCAGCCAGTGCTTGGCAATATTCTACGTCGATACCTTCCCATTCGCCTTTTGAGTTAGGGTTAGAGAAACCAGGTAGACCGGTACTTACGCCACAAGTAAGAAAGCCTTGTTTTGTGACTTTGTCCAGAGTAGTGTCTGCTGCTTGAGCTGATGTTGCCATCATCGCAGTAGAAGCCGCTACGACGGAAGCAAGAACTGTGAGTTTATTTGCCATTTGTATCCTTCCTGTATGATCCATGTTTAATCAGGAGTGACCTGAAATAACGTGTCCAATTCGTTAGAGTTATCGTCCTACGTGATTGATTTTCGAAGAAACGGCATTCGATAGATCAACCAGTTATAAGCGTAGGAAAGGATCTGTTAATTCTCAAATATATAATTTAAATGAAGTTTTGAGAGAACTTACAAAGTGCCTTGAGATTTAGAATGACGAAATGTTAATTGTTTGTAAATAGTGCAATTCATGGACAATTTGGTGCATCAGAACAATCAATAGAAGAGTGAACAATACAAAAGAATAAAAAGTTGTTATTAAAACTGTCATTAGCTGAGCAAGGTGAAGTTCAGTAAAAATTCAAACAAAAATTATTTGTGATACCGAAACAGGGTGATGAGCTTGCCCCATTTTTGGTAGCATGGTCTACAACAGCTAATTAGAGTAATCATGGATTGAAATGCGATATTTTCCTCTGTTCTTAGATTTAATTAATAAACCCGTTCTCGTCGTGGGTGGCGGTGAGGTGGCAAGCCGAAAGGTGGAAGCGTTGCTAAAGGCTGGGGCGGATGTGACTATCGTTTCTCCGACGTTGGTTGATTTTCTGTCTAAGCTTGCTTCTGAGCATCAACTGCGCTGGGTACAACGTTTCTATTCGAGTGACATTGTCACTAAAAGCTTTGTTCAAGTGTGGGCGACGACAGACAATCCTGAGCTAAATCACCAAGTGTACAAAGATGCCAAAGAGCTAGGCATCTTGGTTAACGTTGTGGATGATAAGCCTTATTGTGATTTCATCACGCCGTCTATGATTAATCGTGGCCGCATCCAAATCGCTATCTCTAGTGGTGGAGCTTCGCCAGTTTTAATTCGAAACATCCGTGAAAAACTTGAATCGATACTGCCACAAAACATGGGGTTGATGGCGGATTTTGCTAACTCAAAGCGAAACTCAATTAAAGAGGCGCTGCCTAGTGTCGATTTACGCCGCAAGTTTTGGGAGCAATTCTTCTCGAATCCCGAGGTGGAAAACGCGCGAGATAATCGTGAGTTAGAAGCAATTTACCAAGCGACCATGGCAACACCTTTAGATGAAAAGGGAAGTTGTACTTGGGTTCATGTTGGGAAAGATGTTGAGATGTTGCCAATAAAAGCCGTACGCTATATGCAACAAGCGGAGCTGGCTCTGTACTCAACTCGATGTGAAGCGAATGTGTTAGAACTAATACGAAGAGATGCAGAAAGAGAAGCTTTCTCGAGCGCTGCTGAGCTTTCGGATATGCTGGCTAAGGCTAAAGCTGAAAAGCTTCGAATTTGCGTGTTCATACCACAAGGAACGAGCGAATTCGTATTGCTGCAAGGGCAGGACTTAGTTATCTAGCAATGCCAAATGCTAAAGTGGATACGTAGTTCGTTACATTAAAGCCAATAAAAAACGCCAGCGGATTATGCGCTGGCGTTTTTATTTACTTCTCAGATTGATTAATCACGGAAGTTGTTAAACTGGAATGGGATACCCATCTCTGCTTCACGAATCGCTGCCATTGTCGCTTGCAGGTCGTCGCGTTTCTTACCAGTAACACGTACTTTGTCGCCTTGAATAGAAGCTTGTACTTTTAACTTTGCGTCCTTGATAAGTTTCACTACTTTTTTCGCCGTTGGAGTATCAATACCTTGGCGGAAAAGCAGAGTTTGGTGCCAGTTTTTACCAGTAACGTCTGGGTCTTGTGCATCCATTGCGTTCGCGTCAATGTTACGCTTCGCTAAGTGGCCGCGTAAAATATCGCGCATTTGCTTAAGTTGGAAGTCACCTTCCGCAGACATTTTTACGTTTTCTTCTACTAGCTCAAAGCTCGCATTTACGTTGCGGAAATCGAAACGAGTAGACAATTCACGGTTAGCATTATCAACGGCGTTACGTAGTTCAACCGTATCGATTTCAGAAACAATATCAAACGATGGCATGAAGATTCCTTGATTATTTTGTTATAGGGACTTTCGGGACTTAACAGCGCTTGCCAGCATATCTAGCATTGTAGCAGTGTCTTCCCAACCTAGGCATGGATCTGTAATAGACTGACCATACGTTAGGTTATTGATGTCAGTCATTGGCTGATTGCCTTCAAGAATAAAGCTTTCTGCCATGATACCCGCAATACGAGTGCTGCCTGACTTAATTTGGTTACAAATGTCTTGAGCTACGTCGATTTGTTTTCTGTGTTGCTTCTGACAGTTTGCATGGCTGAAATCCACAACCAAACGTTGTGGCAATCCAAACTCAGCTAAAGCATCACATGCTTGATTGACTGATGCTTCATCAAAGTTAGGGCCTTTTTCTCCACCGCGCAGAATAATATGACCGTAAGGGTTGCCACTTGTGCGGTAAACCGTCATTCGACCGTTCTTATCTGGCGAGTAGAAGTAATGCGATGCTTTCGATGCGCGAATTGCATCAATTGCAATTTTTACGTTGCCATTTGTGCCATTTTTGAAACCAACTGGGCAAGATAGTGCCGACGCCATTTCACGGTGAATTTGTGATTCCGTTGTGCGAGCACCAATCGCGCCCCAAGTGATCAAATCCGCGATGTATTGGCCAGTGATCATATCAAGAAACTCAGTAGCAGTCGCAAGACCAAGCTTGTTGATATCCAGTAGTAGTTTACGAGCTTTATGAAGACCAGCTTCAAGTGCGTAAGAACCATCTAGGTTAGGGTCCGTAATCAAACCTTTCCAACCAACTACTGTACGAGGCTTTTCAAAGTAAGTACGCATCACGATAAATAGCTCGTCTTTGTACTTGTCTTGGATTTCACTCAGGCGAGTGGCGTAATCAATGGCAGCTTCAGTGTCGTGAACAGAACACGGACCTACAATCGCAAGAAGGCGATCGTCTTCACCCGATAAAATGTTTTCAATCTGACGACGAGATTGAGCGATACGGTCTGCAACGTCATCCGTAATAGGATGTACACTACCTAGCTCTGCTGGGGTAGGCATTGGACCCAAAGGTTGGGTTCTCAATTCATCTGTTTTTATAGGCATGTTATAGCTTTATTCTCTATTGCGAAGGGGTAAAGATAACGGAATTACAGGCAGGAATAAACCGTTTCACGGGAATCTTCGCCAGGAAATACCGAATTGTATACAAAGGTGTAGGTATTCATTTAAATGACTTATGTATAAATGACAAAACTTGATCATTAAATCAATATATATACATTTGAATTTATAACCATTTTATCTATCTCGCTGTAAGGTAATCTAAGTAACTGCGATAAACTTCATACCTCACGGGTGACGCCGTCACTTCCTGAAGGTTAAATAACTCGTGAGATCGAGCTTTTGTTAACATTTCTTTGACATCTATTTCTTTCGTTGATTAACTGGTCTGACTAGATTGATAAGGAGACCAAAATGTTATCAGCTCTACGTCGTGCGAATTTGTATCTAAATCTGTTTGGCTTTTCAAAAGTGCCGCTGATTTGGCTTTGCCACCCTAAAATCATTGCGATAGATAGCAAGCATGTTGAGGTTCGTATCCCATTGCGCAGAAGAACGAAGAACCACCTGAATAGCATGTATTTCGGCGCTTTAGCCGTTGGCGCTGATGTTGCTGGTGGTTTTCTTGCTATGAGTAAAGCGCAAGAAAAGGGAGAAGCGATCTCGCTAGCATTTAAAGGTGTGAAAGCCGAGTTTTTAAAGCGCCCGGAAGCCGATGTGCACTTTGTTTGTAACGATGGTCATGTCATTGATGAGATGCTCGAGCACACCTTGGCAACGGGTGAACGAGTAAATCGTGACGTAAAAATTGTCGCGCTGTGTCCTAACTTACATGGTGACGAGCCAATGGCTGAATTCTCGCTTACTCTTTCGATAAAAAAAGCAGCCCAACAAAGAAAAGAGGCTGCCTAGTGGTTTGTGGCTCGCTTGTTTAAAGGCGGTGGCTTAATTGAGTTCAATCTTCTCGATAGAGACGATTTTGGAGCGATTTAAGACCACTTTCCAGCGGTAATAAACAGGCTCATCGGTGTGGTTGTCCTCTTTGACAATCACATTGAGCAAATGACGTTTCTCTACTGACTCTTTGGTTACTTGACCTTCATTTAAACGGTAAACTCGGTTTGAGCTTTTATCCATCAAGCGGATGATAGGGCGTAAACTGATGTTCAATGTTTCTCTCGTTTGTTCGTAACCACTCAAGAAAAGAGAGGTCGCCATTTCGGTTTTCTCGTGATAATGAAGAATCTGCTCTTCACGTTGCACGACGCGCTTTTTCCGTATTCTTTGAATCTTATCCGGCAAGCTACTTAAGGTACGATAATCGAGCCACTCCAATTTTTTGCCAACCACTTTTTTCGTCGTTGGATCAACATACTTCTTACGCCATTTTGGCTTGCCTTTACGGATCCATCGCCACATGGCATCGCGTAAATCATCTTTAAAGATTTCTCGTAAAGCGTAAATAAAAGACATCGCGATAATGAATGAGGCAGAAATTTCCCCCAGATAATCGCGAGCGAGAATCACTGTCGAGGTCACGACAACCATCACTAAACCGGTTGCAATACCTTTGATAGCGCGCTTAATGTTGTTACCCATCGATATGGTTTCTTCACGAAGCACGATAGGGTGTTCAATCAATCGCCTTAGCAAGCGCATTTTGTTAGATAGGCGAGTAACGTCTTCAACGACTCTTGATGAGTTGTATTTGTTGAGTTTACGATGGGCTTGCTCTTTCTCACATAGCGTGATCAGGCGCTTCTTGATCGTGCCATAGTCGCCTTCACGTGGGAGATGAGCCACCAGTGACAGGAACTTTTGCTCGGTATACCAAGACAGATAGTTATCGATGTTAACGTAGTAGCGTTTTAAGTTCTCTTCATAAGGAATAGAGCGCCGCAAGCGCTTTAAGATCTCAAGCGTGAGCTCGATAACTTCGTCCACTTCATCTTCCGTTACGGAGTTGTTCTCATGCTTGTTTAAACTTGCTACCGCTTTGTCTAGCGCGATAACGTATTGGTAAGCGAACAAACTCAAACTTACTCGGTATTGCTGATTCGACAGGCGTCCACGTTTGGCAAGTCGACTGTGTACTAGCGGAAGAAGGATTTCAGTACTGTAATAAGATCGTTGCTGTGTGATTGAGGTGTAATAAAATTCGGATTCACTGATGATATCGGCGTTTAAACCAAGCTCACCAGGTATAAAAAAGTAAATATCTAGGTCGACACTTTTGCTCTTTGCGAGTGCATGACTGATTTTTAATGTTATTGAGTCTTGTTTATCGACGGTGACCAAAGAAAGCTCCTGACTTTGTTAAAGCATTCTTAACTTATGCGTACTGTTGAGCAGGTAAGCATAAAAGTGCTAAAAGAGTGACTGGGGCATATAGCTGAACGACAACAGCATAACAGAGCACTATGCTTTTCTCTCTGATTTTCTTGTTAGTTTAGGTATAATTCCACGTAAATTTAAAAAGAGACAAAATCAATGATTAAAATTGGTCAAATTAACAGCTTAGAAGTCATTAAAAAGGCTGATTTTGGCGTATTTCTGGATGGCGATGATTACGGTTCTGTTCTACTACCTAGTAAGTATGTACCAGAGGGTACTGAAATTGGTGAGCATGTAGACGTATTTCTGTACTTCGATTCAGAAAGCCAACTTGCTGCGACCATTGAAAGACCAATTGCCCAAGTGGGTGAGTGGGGTTTAATGAAGATTGAGGGTGTGAATGCGACAGGTGCTTTTGTAAATTGGGGCATCAAAGAAAAGGACTTACTGATTCCTTTTAGTGAGCAACGCACTCGCTTCTCTGCCGGACAAACCATTTTAGTGTATGTTTATACCGACAAAGCGTCAGGTCGCATTGTTGGTACGACTAAGTTCAATAAATGGTTAGATAAAACTCCAGCGAATTATGAAGTTAACGAACAAGTTGATTTGATCATCGCAGAGCGTAGTCAACTTGGTTATAAAGCTATCGTTAACGGTAAGCATTGGGGCATGATTTTCCCATCGGATGTTTTTGGTAAGCTTTACATCGGTAAAAAGCTGAAAGGCTTTATTAAGCACATTCGTGAAGATGGTAAAATCGACCTTGCTCTACAAAAAGTAGGTGTGGCGAAAATGGACGATCTTTCTAGTAAGATCCTTGACCTGCTAGAGAAGAAAGGCGGATTTTTGCCTTTGAATGACAAGTCGTCTCCTGAAGCGATTTTTGATGCTTTCCGCACAAGTAAAGGGACTTATAAAAAGACCATCGGTGGCTTATACAAGCAGGGTAAAATTGTCATTGAGAAAGACGGTATTCGTCTAGCGTAGTCCAAACTCACGTATAGCGGATCTACAGCCAAAAAAAACGGCCCAAACTTTTCCTTTTTTTGGGCCTAGGGGAAACGGCTCCGCAGAGCCTGCGCTAAACTTGTCCAACAATAATTTTGTTGGAGAACATAGAGAGAAATGCCACATCAAAGCATTACTTTGATACAACTAGTTTAGTACAGCGTGTCCGGATCGCTAGCGAGCCCACTTGCTTTCATACTTATGAATTAAAAAGCCATCGCAAATACGATGGCTTTTCATTTATTTATGGTTCGTTACGTCTTTTAAAATAAGTTCTTATCTCGTACTAATTCGCGAGGGAGGCCATTCTTTATTCGGTTGCTTACCCACTTGCCAAGGCCAATAACTGCGCCTTGATAGGTGACAAGCACTTCGCCTTTACCTGTTTTCATTCCCTCAGGAATGGTTTGTGGGCGAACATCACGCCCCATATACCATTCGCGCGCTTCTTCAATACTGAGTTCAATGGCGTTGCTTTCAGAACCTGTCGCCAGGGCGGTCGCGACTTGGTGTTGCCAACGGTAGCCATTTTTATGGGCTTCCGCGATCTTTATACCCATACGGGAGAAGCGTAATTCGCCGATCATCGCTTCTAAAGCATTAGGGAATAACCAGACATCTTTATCGCGAAGCCATACAGAACTGTCATTCGGAAGTTTAATACCTAACGCGCTTTGGAGTTGTTGAGCAATTTCTGTCGATTCTTTTTTTGATGTTTTGGCAAAGGGGAATTTCCCCATGCGCTTTTTGACTTCTGGCGCCTCAACAGCAGCCAGTTTGCGAATTCTTGCAACAAAGAACCCTTCACAGTCGTAGACCTGTGGGAAAATATGCAAAAAGCCTTCTTCAGTTAGGGTTGCCTCTGCGTTTTCAAACAAGTTCTCAAGGCTTTCAAACTCTACAGCATCCCCAAAGGTTTCTTTCAAGTGATGACAAACTTGTTGGTTTTCTTCTGTACTGAGCGTACATGTTGAGTAAACCATCACACCACCGGGCTTTAATGCATGGAAGGCGCTTTCAATAAGATCTTTCTGTGTGTCAGCGATGTCGAGTACGGAAGCTTGCGTCCAGTTTTTCATCGCATCTTCGTCTTTGCGAACGGTGCCTTCTCCAGAGCAAGGCGCGTCGAGCAAAACCGCATCAAATTGTTCTGGTAGCCAACCGCCAAAAACGCGTCCATCGAAGTTACTTAGTGCGGCGTTACGTACCCCACAACGTTCCACATTAGCGTGCAGTACTTTTACACGACTTGCGGCGTATTCATTGGCCACAAGTACACCTTTGTTGTTCATTAAAGCTGCAATTTGAGTGGTTTTTGAGCCTGGAGCGGCTGCGGTATCTAACACGGCATCGTAAGATTCATCATTCATAAACAGAGCAGATACCGGCATCATCGAACTGGCTTCTTGAATGTAGAATAAGCCAGACATGTGTTCTGCTGTGTTGCCTAATGGTACAACTGACTCGTCCGCTTCAATCCAAAACCCCGTCTCACACCAAGGCACAGGAGAAAGCTTCCAGCCTTTTGTTTCTGCTCGTTCTAAAAACGCTTCAACGCTGATCTTCAACGTATTAACTCGAATACTCTTGCGCAGTGGCTTTTGGCACGATGCGATAAAGTCTTCCATGTTGAGGTGAGCTGGAAGGATAGTTTGGATTTTTTCCAGAAACGCGTCTGGGATGTAAACATTAGGATGCAATGTGGGATCTCGTTTGCAGAATTTGTGGCAAATAATATACGAAAGCGAAGCAGAAACGAATAGTGACAAGGGCCGAGCAATAAAAAAGAGCAGCGATTGCTGCTCTTTTAAGGTACTCAAACTTCAATTGTACGTGAATTGAGCTTTATTCTACGGCTTAGGAATCGCTGTACGCCATTGAGTCCAACCTTCTTCAGCTTGTGGATACAAAAAGAAAGATTGCCCACTCTTTGCCGCTGGTGGAATAGTCGATTGCTCTGGCGTTGAAAACGCAATTCCTCCGCGAACTAAACTATCAAAGGTTCCCGCTTTGATGTTAGCGCCGGTAAGCCCGATGGAAACATCTACTCCTGAAACATTCCAGAACACACTGTTTTGACGAACGAGGTAAGCGTATTCAGGCTGTATTTTGATAGTCGTGACGATGCGATCAGCAAATTCTCCTAGGCTTACGTCGGTCACTTGGCCAACTTCCATCTGGCGGTAAAGAATAGGGGTACCGACTTGTACTGAGCCTCTTTGTTCACTTTGTAACGTAAACATGATTCCATGCACGCGTTCTGAACTATTTTCTAATTGAAAATCAAATTTAGCTTTACCTTTACCTGGTTCAACACTGATGGATTTCGACACCAACGCCCCGAGGTTTTTAACGCCACCTAAACCAATTTCTGGTTCAGTTAGCCAAAAATGTGAGCCTTCAACCGCAATGTTTTCTACGTATTCAGGTAGGATCCTTGCAGTGACTTCAACCATGTTACGACGAAAATTCGGTACAACCAGAGTGATTTCACCAACTTTAACACCTTGATATTCAATCGGCATTCCTTTAGCCATCTCTTGCGAACCGTCGGTTTCTAAAGCAATGACGCGCCCAAACTTGCGAGCGGTTTTTTGATCAGAATACAGCTTCCAGTTTTCTCCGATTTTGTTTTCAACGCCTGGCACGGAGTCAAAAGCGATGCCACCTTCGATTAACGATTTTAAAGGGTGCGCTTTCACACTGACTCCGGCTAATGATGCATCTATCTCGATCCCTGAACGATTCCAAAAAACGGTTTGTGGCGTTACAAGATAAGCGAAGCGGTTTTCGATAGTAGCCTTAATTAGTACTCCGCCATCAATTAGTTGGAAATCGGAGACGTTACCAACTGGAAGATTACGATAGAGTAGAGGACTGCCTTTGGAAATCGGCGGCAATTCAGAAGCAAATAGTGTTAGAGCCCTAGAGCCACTTTGATTGTACTGCGCCAATTCAGCCAATGATTCATTTTGGAACAGCTGATACTCTTTTTGAATATCCTGCTTGCCTTCGCTCACAAAACTAATTGACCCGGTTAACAACTGCTTTGCTGGAGGAACGGTAACGCTGAGCCCCGATTCAGTTAACTCTGCTGATGCACTGCCGGTTACATAAAAACGATTGTTTGATTTGATCAGATGTTTGTATTCATGGTCAATCAATACATCCATAAATACTTCGTGTTGTGATTTTTTATCTTCCTTAACTAGGCCCACTTTGATGATTGAACCAACAACGATGCCTTTATAAAGTACATTGGCACCGCTATCTAGGCCAAACGAATTGTCGGACACCAACCGAATCGCGATGGACTTTTCTTGCTGTTGGTTAAACACGTTTTTACGAATCGCAGTAAAGCGGCGAGAGCGTTCACCCGCGCCCGGCACGATCGTTAAGAAGTTTCCTCGCACTAAATTAGCAATGTTTTCAACACCAGAAAGGGACACCTTTGCTTCTTCTAAGACAAATCGAGTACCTGTCGTCAGCATGTCACTAAAAGCGGGTTGAATTGCCGCTGACGCCAATATCACTTCTCGACCTTCGGAAAGGCTCAAGTCCGTAACTTGGCCAATTTCAATTCCGCGATACATAATTGGAGCGCCTTCCCCGCTGATCTTGCTGTCATCAGGTAGGACGATTTTAACCGCGATGCCTCGACCAGCAGTTTTCAAATCTTTATACAAACGGAACTCGGTGTTCTCTTCTACAGGCTCACCATCATCCGGAGAGTCGACTGCGATGGCGCCACCTAGTAAGGCACTCATGCTTTCTAGTCTTACATCGACACCTTCAAAACCGATGCTGGCACCAATTCCACTGACGTTCCAGAATCGACTGCGGTTGTTAATGATATGTCGGTATTGATCCTGAATGTTGGCTTGAATAGTGATAGATTTTGCATCTTCATCTAGCTGGTAACTGTACACTTCACCGATTGGGATTTTCTTATAAACAATTTGAGAGCCAACCGATACACCACCTAAATCACGGCTTTTGAGCTTAATATTCAAACCTTGAGAAACGCGTAAATCTGTTGGGGCAGAGTCTAACGCATGGAATGTTGTCTCAAACTCTTGACCATCTCCGGGTTGAATCGAGATGTAGTTACCTGAGACGAGCGCATCTAGTCCGGAAACTCCCGTTAGGCTAGCTGTTGGTTTTACTAACCAAAAGCGTGTTTTATCGTTCAGTAACTTTGCAGCTTCAGGATAGATATCAGCATCGACATAAATACTGCCGAGATCTTCGGTGAGGTTAATGTCTCTTACCATGCCGACTTCTAATCCTTGGTAACGGATAGTGGTTCGGCCGGCGACAAGACCAGCGGCATCAGAAAAATAGATTTGCACTCGTTGTCCTGCATCGTGTATCGACTTCACAACAAGCCAGCCAGCTAAGACCATGGTCAAAATTGGCAACAGCCAAAGAGGAGATATGCCTTTACTCCGCTTTACATCTGGTACGTATGACGTTTGAGAACTGTTCTGATCACTCATTCATTGACTCTTTTTCTGATTGTTTTGGGCTTGTTTGGTCCCAGATTAGCCTTGGATCAATACTTTCTGCTGCAAGCATGGTCAATACAACGACAACACCAAATGCTACCGCGCCATATCCTGGTGTGAAATCCAGTATCTGACCACGATCGACTAAAGTCATCATGATAGAAATAACAAACAAATCCATCACAGACCATTTACCGATCCATTTAACAACAAAGTAAACCATCATTCGTTGTCTCTTAAACACCGAACGTTTGAATTGGATGCAAAGCATGATGTAGGCGAGCCCAAGTATTTTAATCACCGGGACAACGATACTGGCAACAAAAATGATCGCAGCGATTCCATACATGCCGCTTTTTACCAAACCAGCCACGCCTGAAAAAATAGTGTCCTCCAAACGCTTACCATTGGTAAGCAAGATGGAAATAGGGATCAGGTTAGCGGGGAAGATGGCGACCGTTGCTGCGATGAGGTAAGCCCATGTTTTCTGAATGGAGTTTGGCTTGCGATGATATAACTCGTGATGACAACGCTGGCAATGATCACCTTCAGGCTGGGACAAGTGGCATTCATGGCAATGCACATCTTTATGCTCAAAAGCATATAAACTTTCTGGTTTCCAAGCTTCCCAATAACGACGCACGCTGATTCTTGAAACTAACAAAACGGTAAATATCTGCAAAAGAACCAGACCAATTAACCCTGGGCCGACGAAAATGTCGGAATAATCTTGGAGTTTAAAACAAGAAATGGCGATGCTAACTAAGAACACATCCAACATAACCCAATGCTTCAAATGTTGAATTAGCCACAGTGAGATACGAAGCCCACGGAACCATCGTTGATGTAAAGAAATATGCGCCGTTACCACTGAAACACAAACCGTCAGTGGCGCTAGAGAGCTACAAAATAGAATGAGCAATGAAAGAAGAACAAATCCTTCTTCCATCAATGTGATCATCCCTGAAGGCAGGGTTGCTGGAATCATCACACCAAAGAGTCGGATGCTAATAAAGTTAAAAAAGTGCGATGGAATAAATAGTAGGATACAGGTTATCGCGACGGCTAGATTACCAGAGAGGCTAGGGCTACCTCCGCGATATAATTGTGTACCACAACGAGGGCAGTGTGCATTTTTGCCATGGGGTAAGTCGACGATGTCGACAGGCAATTCACAACCTTGGCACAAACGTACGTTATTGGGTTGCATGGCGTGCTTAGACAGAGAGGTCATAACGACCTCTCTAGCTTGAACGATTTAAGCGTGGGACTGTATGCCCCCATATAAGGTTTGATATAAGCCTTCTTGCTCAACTAACTCACCATGAGTACCTGTTTGCGTCACTTTCCCATCTTCAAGCACGTAGATCAAATCGGCTTGTTTCACAGCGGATAGTCGGTGCGCAACGATTAATGTTGTTCTACCACGTAAGAACTCGGTCAGTGCTTTGTGTAAAGCCGCTTCAGTAGCGGTATCTAGCGCAGACGTGGCTTCGTCTAAAATAACAAATTGAGGATTACTCAGCACCATTCTAGCAATGGCAAGCCGTTGTCGTTGACCTCCTGACAAACGAATGCCATTACGACCAACTTGAGTATCCAAGCCGTGGTTAAGTTGAGAAATTACATCATGCAGCTGAGCCACTTCAAGCGCACGCCAAAGTGACATTTCGTCAAAATTCCCACCAAGCGTTAGATTATGCCTCAAGGTATCGTTAAATAGTATAGGTTGCTGTAATACCACGGCAATTTTGTCGCGAATTACTTCAAAACCAATATCTTCTGTTAATTCATCATTAAAGCGAATGCTACCGGAGTTTTGACGGTAAACCCCAATAAGTAATTGTATCAAGGTTGACTTACCACCGCCGCTTGCACCAACCAACGCCACTTTCTTTCCTGCCGGCATATGTAAAGAAAGATTATCTAGGACTTTGTTTTCATTATTGTAAGAGAAATTAATGTTTTCTACTTTAACATCAACTTCTCTACCTTCTTTGAAAGGATTTACCTTAGGAACCGGACTCTGCTCTTCTTCTAACTCTAATAAGTCGTTGATGCGTTTTAATGCGGCTTTAGCGCTGTACCAAGAAAACTGAATCCCAAGCAACTCTTGAACAGGAGACAGCATGAACCATAGGTAACCAAAAACGGCAAATATTTGGCCAATAGTAAGGTCACTGAACATGACCATTAACATTGCGACAGCTCTGAATAATTCAAAGCCGATCAAAAAGAGAAGGAAAGAAACGCGACCAGCCGCTTCAGATTGCCAAGCATACTTGTCTGCATCAACGCGAACTTGGTTCGCACTGTCTTTGAGTTGCTGGAGAAATTCTCGCTCTTTATTGGCCGCGCGTAGTTGGTAGATTCCATCTAATGTTTCAACTAAACGGTTTTGGAAAATTTCAAAAGAATGATTTTCCTTCCGTTTCAGATGTTTAACCATACTGCCTAGTTTACGTGAGAAGTAAATGACAATAGGGTTAACTAACAGGATAAACAGACCAAGTCGCCAATCGAGCCAAAGTAGAACGATAGCAGTACCAATAACAGTCAGAAAACTGATAACGAATTTTGCTAACGTAGAACCAATAAATTTATCAATGGTCTCAATGTCAGTGATAAGGTGTGCGTTGATTCCTCCGCTACCTTTGGTTTCGTATTGTCGGATGCTGATACGGCCGAGTTTGTCGATCATTTTACTGCGCATCTCAAACGTGATGGTTTTTGAAACAAGCGTAAATTGTCGGCTTTGAAGGATATTTAATCCTTGGCTCGCAGCTCGCATAAGAACAACCAAGAACAGGGTGAAGAAAATATAGCCTGTCGGAGTGTGCCACGCTTCAGGGAGAATGGCATTCATGGCATCTAAGCCTTTTGCAGGTTGGTCCAATAAGACCTCATCAACCATCAAAGGCATGAGGAGGGGAATTGGAACACTAATCAAGGTTGCAAGCACCGCTATCAAGTTCGCTATGATCAGCTTGGACTTGTGCTTTTTTACTTGTGTTATCAACCAAGAACGGCTAATAGTGTCATTTTTCAGAAGCATTGTAATTGAGAATAAGTCCTATTATAAAGTAGGGCTGCATTTTAGCGCCATACATTGAGAATGGAAGCTTTTATAGTAAGTAGGAAGTTAATATGAACTTAGAACAATACCAAAGACTAACCAAACAAGCTGTTGCTCTAATTGAGTCTGAACCAGACTTTATTGCGAACCTAGCAAACTTGAGCTCATTGCTTTTCATGGAACTTGACGATCTTAACTGGGCAGGCTTTTACCTAACAAAAGGTGAAGAGCTTGTTCTTGGTCCGTTCCAAGGAAAACCAGCTTGTGTTCGTATCCCAATGGGTCGAGGCGTCTGCGGTACTGCTGCACAAACTAATACTATACAAAGAGTATACGACGTTCACGAATTTGAGGGGCATATTGCGTGCGATGCAGCGAGCAATTCAGAAATTGTGATTCCATTTTCTATTAATGGAAAGGTGGTTGGTGTACTTGATATTGATAGTCCAAGTATTGGCCGATTTAATGAAACAGACGAAGAAGGTCTCACTCATTTCATGGTTGAAGTAGAAAAGCTGCTTAATTCACACGCGAACGACGCATAAATTAGCCTTCGAGTGTGGTTTTTCCTTGGCATGTCACTATAATACGAGAATATTTTTTCTTAATGCTCGCGGAAATCCGCTCAAATCAGGACCCCTCATGACTGAAAAGTTAAAAAACAGCAAAGAAGTTATTGCATATATTGCTGAATGTTTCCCTAAGTGCTTTACTTTAGAAGGTGAAGCAAAACCTCTGAAAATTGGTATTTTTCAAGATCTTGCGGAACGTCTAAATGAAGACGAAAAAGTAAGCAAAACACAGCTTCGTGCAGCGTTAAGACAGTACACTTCATCATGGCGTTACCTACACGGTGTAAAACCAGGTGCAGTACGTGTAGACCTAGATGGCAACCCTTGTGGTGAGCTAGAAGAAGAGCACGTTGAACACGCGAAAGCGACACTTGCAGAAAGCAAGGCGAAAGTTCAGGCTCGTCGTAAAGAACAAGCACAAAAAGCTCGTGAAGAGGGTAAGGCGAAAGCGAAACCTGCGGCTAAAAAGCCTCAACAGCCTCGTCGTACTAATAAACCAAAAGTACAAAAACCAACTAAGCCTGTAGAAACGCGCGCTCTAAATGCTGATGAAATCACAGTAGGTAACGCAGTTAACGTGAACATGGGCAAAGGAAACATGGCAGCGACCATTGTTGAAATCAATAAGGATGATGTACGTGTTCAACTTGCTAACGGCCTACAAATGGTTGTGAAAGCGGAGCACTTGCGCGCATAAAGGAGATACTCCTACGCATGAATTGCCGTTCAAAAGTGACCCTGATTGCTGCTAGCTTATGGCTAGCAGCATCAGCTCAGGCTCTTGAAGCCAAACTACATAAAGATGACCTGCCGGTTCTTTCTCCTGAAGTTCAGCATGAAACAGCTAGCAAACGAGTCACCTCGCGATTTACCCGCTCTCATTATAAGCACTTCAGCCTCAATGATGATTTCTCTAAAGCGATATTTGAACGCTATGTAGAGTTGCTTGATTACAATAGAAATATTTTCACTCAAGCAGACATCGATTCATTTAAAAATTGGTCAGTCGAGCTTGATGATCAGCTTAAATCGGGCAACAACCAAATTGCTTTTGATGTTTACAACCTCTCAATGCAGAAGCGTTTCGATCGTTTTGCTTATGCGTTAACTCTACTCGATGAAGAGATCAAGTTTGATACCGATGACGAGATAGAGTTAGACCGCTCTGACGCCGCATGGCCAAAAGACGAAGCAGAGCTCAACGAGTTGTGGCGCAAGCGTGTGAAATATGACGCGTTAAATCTGAAACTGACTGGCAAAGAGTGGCCAGAGATTAAAGAAGTTTTAGAGAAGCGTTATAACAACGCGATGAAGCGCATCACACAGACCAACAATGAAGACGCATTTCAGTTGTATATGAATGCCTTCGCGCGACAGGTTGACCCTCATACAAGCTACCTTTCTCCACGTAATGCCGAGCAATTCCAATCGGAAATGAACCTTTCTCTAGAAGGCATCGGCGCCGTTTTGCAAATGACAGACGATTACACAGTAATTCGTTCACTTGTTGTTGGCGGTCCGGCATCAAAGAGTAAGCAACTTGGTGAAGGGGACCGAATCACTGGTGTTGGACAAGACGGTGAAGAAATTGTCGACGTGATCGGTTGGCGTCTGGATGATGTTGTTCAGTTAATCAAAGGCCCTAAAGGCACAAAGGTTAATCTACAGATCTTGCCAGAAGGTAACGATGCTAAGAGTTACATTGTCACAATTGTTCGTGACAAAGTTCGCTTAGAAGATCGTGCGGTTAAGTCAGAAATCATCGAAAAAGACGGTAAGAAGATTGGTATTTTAGAAGTACCAAGTTTCTACGTCGGCTTATCGAAAGACACCGATAAATTACTAGCTGAGTTGAAAACCAAAAACGTTGACGGCGTAATCGTTGATCTACGTAACAATGGTGGTGGTGCGCTAACAGAAGCGACGGCATTGACAGGTTTATTCATTAAAGAAGGTCCTGTAGTTCAAGTTCGTGACAGCTATGGCCGCATCAAGGTGAATGCCGATACCGATGGAAAAGTGAGTTATGATGGCCCATTGACGGTGTTGATTAACCGCTACAGTGCTTCAGCATCTGAAATTTTTGCAGCGGCAATGCAAGATTATAATCGTGCAATCATCTTAGGTGAAAACTCTTTCGGTAAAGGTACAGTTCAGCAACATCGTTCACTGAATCATATTTACGATCTTTTCGATAAAGAGCTAGGCTACGTTCAGTACACGATTCAGAAGTTTTATCGTATTGACGGTGGAAGTACGCAAAATCGTGGTGTTGCACCAGATATTTCGTACCCAACGCCAATTGAGGCTTCTGAAACAGGTGAAAGTGTTGAAGACAATGCTTTACCTTGGGATCAGATTGATAAAGCACAATATCAAACGTTTCCAAGTAACGACGCCTTAGTTGAAAAACTTACTGCTCTTCATAACAAGCGTATTTCTGATGAAATGGAGTTCCGCTTTATCAATGAAGACATCGAGAAATATCGTAAAGAAAAAGACGATAATACTTTGTCTTTGAACGAAAAAGTTCGTAAAGCTGAATCGGATAAAGCGGAAGCCCTTCGATTACAACGCATAAATGAACGTCAAGTTGCTTTGGGTAAAAAAGCATTCAAAACATTGGATGACATACCAAAAGATTACGAGGCTCCTGATGTTTATTTAGATGAGTCTGTCGCGATTATGGTCGATCTACTTAAGCAGGAAAATCAGTCATAATAACTGGCAATTTAGAATAAAAAGAGTGAGTCTTTCAGATTCACTCTTTTTTTATGCCTTTTTGTCTTCCGTTGTCTCGATATCGAGCAAGATATTCGCTTATTTTCCCCCAATAATTTACGTGATCTACATCTAAAATTTCGCGAAAGTGAAGACTACTGGCTAAGCTAAAAGAAAATGATAAGGATGCCGATATGAAGTGGTTCTTTATTTTACTTAGCTTTTGCTGCTTTAGTGTGGTTGGTGGAGAAAACACCAGAGAAGATGAATTAAGTCACTTTGACACGCCGTTTCTCATCGGAGACTGGTATTTAATGAACCCAAACCCCGAAGAGTCGGCTGAAAACTTTCGCGCGATCAAACTCTCATTAGGTTCTGACTACAGCTTTTCTATTGATATTCAAAAGAAAGACTATTCCGTTGACCATTGGGAAGGGCTGTATAATGCAAATGAAGACACAATCGTTCTTGGTTTAAACACCGACGAGCCTCAAATTTATGCCTATCGCAACAACCATAATACGCTTGATCTTAATGGTGTAACGTTCACTAAAGGATTATCTAATTCACTTGCAGGTATTTGGTCTAGCTCTCACGTATCTGGCGACGGTCTTGTGGCTAACAACATTAATCAGATGGATTTGATACTTCAACCTGATTTCGTGTTCATGTTTAGGGTTTCGAACGAAGAAGGGGATGAGTCCATCAAACAAGGTGTGTTTTACACAGAAGATGAGTTTTTGGTTCTGCTGTATGAAAATGGCGAGCATGGAACCACGTATAAGCTCAACAAGAATGAGCTAACGATCGAAGATTCCAATGGTGATATGTACGCCGTACTCAATAGAGTTACGCCATGATGCCTTTAACATGCGCCAAATTACGCGTGCGTACGGTAAGTCATTAATGTTGTTTAAATGTTAATCAAAAAACGGAGCTAGAGCACTAAAAGCTCCGTTTTTTGATGGAAAGACTTGTATTCTGATACCACAACCCCTACAAATAGCTTATATAGTGATACCAGAACTGCATTTTTGATCATGCAGTCTGGTATTTTTGTTGTTCGACATACAAGGATTTATGCTCATGTCTCAAGCTCCCCTGGCCAAATATCGTAAAGATTATAAAGAGCCATCTCATGCGATTACTGATATCGATCTTACTTTTGATCTATATGACAATGACACAATCGTTACGGCGGTATCAAAAGTTGCTCAAAAAGGCGATACAACAACGCTAGAACTCGATGGCGAAGGGCTTGAGCTACGCGCTGTAAAAGTAAATGGTGAGGATTGGGCTCATCACGAGGTGAAGGAGTCATCGCTGGTACTGACCGATCTTCCATCCGAGTTTGAACTTGAAATCGTCACCAAAATTGATCCTGAAGCGAATACAGCACTCGAAGGTTTGTACAAATCAGGCGGCGCATTTTGTACTCAGTGTGAGGCTGAGGGCTTCCGCCGTATCACGTACTATCTAGACCGTCCGGATGTTCTAGCAAAATACACAACAAAAGTGATCGCAGATAAAGCGGCTTACCCATATTTGCTGAGCAATGGTAACCGAATTGCAGAAGGTGATGCAGAGAACGGTCGTCATTGGGTTCAATGGCAGGATCCGCATCCAAAACCAGCTTACTTGTTCGCCCTTGTTGCAGGCGACTTTGATGTATTGCGTGACAAATATACAACGATGTCAGGTCGCAGTGTTGATTTAGAAATCTTTGTTGATAAAGGTAACTTAGATCGTGCAGGTCATGCGATGACATCGCTGATCAACTCGATGAAGTGGGATGAGGAACGCTTTGGCCTGGAATACGATCTGGATATTTACATGATCGTTGCTGTTGATTTCTTCAACATGGGTGCAATGGAAAACAAAGGCTTGAACATTTTTAACTCAAAATATGTTCTGGCGAACGATCAAACTGCGACAGATCGTGATTATTTAGGCATCGAAGCTGTGATAGGTCATGAGTACTTCCACAACTGGACTGGCAACCGTGTCACTTGTCGTGATTGGTTCCAACTAAGTCTAAAAGAGGGCTTAACCGTATTCCGTGACCAAGAATTCTCTTCTGACTTAGGCTCTCGTGCTGATAACCGTATTGATAACGTACGTATTATTCGTGGTCCTCAATTTGCGGAAGATGCAAGCCCAATGTCTCACCCGATTCGTCCTGACAAAGTCATTGAGATGAATAACTTCTACACGCTAACGGTGTATGAAAAGGGCAGCGAAGTTATTCGCATGTACCATACACTCCTTGGCGAAGAGGGCTTCCAAAAAGGAATGAAACTTTATTTTGAACGTCACGATGGTACCGCCGCGACGTGTGAAGACTTTGTTTCTGCAATGGAAGATGCCACCGGTGTTGATTTAAAACAGTTCCGTTTGTGGTACAGCCAATCGGGTACACCAACGCTACGCGTAAATAGCGAATACAACGCTGATGCAAAAACTTACGCACTAACGGTAGAGCAATTTACGGAGCCGACGCAAGACCAAACAGAAAAACAAGCGCTGCATATTCCGTTCGATATCGAGTTGTATGATTCGAAAGGTCGAGTTATCCCACTGGTGATTAACGGTGAATCTGTTCATAACGTGCTGGATATTAAACAAGATAAGCAAACGTTCGTATTTGAAAATGTCGAAGAACAGCCAGTGCCATCTTTGTTGCGTGAATTCTCGGCACCAGTCAAATTAGAATACGATTACAGCGATGACGAGTTAGTCTTCTTGATGAAGCACGCAACGAACGATTTTGCTCGATGGGACGCTAGCCAAATGCTATTGGCTAAATACATTCGTCAGAATGTGAAAAATATTCAAGCGGGACAAGAAGTATCGCTTTCTGAAGGTGTGATAGATGCTTTCCGCGGTGTGCTGTTGGATGAAACGCTTGAGCCAGCTTTCATTGCTCAAGTTTTCTCTATGCCTTCAATCAATGAGATTACTGGTTGGTACCAGCAAATTGATATCGATGCCGTAGACAAAGTGCTAAACAGCATTACAGTGTCACTTTCTAAGGAATTAGAAGATGAGCTAAGTGCGACTTATCACACGCTTAAGCAAACAGAGTATACGATCGACCATGCTGCTATTGGCAAGCGTGCTTTACGTAACCGTTGCCTTCAGTACCTAGCATATACGGAAAAAGGTAATGATTTAGTCAACGCGCAGTACGCATCTGCAAATAACATGACAGATACGATTGCTGCGATGAGTGCCGCAAATAACGCTCAGCTCGAGTGTCGTGAAGCACTTATGGCTGATTATAGCGATAAATGGAAGCACGATGGTTTGGTTATGGATAAGTGGTTTGCACTTCAAGGTAGCAATCCTGCAGAGGATGCTCTTGAAAAAGTAAAAGCAACCATGAACCACGAAGCATTTAGTTTGAAAAATCCGAACCGTACGCGCAGCTTAATTGGCTCGTTCTTAAGTGCGAACCCTGTACGTTTCCATGATAAATCCGGTGTAGGTTACCAGTTTGCCGGTGAAATTCTTCGCCAACTAAATGATTCGAACCCACAAGTAGCTTCTCGAATGATTGATCCTTTGCTTAAGTTCCGTAAATACGATGAAGCTCGCCAAGCAATGATTCGTGCAGAACTTGAAAAGCTCAAAGCAATGGATAATCTTGCTAAAGATCTATTCGAAAAAGTGACTAAAGCACTAGACGAATAGTAAACAACACAATAGGGTGGTCATTTAGACCACCTTATTTGTTTATGTCACTTAGTTTTCACTTCATGAACTATTACTACTTCAATCTCAACATTTCATATCAAACGTTTTTATCTCATTATTCTGGTGCGGCAAGTGTTGTTCAAGTTGTCACACACAACGGTTTGCGTTTGCAGTTACCCGCCGCGAGATTTAGACCATTTCTTAGTCAATTGGGCGTTAGAGGCCAGTTTAGACTAACAACTGACCAAAATAATAAGTTTCTTAAGTTAGAAACTCTGTGATGTATTGTATTTGCAGAGAGTTAAATAGGAATCTTAGTCACAGAATCGGACATTTCACCTCTTACCACTACGATTAGTTGTTAAACATTTGTAATTATGCTTTTACAATGGGCACATGCATTACCTATGCTTAGTTTCTAAGGTAACAACCTAGCTACTAAGTCCCCCTACAAAACAACAATTCTAATGTGGAGTGTGAATATGACCGCGCGTGAAAATGTAGTGCCGGTTCTGCTTGAAAAGGTTTACCAACTGATTCAAGACAAACTCGAGCTTTCTCACCAAACGCTTGTAACTAAACTTGCTCAACACTTATTCAGTAACATTGCTGATGATGATCTAATTCAGCGAAACGAATCCGACCTTTATGGTGCTGTCGTTAGTCTTTGGCACCATATCAATGAAAAAAAACCAGAAGAGATTTCGGTTCGAGTATTTAACCCGACCGTAAGTCGTCAAGGCTGGCAATCCACACACACAATCGTAGAAATTGTTGTTCCAGATAGTCCATTCTTAGTGGACTCAGTCAAAATGGCTTTAGCACGTTTGGATCTTGTTTGTCACCTAATGTTGAATAACCCAACACAGATTCAGCGTGATAAAAAAGGCCAAGTTACAGACGTAAACGGTGAGGGTGGTGTTCTTCAATCACTTTTCCACATAGAGGTAGACCGCCTTACTAGTAAAGACGAGATGCAAGCGCTTAAAGAAGAGCTGTTAAGAATTCTATCTGATACTCGCTTAGTCGTTGATGACTGGAAGCAGATGGTTGATAAGCTTAAGTTTGTTACTGATGAACTTGAGAAAAATAAAGATCGTGTTTCTATCCAAACTGATCGTATGGATGAAACGATCGCATTTCTTCGTTGGCTAGAAGATCATAACTTTACCTTTATGGGTTATAAAGATTATGACTTAAAAGAGGTCAATGGTGATACCGAACTTGTTCCTGCTAAAGAAAAAGGACTAGGTCTGTTTGCTGATGACAAGCGCGTGCGTAGCGTCAAGCTCTCTGAATTATCAGATTCAGCGCGATTAGAAGCGAAAAAACCATACGCTCTGATCATCACCAAAGGTAACAAAGCATCTCGTATCCACCGTCCGGCTTATACTGATTACATCGGTATTAAGAAGTTTGATGAAAACGGTAAAGTAATAGGTGAGCATCGCTTTACTGGTTTATATACCTCCGCCGTTTACAACCAAGCGGTACAAAGTATTCCTCTGATCCGTGAAAAAGTTGACCGTATCCTTGAAGCAAGTGGATACCGTCACGGATCATACTCATACAAAGCATTGCACAATATCTTAGAAAACTACCCACGCGACGAGTTGCTTCAAGCTAATGAAGAAGAGCTGCTTGAGGTGGGAATGGGTGTTGTACAAATGCAAGATCGTGACTTGCTGCGTTTGTTTGTTCGTAAAGACCCATTTGGTCGTTTCTTCAGTTGCATGGTTTATGTCACTAAAGATCGTTACAACACAGAATTGCGTCGTCAAACTCAACGCATTCTTAAGCAGTACTTTGGTTGCGAGCAAGAGGTTGAATTTACAACGTACTTCTCAGAAAGCCCACTAGCGAGAACACATTACATTGTTCGTGTAGACAATAACAACATTGACGTAGACGTGAAAAAGATCGAGCAAAATCTAATGGAAGTTTCTACCTCTTGGGATGACAGACTAAAAGAATCCATCATTGCTAACTTTGGTGAAAGCAAAGGCCTTCCTCTTTCAAAAGAATATATGAGTGCGTTCCCTCGCTCATACAAAGAGGACATGATGCCAGGTTCTGCGGTTGCAGATATCGAGCGCTTAGAAGCGTTAAGTGATGATAATAAACTTGGCATGTTGTTCTACCGACCTCAAGAAGAGGGTGCAGATTCCAAAGCTGTCCGCTTAAAGTTATACCATCGCGATGAACCAATTCACCTTTCTGACGTAATGCCGATGTTGGAAAACCTTGGTTTGCGTGTGATTGGCGAATCGCCATATGAGATCGAGAAAAACAACGGGCAGACTTTCTGGATCCTTGACTTCTCTATGCTGCATAAGAGCGAGAAAACCGTTGACCTTCGTGAAGCTCGTGATCGTTTCCAACAAGCATTTGCTGCCATTTGGGCGGGTAATCTTGAAAGTGATGGTTTCAACCGATTGTTATTAGGTGCGTCGTTATCTGGCCGTGAGATTTCCATTCTTCGTGCTTACGCACGATACATGCGCCAAGTAGGCTTCCCATTCAGTCAGCAGTACATCGAAGACACGCTAAGCCACTACCCAGACTTAGCGACAGGTCTAGTCAAGCTGTTCACCAAGCGATTTGATCCGAAACACAAAGGCAGCGAGAAAGGCCAAAACGATCTAATTAAAAAGCTAACAGAGCAGTTGGATCGTGTAGAGAGCTTGGATGATGATCGTATTATTCGTCGTTATATTGAAATGATCATGGCGACGCTTCGTACCAACTACTACCAAGTAGACGAGAATAAGCAGCCTAAGCCTTGGTTATCTTTGAAAATGAAGCCAAGCGATATTCCTGAGATTCCGCAGCCTGTACCTGCATTCGAGATCTTTGTTTACGCACCAGATATTGAAGGTGTTCACCTTCGTGGTGGAAAAGTGGCTCGTGGTGGTTTGCGTTGGTCAGATCGTCAAGAAGACTTCCGTACGGAGATTCTTGGCTTAGTAAAAGCGCAACAGGTTAAGAACACTGTAATTGTACCAGTGGGTGCAAAAGGCGGCTTCGTTTGTAAACGCCAGCCATCTCTCACCACTCGTGATGAAATTTTTGCGGAAGGTCAGCGTTGTTACAAACGCTTTATCCGTGCACTGCTAGATGTGTCAGATAACATCATTGAAGGAGAGGTGGTACCACCACAAAACGTTGTTCGTCACGATGAAGATGACCCATATCTAGTAGTGGCTGCCGATAAAGGCACAGCAACCTTCTCAGATTTGGCAAACTCTGTTTCTGCAGAATACAACTTCTGGCTAGGTGACGCATTCGCTTCAGGTGGTTCAAACGGTTACGATCACAAAGCAATGGGTATCACCGCAAAAGGTGGTTGGGAATCTGTTAAGCGTCATTTCCGTGAAATGGGCATCAACTGTCAGACCACTGATTTTACTGCAATCGGTGTAGGTGATATGGCAGGTGACGTGTTCGGTAACGGTATGCTGTTATCGAAGCATATTCGATTGCAAGCTGCGTTTAACCACATGCACATCTTTATTGATCCAAATCCAGATTCAGCCAGCAGCTGGGAAGAGCGTAACCGCTTGTTTAATTTGCCAAGATCAAGCTGGGAAGATTACAACAAAGACTTGATCTCTCAAGGTGGTGGCATCTTCTCTCGTCGATCAAAATCGATCCAGTTGACGCCAGAAATTCAGAAAATGTTAGGTACGAAGAAAGCATCTTTAGCGCCTAACGATCTGATAAAGATGATCTTGAAAATGAAAGTCGATCTTCTTTGGAATGGTGGTATCGGCACTTACGTTAAATCATCGACAGAAACTCATACAGATGTTGGTGACCGTGCTAACGACATGCTGCGCATTGACGGCCGTGACTTAAGAGCCAAAGTGGTTGGCGAAGGTGGTAACTTGGGTATGACTCAGCTTGGTCGTATCGAATACGCACTAACTGGCGGTCGAGTGAACACGGACTTCGTTGATAACGTAGGTGGCGTTGACTGTTCGGATAATGAAGTCAACATCAAGATCTTCCTCAATGGACTGGTTTCAAATGGCGATCTTACGGTTAAGCAACGTAACCAAATTCTAGAGTCTATGGAAGACGAAGTGGGTGAAATTGTCTTGGATGATGCTTACCGTCAGTCGGAGTCGATCTCTGTTACTGAACAGCAAGGTGTTGGCATTGTTAAGGAGCAAATTCGATTCATCCACACTATGGAGAAAGCAGGGTACTTGGACCGTGCTCTCGAATACATTCCTGATGATGAAACGCTAATCGAGCGTGAAAAACAGGGACTAGGTCTGACTCGCCCTGAGCTATCAGTGTTAGTTGCCTACGGTAAAATGGTACTTAAACAGCAACTTGTTACGGATGAAATCGCAAATGATGAATTCCATGCAAAACAACTTGTTGAATATTTCCCAAGTGCGTTACGACGTAACTATAAAGATCAAATGGTTAATCACCCACTGCGAGCTGAAATTATCGCTACAGCATTGGCTAACCAGATGGTTAATGAAATGGGCTGTAACTTCGTTACTCGTTTGCAAGAAGAAACTGGTGCAAGTGTTGTCGATATTGCCAACGCTTACAGTGCGGCTAGAGAAATCTTTGATTTAGAAGCAATCCTCAAGCAAACTCGCAAACTTGATAACGTTGCGACAGCGCAAGCTCAATACGAAATTATGTTTTACGTGCGCCGAGCACTGCGTCGAATTGCACGCTGGTTGCTTCGTAACCGTAGCGGCAAATGCACGGTCGGTGAGTTGATTGCTATCTACAAGCAAGATGTCAATGTTATCACTGAAACCCTAGACACTATGTTAGTTGAGTCTGAAGTTGAAGAACACAATGAGTTGGCTCAAGGTTGGATAGAGAAAGGGGTTGAAGAGAAACTCGCTCACCAAGTTGCCCGCTTATCAAGCTTACAATCTGCACTGGATATTTCATCAGTAGCAAGTGAAACAGGTAAAACGGTTGAGCAAGCATCGAAACTCTACTTTAACTTGGGTGACCGTTTATCGTTGCATTGGTTCTTGAAGCAAATTAATAGCCAAGCCGTTGATAACAACTGGCAAGCACTTGCAAGAGCGGCATTCCGTGAAGATCTGGACTGGCAACAACGTCAACTTACCGCTCAGGTACTGACTTGTGGCTGCTCAACCGAAGAGCTTGACGTGATGGCTGCGTTAGAAGATTGGATTGAAACTAACGAGCAATCGTTGCACCGCTGGGAGAGTATCTTAAACGAGTTCAAAGTTGGCTCAGTACACGAATTTGCTAAGTTCTCTGTAGCACTTCGAGAGCTAGTACTTTTAAACCTCAACTGCTCATCGAAAGAGTAGTGGAATAATCAAGTCATAAGTAAAAGCCTCGTTATTTAACGGGGCTTTTTATTATCTATTATTCACATTTGGAACGAAAATAGTTACATTGTCACATTGAATTGAAATTAAAACAGAGTGAAATCGATTGCTTTTAAGCGGTTAGTTACGATTTTTATCGCAGAAACTTGATTGTAATTGTTTGTTTTATATTTAAAAATCTTATAAAGATATAGGTTTTTACTTATTACGTTCATTTTCATTGAATTACGATGAAAAACGGTAAATAATATTGTCCCGTTTATACGGGGCTTTTTTCTTTCGGAGGCACAATGCTTTACCGTCTAGCCAGAACTGGCTTTTTCCAACTCGATGCCGAGAAGGCACATGATCTTGCAATCAAGAACTTCCAACGCTTTAACGGCACACCACTTGATCTCTTTTACCGCCAACAGTTACCAACTCGTCCAGTTGAGTGTATGGGTCTAACATTCCGTAACCCTGTTGGTCTTGCGGCTGGTTTAGATAAAAACGGCGAATGTATTGAAGCATTTGATACCATGGGCTTTGGCTTTGTCGAAGTCGGCACTGTAACGCCACGACCACAACCAGGTAATGATAAACCACGCTTATTCCGTTTAGTGGAAGCAGAAGGGATCATCAACCGCATGGGCTTTAATAACCTAGGCGTTGATAATTTGATCGAGAATGTTAAACGAGCAAAATTCAATTGTGTTCTCGGAATTAATATCGGTAAAAATAAAGATACGCCAATTGAGAAAGGGGCAGAGGACTACCTGATTTGTATGGAAAAAGTGTATGAGTATGCTGGCTATATTGCAGTAAACATCTCATCGCCAAACACTCCAGGTCTTCGTTCACTTCAATATGGTGAAGCGCTTGATGAACTGCTTTCCGAATTAAAAGCGAAACAAGCGGAGTTATCAGAGAAGTACAACAAGTATGTCCCGTTAGCATTAAAGATTGCGCCAGATTTAAGTGACGATGAAATCTGCCAAATCTGCGATTCTTTATTGAAAAACAATATAGATGGTGTGATCGCGACTAACACAACTTTGGATCGCACGATCGTAGAAGGGATGAGACACGCCAATGAGGCAGGTGGCTTGAGTGGTCGCCCTGTGCAATCACGCTCTACGGAGGTCGTACGTAAGCTTCATGAAGAGCTTGGAGACAAACTTCCAATTATCGGTGTTGGTGGTGTAGATTCCTATGTTGCAGCCAAAGAAAAGATCATGGCAGGCGCTAAACTTGTTCAAGTCTACACTGGCTTTATTTACCACGGCCCAGGTCTCGTACGTGATATTGTTAAGAATCTTTAACATATACATCAAAAACTACTGAAAAATCAGTACCTGTTACATAAAAAAGAGGACTTTGTTTCCTCTTTTTTTTTATCCGTTCGTTTGTAGAATTTAAAAATCACGAGTAGGTAATTAAGCGTCTTACCTCTTTACCACTGATTTAACTAGTCAAGAGAGAACGGAATAATGCTTAAACCCAGCGACAAATGGAATTGGTATTTTGACGAGCAAAAAGCTTGCTTAATGCTGGATCTGGGGGAGGAAATGATTTTCCAAACCAATCTATCCCGAAAATTGTTGGTTAACTGTGCCTTCTCAAACAGTGAATTTACCGTTGATGACGCCAGCGCATTTCAAACGTTTAATGAGCGCATTCGCTGTCTCGATATCAGTGAATATCGCCAAGCTGAATTAACACTGTATTGTGTTGCTGCAAAGCGTTTTCATAAACCTGTACAGCCTAAGAGCTGGTTCTTCGATGCACAGTCCTCTGATTATGAACCTCAAGAAGGGGACATGGTCTTTCTCACAAATCAATATTCTGATGGTATGTTCATCGTTCTAGAACCAGGCGAAACATCGAGCTTATGTGCTTATGTTAACCAAGAAGCCTTTGTTCTTGATGGCAATAAGGCGCTTCAATTTGGGCAGCCGATTAAAGTAATGCATGATCGCATGGCTTGTGCAAACCACCTCTTTGCAATGACCCCTATGGCAATGGTGGGTTAAAGCTGTTTAATTTTTCTTTATTTCGTTCCTTTGTTTGCCTTAATCGACCTTATTGGGTCGATTTTTTTTGTCCTTTCCTCTGACACTCCAATCCGAAAGACCATGAAACTGTTTGTTTTCTATGCATGCAAACATGAAGCTGGTCACTTTTATTTTACTTATTTCAATTTGATTACTCCTTTAATTAGGCAACCTAGCGCCTAAAAAAAACCTATTTATTCCCCTATAAAGGGTATTTGTAAGTAATTTACATCAATCAATCCCGACTGGTATATACCAAAATGCATGTAAATAAGTATTCACTTCTTCTAAAGGAAACAAAATACGTTCATGAATGAAAAACATTCAAACTAAAGATGTTGAAAGTTTTAGATCATTTGAGTGGTGATGATTTGAACTAACGGGTGGGAAAATACCTTTAAAAACGAGGCATTGATCGTAAAGTCAGGTATAATTGAAGCCATTTTTTATCAGCGAAAGAACACTATGAATCAATATCTCGCGGTAACTTCAAATGGCATGGAAAATTTGCTTGTTGAAGAACTGACTAAACTAGGCATTGAAAATGCGAAACCAGTACAGGCAGGCGTAAAATTTAAAGCGACAAACGAACAGGTTTATCGCTGTTGTTTGTGGAGCCGTTTAGCGTCTCGATTTGTACGTGTTTTATCTGAGTTCACGTGTAACAACGACATGGACTTGTATCTATCCACTTCCACTATTAACTGGGTTAACCAATTTCATAGCTCTAAACGCTTTGTTGTGGACTTTAACGGCACAAACCGTGAGATTAGAAATAGCCAATACGGAGCTATGAAGGTCAAAGATGGCATCGTAGATTGCTTTGAGAATAAAGGCTTGCCACGTCCTAATATCAGCAAAGAACGCCCAGATATTCGTATTCACGTTCGTTTGCATAAAGATAAAGCGTTGCTTGGGGTAGACATGGTAGGTAGTGGTCTTCATCAGCGTGGTTATCGACCAGAATCGGGTCGTGCGCCATTACGTGAAACGCTTGCTTCTGCGATTATCATGCGTTGTGGCTGGGATGGGCATCAACCATTACTAGATCCAATGTGTGGTTCTGGTACTTTGCTTATTGAAGCGGCAATGATGGCTGCCAACATGGCACCTGGCGTTAAGCGCAAACAATGGGGCTTCGAAGTTTTGGAAGACTTTGAACCGGAGACCTGGGCTGAGATTAAATCAGAGGCTAATGTTCAAGCTAGACGAGGTGTCAAGAAAGTTGACGCTAAGTTTTTTGGATTCGATAACGACCCCAAAGTATTAAAAGTCGCTCAAGAAAACGCCCGCAGAGCAGGTGTTGAAGAGTTGATTGAGTTTGCGCAAGGTGATGCTGCAACTATTACTCGTCCCGCAGGATTTGAACACGGTGTTATCGTTTCAAACCCACCTTACGGTGAGCGTCTAGGAACTGAGCCGGGGCTGATTGCGCTCTATACCGCATTCGGTGGACAGCTAAAATCTGAGTTTGGCGGATGTAAAGCATCTATCTTCTCTAGCTCAGACGAGCTCTTGAGTTGCCTTCGTATGCGCGCTGATAAACAGTTTAAATTGAACAATGGTGCGTTACCGTGTCACCAAAAGAACTACAGCATTGCCGAGCGCAGCGCTGATGAAGTGAAAGGTGCAGATACTAACGTTCAAATCGCACCAGACTTCTCAAACCGTTTGAAGAAAAACATTGGCAAGATTGGCAAGTGGGCGCGTAAAGAGAAACTAGACTGCTATCGTATCTACGATGCAGACCTTCCAGAATATAACGTAGCGATCGACGTGTACGGCGATCAAATTGTGATTCAAGAGTACGCAGCACCTAAGAACATCCCTGAAGAAAAAGCCAAGCGTCGTCTAACGGACATTATCCGTGCGACGATTCAGGTGACAGGTGTCGAAGCGAACAAAGTTGTACTGAAAGTTCGTGAGAAGCAGAAAGGTCGAAGCCAGTACCAAAAATTAGGTCAGGTATCAGAGACGCTCGAAGTAAACGAGTACGGTGTGAAGCTGATCGTGAACCTTCATGACTACCTAGACACAGGCCTGTTCTTGGATCATAAGATCACTCGTCGTCGTCTTGGCGAAATGGCACAGGGTAAAGATTTCCTTAACTTGTTTGCTTACACTGGTAGTGCAACAGTGCACGCTGCAGTTGGTGGTGCGCGTTCCACTACAACTGTCGATATGTCAAACACCTACTTGAACTGGGCGAAAGACAATATGCAGCTTAATGGCTGTGTAGGGCGCCAACATAAATATGAACAAGCGGACTGTTTGCAATGGCTAGAAAACGCAAAAGGTGAGTACGACTTGATCTTTATTGACCCACCTACGTTCTCTAACTCTAAGCGTATGGAAACATCATTCGATGTACAACGTGACCACATTAAGCTAATGAAGAACCTCAAACGTTTACTGAGAAGTGAAGGCACAATCGTATTTTCAAATAACAAACGTCACTTCAAGATGGATGAAGAATCACTCGCTGAATTGGGTTTGAAGGCTCAGAATATTTCTTCTCAAACGTTACCATTAGATTTTGCGCGTAATAAACAGATTCATAACTGTTGGCTAGTAACGCACGCGTAGTATAAACAAAAGGATTAATACGTGCTGATATTGTATAGCACGGAGGGATGCCATCTTTGTGAGATGGCATTTGCTCTAGTAGACCAAGTCGGTTTGGCCGAGCAAACAGATATCATTGATATTGCGTTCGATGATGTACTATTTTCTCGTTACGGCGTCACAATACCCGTATTAAAATATCAAGATTCTGAGTTGAACTGGCCGTTTGACTTAGAACAACTCACACATTGGTTGGATAATAATGGCATTACTTACCATTCATAACGCACAACTTGCATTTGGTGACCACCCATTGCTAGACAAAGCGGAGTTCGCTCTTCAAGAAAACGAACGCGTTTGTTTAGTTGGTCGTAACGGAGCAGGTAAGTCCACGTTAATGAAAGTGCTTGCCGGCGACATTTTGTTGGATGATGGCAAGATTCAAATAACTCAAGACGTAGTAGTTTCTCGGCTTGAACAAGATCCACCGCGCAATCAAGAGGGTACGGTTTACGAATACGTATCTGGCGGTTTGGCTGAAATCGGCGAACAATTGAAGATCTATCACGATCTTCTCGATCTTGTTGCTCAAGACCCAAGTGAGAAGAACATTAACCGTTTGGCGAAAGTTCAAGAGCAACTTGATCATTCTAATGCTTGGCGCTTTGATGACCGTGTTAAGAACGTACTTGGCGCTTTAAAACTAAGCCCAGAAACCAAACTGGCCGATCTATCCGGTGGCTGGCAACGTAAAGCTGCTTTAGCTCGTGCGCTGGTTTGTGATCCTGATGTATTGCTTCTTGATGAACCAACAAACCATCTCGATGTGACAACGATCGAATGGTTAGAGAACTTCTTAAAAGACTTCAAAGGCTCGATCATCTTTATTTCTCACGACCGTGCATTCATCAAGTCGATGGCGACACGCATCGTCGACTTAGATCGCGGTCAATTAGCTTCTTTCCCTGGTAATTACGAACAGTATTTGAATGACAAAGAAGAAATGCTTCGCGTCGAAGAAATGCAAAATGCTGAGTTCGATAAGAAACTAGCTCAGGAAGAAGTGTGGATTCGTCAAGGTATTAAAGCACGTCGTACTCGTAATGAAGGCCGTGTTCGAGCCCTTAAAAAACTTCGTGAAGAGCGTCGTGACCGTCGTGAAGTTCAAGGTAAAGTTAACCTAAACATCGATGATGCTTCTCGTTCAGGTAAGATTGTATTTGAAGCAGAAAATGTATCTTTTGCTTACGAAGGCAAGACAATTGTCGACGACTTTAGCTTTAACATCATGCGTGGTGACCGTATTGCACTTATCGGACCAAATGGCTGCGGTAAGAGTACGGTACTTAAATTGCTACTAGGGCAATTGGAAGCGCAGTCTGGTCGTTTACACTGCGGAACAAAATTAGAAGTCGCGTACTTTGATCAGTACCGAGAGATTTTGGATCCAGAAAAGACAGTGATCGATAACTTAGCGGATGGGAAACAAGAAGTAATGGTTGGGGGACGTCAGCGTCATGCGCTGAGTTATCTCCAAGACTTCTTATTTGCACCTAAGCGCGCCAGAACCCCGGTTAAGGCACTTTCCGGTGGTGAGAAAAACCGATTATTGCTAGCCCGTATCTTGTTGAAACCAAACAACTTACTTATTCTTGATGAACCAACTAACGATTTGGATATCGAAACGTTGGAACTTTTAGAAGAAATGCTTGCCAATTATCAGGGTACATTATTGTTAGTGAGTCACGACCGTGAGTTCGTAGACAACACAGTAACAACCAGCTGGATTTTTGAGGGTAACGGTATAATCGAAGAGTTCGTTGGTGGTTATCATGATGCTAAACAGCAGCGTGACCAAGTTCTTGCTTCGCGCAGTCAGGTTGAAAAACCAACGAAGAAAGAGAAAGTGGTTGAGGAAACTCCCAAAACTACGCAACCTAAGAACAATTCGAAGAAGTTATCGTATAAGCTGCAAAGAGAATTAGAGGCTCTACCAGCTAAACTTGAACAATTAGAGTCGGATATCGAGAGCCTTCAGGAGCAAGTGAACGATCCAGAGTTCTTTGCTAAACCTGTAGAGCAAACTCAGCCGGTATTGGAACAGCTTGCTGCACTAGAGCAGGAGTTGGAAATCGCATTCGAGAGATGGGAAGAACTCGAAGCAATGCAACAGGATAGTTAAGAATTCAATGAATTGTAGTAATAAATTCAAATTGACCGCCATTGCAATGATGGTTGGTACCACAATGAACGCACAGGCGGCATTGTATCAAGTTGTTGAGGTTTCACCTCAGGATCATGGTTCAAACGGTGACTACCAAACGGCTTACGGGGTTGCAATTCAACAGGGCGATGCAGGTACAGATCCTTCAACAGGTTCACCTTTCGCTTTAGGCTGCTTTGATGCAGCAGCAAACTGCACGCCAGAGCAGTTTAAACTTGCAATGGAAACTCGCACTACGCCGATTTCAGCGACACAAGCCGTGGATGGGAACAGCTATCGTGAAGAAATCCCATTCGGATTAGACGCTGGCTTTTATTACATCCAAGAACTCAAAGACTTTGAGCGTTACTGTTACAACCAGCTTCGCTATTCCACCTGTGACTCATGGGCTTCAGTAAACTGGACGCCGTGGAATAAAGAACGTAGTAAAGACTTTACTTCTAATGCGTTAGCGTTCATAGAAGAAGATTCTGCTGCTTATAAAAATGAATATAACAATGTTATCAACCAGCTTACCGAGGGTGGTGCAGCTGTCGGTAATCAGAGTAAAGTTAGCACAGAAAATACTTCTACATTAGAAACACGAAATACCGTAGTTGCACCAGTAGAGCCAAATATTCTTACTGGCGATGGTGACGCAAGTGTTGTGCAAAGCCATGCTTGGAGCACAGACGGCAATTTTACTGTTGGCAGTGTTTCTCGAACAGCAAGCAATACCAATGGATCTCACCACACATCAAAAGCAGCGATTTGGGATCAAAGCGGAACCGTCAGTGAATTGGCTTGGCCAAGTGGCACATCTAAAGATGGAGAAAGGTTAGCTCAAGGGAGCATGCGTGACCTTGTCACTGATGGAACTACGGTCTATGGCGTAGGTTACAACACTTACAGTGATGATAACTACCTGAATGCGACTGTTTTTGTCGGAACTCTAGAAGCCGAAGGTAGCGTTGAAAACGCAACTTGGAAAAACAAAGTTGTTGTAGGAGCTAGACAGCGCGAGGGTGATGATACGGTTCATACAAACTCACGATTAACCGACGTTAACTCTAATTTTGTTGCTATTGGTGAAGCAAAACGTTCGGGCGGATACTTAATGCCAACGGGCTCTGCTCCGAATCGTCTCTTTATCGTAGATGATGTTCGTAAGGATTCTATTAGCGCTTTTTACCCAACTACTGGCATTTTCTTTAGCGGTGCGGGCGGTAAGATGGGCGGTATCAACTCTTACAATGAAATCGTCGGGCAACTTGATGCGGAAACGACTCGTGAAGACGATGGCAAGCCACGTCGTAAGCGCGGTTTTATCTATCCATATAGCGTAGGTGGCGAGACTAGTGAACGTGCTGCAACATTATTCAATGGAGAAGCTTGGTTCCTAGACAGTTTGACTAACGGCGGTGATTACTCTGAACAAAACAATCAGTTCCGTATTATCGACGCAACTGATATCAATGATGCAGGTGTGATCTCTGGTACTGCTATGAAATGTGCAGGTGGTTATAGTACAACAGCAAACAATGCGACATGTAGCTCTGAAGAGCAAATTGTAGCAGTCAAACTAGTACCTATTGCTGACGCAACTAAGGACGACATCGTATCTCGAAGCATTGACTCAACGACGACAGAGCGTCAAGGTGCAGGCCTTGGTTGGTTAGCTTTGACCATGCTTGGATTGTTTGGGTTCCGTAGAAAATAGTTAAAAATCGTCAGTAATTTTTAAATCAAGCAGAGGCTCACACATTTGAGTCTCTGCTTTTTTTATGCCTTGAGAAATTGCCTACTTTGATCGATTCTTATAAGTGGAGTCATAAAAACTCCATCAAAGTTTCACAATAACAGCTGTACGTTAGTAAATGGACCTGTATGAGGAATTAACTATGAAGAGACAAAAGCGTGATCGCCTAGAACGAGCTCAATCTCAAGGCTACAAAGCTGGATTGAATGGAAGGTCTCAAGAGGCTTGCCCATATCAACAAGTTGATGCTCGGTCGTATTGGTTAGGTGGTTGGCGTGATGCCAGAGATGAAAGACAATCTGGTCTCTACAAATAAACTCTCCACATACAAAAAGAAGGATTCGAAAGGGCTCTACGGAGCCTTTTCTACATTACAGGGACATAGGGAAGTAGGTTAACACTCGATAACAAAAAGGCTCCTAAATAGGAGCCTTAATAAATCGATTAAAATCGTGATTAGAAGCTTGAAGTGTCTTGGAACAAGCCAACTTTCAAATCTTTTGCTACGTAGATTTCTTTGCCGTCCACACATACACGACCGTCAGCCAAACCCATCACAAGCTTACGGTTTACAACGCGTTTCATGTGGATTTCGTACGTCACTTTTTTCGCTGTTGGCAGGATCTGACCTGTAAACTTCACTTCGCCAACACCCAGAGCACGACCTTTTCCTTTGCCACCAACCCAGCCAAGGAAGAAACCAACAAGTTGCCACATCGCATCAAGGCCAAGACAACCCGGCATTACAGGGTCGCCAGGGAAGTGGCAGTCAAAGAACCACAAATCTGGAGTAATATCCAATTCCGCCAAGATCAAACCTTTACCAAAATCGCCTTCAGTCTCAGACATTTTAGTAACACGATCCATCATTAGCATGTTTGGCGCAGGAAGCTGAGGGTAACCAGGCCCAAACAGTTCGCCTTGGCTAGAAGCAAGTAGATCGTCACGGTTATAAGAATCACGTTTGTTTTGCATTATCAATTACTCCAATTTTTGATAGCTGCATCTTAGTGAACACGTGTACGCTAAACAACTCCGATCAGTACTAGACAAACCAGTTTTTGATGCGCTGCACAATTCCTTCTGGATGCTCATGTCTTTCAAAGTTTTCAATACGTTCCGCTATTTTGCCAATAATGCTATCGTCTTCACCTCTAAAAGGTTTATTCATTACAATCGGAATAGCTTCATCTACGGTAGAAACGGACCAAATATGGAACTCACCATTTTTAATGCTTTCTATTACATCTTTATGTAATGCAAGGTGTTTAAGGTTTGATTTTGGCATCACAACACCTTGATTTCCTGTAAAACCTTGATGTTTACAAACCTGATAAAAACCTTCAATTTTTTCGTTCAAGCCACCAACGGCTTGCACTCGACCAAACTGATCAACAGCCCCTGTAACCGCAACTTGTTGATTAATTGGAGATTCAGATAAAGCACTTACCAAGCAACAAAGTTCTGCAAGAGATGCGCTGTCACCATCAACTTCACTATAAGACTGTTCAAATACGATGGAGGCTGAGTAAGGCAGTGGTTCATCCAGTTTCAGAGCAGAGCTCAAGAAAGCTTGCATAATCATCATGCCTTTTGCATGTAGATTGCCTCCAAGCTCAGCTTTGCGCTCAACATCGGAAACATCGCCATCACCAAAATGAATTACACAAGATATTCGCGCAGGCTCACCATAGCTGACAGGGTGCCCAGCCATATCAATAACGGTTAGGCCATTGATTTGACCAACTTGTTCCCCAGTTGTCTCAATGATGACTTGTCCATCTAAAATATCGTACACGGCACGCTGAGGAAGGTAAGATTCTCGGTAATACTTATCGTCAATCGCTTTATCTAACGACTTGTAATCTAATGCGTGGCCATCACTGAACTGGCTAGCAAGCGTTAGAAGTTGAGAGTGCCACATTACTCCTAAAGGCAGATAATGTTGATCTTCAGTAAATCTCATACCGGCCAGCAACAATCTTCTAAAACCACATTCAGTTAAGTGAGGCAGCTGATATTGAGAACATATCCAGTTCACTAAACCAAAGTAATCTGTCAAATTCTGCTCTGACAGATGAATATCTTCTTCAACTTCCGTATACATGGCAAAGCCAGAACAGAAGTCTTCATCGATGTATTCTAGCTCTGCTAACTGACTTCTTTCTCCTGTTACAATCAGTTTTACATCATAAGCTTTAGCTTGCGGTACTGAAGTAGGTAAACGAGTAGGGCTTAGGTTCAGTGGCTCGATAAGGTTTTGTTGAATTGCAGACTTTATATTTGGCCAAAGCCCTGGGTTAGCCAAAATTAGATTAGCCGGTACAATTAAGTAACCGTTATCTGCCTGTGAAATTAAACCAGGTTGGAAGGCAATATCACCACTTACATCAACACTGTAACGGTCAAATAAACGTTTGGCATCAAGTGATTCCGAAAAAACTATCGCAGCGTTAGACTGGCTCTGAAGAGCTTTACTGATGAACTCTCTATATACAGAATTATCTACGCAGTTAATGAGTAGTACTCGCGTCAATCCGGAAATTTTTGAAAAACGAGATATCGTTGCCGACATTCTCGGTTGGAGATCAGTAAAAGACTTCTTTGGTAACGAAGGTGCAGACTTTAAAAGTGCTTCGTACTGCTCAAGTGAAGGTGTTACGTCTTGCCAATTAAGTTGGTTCATTAAAATTCATCGTAATTCAATCTTGCCGACATTATAACGAAACGGACTATAACACCCTAGCACCAATTTGGTTTGCTCTCGGCATTCATCTCTCAATGAACAATACTTAGACAAATGAGTGATCAACATCGATACTTCTAAGAGTTTTATTTGCCCAAGTAAACCATCTGGGTTACGCTGTCACTAGGTTATGTTTATGGGTCGGAACAAATGAAATATCAGCAGCTTGAGAATCTAGAATGTGGGTGGAAATGGAAGTATCTCATCAAAAAATGGAAAGATGGTGAAGCGATTACCCGACATATTGATACGAGCGAAGCAGATGCAGCGGTCGCAGAACTAAAACGCCTTGAACACGAGCCTACACTTGTCTTAGCTTGGATAGAAAACCACATGTCAGAAGAGTTAGATAATAAACTCAAGCAGGCTATCCGAGCGAAACGGAAACGTCACTTCAATGCAGAGCAAGTCCATACAAAGAAGAAATCCATTGATTTAGATTACCGAGTTTGGGAAAAGCTTTCTAGTAGAGCGAATGAACTTGGTTGTACGTTATCTGACGCAATTGAATATTTGCTTTCCGAAGCGTCGAGAAGTGAAAAAGCGAGTCAAAAAGTTACCTCAATTAAAGAGGATTTGAGTAAATTGCTATCTAGCTAGGATAGGGAGTGCCAAATGTTATATGTAATCTTAATTGCAGCCATCGTGATCTTTTGGTTGATCGCAGTCGATAGGCCGGTGTTAAAAGTAAAGTTCGATAATGGCCATATTAGTAACGTAAAAGGGCATCTACCTCCTTCTTTCAAACACAACTTACAGGATATTAGTGAGCATAACCCGTTTACTGGTGAAATGAAGGTGTATAGCCAACGAACAGGAATGCGCTTAAGCTTTTCCAAAGGCATTCCCAAAAAAGTTCAACAGAGGATTCGTAACGTTTTTCCGCACCAGGGCTTCAAAGCAAACAAAGGCAAGAAGCGCGCTTAATTACATATCAGTTACTTCATCATGTTAAATGGGACGCAATGTGGCGTCCCATTTTCGTATCTACAGAAAAATTACTTATCATTGAACAATCAACAACATAAACGGACCAAAACGATGAGATACGTTGTAACTTTAATGATATTGATCTTTGCAAGTAATTCAGTTTTTGCTGACGATTCAGAAACGAACCTGTTGGCTAAAAAGATTAAGACTAAGCTTCAAAAGAAAGTAGACAATAAGTTTGATGGCTATCAAGGTTATTGTGACGTCATGATAGAAATGGAGCACAAAAGTAAAAACGTAGTAATAAAAAGAGTAACCAGCAGTGGTGACCAAAAAGTGTGTAGGTACGTTAAGTCCAACTTGAAGAAAGGAAAACGCTATCGTTACAAATACCCCGAAAAGTACATTCGCCTCCATATAACCACAGGCTTATAAATGTTTCAGAACGCCTTGATTAAGAGCGAGTGAACTGAGCTCGTGATTTTTGGCAGATTTCGTTGCGGAGCGATTAGAGCGTTTAGCTGATTTTTGCTGTTGTACGAGGCGAGTATGAAAGGCTTTTTTGTTTGGTAGTGCTTAAGTTAGTAATCGTGATGCCATTGAATGGCAAATTCAGTGAGTTGGCCATCATCACCATACATAGATTGATTCAGGTACTTACGGAAGAACACGCCAGTAAGTCGAGGGCTAAGCGCGCATCAATTTTCAATAAGAGATTTGATTTGCTTCGTAAGCATAACCACAAACCAAACTAGCGATTGCAAGTCCACAGGAACCTCGGTTAAAGCCTCAAAAGCAAACAATGTTGTTAATCTTAGGAGGACATTTTAAAGTAGCTAAAACCGGACATTATTGCTTTGAGTTTACACCCTCCTTGGTGCGCATTATATCTGCTTATGTTGAATGCGATTGCATATGCTAGTCCTATAAAATGTCTCTCTTTTGAGGGACTATTCAATGAAGTATCACGAAATGACTAAAAACTATATTTTTCGTGAATTTGAATGTGGTTTATCCGTCGAACAAGCTGCTGAACTTTGTTTGAAAACTGTGAGAACGGTCAAAGAATGGGATAAGGGGAAAACCATTCCGCCTGAGTGTAAACGACTTATGAGAATGACAAAGGGAAGGGAACTTAGCCCTTCAGAGCAATGGGAGCACTTTAAAATGCATTATGACAGGTTGGAATTGCCGACTGGGCAGCTGGTTACGGCACAGCAAGTTTTGACAGGGATTGCTTTGTTAGAGATTGGTGCATTGACTGACTTGGAGGCCGCAGGTCAGGTATTGAAGTATGCAAGAGCACTTAAAGAAATGATGTAAAAAAGGCTCCGAAAGGAGCCTCTAATTATCCAAATTGAGAACCGAAGAGCCATGTTTCAGGAGATTCATCAAGTAAATTAAGAGCTATCGCATTTGTTATTTGCTCTTTTTCAGAATTGTTAAGCACTTCACTTTTCAATATTTCGTCTAGCGATGACTGACCGATATTCACAAAGTACTGCATGCCCGTATCATTCACGTACTCTAAGGCAACCTTAAACATCTGAGCTTTCTGTCTTGGGTCTAGTTCAGAAAAAATACATCCATCGTGAGCGACAAAGCCTAAAAGTTCTCTGTTGCGTTCGTACAAAAGCATGTCATAACAGAAAATTCTAACCTCATTAACCCCCTGAGAGGAGTCTTTGGGTACGTGAATATCTAAATCATATAAGTACTGAGCATCCTTAGATAACTGAACGATAACTGAGCCAGTATTGTTGTTGTAAAAATTCTTAACTATTCTTCTGAAGTCATCGTCAAGTTGCTCTAAATACTGAGAGATTGAATTTAGATAACCAAGAGCTTCGTTGTGAATCTCGGCATTTTTGAGTTTTTCAGCACTGAGCTCCGATTCAATTTTTTTAGCAAGTTGAAGATTAGATTCAATCTGACTAATTTCTCCAGCTTTAATCAGAATCTGTTGCGAAACAGATTCGTACTCATCAAATGCTCCGTCGGCACTCATATTCTTTAGAATTAAATCTCGTTTAACCTCTAGCGGTTCGAGAGAATCTTTTAAAGAACGAATTTCTTCCGTGAGTAAACCAATTTCCTTTGTAAGCCTATTTGTACGGTTGCTAATGAGCTTTTTGTGGAATTGGCATGCTTCTTCTAGTTCAACTACTACTTGCTCATTAAAAAATATCAGAGCTTCTTCGTAAACCGTTTTCAATTGAGAGACATCAATTTCGATATCTCCAATTTGGCTCAATAGATTGTGTTTTCTCTTAAGCTTGCTGCGAGATTCATACAAACTATCTCGTAGTTCATTAATATGATAAGTGAGCTCATCTGCTGCTTTCTTTTCGTTATCATAGGCAGGAGCTATTTCTAACTCTTTTCTTAGACTAGTTAGAGATGCCAACTGATCTTTTAAGTCTTTCAATACATGGATATCATCTTGAGATACAACTTCACTGATAGCACTCTGAGACTTCTTAAGTTTTTCAATTGCCTGTTTGGTCTTCTGTTTTCTCTCAACAATTGAAGTATCGAGACCTAAAAGGGCGAGATTAACCAAGCGCTGTTGATAGTCTGAATCAGGTCTACCTTGTTGACCATGAGCTTCAGAGTAATACTTATCACCATAGCGTCTAGCGAAACAGTTTAAAATATTCCTAAAGCTAATTGAGCTTGGAAAATCTTTAACAAAGAGCTCTGTCAAAAACCGGTTGTAGTCTTTATTAGAGTATTTTTGATCATTTACATAAAAATCATTATGTGCAAAGTTCTTAGTAATTACGTAATCAGCCCCATCATGACGAATTTCTAAATAGAAATTACCATAGGCTTTTAGAAACTTGTTAACTTTCTTTTCGCGTTCAGTTTTGTTGTTTAGTCTTGCCCCAAGCATCCAATGAATCAGGTTTAAGGTTGAACTCTTACCTACGCCATTATATGACTTGTTCTTATCCTTTGACTTTTGTAGTCCTGCAATTATCGTTAGGCCAGGCTCGAAATTTACAGTTTTAAATAGTTCATTATCAGAACGTAGCTTTAATAATTTCATCGGCTTCCTCAAGCTTTCCAATAACAAACAAAAAATTAATGCTCAATAGAAACTTTTCCATCGGTAACTCTTTGGGGTACGACTTAGAGACGCTCTCATAAAGAGAGTCAAACGACATCGAGCGAACAGCGACTTTCTCTAAGACAAATTTAGAAATAAAAATAATTGAGTCGGATGGAGTAACAATTTTGCTAGGCATTAGCATGTTTATCCTCCTCTAGGTAGCCGATATCACAAATTTCAAAGAATGAGAAAAGAATTACCCATGGAATAAATATACCATTGAAATCTTTAACTATTAGGTGTTCTCTAATCTTAGCATGCACAGTTTGAATGACGTCACTCATATTTAAATCACTTTCGGCACATAAGCGATTTAAACCTTGGAATGAACGATCTGTTATGTCCGAAGCACGAAATCCACTTCTGTGTAGTTTCTCTAGTACGGCAGTAACATACACTTCTTTAACTACAAATTCATGGAGCTTTCTTAGGTCTTTCTCATCTAAACCTAAAACGATCCACGTATAGTCCACAGCTTGCTCTGAATACTGAACAATGCACTCGTCCAATTTGTTTGTAGAAATTTTGCAAGGCGTACTGTCGAGTTTATAACGTTTTTTAGTGTAAATGTTAGTATATGGCATTTTCTGGACAAGATTTTTGCAAGCTATCTGAAGAACCATGTTGTCAGTGTAACGCATGGTTTTGTCAGAAAAATAGTTGTACTCTAATTCTGCAATTTCATTCTCATCAAGGTTTTCAATTTCCTTTAAAATCTGTTCACGACCCAGTATAGCTTCATCACAGTTTACCCTAAACTCATCCTGAACTAGTGTTTTAGTTGTTTTGGAAAAGCTAGGTATTTCAATAAGATAAAGTATTTCAATTGTATAACCTTCATACTTACTATCTTTTAATGCCTCTAATGATGATAGAAGCTTTGTAGACGTTGTAGTACTGGTAACTTGTATGATTGACTTTTGGCTTTCACTGATTAGGTCTACAGACTTTGCACACGGTTCAAAGAAGTTTAAGTTTTCAAGATCTGGCCATTTTCGAACAAAGCGCAGAACATCTCGAAAAAAGTTCTCAGCAGAAATATTTAGGCTAAGATCATTTAAAATTTGATGCTGCTCTAGATCTGCTTTTAAAACAGAAAGGTAGTGAGATATGTTATCAACTGAACGTTTACGATTTTGTGCCATTCTAATGCTCTTTTTTTTTACAGAGATTATAGCGAAGATAAAAACCTTGTCACACAAAACGTAAAGTAATTTGCTTAAAAATCAGGCCTATCGAGCTAACTTTTGATTTGATACACATTATTGTAGAAACACTCAAGCTCTTTAGGTGTGTAAGCGAATTTTCTTGGCTTACCATTGAAAAGAACAACATAAAACTCGCCCCATTTTTTGATACCAATCAGATAGTGATTCTTTGGTATCTTTATCCAGTTCTTACCATCATCGAAGCTGTACTCAGTGAAACCAACCAACTTAACGCGCTGGAAAGAACCACACTCAAAAGCGTTAATCATACCTCGAAATTTACTGTACTTATGTTCACCATCACGAAGTAAAGCGGGGACTTCGGTGCTCTTCCCGTAAATGTCTAAACCATCAGAGTCTAATAGGTGGCCAACGTGGCTCTTTACGTATCTAATCAGCATAAAATTACCAATACTGTGTGTATATACATGTATTAGCAATAATCCCCAGATTAAGAAAATATAGCATTTTCGATACAGCGTTCTCACTTCTAGAAACTGAGCATATGCTACTATGCGCACTTCATCGTCAACGTCAGGAATGGACTAAAAAGTGTTTGAACTTATTATCGTATTATCAATAGGTTGTTTTGTTTATCTATTCACAAAGAGGGGTAAGAAGCCTAAACGTAGGCTTAATGAATGGGAACAAGGTGCATCGGTTAGAAGACCGAACAGCATACATTCTTTTGAACCAAAAGCTGTAGAAAAGCCCCCAAAGATAGTCGAAGTACCTCTGACGAACACTGGCAATAAGACTAATTCTGTACCTCACAAGAAAAGTACATTCTTAGCCACCAAGACAGAGCGCCGATTCTATAAAGTGTTGCAGGAGCTTATACCTGACGAATACGTGATTCATAGTCAAGTTTCATTGATGGCATTGGTTCAACCGACCAATTTTAAAGATAACTCTCGAACTTGGGCTAAAAGAATGGACTATGTAATAACGGATAGAGACACAAAAGTCTTTGCGGTCATCGAGCTAGATGACTCATCTCATAGACAGAAGAAGAGACAAGAACGAGATATATACGTAAACAATGCACTTAACGGACACCATCCGTTGCTTCGGTTTGAAGCTAGAAGCTCTTATGACAAAACACATATCGCAACCGTATTAGAACGTGACACGATAATAAAGTGTAGAGAATTGGAAAGCGTATTACAGTACAGCTAAAGCAGAGCCGAACATCCATTGTTCGGCTTTTCTTTTAACTCAAAGTATCGTGGTTCTTATCGTTACTTTAAGTTCTTTATCTACCGTATTGGTCTTTTCTGACCGGAATAGAGCACCAAGCAAAGGCACATCCATCAAGACAGGCACACCGCTTACCGAGTCTCGCTGCTCTTGAGAAATCAAGCCACCTAAAGAGATCGTTTGGCGGTCTTTGACCTTGACCACTGTTTGCAGTGTTCGCGTATTGGTGATGATATCGGATGCGATAGAGGAATCCGTTACCGAATCGGATTTTTGCATTATCTGCAACACAACATGATCACCAATCACATGCGGTACTACCTCAAGTGATACACCCACATCCTTACGTTCAATTTGCTGGACTCGATTACCGCCGTCAGTTACCTCAGACGAAGTGAGGAACGGCACGTTCTGACCAACCGTGATGTAACCGCGCTCCCTGTCCATAATGAACATGTTTGGTCGTGATAAGAGCTTGGTATTTTGATTCTTAGACACGGCTTTAATAAGCGCATTGAAATCACCGCCTTCATAGAACAGCAGGTTATCAACGGCTTTCTTAATTGCGGTAGGCTGCGAAACAAAGCCAGCCTCACTCAGTGCTAAGTCCATATTTACGCCGACTTCCTGAGAATCACCGAGCTCAGTTTCGGTAATTACCGCTTCTATAAAGACTTGCTTTTGTGGTCTATCAATCCCTTTGATGAGTACATCAATGTGCTTCAATTGGTTCTCAGAACCAGTCACGATAATGCTGTTTGTGGTCGGTAGCACCTCAACCTTGTAATTCTTAATCGCTTTGTTGTTCAGTGTTTGATTCTGAGTTGCAGCAAGCATCGAGGAAATCAAATCAACGACCTTGGTATTTCGAACATTCTCAAAGAAGTACAACTTCACTTGTGAGGGTTCGAACGTCTCCACTTTGTTAGCGTCAGCAATGATGGTAAAAACGCCGTGGTCATGCGTAAGCTCGTAACCGTGCGCGCGAAGCACCGAAAGGAAAAAGGCTGGATAGTCCTCATCTTTCAAATCCGGTGCGGTAAAGCTGACCTCACCAGTGACACCATGACCAAGCACAACTGTGTTTCCAGTGTGAACGGAGAACCACGATGCAAAGTCTCCAATCGGTGTGTTCTTTGCCTCAAAAGGCGCAGAGCTTGCGGCAAAAGCAGGCGAGCCAATCAGGATGCACGCGAGCAGAAAGGCGGTAATGCTGGATGTGGAAAAGTTGGAACAAGCCGTTGTTTGTTTCTCAACTTTACCACAGCGCATGATGAGTAATGAGCGCGTGAGCAGTGGGCCTCCGGCGCAATAAGATTCTTTTTGTTTTTTTGAAAGAAAAGCTGTGAGTTTTGCGATTATCCATGACATAAAGCGCACCTTATTCTCTAGCACATGACTTTGAATGATTGACCGTTGCCGCTAACCGTAATGGAGCAAGAGCCGTTAGATTGAGCCGTAAAGCCTTTGGCGTATAGTTGCGACGACGAAAGACGCACATCGTCCTTAACCAACACAAAAGACGGGGCAACGTTTGGGGGATTCATTGAAGATTCGATTCGATAGCCGTCGAGCAAGTCACTCAATGACTCGCGAGGCACCGCGGCTTGAGCCGTTTCGGGTTCCGTCGACATGTTCGGCGTGCCAACTAAGGTGAACACCGCAAACGAGACGGCGACACCTGCCGCAAACACACTGAATCGAGAGTATTTGCGGAGATAGATTTTCGTAATGCGCATGATATTTCTCAACGTATACGGGACAGTGTAACGTCCGTGGGTATAGTAGGGCGGCAATACTGAAAAAACGCCGTCCTCATAGTTGTTCCTAAACATCTGCTTAGTGTCGTAAGAACTGTATAAGTCCGTACCCCAGAGCATCCATTTATCGACGGTGAGCGAGTTAGCGTTGTCACCATACTTCACAATGCCAACGTGCAGCTTAGGCATTTTCAACTTGAGTTGACCGAGCGTCAGAACGGATACCGCCGTCGAGATGATAGGGACTTGAAGACGGTCTAAACGACGACAAAACACGGTATGCTCAGCCAGTGCGAGACGCGCTTGTTTATCAACAATCGAAATGTCTTGAACGATGAAAATGACATCCCATCCAAGCTTTCGAATATGCAAAAGGTGATCAATTAACTTTTGTCGATTCTTGTCGTTCCATGTGCGCGAGTTAAACCACGTTCCGCACTCATCGAGCACAATCAAGCCGTCTTTTTTAGTGTCATAGCTTTTGTTTGCCGAACCAATCACCATTAAATCTTCCACTTGAGGCTTGTCCGGTAAGCGATAAAGGCGAGTGTTGCGCTTATCGCGTCCAAGCATTTCTTTCAAGTTGATATCGAGGTTTGTCGCCACAGGCACACCACGCATAAACGCCTCACGAATCTTACCGACTGCCGTTAGTGTTTTACCTGAGCCGAGCTTACCCGTGACAAAGTAGACCGATGCCATTACGCCGCCCTCACAATCGCGTAGAACTTCCACTCCCACACCCAACGCAACAGACGCGCCGAGTAAATCGCACTCACACAAGGCACAGCGTTATTAGGGATGAACATACCCGCTGCTTGTGACCACATTGGAGGCGCAACATAAGACAGACCCGTTGCAAGGGTGTAAATCGCCAAGGTGAGGGTGACGGTTAAACCGATTAGCAGCGTTAAAATGACCAAGTTAATCGTGACGTTTCGTGCTTTCGCAATGAAGAACCAACCAAATAACGTGGTCGCTATCTGAGAGATAAAGGCAACCAGAGCAGGGAGGCGCAGCGCCGTCCCAATGGTACTGACAATTGGTAATAACTGAATCATTAGTAATATCTCCCCGAACCTGGCTTGTTACTTGGTACAGGCGTGACCTCAGTCAGCAGGATTTCAACAAGCGTCTTAATCGTGTAGATGTAAATCAGAATTGAGATGATCATTTTGAGTTTCTGCGAAAACTCACAAGAGATAGAAGCGCGACCACCGCCAAGCGTAGGCAAGGATAGATTCATGCAGGGTGTAGGCTTAGGTAACACACTCAAAAACGAATCCGATATAGCATTAATATGCCCCTCAGACTCCGCCGTCAGATTCTTCTCAATCAAATCGTTTGCCGCATCGGTCACGGTCTTTTCATAGGAATTCATCGCACCGGACACGGCTTTATCCGCTTGAGTCAGTACATCACCGACATAATCCGAACCTAAACCATGAGGGTTTTCACAATAGTTGTTTTCCTCGGTAGGCTCACAAGGCTTGAGGTCGTCGAGCTTGTCCGATAACTCCGCAAATCCATCAGCGTTAGTGGTTTGCAGATCATCGAGTCCCTTAACCACCTCACCGACAGAATTGGTGTTTCGATTGACCGCCGTCGTGATGTCACCGTTAGCTTGCTGAATCAGCGCCTTAGTGTTTTCGTAAATCTTGTTGTCGTTGATTTGCTGCTTTTGAATCGCTTGGGTGTTAGTCACCATCGACGCATTAAGCGCAATGATTTGGTTTTGAATATCAGCGCTCGATTGATTGAGGTCGACATTTAGCGCGTTGAGTGCTTTGTTCACATCCGAATTAAGCCCTTTGATCGCACTGACAACGCCTTTATCGGTTGATTCATCCGTGTCAGGGTCTTCGACTTCTGGCTCCGCGTCAGTATCGGGTGGGTTAACCGTATTGGTTGAGCCGTCAGGCAATACGCTAGGGTCTTCGATGTCGCCCGTTGGGTCGTCAGGGTCGTGAATTGGATCATCGGGAATAATAGGGGTGTCAGGACCATCTTTACCCCAAAACAGCGTACCACCATCACACTGATTACCAGTGAATTGAAACTTACCGTGACATCGCGTGTTTTGAGTGAACTCACCGGAGTCGACATCGGTACAAAGCGTAGTGTCATTTGGAATACGCTCAAGCTCACAACGGGTTGCGCCAAAATCGCCATAACATGCCCCCGTCACTTGCTCACCATAAACATAAGCCGACCAGTGAAGTGATTGTTTGTCATCAATGGATAGCTTGAACTGACAGGCATCCATACAAGTGCCGTCAGGGTTTTCACCAAACTCACATGCAGGAACGATAGGCTCACAGGTGTAACCGTCACCATCTTCTACTCTTTCATGATCTGCTGGACACTTAGCGGTACGATGAAGAAACGTTGCAGCGTGATATCTCGGGTAACTGGGACTGGTTGTGTTACAAATAATCATCAAAGCGAATTTACTACTCTCTATAGAGCATGATGTCGTATAGAAGTCTTTGTAGTTAACAAACTTATTTTCATAACAAGAAACATACGAGTAAGGGTTAACCCTTTTACCCAAGGACAAGTTACAGTTAGGATAAGCGGCAACATCGCTAGCGCTGTAAGTAGGTTGAGCGGCGCTTACATTAAAAGCACTAAACAAAACACCCAGTAAAATAATCAGTGACGCTATGCTTTGTTTAATGTTCATTTGTAAATATTCCTCGTGAAAAATAACGCCCCCATTCGGAGGCGTTGACCAATGGGTGTATAAAGCAGTCGTTAGAATTACGTTGCTTTGTTTGCACCTTTCTTGAATAGCTTGATGCCGATGAAACCAACCGTTAGTGGAACAGCGATTGTCCAAGTAGAGGCAAGCATGTCAGTAACAAACGTGCTTAAATCAGCGAATGCTTGCGCTGCCTGATCTGGCAATGCTGCATGTGCACCAGATGCCGCCATAAGAAGTGCACCACCAAATGTCGCACGTTTTGTTGTTACTACTGCGCCAGACTTAGCCATTGCTGCGCGTACTTTGCTTTGCTTTTCCATAGTCTTATTTCCTATGTTTTGTTTATGAAGAAGTTGAAACCTCAGCCGCTTTCTTGAATCCAAGAATGTGGAAACCAATCGAGAAGCCAAGGATAAATGCTGCCCCAAAACAGCCGAGCATAAACTCTATTGACAGCATTTATCTTTGCCCTCCGACCATCCAACCGAGCGCAACTAACAAGAAGCAAATGCCTAAGAACACCATTAACTGAAAGTTATCGAGTCGAGCCATTAGCTCTGCAAATTGCGTCTCGGTCATGATTTAGCCCTTACTTTTCATTAAGTTGAGGTAGGGCGTAGAGGTGGAAACCGTCGATAGAGACGTGTTTACCCTCATCGTTACCAAAGCTGAATTTTTTGTGTTCCACATCAAACATCATGCGATTACCCACGCAGCGCTTGAGCAGTTCGCCAGCCTTGCCGTTTTCCCAAAGCTCAGGAGACACACGCACTTCAATGGTGTCTGTTGGATTGGTCGTGATGAGACGCAGCTTGCCGTTTTGCTTTTGTTCGCCATTACGGTCTGTTTTGGTTTCTTGAACGATGTCCGAAACATCTAGAATTAAACCTTCCATTCTCATAGTGTTTTGCCCTTATTTTTACGTTGTTGGTTAGTTGAAAATTGAAATGACAGTTATTGACACAAGTCCAAGGGAAATTAATGCATCATGTCGGGCGGGGCTGCGCCCACCCAACACGACGCATTAATTTCCTGAGGGTCGGTGAGCAACAGCGCTTCCATTTCGTCATAGAGCGCTAGGTGTTTTTCGTATTGCTCGTAAAGGTCGTCATACATACGCTCGTACTCTTTTTCACGTTCTAGCGCGTCGAAGTAATCGACCACGTTAGACATGATCCCTTGTTGAGCACGGATGAATTGTTGTTTGTTCTCGGTCTTCCAAGTACGGAAGCGAGTCGCGATAAAAATCTTATGGAACATCAAGCCATTCAAACGCGCTTGAGCCATATCACCGTAGCGGGTCGATGAGTATTCACCGCCCGAAGCAATCAGTTTTTCGATAGAGGTTGAAACGGAATATTCCGCTTTTACTGGTTGGTCTTTGCGCTTAACGAACACACCGCCCATTGCGTAACAAAACGCTTTCCAGTCGCCCTCATCAGCAGAGCGGCGAACCTTTTCTAATAGAAAGTGTTCGTCTTGAGATAAATCTGTAAACAAAGCATCGTCCTCTTTGAATTCATCACGAAGACGACGAAGCTCACGCCATACCGTGACAGATGGACCACCAATAAATTGAAATTGACGAATTTGATTCACACGCGCCCAAGTTATGACACGTTCCGCCGCATCCGAGCCAGACAAAGACGAACCTTTGTCTGAATCAATGTGTTGACCGTCGATGTTTTTGCTCAGGTATTTAGCGACATAGCCAACGGCTGAACCTTGCGACCAGTCGATAACCTCCGCTTTGAAACGGGCTTTCTTTGCGCCTTTTTCGTCTGGCGAGTCAGCCATAGCAAGACGACGAAACTCAGACGTCACAAATTTGCGTGCGGATTTTTCCATGAACAGCAACAAGTGGTGATGCGGTGTGCCGTCTTGGTGAGGTTCAACGATACGCATCCCGTAAACCTTGATTTTGCTTTTATCAATCGACTTACGAAGATTCGCCCAAACGCCCATGAGGTAAGCGTGAGCCGCTTTCGCATCAGGCTTGCCAGCCTCAAGCCATTTAGGGTTGATGTCACCCTTAGATACAGAGTGAAAACGAGACGGAGCTGTTACCGTGAAGAACACCGCATCGTGATTCGATTCTTGAGCGATTTCCTCAAAGCCACGCAGACGAACAAACATTTCAGCGCGGCGAATCTCAGCGTTAGAAACCGACTTAGCCGATAACTCACTGAGTGTGAAGTAGTTAGACGGGTCAGCCTCATCGTAAGCAATCGTGTTTTCTAGCGCGATACGGTTAGACGTATTGCGATCACGTTGACGGTTTAGAGAAAAATCCGAGCAGTAAACTTGCTTACGGCGTTGAACAAGTGCTAAATCACGCGCAACACATTCAACCTCGTAAGCACATTTACGGCGCAGTTGACGAACAAGCCAATGCTCATCAAGAGCACGGTTCACCAATGCGAAAAGTTCACAGTTGTTTTCTGCGTATTGAATTTGCTCAGGTGAGAATGCCAAGCCTAATGAATCAAGAAGCTGAACCGCTTTATCAAAACGTGCTTGTGATTCTTCAAGCGGAATCGCACTTAACACGCGAGAAAAGTCGCGTGATTTGCGCTTGGCTAGATTGGTAATTTGCTCATCTGACATCGCGTAGCTGTAGCTGTGCTCAGTCAAACGGTCGTGAGCGTCGTTAACTGCGCGAACGGCTTCCAGAGCGTTGCGTGTTTTCAGAATGTCGGTGTAAGCGCGTGTCATGTGTCGAGCGAAGTCGCCGTTACGGTGTAATGATTTCGGCAAGTCCAAACAAGGGTTAGAAGTAGGGCGCTCAATAAAATCTGACAGGTCGTGTGAGTAGATTGACGTACTCATTGCCGATTTCACAGCCGACGGAATGAAATCCTCAGGCGTTGTGAATCTGTGGTCGACGTACTCAAAACGATGGTCGAATAAGTTGTCAGGAATGTGCTCACATGAAGCCCAAGAATGGACAGGAACAAAATCAATCCATTCTTGTTTGCCTGATGCCAAATCAATAACAAGTTCACGCATCGGTTACGCCTTAAAATCCGTGACGCGGTCACACTTTTGATTGTTTTGGTATTCAATCTTTGAGTTAACGGCATGAATCAATCGACGAGTCATTTCACAATCGGCCAGGGCTCGGTGTGCGATTAAGTCGGACACATCAACATGCTGTTGGGCGCAGGCATTAGTAAGAGATTGCCACTTGTAGTCCTCATGATATTCATTCCAAACACCGTAAAACTCTGCGTACCAAAGCATTGCGCACTGAGGAACACAGAACTTGAAAAACAAATCGTGAACGGATTGAACGTAAGCGGCGTTACAGTGCTTATCCAAAGACTGGATAATTAAGCGTGTATCAAAATCTGAGTTGTAGATGATAATGGGACGACCGTTAAGAAGTGGAAGAAAACGGTTAGAGAACATCAGATGAAAGTCGGGCGCGTCTTTAACGTCTTCATTGGTGATGCCATGAATAGCTGTAGCTTCAGCAGGAATCGAACACGTTGGTTTAACAAGTTCATTAACGATAACTTTGCCAGAATTAGCACAGATAGCAGTGAACTCAACAATTTCTGCGTCAGCTCCTAAGCCAGTAGTTTCTGTATCGATAATGATCGCATTTTCAGTAGGAAGTTTTTTCATAGCAACACCTTGACTAGTTGTGAGAGCGACCGCCAAAGCCAAGCGCGAAAGCGTCAAGGGCAAACGCCCAGAGCTAGGCGGTCTTAATTGCGATTTATGGCAATCCTAGTTGCGAAGAATGGCAACTGCAAGATGCGATTTATGGCAACTTTGTGGCTACAATGAGAAGAAATGGAGGTTCTTATGTACACAGCTGAACTAATTAACGCCTACAAAAAGGCGAAAAACTACGTACAAGATAAGCAGGTTGCGCACGATTTGAATCTAGACCCGCCGAAGATTAGTAAAATTCGCAAAGGTGTTAGGCAACTTACTGATGAAGAAGCAGTTTTTCTCGCACACGGCGCAGGTATAGACCCTGAGATCGCGTTACTAGGATGTCACGCTGATCGCAATGAAAATCCAGCGATAAAAAGCATGTGGGAAAGCATTGCAAAAAAGTATAACGGACTTGGATTATCAAGCATTTCAATGGTTTGTACCGGATTGGCTTTAGTGATTGCAAGTCCACAGGAACCACTATTACAGTGCGCATTATATGTGTTATGTTAAATTGTATATCGCCGTACGCTAAATGTTGTCTGAGTATGCTCCTATTCCCTTGCAGATTTTAAATTTAAGGGCGTTAGTATTAAACATAATAGTTATTTACCATAAAATACTTAATATAGATCTTAATAATCTATCGATTGTTAAGATCTATATTAACGCCTTTTTAGTTATTGAAATGACTGTATAGCTTCAAAGATATCTTGTCTTCTAACTGGCTTGGAAATGAATCCGTCCATCCCGGCATCCAGGCATTTATCTCTATCGCTTTCTAGCGCATGTGCAGTTAACGCTATAATTGGAGTCTTGAGGCCTTTATCTCGAATAAGTCTTGTTGCGGTAATTCCATCCATCACTGGCATCGAGACATCCATGAGAATCAAATCGATTAAATCCTCATTCTCTTCTAAAAATGTTAATGCCTCTGCTCCATGGCTTGCGATATGAACATTATGGCCAAGCTTATTTAAGATAAGCTTTATTACGAACTGATTCGACTCGGTATCTTCTACGACGAGAAGTTCCATTGCTTTTGTCGGTTGATTGGTTTCGATTCTAACTGGACGATTTTGATTGCAACGAGTCAAAACTGGAATCGAAATCGTAAAGGTTGAACCAACATGCTCATCACTTTTAACGGCAATCTTGCCACGCATCATTTCAACTAAATGCTTGGTTATTGCGAGCCCCAGTCCTGTACCACCGAAGCGTCTCGTGATGGAACGGTCTCCTTGATGAAATGCCGTAAACAAGTGCTCTTGCTTTGCTTTAGATATACCAATTCCAGTGTCAGATATTGAGATCACAAGTTCAGCATCTTGCTCAGATACAGAAACTTTTACTTCACCTTCGTCTGTAAACTTTATTGCATTCCCTATTAGATTAAACAGAATTTGAGATAACCGCGTGGAGTCAATCCAAAATTGTTTGTCATTAGTGACAGTACAGTTGAGCTTGAATTTAAGATTTTTCTTCTTAGCTATTTGTTTTTGCTGAGAAATAACAAAAGTGACAGTGTCTCTTAAGTTAATCCATTGTTCATTGAGCTGAAAGCGACCTGACTCAATTTTAGAAAGATCAAGAATGTCACTGATTATCGCGAGAAGTAACTCTGCAGAGCACTCCATTTGGCTCAAAGCATCAATTTGTTCTTCTGACAAGGTTGATTGCTTCAGTATATCTAGCATTCCAAGAACGGAATTTAAAGGGGTTCTTATTTCATGACTCATCATCGCTAAGAACTCCGACTTAGACCGGTTCGCAAGCTCTGCTTCTTCTCTTGCTTTAGCGAGCTGAGTTGTTCTTACTTCAACGATACGTTGTAACTTCTCTTTGGTCTCGATATCAATGACCGCCCTTTCAATTAAGGGACGAAACCGCCTCAAGGTTTCCTTATTCTCTATGCTAAAGTGCCCTTTCTGAGCTCCAATAAGTAGGATTACGGTTTGCGTTACTTCTGAACGTATACCAGTTAAAACGACCGAGTTTACATGGCTTTTTATAAAGCTGTTTAAGTTAACAAACTCAGCGAGTTTATCTGGCTCGAACAGTAGAATGCATTCACCATTGAGAGCTCTTTGATAGGTGTTACCGTGTAACCAGGATACATTATCAAATACGCTATTAGTTGATATCAATGTCTTGAAGGGATATCGTTCACCATCACGAGTCAGTACAATAAAATCATCGAAGTTGATGTACTTTTTGAGGACATTGTTTAATCCCGTAAATATCTCATGCCGATTCTTTGCCTCACTCATCGCAGATATCGCGGAAAGAATGGCCTTGTTTTCATCAGCGAGTAGTCGTTCTCTTTGTCTAGCCTGCTTTAGCTCAACTAACGCTTCTTGAAGCGCTTCCTGTTGATATATGTCTAAGTATTTATCTTTCATAAGGTTTATGGAATATAGCCGATGAAATCATCAGGTTTCCATGTCCATTCTCACCACCAATAAATCTACCTTGCTCGCCGAAAGTAAAAGGGCAAATAAAAGGCAAATGTTCTAGTTCTTGGTTAATTTGTTCACAAACGCTATTCATGTCTTGCATTAAGTGCAACATGGGACCTGCGCAAAAGATATTTATCACTCCAATTTTTCGAGACTCTTCTAATTTTTGGTTAAAAGCGGCATTGACGACTTTTGCAGCGCGCGCAACGAGATGCTCACGACTTCCTTTCATTAATGTGAGCTCGTCACCCTCTTCTATTCGTGTAAACAACTCGATTCCACCATCTGGCGTCTCACGGATCGGATGGGATAACTTGTAATATGGGCGATCATAGAGATGACCTGCGATCCGCCCTAATGGATAAGCACTCGAGTTTGTAAACAGCATATTATCTTTACCTACTTGGTTATCCTGGTGATTTGTCCACCTTCTATAAACATTGAGCGCAGGTTCATTATCAATTTCAAGTAAGCATCTATCGTTGGTCTTGGTTGCAACACCTTTGATATTAGTTGGTGTATGCCCAGCGCTAAAAGCGATATCAACAGGTTGAGAGGAGTAAAAGAGAGTTAAGCTTAAACCTGAAGTTTGAGAGCCTTGGGCGGTTATCACAGACCATTTCCCAGCGATGTTATTATCAGCGGCCGAACCACCAATAATTGGAATTAGAGTTCCAAATCTTTCATCTATAGACGCAATGATTGATTCCTCTTGCCCTGGTGTAGCATGAAGTAGAATTAAGTTTGGTACCTCTCCTACACGGTTTGCGTTCTCAAGGGCCATATCCAAAGCCTTGGTGACGCTGTCACCTGAGTTGTGATTAGAAATACCAGTACCATAAGCATGAGGACCTGTATCATAAACAGCAAGTGCCGCAATTACTGGTCCTGTATGAAAGCCCTGATCTGTCATTACGGCTTGACATGAACTGGCGCCATGAAAAGGCACACCAGGAAAATGCGCAAGAAACGCTTCTCGAATCAACTCGAAATTGTATTCTTCCGTGTAGTAACACATCACGTAAGACAAGTTCTGTTGTGTCAATTCGGACCTGAGCGTTTTTATCGCTGAGTCTTCATCTTTAATATGAGTAAAAACTGATTGGCAATGCATACGATTTTATAATTGGATATCACTCTGCTGTTATACCATTCCAACCAATTTTCTCTAGGTAAGAAGGTGTTAATTTCATTAATAAGTTACGATTATCTCGTGATAGATCGTATTTATAATTGAACTACAACAATGTTTTCACCTTTTTTAAAGGTGATTTTTTTCGATTCAGGCATGATGTCCCATTCTACTGACTTATGCTTTTCGTTGAGATTGATAAAATTACCAGATTGATTTAGATCAATTTTTAGAGTGCTACTTTCTGTCGTTTCGAGCGAAATTCCCATTGAGTCACGATTAATCGTGATTATTTCTCCTTCAATTGTTACATCGCATCGTTCTTTTTGTGAACAGTCAACGCTATTAACACTCTCGTGTGTAAAGGTACGCCAGAAAAATGCGCCTATTAAAACACTGAGCATGATTAAGATTTGTGCAAGTCGCGCCTTTGTTAACTTTTGTGCAGGCATAATTACTAATATCCTTGTTACAAACTTCAAACTTTTTAAATAAAAAATGATTTCCAGAGGTCCAGTAAGGTTACTACCCTGTCATTGAATTGTTAATTCAAGTATAGTGTCACGCTGAAAATGCCACTTTTTATTAAAGTCAGCAATGGAAATAAGGTGATGATAACACTTGAATTCTAGAGTTTACTTGGGTGGTGTTACGACGCAAGTCGTGTTGGAAGTAAAAGTGTAGTTAATTAGAAATTGGAAGCATGCAAATGAGCCAAGTAAAGCAGCTTGAACAAAACTACAACTATACAGTCGTTCGCCAATTTACCCTTGTGACCATTTTATGGGGCATAGTTGGTATGGCTGTTGGTGTTTTGATTGCCGCTCAATTAGTTTGGCCACAGCTAAACTTTGATACGCCGTGGTTGACGTACAGTCGCTTACGTCCACTGCATACTAATGCGGTAATTTTTGCGTTTGGTACCAGTGCTCTGTTCGCAACGTCTTATTATGTTGTACAGCGCACATGTCAAACACGTCTTTTTGGTGGCCCACTCGTTGCCTTCACCTTTTGGGGTTGGCAAGCAATCATCCTGGCAGCAGCCATTACTTTGCCTCTCGGTTTAACATCGGGTAAAGAGTATGCTGAGCTAGAATGGCCTATTGATATCGCAATTGCGCTAGTATGGGTATCATATGCGGTGGTGTTCTTCGGCACACTAGTGAAGCGAAACACGTCACATATTTATGTGGCAAACTGGTTCTTCGGTGCCTTTATTATCACAGTAGCAGTACTTCACATCGTGAACAGCATGGCTATTCCTGTGTCACTTGGTAAATCTTACTCGATTTACTCGGGCGCAGTGGATGCGATGGTTCAGTGGTGGTATGGACACAATGCGGTAGGTTTCCTACTGACCGCTGGTTTCCTAGGTATGATGTACTACTTCGTTCCTAAACAAGCTGAACGTCCTGTTTATTCTTACCGTCTATCTATCGTTCACTTCTGGGCACTTATTTCTCTATATATTTGGGCAGGCCCTCACCACCTTCATTATACAGCGCTACCAGACTGGACTCAGTCTCTAGGTATGGTTATGTCGCTGGTTCTATTTGCTCCTTCTTGGGGTGGTATGATCAACGGTATTATGACGTTATCTGGTGCATGGCATAAGCTTCGTTATGACCCTATCCTACGTTTCCTAATCGTTTCACTGTCGTTCTACGGTATGTCTACCTTTGAAGGCCCGATGATGTCGATTAAGACGGTTAACGCACTTTCTCACTACACAGACTGGACCATTGGTCACGTTCACTCTGGTGCGTTAGGTTGGGTTGCGATGGTTTCTATCGGCTCTGTATATCACTTGGTACCTCGCCTATTTGGCCAAGAGCGTATGTACTCTGTTGGTCTAGTTAATGTGCATTTCTGGCTAGCAACAATCGGTACCGTTCTTTACATCGTTGCGATGTGGATCTCTGGTGTAATGCAAGGTCTTATGTGGCGCGCGGTTAACTCTGACGGTACGCTAACTTACAGTTTTGTTGAATCTGTAGAAGCGTCTTATCCGTTCTACTTTGTACGTTTCCTAGGCGGATTTATCTTCCTATCTGGTATGTTCCTAATGGCATACAACACGTACAAAACGGTAAGTGCACCTAAAGAAAGCCTAAAAGCTATCCCACATCCGGCATAAGGAGATTTAAGAATGAGTAATAATTCTAATAATCGCCATGAAATCTTAGAACGTAATGTCGGTTTGTTGGCTATTTTTATCGTGTTTGCTATCAGTTGGGGTGCTCTTGTAGAGATCACTCCTCTGATTTTCCAAAAGCAAACGACTGAACCTGTAGAAAATCTGCGCGCTTACACTCCTTTGGAGATGGAAGGCCGTGATATCTACATCCGTGAAGGTTGTAACGTCTGTCACAGCCAGATGGTTCGTCCTTTCCGCTCAGAGACTGAACGTTACGGTCACTACTCTGTTGCTGGTGAGAGTGTTTGGGAACACCCATTCCTTTGGGGCTCTAAGCGTACAGGCCCGGATTTAGCTCGTGTTGGTGGTCGTTATTCTGACGAATGGCACCGTGTTCACCTGTTAGATCCTCGTGAGCTTGTTCCTGAGTCAAACATGCCAGGTTTCCCGTGGCTAGCTGAAAACGTTTTAGACGGTAAGCTAACTCAGAAGAAACTTGAGCTATTTCGTGATCAGTTCGGCGTTCCATACACTGATGAAGAGATCGCGAATTCGGCTAAAGAAGTAGAAGGTAAAACAGAGATGGATGCAATCATCGCTTACCTTCAGTCTCTTGGTCATGCAATGAAGTAAGGGGATCATATGGATTTCGGTACAATTCATAGTATTTATACCGTTGTACTCTTCGCTAGTTTTATTGGCATCGTATGGTGGGCATTTAGTAAAAAGCGTAAAGCACGCTTTGAAGAAGATGCCAACTTGGTGTTTGCTGACGAAGAACAAAAGACCCCTAATAACCAAGGAGTGAAGAAGTAATGACTACATTCTGGAGTCTCTGGATTATCGTGATTACTGTCGGTACGCTAGTAGGCTGTGCGATTCTCCTGACTTGGTGCGCTAAAGATAAAATGGGCGTCGAGGAAGGGGAAGACATGGGCCACGAGTACGATGGTATTCGCGAGCTAAACAACCCTCTACCAAAGTGGTGGACTTACCTGTTTGTAAGCACATTTGTGTTCGCAGCAGTTTACCTTGCCCTATTCCCAGGTCTAGGTAGCTTCAAGGGCTTTTTAAACTGGCAGAGTTCGGCTCAAACCGTTCGCTCACTAGAAGAGTCAAAAGAAGCCATCGCTGCAGCACAAGAGAACAAGCAACTAAACCAATATGCAAAAGAACTGGATGATGCCGACGCTTACTTCGGCGAAGCATTCCGTAAACTTGCGCACAATGACAGTGGTCTACGCCCAATTCCTGAAATTGCGCAAGATCCTGAAGCATTAAAAGTTGGTCAGCGTTTGTTTTTGCAAAACTGTTCTCAATGCCATGGCTCTGATGCACGTGGTCAGAAAGGCTTCCCTAACCTGACTGATGATGCATGGCTATATGGTGGCGAGCCAGCAGCGATCGTTACAACCATCATGCACGGCCGTATTGGTCAAATGCCAGCATGGAAAGATGCCCTTGGTGAGCAAGGTGTTCAAGAAGTTGTAAGTTACACACTTAGTCTATCTGGTCGTAAAGTAAATGCTCGTGAAGCCACGGCAGGTAAAGCACGCTTCGTAGTGTGTGCAGCTTGTCATGGTACCGATGGTAAGGGTAACCCTGCAGTCGGTGCGCCTGACCTTACAGACCAAGACTGGTTATTTGGTGACTCTCGTGCAGCTGTAACAGAAACCGTAATGAACGGACGCTCAGGCGTAATGCCTGCGTGGAAAGACATTTTGGGTGAAGATAAAGTTCAGCTCGTTGCCTCATATGTCTGGAGTTTAAGTAACTCAGAGAGTAAGTAACTGAGATATTACGTAACATAGCAATAACAGCCCCTTTCATAGGGGCTGTCTTTCCTTTAAATTTAACGCCTTACATTTTTTCATTTAGCTGTTGAGAACTTTTTTATGGTAAAGCCTTGGTATAAACAATTTTGGCCGTGGTTCCTAATCATCCTTCCTCTTACTGTCGTAGTTTGGACTGTGATTACTGTGGTCGTTTTCTCGAACAACTCTGTTTCTTTAGTCGCCGAGGATTACTATAAAAAAGGCAAAGGCATTAATATCGACATTAGTAAAATGAATGTCGCTCGTGGCCTAGGTCTTAACGCTGAGATTTCCTCTGAAAATAACAATGTTGTGATTGTTTTCGCTAAAGGGAAGCTACCTCATTACCCTGCTCTAACGGCCACTTTCACTCATCGTACTCTTCCTGATCGTGACTTCACAAAGCTTGTAACAGCGGATGCATCTGGTAATTACCGACTAAAAGCTGAGGAATCTATTCAAGGACCATGGTTTGTTGAACTACAACCACACGACAAGCAATGGATGATCCAAGGTAAAGTGGAGTTTCCTGCCTCTTCAACACCGTTAATGAAGTAAGCATATGTGTAAATCCTGTTATCACTGCGGTGAAGATGTACCAGCCAACACGGATTTCAAAGTAGAAATATTGGGTGAAATTCGCGACATGTGTTGTCCGGGCTGCGAAACTGTGGCGCAGACTATTGTCGATAGTGGTCTTGTCTCATATTACCAATACCGCACTGCGCCTGCAGAAAAGGCAGATCTAGTACCAGAGCAACTCCAAGCTTTAATTCATTATGACAATGCGGATGTACAATCTGAATTCGTACGAAATCGCGAAAATGTTTCTGAAGTAACCCTTTCTTTAGAAGGCGTTTCATGTGCTGCTTGTGCGTGGTTAATCGAAAAGCAAGTTTCCAATACAGCCGGGTTGGTATCTATTCGTGTTAATACAACCACCAATCGAGCGTTACTAGCCTGGGATAAAACTCAGGTACGGTTAAGCGAGCTCCTTTCCGTTATTCATAAACTTGGTTACAAAGCTGCACCTTTTGAAGCAGATAAGCAAGAAGCCTCTTACCATCGAATGATGAAGCAATATCTATATCGGCTAGGTATTGCAGGTTTAGCAACCATGCAGGTCATGATGCTCGCCGTTGCACTGTATCTCGAAGTCTTTGGTGATTTAGAGCCAGAGTTTAAAAGTTACTTTCGTTGGGTAAGTTTGATTTTTGCTACTCCTGTTTTGCTTTATTCCGCTCTTCCATTTTACTTAAACGCATGGCGCAGTATCAAAGGCCGAACCCTTGGTATGGATGTCCCGGTTTCTATCGCGTTGATCTTTGCCTATGTTGCAAGTTTAGTTGCAACAGTAACTGAACAAGGCGAAGTCTTCTTTGAATCTATCTCGATGTTTACCTTCTTTTTGTTAGTAGGTCGATTCTTAGAGATGCGCGCTCGTCGCAAAGCTGCTGCAGCGAGTGGTAACCTTCTTAAGTTGATTCCGGCAATTGCTACAACGCTGGACGGTGATCAGATACCCGTGAAGACGCTAAAAGTTGGCGATCGTATTCGCGTTCTACCTGGTGAACATATCCCCGCTGACGGTAAAGTTATTTCAGGCCGTATTCATATTGATGAATCCATGCTAACGGGTGAGTCAGTGCACGTTGTGAAACGAGAAGGCGATATTGTTTATGCGGGAACGCTAAACGGAGACGAATCATTTGAACTTGAGGTAGTAAGCTCAAAGGCCGATTCAATGATTTCTAACATCGTGCGTTTACAAGATGAAGCTCAACACTCCAAACCTAAAATTGCGGAAATTGCAGACATTGTCGCCCGTTACTTTGTTGGTGTGATTCTTATTATCTCTGCTGGTACTTGGTTTTACTGGCATCAAACAAAACCAGATGATGCGTTTTGGATCATGCTGTCTGTGTTAGTTGCTACATGCCCATGTGCGCTATCTCTGGCCACTCCGACCGCTCTCACTTGTGCTACCTCTAGAATGGGTAATTTTGGCATTTTGCTTCGTAAAGGCCATGTGTTTGAGACACTATGTAAGATCAACCACTTAGTTGTAGATAAAACAGGCACTCTAACGAAAGGTGATATTGAGGTCTGTGAAACAAAGGTACTTAGTGATCTCCCACAGAAAGATTGTCTATCACTAGCTGCAGCTTTAGAGGCTCATGCAAACCACCCTATCGCTCGTTCTTTTGCAACTTACACCAATGATGACTTTATCGTGTCTGACGTGCAAAACGTGATTGGTTCAGGGATTGAGGGTATGTGGAATGGCAAAATCGTTAAGATAGGTAGTGCTGCTTTTGTTCAAGGCAAAGAAAGTGGTGAAAGCCAGGCGGTCTATCTGTCGGTTGATGGCAAGCATGTCGCTAGCTTTTACTACCGCGACCCTATCCGAAAAGAAAGCAAAGCCTTTATTCAACGTTTTGCTGACGCTGGAATTAAGACAACCCTGCTAACTGGTGATTCTCTCTCAAACGCCCAACCAGTGGCGAATGAAATTGGTATCGATCACATCGTCGCGTCAGCAAAGCCAGAAGATAAGCTTGCATACCTTAAGAGCTTGGACGAAAACAGTATCACTATGATGGTTGGTGATGGAATCAATGACGCGCCGACTCTCGCCGGAGCTCACCTTTCTGTCGCAATGGGCGGTGGTACAGATGTCGCTAAAGCTTCTGCAGATATGACGTTACTTGGGGATAATCTCGAAAAGCTACTAGAAGCACGTTTGCTTGCACTGCGTACAAGAAAGATTATTCGAGAAAACTTGGCTTGGTCTTTGGGTTACAACCTGTTAATTTTGCCTTTGGCGGTCGCAGGTTTAGTGGCTCCCTACATTGCAGTAGTTGGCATGTCTGCAAGCTCAATTATCGTTGTATCTAACTCTTTGCGCCTGCTCAAAGAGAAATAAGTAGAGAAAGCAAACATGGAAAGTCTTTATATATTGATTCCCATCGCTATCGTTCTCGTTTGTGTTGCTGTCGCCGTTTTTCTTTGGGCGGTAAGAAGCGATCAGTTTGAAGATCTTGAACGGCAAGGGCACAACATTCTTCTCGACGAAGAAGACCAATCTAATAGTGATAAAAAGTAGCGACCTTTATGACTCCTGATTTTATCGGTGCGTTGATGATCGGCTTAGTAGGAGCCGGTCATTGTATGGGTATGTGTGGTGGTATCGCGTCTCTGCTTGCCATGGGCTCTTCTGCTAAAAATAAAACTACCCCTCTTATCCCCCTCTTCTACAACCTCGGACGATTGATCAGTTATACCTTAATAGGAGCATTAGTGGGTGGTGCTATATCAGGTTTATCTGAGCTTAGTGGGTTAACGCATTCTCTTGCTTGGTTAAGGCTGATTGCTGCGTTATTCATGATTCTGGTCGCGCTGTATATTGCTAAATGGTGGCAAGGCTTACTTTTAATAGAAAAGCTAGGGCAGTATCTCTGGCGCTTTATCTCGCCAGCAGGGAAGAGTTTGTTGCCATTAAAGCATCCTCTTCACGCGTTGCCATTTGGCTTTATTTGGGGTTGGTTACCATGTGGTTTAGTTTATTCAGCGCTTACTTGGTCGGCGGTTTCTGGTAGTGCGATGAACGGCGGCCTAATTATGCTTGCGTTTGGGCTCGGAACGCTACCTGCAATGCTTATTATTGGATACGGTGCCAATCATTTTCAGAAATTACAAAAATCATTAATATTTAGAAATATTTCAGCATTAATCCTTATTGGCTATGGTACGTATACCGCCGTAGGAGCCTTAGCATTACTCGGTTTCATATAACGTTAAACTCTATTGAGGTGACATTTTTGCTACCCTTTAGGATTAAGCGATGCTAAAATATTGATGTATATCAAATAGTGAAAGGTTGTTATGATTTCTGAAAAACCTGCAACAAAGCGTATCCAATCAGGCGGTTGCGCCATTCATTGCCAAGATTGTAGCATTAGTCAACTGTGTATCCCGTTCACTCTAAATGAGGCAGAACTTGACCAGCTTGACCAAATCATCGAACGTAAGAAGCCTATTCAAAAAGGACAAGAGCTTTTTAAGGCCGGTGATGAGCTAAAATCGCTATACGCTATCCGCTCTGGTACCATCAAGAGCTATACGATCACAGAGCAAGGTGATGAGCAAATCACAGCGTTTCACTTAGCTGGAGACTTAGTCGGTTTCGATGCTATCACTGGTGACTCCCACCCTAGCTTTGCTCAAGCACTCGAAACGTCGATGGTATGTGAAATCCCATACGAAATTTTAGACGATCTATCGGGTAAGATGCCTAAGCTTCGCCAGCAAATCATGCGTTTGATGAGTAACGAAATTAAAGGTGATCAGGAAATGATTTTGCTTCTTTCTAAAAAGAATGCAGAAGAGCGACTAGCTGCTTTCCTTTACAACCTATCAACGCGTTTTTCTCAGCGTGGCTTCAGCCCTAGAGAGTTTCGTTTAACTATGACTCGTGGTGATATTGGCAACTACCTTGGTCTTACAGTCGAAACGATCAGTCGTTTGTTAGGTCGTTTCCAGAAATCTGAGATCCTAAGCGTAAAAGGTAAATATATCACTATCTTAGACCACGATGCATTGATGGAACTTGCTGGTGTAACTAAAGAATAATACACGCTAATTATTGATGTAGCTCGAAAATGAGCTACATCATATTTCTCATAAATTCCTTTCGAAAGTCCTCAAAAAGTTCTCCAAACTAAGCTACAGTAAAAATGTACGGTGAGTACTCCAAAATACTGATTTAATTTACATTCAGTATCTGGTTTTGCAATAGAAGTGGGCTTAGTTATGAGTATATACAGTAAGATCCTTGTTGTAGCTGACATCAATAATGATGAGCAGCCCGCACTTGCAAGAGCTGTTCAATTAGCTCAGAAAAGTGTATCTAGGAGCCGAATCACTTTCTTTTTATCCATTTACGATTTCTCGTATGACATGACGTCAATGCTATCAGTGGATGAAAGAGATGCTATGCGTCGAGGTGTCATTCATCAGCGTGAGCAGTGGATGCGTAAAATTGCTCAACCATACCTAAACGATGGCTTCGACTTTGATGTTTGTGTTGTCTGGCACAACCGTCCTTATGAGGCGATTATTGCTGAAGTCTACGCAGGCAATCATGACCTAGTCATCAAAGGCACACGTAAGCACGACGTGTTAGAATCTGTGATTTTCACTCCGACCGATTGGCACTTGTTACGTAAATGCCCTATCCCAGTACTTCTGATTAAAAATGCAGATTGGCCGGAACAAGCAAGTATCCTTGCCTCAGTACATGTGGGCTCAGAAAACCCGACTCATATTGATCTCAACGATACGATGGTCGAGCGATTAAAAGAAATCACCACTCGGCTTGAGGCCAAGCCATATCTTGTTAACGCCTACCCCGTTACACCGGCGAACATTACGATTGAACTTCCTGAATTTGACCCAACGACTTATACCGATGCAGTGCGAGGTCATCATTTAACGGCTATGAAAGCACTACGCCAAAAACATGGTCTTGATGAAGAACAAACGATAGTTGAGCAAGGTTTACCTGAAGATGTCATTCCGGCAGCTGCAGAGCGCTTGAATGCTGCAATGGTTATTTTAGGTACTACAGGGCGAACTGGGCTTTCTGCTGTCTTTATTGGTAATACAGCGGAGCACGTAATTGATAAAATAAATTGCGATGTGTTGGCTCTAAAACCAAAAGGCTACATTAGTCCTCTCGATCCAAATACAGCAACCTAATCTCTCCTTAGTATTGCTATGTATTGAGCGCTTTCAAATAAGCGCTAATAAATCCCCCCGAATACAGGGGGATTTTTGTTTGGGAACAGTTAAAGCGTTGGGTACAAAAAAGGAGGTCTAATTGACCTCCTTTTTTACAAGTTAGATGTTCGTAACATCGATGAACATTGATTCATCAATATTCGTCGAAGAAACGACAGCCTCATTAAACTCATACTCTTCGCGGTTACCTTCACGATCTAGCGGTAAGTTAACAAAGTCGAACAATTCGCGGTCTGCTAGTTGGCTTGGGCTTACGTTTTGAATTGATTTAAAAATTGCTTCCACACGGCCTGGCGTCTTCTTATCCCATTCAATCAACATTGCTTTTATAGATTGACGCTGAAGGTTCTCTTGAGAGCCACAAAGATTACATGGAATTATTGGGAAATCCTTATGCTCAGCGTATTTGATCAGATCTTTTTCACGACAGTAAGTCAATGGACGAATGACCACGTTACGGCCATCATCAGAGCGTAGCTTTGGTGGCATCGCTTTAAGGCGAGAGCCGTGGAACATGTTCAAGAACATTGTTTCGACGATGTCATCCATGTGATGACCTAGCGCAAGCTTAGTTGCACCAATCTTCTCTGCAAATGAATACAGCGTACCACGTCGCAGGCGTGAACACAGACCACAAGTGGTTTTGCCTTCTGGTACCTTCTCTTTTACGACGGAATACGTGTCCTTATCGACAATATAGTAAGGGATATTCAGTGTTTCGAAATACTCTGGCAGAATGTGCTCAGGGAAGCCCGGTTGTTTTTGGTCTAGGTTTACTGCAACCACTTCAAATTTGATCGGTGCGGCTTTTTGAAGATTCAGCAGGATATCAAGCATCGCGAATGAATCTTTACCACCGCTAATACATGCCATCACAACATCGCCTTCTTCGATCATGTTGTAATCAGTAATGGCATTTCCAACATGTCTTCTTAGGCGTTTCTGAAGCTTGTTGAATTCTAGGGTTTCTTTTCTTGTATCTATTTGGTTCATTGCGGGCTCTCACATCGCCGATAAATCGACTAGGACTTCCTAACATGGGTTTCTTTGGGGCGTGGATTATACGAGCTTTTTACACAGGATTAAATGCTTGTCTTATTGAGTCTTTAAGAAAAGAGTGTGAAAGATACTTTAGTTACGGTCAAAATTAAAAAAGAGCTGCGATTGCAGCCCTTTCTAAACGTTCAGTGTTCATTTCTTTGCGTTAGGTAGATAAGGTAACACTCGCATCGTCGGTTCTGGTAGTGCCATTGTGCCACCTTGCCCTATTTCACTTAGTGCGACTTGTATCTTGCCATTGACAATTGGCTTTTCGGTTCCGTTTGAGAAAATCACTTTATCATTCAGTTGATTTGCAAACTCCATCGTCACACCTTGAACTTCCGGTGTAAACCAACCCGCAAACATACCGCCTAAATCTTCCAGCATCGTCTGCATTTGAGGTAGAAGAGGCTTAATTTGCTCGTAAGAAACGTTACCCTGTAATGGTTCTTTGGTCATCACGACAAGTGAGTAATCGCAACGTGTATCTTTTGGGGTATCGACAAAAACCAACGGATTTGCTGACTTTAAGTTTTTATCAACTGGTAAAGGCAACTCTTGTGAAGCAGGGATAACAAACTCTTCATAGTGCTCTTCTTTTTCCATCCAAGCTTTTTCTATCGTACAAATTTGCTTAGTTTTTGCGTCCACAAAAAAGACACCAACTTTCACATCGTCATGCCCTTCTTTATTGTTGTTTTTTAGTTGAGTATATAACTTTGAGTATGTGAACATGTACTCTTGAGCTTGGGTTATCGGCGATGCAAGAATTAGCGCCGTACTTCCCAACAGACTTAGGCTTAACTTTTTCATTTTATCCGTTATTTTATTGCGTCCAGTAGGCGTTGTTATGACGAATCATAGCGCGAAGATCGTGTACATAGGCGATGCCACGTTCAGAATAGGCTAGCAACCCATGCGTTAACTCTGACGCGGTTGCGACCGTTAACAAGCCCTTGTTCTTTTCAGCCAGAGATGTTCTGATTTCACGCAGGTCTGCATACGCTGGGTTTCGATTAACATTCATAAAGTAGCCATGAACAGACTGTTGTACAGAATCGAATTTTTCAACTTCATGAACTTTGTTAGCGCCACGTTGCGCTGGAACAATTCCACAGCCCTTTTTATAACACCATTGGCCGAACAAGTTGTTTGCTTGAGTAGCAAAACGAGAAGTGCCCCACGCAGATTCATTTGCCGCTTGAGTTAGAACCAACGCTTCTGGTAAGACGTTCACTCTCACAAGCATCTCGTCTAGCCACGCTTGATCAACCTTATCGTTACTCAAGGGCAACGAATACAGAGATGATAACCGCTGAGCATACTCTTGTTGTTCTTGCGTCACTTGTCCCACCTTTAAAGAGGTAAGAAAGGCCCGCTCATGACGAATTCGTTGATTTTCAAGAGCAATTTTAGGCCTTAAAAAATCAAAAAAAGCTGCTTTTTTCTCTTTCGTATCTTTTATTGAATTGAAGTCTGGGATATCACCGATGTATGGCAAGTGTGATAAATCGACATGCTTAATCTTGCCAGAGAGTGCGTCAGGATTTTCCACATATTTAAACTGTTTCTCGTAGTGTAAATATGGGCCTATAGAAATGAAAGTGGCGGCTATACAGGTTGCCGCCACTCGTAAACTTATTGATTTCAAAGAATTAGGCATCAAACACCTGTGAGTTACCATCGTGATCATTATCGTTTTTCTGTGTTGTAACGATCTTAAGCTTAATTCCAAACATTTCGCGGTAGAGTATGCCTTTCAAATGGAAGAAGAATGGCAGCACAAAAATCAAGCCAATACCGTAGAACATTGCTGCAATAATAAACATTAACATCACGCCTAAGTAAAGCCCCGCGACCACAAAAATCTTCTTGTTGATTGCGCGAAGTGATAACAGCAACGCTTGCATTGGTGGCACCCTTTTCTCACAAATCAACAAAATAGAGTGACTAAATGCCAAGGAAAGATACAGCGACAGTAAAGGAAAAATCATACCAACCACACCTTGTAGCATTAAGCTCATGAGTGTTGCTAGAATAACAGGAATGGTGAACTGCAACCCCTTTCCAACATGGCGCAACTTAGTCTTCAGGCCAGCGATATGACTCATAGCCATCAAACTTATCCCCGCATAAATTGGGGCGCTAATCACCTCATAACTGAAATTCGCGACATAAATAGAAGACACAATATCGTTTGTGAACGACTCTGGGTTCTCAAACGCATCAAGAATAACGGTCAAATCGCCCAACTGCAGTTTTAATGCAATATAGAAAATACCTAACTGGACAAAAAGCAATACAATAATGGCAGGAGAAAATGATAAAAAGTGCTGGATGGTTGCTCGCCAAGCTTCGTTAAAAACCGCGCCAGCTTTAAGCTCGTAGTTGCCAGACAAAGCTCGCTCTACACTCCCCCCAAGATTGAAATCTTTCTCAAAATCGTCGTTCATAGTTTATCCAAGACTAACTTGTAAAATTTTGACTGGAATTCCAGTCAATTAATGTAATCGTCATTATAAAGAAATCTTTCCACATCTAACATCACAACTCACCTACAATCCTTGCAATCTCAACTGTATGGTTGATAATTAACCACTTTCAAGGTCATGAAATTGAAACAATTGTTGAACAAAGTTTAGTGCTATCAAACTGTGTCTAGATGCCAATTAATCTCATAAAAACAGTATGGTAAGGAATGATGGCTTTTTCCTGCAAAATTATTTCTGTTTCAAGATAAGAAAATGCTTTAATTTCACACTTTTGGTGATTATGATGCGCGCCTCAAAAGTGAATGGTTAGTGTCACATCAGCTGGGATAATCCCGGCTTGAACGTGGGGGAAATACAGACGTTGAACGCAAAACCGCAAGCAGGAAAGCCAGTTATTCGTTTATCTGGTATTAGTAAAAGTTTCGATGGTAAGGAAATCATCGGTAATTTAAATCTGGATGTTAATCATGGTGAATTTCTGACGATTCTCGGGCCTTCTGGTTGTGGTAAGACAACAGTTTTACGCATGATTGCAGGTTTTGAAACGGCAGATAACGGTCAAATTATTTTGGATGACCAGGATGTAACACAGGTTCCTGCAGAGCAAAGGCACGTCAACACGGTATTTCAAAGTTACGCATTGTTTCCACACATGACCGTATATGAGAATGTCGCTTTTGGTCTTCGTATGCAGAAAACGCCTACTGCGGACATTGAACCACGAGTAATGGAAGCGCTACGCATGGTGCGCCTAGAAAAAATGGCACAGCGTAAGCCTCATCAGCTTTCTGGTGGTCAGCAACAACGTATCGCCATTGCGCGTGCGGTTGTTAACAAACCAAAAGTACTGCTGCTAGATGAATCTCTATCGGCACTTGATTACAAACTGCGTAAGCAAATGCAAATCGAGCTTAAACAGCTTCAGCGTCAACTTGGTATTACCTTTATCTTCGTTACGCACGATCAGGAAGAAGCCCTATCGATGTCTGACCGCATTATTGTAATGCGCGATGGTGTTATCGAGCAGGATGGTTCTCCACGTGAGATTTACGAAGAGCCGAAGAACCTATTTGTTGCTCGCTTTATCGGAGAGATCAACGTATTCAACGCAACCATGCTAGAGCGTATCGACGAGAAACGTATCCGTGCAGAAATCGAAGGTGTCGAATCTGTTGTTTACTACGATCAGGAAGCGCAAGCAGGTGAAAAACTGCAAGTACTACTTCGCCCAGAAGACTTACGTATCGAAGAGATCAAAGAGTCTGAAGAAAAAGGCATCGTAGGTCACGTAACAGAGCGTACCTATAAAGGTATGACGCTTGATTCAGTTATCCAATTGGATTCGGGCATGCGTGTAATGGTTAGCGAATTCTTTAACGAAGATGATCCTGATGTGGACCACTCACTTGGCCAGAAAGTCGCTATCACTTGGGTTGAGAGCTGGGAGGTAGTCCTCAATGATAAGCAAGAAGATTAATCTTCAAAACGCGATCATTACCTTAATCGTCGGTTGGTTAACACTTTTCGTGTTGGTACCAAATGTGATGATTATCGGTACGAGTTTCTTAACGCGTGATGAAGCAAACTTAATCGAAATGACATTTACTTTCGACAACTACTTACGTCTACTCGACCCCTTGTATGCGAAAGTGCTGATGCACTCGTTCTACATGGCGATTGTGGCGACGTTGTTGTGTTTAGTAATTGGTTACCCATTTGCTTACATCATAGCGAAAATGCCAGAGAAATGGCGCCCATTCATGTTGTTCTTAGTTATCGTACCTTTTTGGACAAACTCTCTTATCCGTACTTACGGCCTGAAGATTGTTCTGGGTACACAAGGTATTTTGAACAAATCATTAATGGCGATGGAAATCATCGATAAGCCATTACGTATTATGTACACCGAAACAGCAGTAATGATTGGTCTTGTGTACATCCTGCTTCCATTTATGATTCTGCCGCTTTACTCGGCAATCGAGAAGTTGGACAACACTTATATCGAGGCGGCGAAAGATCTTGGTGCGAACAAGTTCCAAACCATTACGAAAGTGATTCTACCTCTTACAATGCCTGGCATTATCGGTGGTTGTTTGTTGGTTCTGCTACCAGCACTAGGTATGTTCTACATCTCTGACCTTCTTGGTGGTGCGAAGAACCTACTGATCGGTAACGTCATTAAGAGCCAAGTATTGAACGCTCGTGACTGGCCATTTGGTGCTGCGACCAGTATCGCCCTCACCTTCGCAATGGCTGTGATGCTTTACGCTTACTACAGAGCAGGCAAACTATTGAATAAGAAAGTGGAGCTAGACTAATGGGACGCACAGTTAGATTTAGCTTTATGGCGCTGGTGTATGCATTTTTGTATCTGCCAATCATCGTCTTAATTGTTAACTCATTTAATGCCAACAAATTTGGTATGAAATGGGGTGGTTTCACCACGAAATGGTACGAAACCTTAGTAAATAACGACAGCCTAATGCAAGCTGCATGGCATTCATTGAACGTAGCGGTATTCTCAGCGACAGCAGCAACCATCATTGGTAGCTTAACGGCCGTTGCCCTATTCCGTTACTCGTTCAAAGGTAAAGGTGCGGTAAACGGCATGCTGTTTGTCGTGATGATGTCTCCCGATATTGTAATGGCGATTTCATTACTTGCTCTGTTCCTAGTATTAGGCGCACAGCTTGGCTTCTTTACACTATTGATTGCTCACATCACCTTTTGTCTACCATTCGTTGTGGTAACTGTATACAGCCGCTTAAATGGCTTTGATGTGAAAATGTTGGAAGCAGCAAAAGACCTTGGTGCAAGCGAGTGGGTTATCTTGAAACAGATCATCCTTCCTCTCGCTAAACCAGCGGTTGCCGCAGGTTGGCTATTGAGCTTTACCCTGTCTTTGGACGATGTGATCATCAGCTCGTTTGTAACGGGTCCAACATACGAAATCTTGCCATTGAAGATTTACTCAATGGTTAAGGTGGGCATTTCACCGGAAGTTAACGCCCTAGCAACGGTGATGTTGATTGTTTCTTTGGTCTTGGTAGTAATTTCTCAGTTGCTAGCAAGAGAAAAAGTGAAGTAGAATCCGCACCTGTTAACATCACGAAACAGAATGGTTACATGCCATTCTGTTTTTCTATCTATCGTCCAAAATTGGACAACGTTTGGTTTGGAGCTAACGTCAATGAAAAAATGGGCTACTCTATTAGCTGGTAGTGCATGTGCGCTTTCTCTGTTCTCTGGTACAGCGACAGCGGATGATAAAGAACTAGTATTTATGAACTGGGGTCCTTACATCAACAGTAATATCCTAGAGCAATTTACTAAAGAAACTGGCATCAAAGTGATCTACTCGACTTACGAGTCGAACGAAACTTTGTATGCAAAGCTAAAAACTCATAACCAAGGTTATGACCTAGTAGTACCTTCAACGTACTTCGTGGCGAAGATGCGTGACGAGGGCATGCTACAAAAGATCGATAAGACTAAGCTGAAAAACTTCGGCAACCTAGATAAAAACTACCTAGACAAGCCTTACGATCCAAATAACGACTACTCTATTCCACACGTTGTTGCGATTACAGGCCTAGCGGTTAACGCAGACATGTACGACCCAAAAGACTTCCAAAGCTGGGCTGACCTATGGAAGCCTGAGCTTGAAGGTCAAGTAATGTTGATGGACGACACTCGTGAAGTATTCCATATCGCTCTACGTAAACTTGGCTACTCAGGTAACTCAAAAGACCCTAAGCAAATCGATGAAGCGTACGCTGAGCTACAAAAGTTGATGCCTAACGTTTTAGTATTCAACTCTGACAACCCAGGCGCACCATACATGTCTGGTGAAGTTGGCGTTGGTATGCTTTGGAACGGTAGCGCAGCTGCTGCTCAAAACGAAGGCATGAACCTGAAACTCGTTTTTCCTAAAGAAGGCGGTATCGGCTGGGTTGATAACTTCGCTATCTCTTCCGGTGCGAAGAACGTAGAAGCAGCTCACAAGATGATCGACTTCTTACTGCGCCCAGAAATCGCAGAGCAAATCTCTCGTGATACTGGCTACCTAACGGCGGTGGAGGAATCGAATGCTAAGTTTAAAGACGTTGCCCCACTATTCCCTTCTCAAGAAGACCTTGACCGCGTTGAATGGCAAGATGCGGTTGGTGATCTAACCGTTAAATACGAAGATTACTTCCTCAAGCTGAAAGCGGGGCAATAATCTAGCTTGTGTAACAAGTCATCAACCATAGGAAAATAGGCAGCAATACGCTGCCTATTTTTGTCTTAGGCTGATATAATCGCGCGTTGCTAGGTTTATTTGTCTTGGTATCATAGATTTATCGTCTCATAACAAGGAGACAACGATATTCAAGCTAAATGAACATATTTGTGCTTACTGCGATTTGGCTCAACTTGATAACTCCAGCTAGTATTGACTTGTCCAATCGCGAAACAAAACGGAAAACAAATGAAAAGTAAATTCTACGCAAGCGCTCTATGTGCAGCGACGCTCATCGCTACCCCTGCAATGGCTGCTGATCAAGAACTTTATTTCTACAACTGGTCGGAATACATTCCAAACGAAGTTCTTGAAGACTTTACAAAAGAAACCGGAATCAAAGTTATTTACTCTACATACGAATCTAACGAGAGTATGTACGCAAAACTAAAAACTCAAGGTTCTGGTTACGACTTGGTAGTACCGTCTACCTATTTCGTCTCTAAAATGCGTAAAGAAGGCATGCTACAACAGATCGACAAAGAGAAATTATCTCATTTTGCCGATCTTGATACTAACTTCCTAAACAAACCGTTCGATCCGAACAACAACTACTCTATCCCATACATTTGGGGTGCGACCGGTATTGGTATCAATGCTGACATGCTAGACAAGTCATCGGTTTCTAAATGGGATGATTTCTGGGATAGCAAGTGGGAAGGTCAACTAATGCTGATGGATGATTCTCGCGAAGTATTCCACATTGCATTGACTAAGCTTGGTTACTCACCAAACACGACTAACCCAGAAGAAATCAAAGCCGCTTACGAAGAACTGAAAAAGCTAATGCCAAACGTATTAGTATTTAACTCAGACTTTCCTGCAAACCCTTACCTTGCGGGTGAAGTTTCACTAGGCATGCTTTGGAACGGTTCTGCATACATGGCTCGTCAAGAAGGCGCGAACATCGACATCATCTGGCCAGAAAAAGGCACTATCTTCTGGATGGACAGCCTAGCAATTCCAGCTGGTGCGAAGAACGTTGACGCAGCTCATAAGATGATCGATTTCCTACTACGTCCTGAGAACGCAGCTAAGATTGCACTTGAGATTGGTTATCCTACGCCAGTTAAAACGGCACACGATCTGCTACCGAAAGAATTTGCTAATGATCCAAGCATCTTCCCACCACAAGAAGTGATGGACAGCGGTACTTGGCAAGATGAAGTTGGCGAAGCGAGCGTAATGTACGATGAGTACTTCCAAAAGCTAAAAGTGAACAACTAATGCGTTAGTTTTAAAGAGATGAAAAAGCGGCTCATGAGCCGCTTTTTTGTTCTTAATGACAAGACAAAAACTCTTCCTGTTGAAGTTATTACGCTCTTTCTTTTCCTTCTAGAGCCAGTATCTCGTCAACTAATTTTGGAACCTCAACGCTTGCTTTTCCGTAGCGTTTTTCCTCAAATTCACTTTCTACCGCACTAGGTTCTAGGTTAATTTCAATGGTATGTGCGCCGTGCATTTTTGCATCATGAACAAAACCTGCTGCGGGATACACAACGCCAGAAGTCCCAATAGAAATAAACAAATCTGCTTCTTCTAATGACGCGTAGATATCACCCATTCGCAGTGGCATTTCACCAAACCAAACAATATGTGGTCGCATTTGTGAAGGGATCTGACAACAGTGACAAAGCTCGCCGGTCTTAATGTCCTCATTGTGCTCTACTACTTGGTTAGATTCACTACAGCGGGCCTTGAGCAACTCACCATGCATGTGAATCACATTCTGACTGCCGCCTCTTTCGTGAAGGTTGTCTATATTTTGAGTGATGACCGTCACTTTACCTTCTAACTCAGCCTCTAAACGACCCAATGCTTCATGCGCTGCATTAGGCTTTATCGCATTATCTTGAAGTTTCTTGCGGCGTTGGTTGTAAAAATCTTGAACAAGGTCCGGATCGCGAGCAAACCCTTCAGGCGTTGCTACATCTTCGATACGGTGATTCTCCCATAGGCCATCTTGCGCACGAAATGTTTGAATACCAGATTCGGCCGAGATACCTGCACCAGTAAGTACTACAATATTTCTATAAGGGAAATTCATAACTCATCCTTGCTGTTTTTTCATTAGCTTAACACTGAAAGAATAGCAACAGTAGTAATATGGATTAGACCATAGTCGTAATGGTCACTATTAGAATTACAATTTAAGAGGAACAGCAATGAGACAAGTATCTCTAGCGTTTATATTGCTTATGACTTTGGCAGGCTGTCAACTTACCAATGTTGAAGGCGAAGTCGATGATGTAAAGGTAAGAGTCAGCACCAATGATGATGACCATCGAGGTAATGGTAATTTCTGTCCTCCTGGCCAAGCCAAGAAAGGCAATTGCTAAAAGAGCGGCTTTATGCCGCTCCCATATTGGTCTCAATCCTCGTTGGTCGAAGATATTTTATGAATGGCTAGGTCAGCGCCATTGAATTCGTCTTCTTCTGAAAGCCTTAGTCCCATACTGGTATTAATCGCGCCGTAGACTGCAAGTGCCCCAAGCACAGCGATGGAAATGCCCAAAAGCGTTCCTAGAAGCTGAACGATAATGCTCACGCCCCCTAGCCCACCCAACGAGATTTGGCCAAAGATCCCCGCAGCAATACCACCCCAAGCGCCACATACACCGTGTAAAGGCCAGACACCTAGCACATCATCAATCTTGGTTTTGTTTTGTAGGTGGGTAAAAAGATAAACAAATAGCACGCCAGCAATCGCACCTGTTACTAAAGCACCGATAGGATGCATTAAGTCTGAGCCCGCACATACAGCAACCAAGCCAGCTAGTGGGCCGTTATGAATAAAGCCAGGGTCATTCTTACCAGCCAACAGTGACGCGACAATGCCCCCGACCATTGCCATCAATGAGTTCATAGCCACCAAGCCACTTATGCCTGACACAGTTTGAGCTGACATGACGTTGAAGCCAAACCACCCCACACATAAGATCCAAGCTCCCAAAGCCAAAAACGGAATATTCGAAGGTGCAAAGTTGGTATGCTTTCCTGCTCGAACTCTGCCTTTTCTCATGCCCAAAAACACAACGGCAACCAGCGCTATCCAGCCGCCAACACCATGTACAACGACTGAACCTGCAAAATCGTGGAAGCCATAACCAAAGGTATTTTCAAACCAAGCTTGAACACCAAAGTTTCCGTTCCAGATCATTCCCTCAAATAACGGGTATACGATGCCGACAGTGAAAAATGTTGCGATAAGAATCGGATAAAAACGAGCTCGCTCTGCGATACCACCAGAAACAATAGCAGGAATCGCTGCAGCGAAGGTCAGCAAGAAAAAGAACTTCACCAACTCGTAACCATTGCCTTGAGATAATGTCTCTGCATCAGCAAAGAAGGTGCCGCCATAAGCGACCCAGTATCCAATGAAAAAATACGCAATGGCGGAAATACCGAAATCGGCCAAGATTTTAACTAAAGCATTAACTTGGTTCTTTTGGCGCACGGTTCCTACTTCAAGAAAAGCAAAACCAGCATGCATCAAAAAGACCATGATTGCGCCAAGTAGTAAGAAAAGTGTGTCGGAACTTTGCGTGAGAGTTTGTACAGCGCCGTGTACCTGATTGGCAGTTACACTCATTATGATTGTCTCCGTTGATCTGTAGCGCACTTATCCTGTGCATCAAAGTTAGGCTCATCACCAATTTGGTGAACTTAGTTTATAGAGCGTCTAACAGAGCAATTCTCATTCCATAATTTACATTTCTAACACTTACACTTTAATTTATTGTTTTGTATGAACTTTAATAAAATTATGCATTCTTGAAATGGTGCTTAACACGCTAATAAATGCACCAATGTGGTTTTACTGCACCAACATAATGCGCACCATATAGCTCAACAAGCAGCAAACTCCCCACCATAAACATAAAAGCCACCTCATGAGAGGTGGCTTTTATACTGAATGGCTAACTAAAGGAGTTTATCGAGTGATCTTCCCTGCTTTTACTTCTTCTAGCCAACGCCCCTCGACGAGGTAAGGAGGAAGCCAACCAGTTTCAACAGATAAACGGTTACCTTTGTCGTACCATATGCCAATCATTAAAACTGGTTTAGTTTTAGGGAGAGAAGCTACCACTATTCAGTCAACTCAGAGCAACTGCTGCGTCTTACGAGTTCCTTTTGTGAATGTTGTTACGTCAACATTAGAATTTGGTAACTATATCTCTTCCATCCCAACCCCTTTTGTTAGGAAATCCTCCAATGAAGCAGATATATATTTAGCATCGTCGATATCTAGATCACTAAAATCACTTAAATAAAGTCCTGGCCCTTTTTTTCCTTGCATTAATATCAAAGCTGCGCCTTCTTCATTATCCCCAATAGCCAAAGAGTTAGGAATGCAATCTTGGATTTCATAAGCTTCATTCATCTCAATACAACCCGACGGGCTCCATATCCTTATATACTTTTCTCCACGCACTAAAATCTCTACTTCCGTCATTTTTCTAACGATACAAAGATACTCTTCCGGTACAGTAATACTGCTAAAATTTTTCAAATCATTAATTTCATCTTCGCTTGCAGCATTCTCGTGCGCATCAAGCCTAAAGTTGAGCGCTAAATTTTCTATGATATCCAACTATATAGCCTCTAATAATTCAACCTTTCGTATGGTATTTTTAGTGTATTTAGCATTTTATACTGCTGTTCAAGAACTTTACTTATTGTTTGTTTGTCAAAACCTGCAACTTCCAAATCAGCTATAATGAACTGAAGCTCCTCTTGCAAGTTAGAGCCCCATTTGCTTTCCCCACTATTGACTCTAGCATTTTTTCTAGCCCGTTGTTCATTACTAATTATTGTATGGGGGTGACATGAACCAAATTTCGTTTTTCCAGTTTCGATTGTGATGCTTGGGGCTAGTTCTTCATCATAACCATATGAAGATAAGTTTTCTTTTGCCCAAGCCCGCTGCAACCCATGATGAGACTCTAAACGCCCCCCATTTGGCCCCTTCCCCTTTGGTTTAGGTAAAGAGTCTTTATGAGATTTGTTAAAGAATATATAGTTTTCCCCATCATTTACTTGGAAATTATATTTTTTAACTTCATGAAAAGCTCTGGAATTAACAAATTCTTCAAGGCCAACAACATGCTGAATTTTTCGTTTACTACCATCTGAATAGTTAATATGACGATAAAAAGTAATCTCGTTTCTTTCGCAATCAATATGGTCTAAATCGTATTCATATCGAATATGATTTTTACCTTTGGGTTTTCGGATTTTGACTTGCGAGCGAACGCCATCTTCTCCGACGGATGACTCTTTTGCTGCTTCTAAAATCTGATCGCAAACCTCTTGGGGGACATCGCTTTGCGCCTGATACTCTGCCAACATTTGACCCAAGCGTTTTAGCCCTTCTTCACATAGGAAACCTGTTGGGTCAATCCATTGAATTGGGTTGACTGCATATTGGTAATGATTAATACCACCAGCAATAGATATCGGATCTTGTTGGATAAAGCGTCCTAGCTTAGGATCGTAATACCGAGCGAGGTTGTAGTGTAAGTCGGTTTCTTGATCGAAGTACTGCCCTTGAAAACGCAGTGGATTTACTACTTTTTCAATATGTACATGAGCAAAGCCATGAGCATCGTAGCTGGCACTCCATACAACATTCCCCTCGCAATCGATCAGTCGCTCTGGTTTACCAACTTGATCGCACTGGTACCAATAAATAACGTCATTTTCTAGCAGTGCCACTGGCGTGTAGGTTTCTGGTTGATATAGGTACCAGCGGAAAGCACCTGAAGAGCGTTCACCAATTAAACGTTCACCTTCCCACAGGAACTCCTTAACGCCTTTTTGTGTAATTTTTTTCGTTCTGCGCCCTAATGCATCATATTCATATTGACTGATACCATCGTCGGTGTGAACTTCAATGAGCTGATTTAACGCATCAAATACGCGAGTCTGAACGTGTCCTTGCCCCTCACGTTTTGTCTGGTTTCCTTGCGCGTCATATTTGAACCGTACATCATCGTGTACTTCAATACGATCAGCGAATACCTCTGAAGTTGGCAAAGTAGGATTGCCAAAACTATCGTATTCAAATTTAGTCACTTCTCCGGAAGCATTGACTCGTTTCAGTTGCCCTAAGGCATCGTACTGATAGTGTGTTGCTCCTGCCGTATTATCAATGATTGATGAAATACGGTTTTGCGCATTGTAAACGTACTTTTTCTCTCTATCAGGCCAATGTTGTTCGACCAAACGACCAACACCATCATAAATGATGCGCTCATTAAAATATGCCGTTTCAATTTGGGAAACTCGTCCCATTTCATCGTAATGAAATTTGATTTGAGGTAAATCTAGGTTTCCAAACCGAATCGCTGAAAAACGCCCATATCGATCATAAGAGAAGTTCAGCTCCGTATTATCTGGCAGTACCTGAGATACGCGTTGGCCAACTCTGTTAAACTCCTGCGCTATCTCAAACTGACCTTGAATGCGCTTTGTTAAATGCCCGAATGAAGAGTATTGGTATTGCAATGTTTGATGGCGATTGGAGGCGAACGTAAGTCGCCCACCAAGCGTATAATTAAAGTGGTGCTCTACAATACTGCTAGCATTTCCTGCTTTGACGTGCTTGAGATAACCCGCAGCGTCATAGCGGTACAGCACGGTCCTATCGGCGACTTGCTTACGATGGATCCGTCCCATATGATCATAATCAAATTGGCTTTGTAGATTATCAAACCCGACAGTTCCTGACAGCTGGCCTTCATCGTCATACAGGAATTCGAACTCTAAGCCGTCACTCCGAACTAATTTAGTCAGGTTACGTTGTTGATCGTATTCGTAAGAAATATGGCTGCCATCGGGAAAGATGACTGCTTCTTGTTGCGCGAGTGCTCCCCATTGATACGAGGTAATGCCTGCTGGCGTTCGAATCTGAGCAACACGGCTGCGCTCATCGTAAGAATATTCTTCGCTATAACCGACTTTGTCTTCGTCGTTAAAATAACGAACTGATGTACGCCTGCCAAATTGATCATAAGCGAGTTGAGCAATACACCCATCGGGATAAGCAACGCCATTCACTAAATCTTCTTCATTGTAGCTATAACGAAGTAATGTACCGTCTATTTCATTCGCGATAAGTCTTTGTTGTTCATCCCACCACCACTGACTTTTCTTACCATCTTCAGACTCTTTTTTGACGACTTGACCGTGTTTATCGTAATCATATTCCGTGACACAGCCGAACTGATCGGTATCCCAAACTCTTTGACCGAGGCTATTGTAGTAAGCCTTCTCGATATCCCCGTCAGGTGAAACCGTTTTAACTAACTTACCTAAGCCGTCATAACCATATTGAATTTCTTTGCCAGAGGAATGAAACTTAGAAACTAATTGACCATGCTGATTATATTGATAATTGACCGTTGACTGATCAGGATAGATAGCTTGTGCTTTTCGTCCTAATTCATCATATTGCCATCGCCAAGTTCTACCTGTGGGGCTTATTTTCTCAAGTAGGTTACCCTGCTCGTCATGCAAGAAAGACCATTGATGATCTAACGAGTCAGAATAAGAAGAGTGATTTCCTTGATAATGGAAGCGATAGTCATAAATTCCTGCGTCCCCAACGTTCCTGATGCATTTCGCGTTAGCACCTTCGCCATCCCATTCAAAATAATGAGTAAAGCCAGTTGGTCGTACACGCTTAACAATTAAATGGCCGCGGTATTGATACTGTTCCTTCAAGCCCAAATGATTAGTTGCACTGACCAAATCATCGTGCTCATCATAGGTATAAGTTGTCAGAACTTTTTGGGACTTTGCATTAAGCAGTTCTACAAGGCGTCCTTGCTTATCATATTGACATTCAAGAACCGGACGCTTGTTATATGCGATCTCGATCAATCGATGGTTTCGAGAATACTGCAATTGAAACGTTGAAAACGTGCCATTTCTAACTTGTTTAACAAGCCAACGATCATCTTTTTGCTCAAACCTATATTGATGCCCACTAGCGAGCGTCACGATCCGAGTTGCTGAATTTAGGAAATAACAGCTCGCACCAGCGTATATCTGGTAACTTGTCGCTCCAATATCTACTGGCTCAAATTCTGTGATATCTGCCTTATCGTCAACAAACTCCCAAGCGATAACATTGTCTTTCTCGTTCGTCTTTTCGCGTAATTCAAACTGAAATGCATGTCGCCAACCAAAGCCCATTCCATGATTTACATCCGACTGCGAAGAGCGGTAAGTACGCTGCCAAGTAGTACCTTGTTGTAGCTCGATATCATAGAGTTCGAGAATTTCTTCACCCGTCACAAGTGATACAGGATCACCGGCTTTCTCATGTTTTTCGCTGCTTTGTTGCTGAGGCTTGGCGGATGCGGCACTTCTGCCACTCTTTTTATTCGACTTCCCCTTTCCCTTCGATGGTTTTGCATTGACGGTATTTTGAGTCGGTGGAGGCGTAACCGCCGACGAGAGTGCGTAGTTTTCGCCGGTAGGTACAATTCGAGCGACATGCAAGTCACCGTTCACCAAAGCATTGGCAAACGTTGAATTATAGTGTTGGGAAGTAAGCTCACCGTCAGGTATGTTTGGCTTGAATTGACCAATCGCATAGAACAAGTCCTCGACAGAGCGAAGGTCAAGCTCACCAAAGCTCTCAAGAAACTCTATTGCCTCTTGTTCGGTCACGAATGTTTTAGGTTCGCCGTTAGTAAGTAACTGACCAGAGAAGTGATAACTTTCACCAAAGCGATTCGTGATAGGAATGACGAATTGAGGGATCATAGCCGTAACGTGTTTGTCCTTTTCTTACCTTGCCGCATCATTTAATGCTCGTTTCGCTCTTTTTATTTGTGAGAGCAAGATGCCTTAATCAAACATCCTCCGATAGAGATTCCTCTGTATGCGTAGACTGAATGTATTGATGGCAATTTTCACGTATGCAACTCTTTGAACTTCTGAGCGCAGCGTACTTTAACGGGACGATGAATCCTGAGTAAATGAACAATAGCGTGAGTGAGACTAATGTCTCATCGTGACGCGATTTTTTTACATGTTTCTTACTTAACTATGATTTTCTGCCCAGTTACGTAAATTCAGTCAATAAGTTGCATCAAGTATCACCCCTGCGACTCAACGCTTCATATTTGAGACAAAACAGCAACAAAAAAACCGCCTATTACGGCGGTTTTGCTTAAAGAATACTGATTAAAGGTTTGGACCTGTCGATGGTCTGTGTGGTTGGTTATTGAGCAGTTGCTGCATCCCTTGAAACATTCGCATAAACCACACCAAGATGGCTAATGCAGCAAACACCATCCCTACCCAAGGAATAAAGTAAGCGATGGTTTCAAGCAAAGTACTATGCAACCAATAATCACTCACGCCAACGAGTACACCATTAGAAGTCGCGACGGTGACGATCAACACAACAAAAAACGTCAGGTAGAGAAAGAAGGTGCGAATTAAACCGTAGTAATGAGAAATCACTACGTCGCTGTCTTCTCCCTTATCTAATCGGTAACCCGCATAGATAATTGCGATAACGCCTGAGATCAGAAACGTAAACGGGGTCAGACAGCTCAGGATGTACGCAACCCAAATCCCGTTATGAGGTTTGTTCATTCGCTTTCGCTCCTTTTACTTCCGTTTGTGCCGTATCTGTTTCACCCATCGCTTCTTTGGACTTCACTTCCTCATACCAAAGATCGTGATGCTCTTTCGCCCATGTTTCATCAACTTCACCTGTCACCATGCCTTCTAGCGCACCTTCCATACCGAATAGACCAATATAGATGTGGAAGATAAAGCCACAGATTAGAATCAGCGCCGAAATCGCATGAACTAAGTTAGAAAGCTCCATGTCACGGCGAGTTTGGCCAAAGATAGGAAAGTCCAGAACTAAGCCACTCACTGCCGCGATAGCACCAAAGAAGATTAACAACCAATAGATTGCCTTCTCACCACCGTTTGAGAAACCAGCTGACGGATGTGTGCCTTTGTGTTTACCAACCATGCCGCCCATTTTCATAAACCAACGAACATCTGTCATGTTTGGAATCGACTTGCGCCACCATTTAAAGAGCACGAGCATCAGTAAAATGAAGAACAATGGTCCCATGTAATTGTGGTACTGCTTCGCCAACATGACGATAAAGCCCCAGAACTCAGTAGGAACGTACGGTTTTAAGAAGTGCTTACCGTAAACCAGCATCAAACCACTGAATGCCAGCGTTAAGAATGTAAACGCCATACTCCAGTGAAGCGCGCGGTCTAAACGAGACCAACGCTTCATTTTTTTACCAGTACGCGGCTTGCTAAGCATCAAAGGACCAACGAATACGTAAGCCATGATTACCATTGCAATACTGCCGAAAATCGCGACAGCACCCGCTGGAGACATCCATTTCTCTTTTAGAATGTACCAAGTCTCACCAGGTTTACTGATCAATACGCCATGTTCTGGCGATTGAGACGTGGTGTAGCCTTCTTGCCCCTCTCTGACTTCGCGCCAATAGTCTGCCCCGGCGAGTTGCGTGATCTCCTGTTGAATAACTTTAGAAGATTGTTCCTCTGCTGAAGCAGGCATTGCGAAAGTCAGCAGCAATGCCGTCATCATTGACAGCATTGCTAGAGATGCACGTTTAAGCGTGTTTAACATGTGCCTCTCCTTACTTAGCTTTTCGTCGCATCGTAAGAAAGATCGTTTCCGTCTGTCCAACCTGCGTTTTTCGCGCCGCGTTCTACCACACGTTGACGGAAAATGTCAGAGACTTTCTCTGCGTCACCCGCAAGCAGCGCTTTGGTTGAACAAAGCGATGCACACATCGGTAACTTGCCTTCTGCGATACGGTTCGCACCGTACTTTTGGCGTTCTTCCTCAGAGCCAGGCTCTGTTTCTGGGCCGCCCGCGCAGAAAGTACATTTATCCATTTTGCCACGTTCACCAAACGCCTCTTGTTTAGGAAATTGAGGTGCGCCAAACGGACAAGCAAACAAACAGTAACCACAACCGATACACAGATCTTTATTGTGAAGAACGATGCCGTCTTCGGTATGTTCGAAACAATCAGCTGGACAAACTGCCATACAAGGCGCATCGGTACAGTGCATACAAGCAACAGAGATAGAGTTTTCACCAGCTTCACCGTCATTAAGTGTCACAACGCGACGACGTTGGATACCCCATTCAAGCGCATCGTCGTTTTCGTTCTTACATGCAGTAACACAGCCGTTACACTCGATACAGCGCTTGGTGTCACATAGGAATTTCATTCGTGCCATTGTCAGACTCCTTACGCTTTACGAATGTTACATAGGGTTACTTTGGTTTCCTGCATCAAGGTAACCGGGTCGTAACCGTAAGTGGTTGCCGTGTTAGCCGATTCGCCAACAACGTAAGGCTGTGTACCTTCTGGGTATTTAGGACGTAGGTCTTCACCTTCGAACTTACCGCCAAAGTGGAACGGAATGAACGCCAAGCCAGGTTTCACACGACGTGTTACCATCGCTTTCACCTTGATTCGTCCCTTCTCTGCACCTTCAACCCAAACATCATCACCATCTCTGAAGCCAAGATCGTTCGCGTCTTTCGGGTTCACTTCAACAAACATTTCTTGTTGAAGCTCGGCAAGCCAAGGGTTTGAACGCGTCTCTTCACCACCACCTTCGTATTCAACCAGACGGCCAGAAGTCAGAACGATTGGGTACTCGCCCGATTTGTCCTGCTCTTGAATGGATTTATACAACGTAGGTACACGGAAGATTGCATCTTTGTCTTCCCAAGTTGGGTAATCCGTTACAAGGTCACGACGTGGTGTGTAAAGTGGTTCACGATGCAGTGGCACACGGTCTGGGAACGTCCAAACAATCGCACGCGCTTTCGCGTTACCAAATGGAATACAACCGTGCTTGATCGCGACACGCTGAATACCGCCAGAAAGGTCAGTCTTCCAGTTTTTACCCTCTGCTGCCACTTTCTCTTCAGCAGTTAGGTCGTCCCACCAACCAAGTTGTTTCAATAACTTATCAGTGAACTCTGGGTAACCGTCTTTGATCTCACAGCCTTTCGAATAACTGTCTTCTGCAAGAAGGCTTTTGCCTTCGAATTCCACACCAAAGCGCGTACGGAAGTTACCGCCACCTTCTGCAACCGTCTTAGACGTATCGTACAGAATGTGTGTACCTGGGTGTTTCATTTCTGGTGTGCCCCAGCATGGCCAAGGTAGACCGTAGGTTTCACCGTTGACAGGGCCACCTTCCGCTTCCAATGTGGTTTTGTGGAACGTATGCCAGTTTTGTTGGTGCGCTTTCAAACGCTCTGGGCTTTGGCCTGTGTAACCAATCGTCCACATGCCTTTGTTGAATTCACGCGTTAGGTCTTCAATCACCGGCTGGTTGTTTTCAACACGGATGTTTTTGAACAGAAGATCGGAATAGCCCAGTTTCTTCGAAAGCAGGTACATGATTTCGTGGTCTGGTTTTGATTCAAACAAAGGTTCAATCACCTGCTCACGCCATTGTAGAGAACGGTTAGATGCGGTAACGCTGCCGTGTGTTTCAAACTGTGTTGTTGCAGGAAGCAGGTAAACGCCGTCGGTACGGTCGTTCATTACCGCAGCAACCGTTGGGTAAGGGTCCACAATCACCATCATGTCCAACTTCTGCATCGCTTTTTTCATCTCAACACCACGTGTTTGAGAGTTCACTGCGTGTCCCCAGTAGAACATTGCACGGATGTTTTCGCGCTGACGAATGTTGTCTTTGTTCTCCAGTACACCATCAACCCAACGAGATACAGGAATACCTGCACTGTGCATTGGTTTCTGACCGCTGTAAGCGTTGTCATCGAAACGACCTTTGATCCATTCGTAATCGATTTCCCACACTTTTGACCAATGACGCCAAGCGCCTTCAGAAAGGCCGTAGTAGCCCGGTAGCGTGTCAGAAAGTACGCCAAGGTCGGTTGCGCCTTGTACGTTATCGTGACCACGGAAGATGTTTGCGCCGCCGCCTGATTTACCAATGTTACCAAGCGCTAGCTCAAGCACACAGTAAGCACGTGTGTTGTTGTTACCAGTAGTATGCTGAGTACCACCCATACACCAAACAATACAGCCTGGGCGATTTTCAGAAAGCAGTTTTGCTGTTTGGTAAACGTCTTCTTCGCTTACGCCTGTTACGCGCTCAACTTCTGCTGGCGTCCATTTCGCCACTTCAGCACGGATCTCATCCATACCGAATACACGTTGACGGATGAACTCTTTATCTTCCCATTGGTTTTCGAAGATGTGCCACAACACACCCCAAATGAATGCTACGTCAGAACCAGGACGAAGTGATACATAGTGATCCGATTTTGCTGCCGTACGTGTACGACGAGGATCTGCTACGACGATCTTACAGTTGTTCTTCTCTTTTGCGATCAGAATGTGCTGCATCGCTACTGGGTGTGCTTCAGCTGGGTTTGAACCAATGAATAGCATCGACTTACAGTTGTGCATGTCATTGAAAGAGTTGGTCATCGCACCGTAACCCCAAGTATTCGCTACACCAGCCACGGTTGTTGAGTGACAAATACGCGCTTGGTGGTCAACGTTGTTCGTACCCCAAAGTGATGCCATTTTGCGGAACAAGTACGCTTGTTCGTTGCTGTGCTTTGCGCTTCCCAAGAAGTAAACCGAATCAGGGCCAGACTCTTTGCGGATGTCCATCACCTTGTTACCGATTTCTTCGATCGCTTGATCCCAAGAAAGCTTTTTCCACTTACCGTTTTCAAGCTTCATTGGGTATTTTAGACGACGCTCACCGTGGCCATGTTCACGCAGTGCTGCGCCTTTTGCACAGTGACCACCGGCGTTAAATGGGTGGTCAAATGCAGGCTCTTGACCCGTCCAAACACCATTTTGAACTTCTGCGTAAATACCACAACCCACTGAACAGTGAGAACAGATAGTACGTTTTACTTCTGTTTTCGCTTCTGGATCGACTGATTTTGCTTGCGCTTTTTTCATCATTCCCGGTGCGAATAGACTAGCACCAACCACTGCACCACCAGCGGCAAGCGAAGTGTTTTTCATGAATGCACGACGAGATACGCCAAGCTGGTTCGTTTCTTTGCTCACACTGTCGGAGCGTTTGACAAGTTTCATCCGTTATCTCCTAAAGTGTGTCGTAGTAATCGCGAATGTGTTGAGTTTCACGATACCCTTTCTTCTTCACGTCTTTTTCAGAAGGCTCAACCGTTTCTGAAGCAACGGCCACTTTCGTGGTTCCCGCAACAACAGCACCAGCAACGGCAGCGGTTGTGAAGCCTTTTAGGAGATCCCTACGGCTTGTGTTTATTTCTTTATTATCTTTCATCATTGCTTCCTTACCTTACGGTAGATCTTTGGAGACTCATGCCTCTCTATCGATATGACCAAGTACTGCTCGATTACTCGTAATCAGTGACGTTTTTCACATCAATTTTTAATTTGTTCTTACTGCTTTTGGTGTTCACGCTAAAGCGCACTTGCTCTAACGTTAAAAACGCATCGCAAAGCTGTGCAGCTGGCTTGTAGAAGTTCACGCTTTCTGCGTTCTCTAGTTGGCGCGTAAAAGATTGGAACCAAGGGGCGATGTGTTTGTTAAACACCGCTTGTTGAAGTTCTTCCTCTTCACCCGTCAGCATTGCCATCACTTCGCACAGTGCAGAAATATGGTCTTCAGGCTCTTTCACGTTCTCTTCTCGTTCGATGCCTAAAAGATCCAAATCGCGACGAATTTCCGCTAACGGTTTTTCCATCATCGAGCCAGTGCGATGCCAAGATCCGAATGGCACAACTTCACCACGTCCAATGCCAATAAACAGATCTTGATATTCTTCTTCTAACGCTTCTCGCTGCGCTTCGTTCGCGGCTTGTTGCAGTGCGAGCCAAGCTTTTTGCATCGCGCTCTCAGACGGTTCAATTTCTAGCGATTTCAGGAACGTCAGCATTTCATCACTAGGCGCACTACGAAAAAGTGCAGATAGAACGAGATAAATGTCTGTTCTCAGTGTTTGTTCTTGTTGTGTGTCCACTGCGAGCTCCTAGTATTTCAGTTGTTTCATTGGGTCTTCTGCCATCGACTCAAACATGTCGATCACACGGCAGTCTTCACACATCGCGATACGATTGATCGCCGCTTCATCAGAGAAATGAGAGTGACCGCGTAACTTGTTTTGTAGCATGTCGATCATCGATTGCGGAGCAAAAGGCTTGTGACAACGAATGCACTCGGCTGCCTTTTCTTCATGAATCACAACCGCTTTCTGGCGTTCTTCTTTCACCCAGTTCATACGAGGAGTAAGCGTCAGCACTTTCTCTGGACACGCTTTCTCGCACAGCCCACATTGAATGCAGTCTTGCTCGACGAATTTAAGCGACGGAGATCGACCGTCCGTATGCAATGCACGTGTTGGACACACCGCCACACAGCTCATACACAACGTACAACCTTTACTTTCACAAGAGACTGTGCCGTAAGGTGCGTTCGCTGGAAGTTCAACAATGTTCTCAACTGGAATACGTGATGCGGACAACGCATCCAACGCCGTAAATAGACGCTGACGTTTGTTACCTTGCAAATCACCTAATGCCAAATCAAAAGACTCAGTACAAAGTGTCGGAGCACCTTCACGTAGTGACTCTAGATACAGAATGTCGATGGTTTCTTTGGCGATACCAAGCTGACCGAGCAGCTCTTGAGCAATACCTACTTCGCTATTAAGCACACGAATAATGGTTTGAGGCATAAAACGTGAAGCCGCAAACAGCACCTGAGTAGCACCATTCACAAGCGCGGCGAACCAAGTATCAATACCAACCGAAGGCAGTTCTTCCACCACAATTGGAATCACATTATCTGGCAGTGCTTTTAGTGCCATCACGTTGTAGCTCTCGTGGCGAGAACTACAAATCAATACGATAGGATCTAAACCACCCGCTTGCTCATAGTTGGCGAGCGTACGTTCAATAAACTTTTGCGTATCTTCAGGGTTTGGCAGTGCGTAATGAATCGCTTCTGTCGGACACGCTGTAGCACAAGTACCCACGCCTTGACATAGGTATGGGTTGATCTCGATGCGATGGCCCGTTCTGTCGCTGCCTTCACTCGATAGTGCCCCTGCCGGACAAGCATCCACACACCGTTCGCAACCTTTTACGCCACGAGAGCTGTGTGCACATAAATCGGTATCTAAACGGAAGAATTTCGGTTTATCGAACGTCCCCATTAAGGTTGGAATCTCTTCCAACGCTTCAGCCAGTTTCGGATAGCCACGACCTACTGGGTAGTAGCCCGGTACTGGGACTTCTTCCGACATGCAGCTGTTAAGGCAAAGATCGAGTACGATATCGAAACAATCGCTATTGATCGCGACCTTGGCAAGATTGTTGGTCGAACCATGATTTTCAATCAGAACTTCAAACGTACCTAAGAACCCTGAAACCTGAACCGAATTGGCGTAATAAAGCTCGGGATTTGTGCCCTTTTCGCCATCGGTAGAAAGCAGCGTTAGGCTGTTCATTTGCGACAATTGCGCTGCCGCACTTTCGATGATTGCTGTTGGGCCCACAATCAAAGTATTACCGCCGCTTTCATAGCTTACGGTTGGTGGAATAAGATTGGTCAACTCTACGGTATTTTCGAAAGCGTACAGCCTCGCTTTACCGTTATTGGAAGTTGCTTGTTCTAATAATTGTTTCAGCATTGCTCAATTCCATTTATGAACATGGATAGTCTTTTCCATCTCTTAGTGTAGTTAGCGCCGGAGATTCTGCTGATTAACTTATCAATGAGAATTCTTATTCCGCCGTCTATAGGCGATGAATACTACGCAGTGCGTCCGTACTAACTTCAACCAGATTGGTATTGAGCAACAAATAGCAAGTGTCATGCCAATAAAATATCAACTGAAAATCAATAGGTTATCAATTTTACTGACAAATAGTAGGGATAAAAAAACCGGTTGAGACATTTTGTCTCAGCCGGCTCATTGAGTGTTTAGTCAAAATGTACCTATTCTTTGTGTGGTATATTTTGTCTCACCTCGTTAGGCTGTGATTCTTCAGCAAAAGTATCACTTTCACTAGACACTGTATTTATATACAGCTCACTTTCATCTTGAGTAATTTGGCCACTTTTGTCGGTGTTTGACTCTGCGTCTTCAACTACCTCAGATGCGATATCGTTAGCGTTAAGCTCAGACCCTTGCGCAGTTTCGGCGTCTGGTTCGTCTTCCACTTTGTCTTTAACCCAATCACGCAGCGTCTCAGCGACGTCTTGAGAAAGTGACTTTAAGTTACTGTAATCATCATCGTAATCGTCTAGGCCGTCACGCACGTTAAATTCTTCGGACAAGAACATTTTGCGCAGCGCGGCTTTCTTAACACTTTCTGAAGCTTCAGAAACCAGCAGTTGCGCCACAGACATTTCTTCGGTTTTTTCAGTCTCTACACTCGCGGTAATGTCTGGAGCCTGACTATCCTCATTGACGTTCAAAGTATCTAAGCTTTCGTCAGCGTTTGAAAGCGCTGTGACACTATCTTCGGATTGTTCCGTCTCTGCTATCGGCGTGATCTCTTCAGCATGTTGGGAAGATTCTTCTAGTTTACGTTTCGACCAACGGCTTAAAAAACTAGTTGCCATTTGCTCTGCCTGCTCCTTTGCGTTTCTTGCGTCTTACTTCTAACAACTCACCGTGACGACCAATAAAGGCTTCCATCCAAGCCTGAACGGCTAACGGCATATCGTTAGATAGTACAAGGTTATCACCATCCATATATTGCGCCGCAACAGATTGTGAAGCCGTCAGTAACTGTATCGCTGGTTTTTCACCAGACTCGACGTTATCCATCACTAAAAAGAGTTTAGGTTGCTGAGAGCTTAAGTTAAAGCGGTAGTCTGTACGCTCGTCTTTATGTAATTGCAACAGACAAACATCTGGAGTCTCTTCCGTCGGATTCAGCGCAAATCCTGTCAACTGCCATTGGGTTGTCACCCAAATCCCTGTACTGATCTCATGCTCAACAAGCTCTACGCCGATTGGCCATGTATCCTCAGTCTTTTCGTAATTTTTTTCGAAATCTTTCTTATCCGACATAACTCACCCAGTCTTTCTATTTTTGGTCTGAAAACACACAGGACATTTTGCCCCCGTTTTCGACCATTTTTATTGTCTTCGAAGCAATAAACGCGCCAAGCTGATATAACTTAGTCTATATACTCCCTCAGGCTATAAGTACCAAACTAGACGAAACTCAAATGTATTGATGTGTCATTACTGCGAACTCGCAGTTTTAATGCATTGTTGACATAAAACCTCGCAATTCCTGTGGGAACCGCTATTTTGGAATGAGATTTGCTAGCCACTTAACAAGCTAAAATGCGTAGCAACCTAACGCTCTTAATCACTAGGACACGACTGTGCTGAAACCAAATATTATTAAAACCAGTGAAAATCCCCTGCAAACCATTGAAGTCGATGTGTACGACGAGTACGGCGAAAAGCTCACGAAGCAAATCGCTTGCGAGCGTCCACTTACGGTCATGCTGAACTGGAAAGAAGTGGTCACGCTCATGACGCTAGGTTCGCGTCCAGAAGCACTAGTACTCGGTTATTTAAAAAACCAAAGCTTCCTGTCCGATCCAGCCGCGATCGAATCCGTTATTATTGACTGGGAAACGCATTCCGCAGCGGTGATTACTAAAGAAAACACTGAACACTTAGAAGGCGCCCTGAAAAAGAAAACCGTCACCTCAGGTTGTGGCCAAGGCACTATGTATGGCAACGTGATGAAGCAGCTTGAAAATTATCAAGTGCCTCAAGTTCCTCTTAAGCAGTCAGAAATTTATTCTGCGCTGGAAGCGTTAACCCATTACAACGACACCTACAAAAAAGCGGGCGCAGTACACGGCTGTGCGGTTTGCAAAGGAAATGAGGTGTTGTCATTTGTGGAAGATGTCGGCCGTCACAACGCAGTGGATACACTTGCAGGTGAGATGTGGCTCAAAGAAGAAACAGGTGAAGATAAAATTTTCTACACAACTGGTCGCCTTACATCAGAGATGGTGATTAAAGTGGCTCAAATGGGCATTCCTGTTCTGCTTTCTCGCTCTGGCGTTACTCAAATGGGGTTAGATCTAGCTAAGCAATTTGGTATTACAACCATTGCGCGTGCGAAAGGTTTGCGCTTCCAAGTGTTTACAGGAGCCGACAAGGTTGAATTTGATGTAAAAGGCAACCAATAACACCTTTTCAGTGTAAACTAAAACCAATAATGCGGATTCACAGAGGATGTGGACTATGAATAATGACCAATTGTGGAATTTTCTGCTTACGCCCAGCGGTATCATGCTTTCTATGATTATTACCTTTGGCGTGGTCGGGCTCTATGCGTATATAACAGGTCAGTTTAAGGATTAAGGCCAAATATCAAAAAAGCCTCGCTAAATAGCGAGGCTTTTGCTTTTTAAACGCTTTGCGAGTAATTACGCGTCAACACCACGAGATTTTAGGAACTCAGAGTAAGTGCCTTTAAAGTCTGTGATTTTACCATCGCGGATTTCGATAATACGCGTTGCTAACGAGTCTACGAATACACGGTCGTGAGAGACGAAGAACAACGTGCCTTTGTATTGCTCAAGCGCGGTGTTCAAAGATTCAATTGATTCCATGTCCATGTGGTTGGTTGGTTCGTCCATTAGCAGCATGTTTGGCTTGTGCATCATTAGCTTACCAAGCAGCATACGACCTTGCTCACCACCAGACAGTACTTTTACTGACTTCTTAATGTCATCTTGACCAAACAGCATACGACCAAGGAAACCACGAACGACTTGCTCGTCATCACCTTCTTGACGCCATTGACCCATCCAATCCGTTAGATTCATATCTTCTGCAAAGTCATGCGCGTGGTCTTGCGCGTAGTAACCGATGTTTGCATTTTCAGACCATTTGAACTCACCAGCACGCGGTTCAAGTACACCAGCAAGCGTGTTTAGAAGTGTTGTTTTACCCACACCATTTTCACCGATGATCGCAACGCGCTCTCCCACTTCAAAAATTGCATTGAAGTCTGAGAACAAGTCCTCTTCAAAACCTTGGCTCAGATTTTCTACAATCAGAGCGTTACGGAACAGCTCTTTAGACTGTTCAAAACGAATGAATGGGTTTTGACGACTAGACGCTTTCACTTCGTCCAATTTGATCTTATCGATTTGCTTCGCACGAGATGTCGCTTGTTTTGCTTTCGATGCGTTTGCAGAGAAACGCGCAACGAACGTTTGTAGCTCAGCGATTTGTGCTTTCTTCTTCGCGTTGTCGTTTAGTAGACGTTCGCGAGCTTGAGAAGCCGCCGTCATGTACTCATCGTAGTTACCTGGGTAAACACGTAGCTCACCGTAATCCAAATCAGCCATGTGCGTACATACTGAGTTTAGGAAGTGACGGTCGTGCGAGATGATGATCATTGTGCAGTTACGTGCGTTTAGCGTGTCTTCCAACCAACGGATAGTGTCCATATCCAAGTTGTTGGTTGGTTCGTCAAGAAGCATCACATCTGGGTCTGCGAATAGAACCTGAGCTAGAAGCACACGAAGTTTCCAACCCGGTGCAACTTCACTCATTAGACCGAAGTGTTGTTCCATTGGAATACCTACAGCAAGAAGAAGCTCACCCGCTTTGGCTTCTGCCATGTAGCCGTCCATTTCAGCAAACTGAACTTCTAAGTCAGCCACTTTCATGCCGTCTTCTTCGCTCATTTCAGCAAGTGAGTAAATGCGGTCACGCTCTTTCTTCACTTCCCATAGCTCTTTATGACCCATGATGACGGTATCGATTACCGTAAATTCTTCGTAAGCGAACTGGTCCTGGTTCAGTTTTGCAACGCGCTCGTTTGGATCGTAGCTTACGTTACCGCTGGTTTGCTCAAGCTCGCCGCTGAGGATCTTCATAAAGGTTGATTTACCACAACCGTTAGCTCCAATTAAGCCGTAGCGATTGCCTTCGCCGAACTTAACTGAAATGTTTTCGAATAGCGGCTTAGCGCCGAATTGTTGAGTAATATTCGCTGTGGAGATCAAAACCTTTACCTTAGCAATTGGGGTGTATTTAGAAAAACCGGGCAACGGTACTTGTTCATGCTACATACTGCAAGTGTTGTTTTTATTAATTCACTCCAAGTGAAATCATTGTAAGGTTTCTAAGAAGCAAAAGCGTAAACATAAATGCGTCATTAAATACAAAAAAGAGCCACTATCGTCAGTGGCTCTTTTTCCATTAATACTTCAAAAAAGTGACTAAGCGATGTTCGTCACCTCTAGGATCAGTTCGGCTTTTTTAGGTAAATAAATACTGAATTTACTGCCTTTTCCCCATTCAGACTCTGCTTTTAACTCACCACCCGTTTGGCTGAGAATACTTTGGGAGACCGATAGCCCTAACCCTGTGCCTTCTCGTTTAGTTGTGTAAAATGGCGAGAAGATTCGACTCAAGTTTTCTGGTTTAATACCGCAGCCCTCATCGATAACATGAATCGCGGCTCCTTTCACTTCGCCCTCTTCAATCCAGTCTTCACTGACTACTGTTAAAGTTCCTTTACCGCTCATTGCGTGAATGGCGTTCATTTGCAAATTAACTAAGATTTGTAGCAAGTGGTGACGGTTTATCTCAACGGACGTATGCGCTTGTAGGTCAGTCACAAACTCAACGTCGCGTTTCTTGGTGCCAGTTTTAACCAAGGTGATGCTTTCATCAATGATAGGATTGACATGTTGCCAAGTGATTTCATCTTGAACACCGCCTTGGCGACTGTATTGCAATAAACTGCGCGTGATATTGCGGATACGATCAATTTGCGCGTGAATCGCATCAATCTCCTCTTGTACTCGACTTGCATCGTCACCCAATTCAAAATGGATCAATTCTACGTTGCCAAGAATCACGGCGGTTGGGTTATTAATTTCGTGAGCAATCCCCGCGGTGAGTTCTCCCAATGCTGCCAGTTTTTCATGAACAACGAGTTTGTCGCGGGTTTGGTTGAGCAATTGAATATGCAGTTCAAGATCTTGGGTTTTTTCTCTCAGGCTTGCCGTACGCTCTTGAACTTTGCATTCAAGTTGAGCTGCGGAGTTTTTCAGTTCAATTTTGCGCTCTTCTAGCGCGTCTAACATATCATCAAACTGTCTGGCTAACTGCGCAAGTTCATGATCGGCATCTAATCCTAACGGGCCAATCCGTTTTTCTTTACCTTGTTGGACCTGCTTCACCACTTTATGAATGCGTTCGATCGGTCGAAACAGATCATAAGAACCGCGATATACCATCACGCCGGAAACCAGCAATAACATAACCGTAATCAAGCTGATTTCGGCAATGTTCGTCATGTAGGCTTTAACGAATGGCCACATGAGGTAACCGGTATAAAGCATACCAATAACATTGTCGTATTGGTCTTTGATTGGTTGATACGCCGTAATATACCAAGCGTCATACACATAAGCGCGATCAACCCACTGTTCACCCTTAGAAAGTACTTGGTTATACACTTCTGCGCTCACGCGAGTGCCTATAGCGCGCCCTAGTCTATGATCGCTGTCTAGAGGAACGTTGGTACTCACACGCAAATCATCGAGAAATACCGTCAACGTACCCACAGGGCGAAGGCGGTCGTTATCACTTAAGTAAATGAGATCGCGGATTTGATCCACCAGCACTGTGCTGTTGTTAAGGAGCAAACCACCATCAAGAAAGCCGATCAAATCGTTCGCTTGGCTGTATACCGGAATCACGGTCCGACTGACTAACCCACGCACCTCCCTGTCACCATCAGCAAGAATAGGCACTTCTGCTCGTTTGGCGAGTTCAGGATCGAGGCGTTCGAGTTCTTCTTTATTGAGTACATCAAAAAACGATTCGCGCTTGGTGAGATCCATAAAGCGGAATTTGTTTTCCATGGAATTAACGCGTTGGAAAGAGAGAAAATCTAAAGCATATCTTTTCTTCTGCTCTGTGACCCACTTTTGCAGGTCACCTTGTGGCGTTCCTTGATTAATGCGAATACGGAAATCGTACGAATCGGCAAACGCCCGCACGTAATTGGCTTGCTTTTGCTGTAACAACGTTACGCTGTTATTTGCAACACCAAGACGCTCCGAGACATCAAGCAGCGCATTTTGCCACGTGTAATGAATAGACCAATAAATGGTAATGCCGATCAGAGCTAACAACGTGAGGAAAATCGGCGCAGAGGTTAAGAATAACAAACGATAACGCACCATGGTTTTAAAACGGTGCGTCCATTTTGACAATCCTTTGTGCTGTGGGCCGTTAGTCGGCATATTCCTCATCCTCAGAATCCCATTCTTTGTACTTACGTTCTAAGGTCTTGCGAGCTACGCCCAAGTCACGAGCAGCAGCAGACTTATTGCCTTCATGCAAGTTAACGACTTGTTTAATATGTGCTTTCTCGACTTCTTTTAACGTCCAGCTGTTTGGATAGCCTTCGCCAGTAAATTCTTTGCCTTCTCTAAAGGTTGGTAACTCAGCAGAGTGAGAAACAGTAATCGATACATTAGGCAGTGAATGCCCGCCATTCAGCTCTCGCCAATAGTGTGCAGGTGGTTTGCCAAGCAAGATACAACGCTCAATCAAGTTTTTCAGCTCACGAATGTTTCCCGGCCAATCGTACTCACTCATGGCTTCCATATCCTCGTGAGCCCATTTGGGCGCAGGCATACCGAGCTCGCGCGTCAGCATATTGCTGAAAAATGGCACCAACTCAAATAAGTCGGTTTTGCGCTCTCGCAGCGGACACACTTCAATTTTCAGAACGTTTAAACGGTAATAGAGGTCACTGCGGAAATTACCTTGATTGACCTCTTCTTGCAGGTTTCGGTTGGTTGCCGCTACGATACGGACATCAATACTGATCTCTCTTTCTGAACCGACAGGGCGAATCGTACGCTGCTCTAACACACGTAATAATGATGCCTGCATTGCAAGTGGCATCTCCCCGATTTCGTCAAGAAATAAGGTGCCACCGTTCGCAACACGGAACAAACCTTCACGCGATTTTTTTGCACCGGTAAACGCGCCCGATGTATGACCAAACAACTCACTTTCTAAAAGCTCTGGTGCAATCGCGCCGCAGTTGATTGGCACAAACGGGCCCGTTCTCCCACTCGCCTGGTGGATACCTCGTGCAACTAGTTCTTTACCCGTACCCGACTCACCTTCCACCAAAACAGAAGCGCGTGATGGTGCAAATTGGTTAATAAGTTGCTTAAGCAGACGCGTTTTTTCTGAGCCGCCGATGATCTCTGAGGTATTGTGACGTTGGTAATCGCGTGTCATGGCGTACTGCATGCGTTCGTTCAAACGGCGATCCATACAGCGACTGACCGCTTTTAACATCTGCTCAAGGTTGAATGGTTTGAGGATAAAGTCGGAAGCACCGAGCTGTAGCGCTCGAATGGCAATTTCTAAATCCGCATAACCCGTCATAAAAATCACATCGGCACGTTTGTCATCATCTTCAAACGCTTCTTCCCACTCAATTCCAGAACGCCCTGGCAGATTAATATCCAGTAAGATCAGATCATAATGTCGAGAATTACGCAGTTGTTCTGCTTCTTCGATGCTACCAGCTGTATCGACATGTGAAAAAAGCTTACCCAATGCCTTTTTCAAGATGGCTTGCATGCCTAATTCATCATCGACGACCAGTACGGAAAAGGCGCTATATTGTTGGTTTGTACTAAGATGGGATTGAGTAGACATATTTACCCCAGATGGATTTCGATGGGACAGAGTGTACCAAGTTTAAACAGAGATACCCTACAAAAAGTGCGACATTTTGTACCAACGCAAACTTTTATGCAAATAACCCCATGATTTAGTGCATAAACCAAGCACTTTAAGCTTGTAAAAGGTTGGCATCTTGTTTGCTATAAGGTGGATACGGAGCGCATTTAAGTGATCTCAGGATGTTGATGTTTGCTTATTCCAACACCCTAAGACAACTTGCGTATTACGCTAATCGCTCTCGTCCAAAAAGGCTTCTCCCTAAAACCTGGAGAGATTCCAAAGAATCATTGGAAAGGAACACATAAAAATGAAAAAAATTGCGCTAACTCTGGCTGCAACGTCTATCACGCTTGTAAGTTACTCTGCGTTTTCTGCTCAAGACGGAGAACATGTTCGCCTTGCAACCACAACCAGTACTTACCATTCAGGTTTACTTGATTACCTGCTTCCACAATTTGAAAAAGACACGGGCTACAAAGTCGATGTTATTGCTGCAGGTACGGGTAAAGCCTTAAAAATGGGCGAAAACGGTGACGTAGATTTGGTGATGACACATGCACCAAAAGCTGAAGGCGCATTTGTTGAGAAAGGCTACGGCGTTTTACCTCGCAAGCTAATGTACAACGACTTTGTGATTGTAGGCCCGAAAGCTGACCCAGCAACAATCAAAAATGACGAAGGCGTGTTAGATGTATTCAAAGAGATCGCAAACAAAAACGCAACGTTCATCTCTCGCGGCGATGATTCTGGTACGCACAAAAAAGAAATGGGCTTCTGGGCTCAAACTAAAATCGAACCGAACTTTGGTGGCTACCGTAGCGTAGGTCAAGGTATGGGCCCAACTCTAAACATGGCGTCTGAAATGCAAGGCTACACCATGACGGACCGCGGCACATGGCTGGCTTACCAAAACAAATTGGATCTAGAAATTCTGTTCCAAGGCGATGAAAAACTGTTTAACCCGTACCAAGTTATTCTTGTTAACCCTGAGCGTTACCCAACGATCAACTATCAAGGTGCGAAGGCATTCAGTGATTGGTTGGTAAACCCTCGCGGACAGGAACTTATCAATGGTTTCCGCCTAAACGGTAAACAACTGTTTGTTGCGAATGCTGAGAGCAAATAACGCAATATGAATCTTGCTGATACAACACTGGAAGCACTTCGCTTACTGGTGAATTTTGATGCAGACCTATGGGAGATCGTTGCGGTCTCCTTTAGTGTTTCTATTACGGCAATATCCCTAGTGGTATTGCCGGCTATTTTGATGTCCTTTGTACTGGCGTATACCGACTTTCGCGGTAAATGGTTTTTGTTGTCGATCGTAAATACGCTGCAAGCGGTCCCTACCGTGGTGATTGGCCTGTTGCTGTACATGTTGCTGTCGCGTGCTGGCCCTTGGGGAGACTGGCAAATGCTGTTCACTCAGAAGGCAATGATCTTCGGCCAAATGGTGATCTGCTTCCCTGTTTTGGTATCGATGATGCATGGTGCATTACAATCTAGCGACCGTCGTGCAGTGGAAACTGCCATCACGCTGGGCGTCTCCATTCCGCGCTTGGCAGCTACGATGATTTGGGAAACCCGCTTTCCTCTACTTGCGGCTATCATTGCAGGGTTTTCACGTATAGTGACCGAGGTGGGCTGCTCAATGATGGTTGGTGGGAACATTATGGGCGTGACGCGAAATATTCCCACGGCTATTGCAATGGAAAGCAGTAAAGGTGCTTTTGCGCAAGGAGTTGCATTAGGAATTGTATTACTATCTTTAGCGTTGGCTCTAAACTTCTTCTTATCAAGCATGAGAGGCAAAGGCTACCTCAGAACATAGAACATGAAGCAAACAAACGACTCACCATTAACCCCATGTCGAGGCGAATTATGACTATAAAAATCACCGCCGAACAGTTATCCATGCGCTTTAAAGAGCGTGTGCTTTTCCACATCCCTGAGTTAGCCATCGGCCCAAATGATGCCATTTATCTCAAGGGTGACAATGGTGTGGGCAAAACTACCCTACTCAAAATCCTTGCTGGCTTGCTCAAACCCTCTACTGGTGATGTTGTTGCGCCAAAAGATACGTGGCTGAAAAGACTGACGCATCGCAATGGTCGTGTCGATGTGATTTATCTCCATCAATCCCCTTACCTTTTTGACGGCACTGTATATGAAAACGTAGTCTATGGAGTGAAATATCAACAAGACACGCAAAAAGATAAGCGAGCTCAAGTTATTCACGCGCTGCGCATGGTAGGTTTAGAAACCTTAGCGGACGAACATATTTCCGTGTTGTCCGGCGGTGAAAAACAGCGCGTTGCCATGGCAAGGGCTTGGATCTTAAAACCGTCGATTTTATTGATGGATGAGCCAAGTGCGTCTTTAGACCAAGAATCCATTGAACGATTGGTGGTGATGGCAAAAGATCTTTTGGATCGTGGTTCCAGTATCGTGGTGACAAGCCATCAGGCCAACGCACTGACCGACTTATGTAAAAAACAGTGGTGGATTAAAGACAAGACTTTGATAGAGTCTCCTCTGTTGTATGTCATACCAAAAGAAACATCCCAAGAGAATGCATATGCTTCAACCAACACAAACTAGTTGGGTCATTTTGGCTGGTGGCCAAGCCAGCCGTATGGGTGGAAAAGATAAAGGTCTGATTGAGTTAAATCAGAAGCCACTCATCGAACACGTTATTGAACGTTTATCTCCACAAACTCCACGCATTTTAATTAATGCCAACCGAAACCAAGATGCGTACAGCAAATTTGGTTTCGTATTTAGTGATCAATTCAAAGATTTCCCTGGGCCTATGGGCGGTATTCACGCGGGTTTGATGCATGCTGAAACTGACTGGGTCGGATTTGTACCTTGCGATAGTCCACAAATTAACACCGACCTTGTCGAGCGTTTCTGCCAAGCCGCCCAAGAAGACAGCGATATTTTGGTCGCGCATGATGGTGACCATCAGCAACCTGTTTTCACGCTCTACCACAAACGCGTACTGCCAAAACTCACCGCATTTTTAGAACGTGGCGACCGCAAAATCATTCTGCTCTACAAAGAGTGCAACACCAGTTACGTTGACTTTAGCGACTCACCAAACTGTTTCGTCAACTTGAACACTCCGGAAGAACTGGCGCAATTTGGACAATTAGAATCATGAAACACACGCTAAACATTCCTATTCTTGGCTTTGCGGCTTATTCAGGCACAGGCAAAACCACACTGCTTGAAGCCCTATTGCCAAAGCTGACCGAAGCAGGTTTACGCATTGGCATGCTAAAACATGCGCACCACAACTTCGATGTCGATAAGCCGGGTAAAGACAGCTACCGTTTACGCAAAGCTGGCGCATCTCAAATGCTGATTGCTTCTCGCAACCGTTTTGCGTTAATGACAGAAACGCCAGAAGCCGAAGCGGAGTTTGAATACCTATTAACACGTTTTGATGAAGACATGCTTGATGTGGTTTTGGTCGAAGGCTGCAAAAACATCGCATTTCCTAAAATTGAATTGCACCGTGAAGAAGTAGGCAAGCCTTGGCTTTATCCAAACGATGAAAACATCATCGCTATCGCTTCAGACAGCGGCGAGTTGGACTCTGAACTGCCACAAATGAACATCAATGATCTTGAAGCGATTGCTCAGTTCGTTATTCAGTATGCTCAAGAAGCGAAAGCACCAAAATCTAAAGAGAAAGACGCCGCATGTTGCGACACACTTTCTCCGGCGTTCCTTTCTGTGATTCAAGGCCAAGAAAAAATCCTTTCTTTGGTGAACACGGTCTCGGAAATAGAAGCATGCAAGATTGAAAACGCCTATGGCCGCGTTCTTGCGGAACATATCGTTTCACCAGTAAATGTGCCGCAATACACCAACTCCGCGATGGACGGTTATGCCATCCGCAGTGATGATGTTGACCGTGATAGCTACCAAGTGGTTGCTGAAGTGATGGCGGGCCATGCTTACGATCAGCCTCTGGAAGTTGGTCAAGCAGTTAAGGTCATGACTGGCGCACCAACACCACGTAACGGCGATACAGTGGTCATGCGTGAGCAAGCCTCTCAAGAAGGTGACAAGGTCACCTTTAACGGTGCGAATATCAAAGCAGGCCAAAACGTTCGTCAAGCAGGTGAAGATCTCGCTATCGGCAGTGACGTCTTTACCGCAGGCACTCGCCTAGCCTCTCCAGAAATGGGCATGATCGCTTCGCTTGGTTTTGGTAAAGCGAATGTGTTCCGCAAATTGAAAGTTGCCGTGTTCTCCACCGGTGACGAAGTACAAGCACCGGGAAAAGAGCAAAAAGCGAATTCTATCTACGATTCCAATCGTTTTACCATCATGGGCATGCTTGAAAAGCTCGGCTGCGAGATCTTGGATTTCGGTATTCTGGAAGACAACGAACAGTTAATGATTGAAGCGTTGGAAAACGCATCGGCGCAAGCGGACGTGATTATGACTTCTGGTGGCGTATCTGTTGGTGATGCGGATTACATCAAACTTGCCTTGGATAAACTTGGTCAAATCGATTTTTGGCGAATCAACATGCGTCCGGGACGTCCACTCGCGTTTGGTCAAATCAACAACAAGCCGTTCTTTGGTCTGCCGGGCAACCCTGTTGCCGTGATGGTCTCTTTCATTAACTTTGTCGAGCCTGCACTGCGTAAGATGCAAGGCGAACAAGGCTGGAAGCCTCTGAAAGTGAATGCCATCGCGACTGAAAACCTTCGCTCTCGACAAGGTCGTACCGAGTTTAGCCGTGGCGTCTATGAACTGGATGCAACTGGCCGTTTAACCGTTCGTACAACAGGCAAGCAAGGCTCTGGTATTTTGCGCTCAATGAGTGAGGCAAACTGTTTGATCGAAATCTCCCCAGCTATTGATACAGTAAAAGCGGGAGAAAGCGTGACAATTATCCCACTTCAAGGCAGAATCTAGCTCAAACTAGAAATTCAAAGGTCAGCGAGTCTGGCCTTTTTGTTTAATACAGAAACCTTTTCAGAGAGACAGCTATGGCTCGCACCATTCTTTACACTTACAAAGACCAAGACAAAGAACTGACATTCTCATACCAGCAACACCGCAACATTCAAGAAGCAGTTGCCGAGGCAGAAGGTATCGATATCACTGAGTTCCTAAAGATGGAGCAACAAATCGAAGCAGTGTCTGACACTAAAGCAGTGCGCAACTACCGCGACAACTACTTCAGAAAATTAGGCTTTAGTAAAATCACCCTAGCTCAAAAAGAAAACCTAGGCGTAGGCAAAAAGAACAAATAAGCTTAGCTGTAAACAGAAAACTCGCGATTCGTCGCGAGTTTTTTATGCATGCTATTTTTTGTTCGTGCTCTATACCCAAGCATATAGAAGTTACTTGGGTATATAAGTTACTTCGATATACAAGTAAAAGCCCCGTTTTACCTTGATGGGCTAAACGGGGCTTTAAATTTCTTCTTACTTTGTATCGAGTAAGGTTTCAGTCACTACTTGATGTTTAAGAACGCAGCGCCGCGTACACCACCTGAATCACCGTGTTTTGCTTTGATGATCTTAGGACACTTAGCTACGGACAATAAGTGTTTAGGGATGCGTTTTGGCATCTCTTCGTAAATCAATTCGAAGTTAGATAAGCCTCCACCAAGTACAACGGTGTGTGGGTCTGTTGCAGTAAACAGGTTTGCAAAGCAGATTGCTAGCAGCTCCATAAAGCGCTCGACGTGCTCTACTGCTTTCTCTTCACCCTCTGCGTGCGCTTTAATAATGTCGATCGCTTTCTTCTCTTCGCCGTAGTAATGCGCGTAAAGAAGCTCGAAGCCACGACCAGATAGGTAACTATCTAAACAGCCTTTGTTGCCACAGCCACAGCCAAGTAATGGTGCGTTTTCGCCCAGGTGGAACCATGCGTCGATAGGAAGACGTGTGTGACCCACCTCACCCGCTACGTGGTTGCGGCCAGAGAATACTTTACCTTCGTAGATAAAGCCACCGCCAAAACCAGTACCAAGGATCAAACCTAGTACAGATGGTTCATCTTGAAGATCTTCGTCCCACGCTTCAGAAAGCGCGAAACAGTTTGCATCGTTTTCAATTTTTACGCTGCGACCGATTTTAGCTTCCAGATCAGCACGAAGTGGTTTGCCTTTTGCCGCAGGAACGTTAACTGTTAGTACCGTTGCATCATCGGCGTCTTCCATACCTGGCAAGCCAAGACCAATCGTACCTTCGCAGCCAAACTCTGTATCGTATTTATTCACCAATTCCGCAATGGTATCAACCAGCAGCTCGTAGTTGTCTGTTGGTGTAGGTACACGTTCCGTCGCTACACGCTCAAGCTTCTCGTTAAATGCACCAAATTCAATTTTAGTGCCACCGACATCAAAGCCGTAATACATGTATTTCTCTCCTAAAAAATGCTTCAAACGACTCTCAAAAATGGCTAGAGTCAAAAGTATAAACTGATGGCATTATCCATATCTGTACGCCTGCAAACCGTGACCGAATGCAGATTTATCCCCTCACCGAAGCCAGTTGAACAACATACCATCAACAAAAGCTCATTCCTTAGAGTCAGCTCTCGGTTTTCATCCACTCTTTGAAACGTTTCAAGTGTGGCTGGTTAGGGTCGTTTTTGACTCGAGTCTTGCTCAGCATGTAAGTTTCTCTGAAGGCTTCAAACCACAATTGAAGGCATTCCGCAGCTTTAGGCTCACCAGCTTGTTTTAAAACTAATGTCGCGACTTCGGCGGTTGAAAGATGCTGCTCATTCTCGGAGCGGCGCATGATGTATTCAGACAGAGATTCCGGCTCAATGGAAAGCACAGGCAAAGATTTAAGAAAATCAGAACGACGGAATATCTTTCGTGCCTCACGCCAGCTACCATCAATAAAGATCAGCAACCATTTTTTGTTCTCGACATCTTCTTTTACCAATCGCCCTGGCTCTAGATCTTCAATTAAACGAGAGGGATCATCCACATAGTCTGCAGGAAATACAATCACCGGTTGGTAACTGTCATCCTGTAGTAGCGCTAGCATCTCTTCAGACGGTTCTGTTCGGTTCCATTGATACACGTAAGTCTCTTGAATCGTATCAGCGATTAGACGACCGGTATTACTTGGCTTAAACACTTCGTTTTCAGAAACAATCAACATACATGCAATATTGGCCTTGATGTTTGGCTGAAGGTTGCACAAACAGTGTTGCTCAGAAACCTGGCAATATTGGCAACGAACCACTTTACATCCACGCGCGTTGAAAGGCTTGGTTGAGATAGATTGTCGGTACTGATATAAACGGTGGAAAGCGTGAATTCTCATGGTAAGTAATGCCAAGTAAAAAGTAGAGCGCGATTCTACTGATATTATGGTTTCGCCTCAAGATAAGCCCATCAGCAGTGTGTTGAAATAATTTCACTCTTATCTCGGTCATAGATAAAGAAATAAATAAGGGAATGACAGTGACAGAAACGACATTTCAAGAACCCTCATGGCTCAGATTAGGCTTTTTCCTTGGCGTATTATTGCTTTGTGCCATTTGGGAAAACAAATTGCCTAGAAAAACACTGACCGCTTCGCGCAGGTTTCGCTGGGTCAATAACTTGTCATTGGTCGCTTTTAACAGCCTAGTTATTGCTTTAATCATGCCTATCGCCGCCTTTCAAGCTGCGGTCATAGCTCAGGAGCAACAATGGGGACTGCTCAATATTCTGTCCCTCCCCGCTTGGTTAAATATTTTTCTAACCGTCATTTTGCTTGATTTCGTCATTTACGCTCAGCATGTTGTCTTTCATCATGTAAAGCCGCTGTGGAAGATTCACCGAATGCATCACGCCGATCTCGACATAGACGTCACTACAGGCGCACGCTTTCATCCCTTCGAAATAATCATTTCAATGGGAGTAAAAATTGCAGCCGTGTTTATCTTAGGTGTTTCACCTATCGGAATTGTGGTATTTGAAATTGTGCTTAATGCGAGCGCGATGTTTAATCACAGTAATGCAAAACTGGCTTTATCTATAGACCAAAAACTGCGAAACGTCATCGTTACACCAGACATGCATCGCGTGCACCATTCAGTGATAGTAAAAGAGACCCACTCAAACTTTGGTTTTTTCCTTTCAGTTTGGGACCGCTTTTTTGGGACATACCGAGCTCAGCCTAAGTTGGGTCATGATGATGTTGTTATTGGTGTGCCGGAAATTAGAGACGAAGAAGAGCAAAGATTAGATAAGCTTTTAACGCAGCCCTTTCGCTACAATAAAGAGAAGAAGTAATGGTTGAAAAAAATATTGTTGGATGAAGTATGTCAACAAAACGAATAGACCAAGCCTAAACCCCTGTTAAACACTACTTCATCCTCATGATGTGTAAGAACAGATTAGTTTTCTGCTAGCTGACGCTTTTTGTTTAACTGAGTAATACCAACAAATAAACCAACAACACCAAGCACTGCACATGCCAAAGCATTGGTGTTCATTACTTGCTGTGCCTCTATTGAGCTGTATAGAAAAGCAAGGCTGAAGAAAGTGGTGGCAAAGCTCAAACCTGTCAGTACGCTGAAACCAGCAAAACTGGCCAAGTCTTTAAAATCGTTCATAACGAGTCCCTGTTTACAATCCTTAATCGAGTGTTGTGAAAATAATAATTAACGAAATATTTGGCGCGATTGACTATGTTTTCGCGCATTCCATAACCAGATAGATACCCCAAATGAGAACCCTAAAAACAGTGTCTTCATTTGTAGGGCGACGTTGTTATCCAATATTTCTAATGTATAGTGAGCGTGGGAACTAAAGATAACATTGGTCATAAGAATCAATAACATAACGACTAGTCCAGAGCGGCGATGCTTGACCAATAGATACGCTGCTAATAAGTCCAATAGTCCCAAAGCGCTCCAATACATATTCAACCAGCGTGGCGCAAAATCGTAAGGTAAAAAGCCACCAACAATGTTGTCATAAAGATGAACCACTCCGCCAACTGTCATAAAAAGGCATAAGAGAAACACGACGAATTTATCCATTACCGTTTCCTTATCTGAATGAATGAGCAAAGCATATAGAAGTCACTTAAACATTTGTAATCTCATCGCCATTTTTGAGATCGACAGTGCCATTATCAACACGATGAGAACAGTAACGGCTGCTCTACCTTCTTTATTTGCTTCTAGTAGAAGCATAGTGTTTGCTGTGGCGTTTCGCCCAAATCCGCCAATGCAATGACAGAATCCTCCTTTAAATCACGCCTTGGTTTATCAACTCTCGTACCTTTTCCAGCCCGCGCTGAAACACAGTATGTGCATTCGCGGGAAGGCCGCTCTCGACATCGTGCCAGAAGAACGCGAAATCATGTCCGCCATCGTCTTGCGTATGAAACAGCCATGAATTAGCGAGGTCAGCACACTCACACAAAACAAAATGCCATACTTGATTTTGAAAGCCACTGTCCCATGAGCATAAATATCGTGCGGAACGAACATGTGTGATACCAGACTCCTCAGCGAGCTCCCGCTTGGCTGCTATGATGTAACTTTCATCAAACACTTCGACAGTGCCCTTGACGAGCTGAACACCCGCCAACGGATGTTTAAAAAGTAGGATCCCTTGATTTTGATTACGTAGAACGACGGGGCAAACTTTATCGATCACAAAACCACTCCTTATGCTTCAAGCAAAAGGCTTTAGCTTTCTCTGGATATAAAGAAATCGCATGAAGCTGCATGATTCATTCCTTTGAATTCTAGCGACATTCTAGTCAACGAGTCCCTCGAACAAAGCATTAACATCACGTTGTGATAACTAAACCCTTTAGAAATGAACGAGATGAGATGTAACTCACTTTTGCAATGCAAATAGGAGCCATTGAATGGGTAGCCGTAACAAAAAAGCAGAACCGAGGTTCTGCTTTTAGTCGGTGGAAACATCTCATTTACTCGGTCTGATGAAGCTCATACTTGTGCAGCATTGCTTGCTGGTGCCCAGCAATTTCCGCCACTTGCTCAGAACTTTCAACCATAGACTCAAGCTGCAGCTTTGTGCGTTCGCCAAGATCAGAAATATGTGTGATGGATTGAGATACATCTGCCGTCGCTCGTTCTTGTTCTTCTGTAGCAACTGAGATTTGCTCAACACGTTCTTGAATGTGCTTAACCGCGAGGTTGATATCAGAAAATGTCGATTTCACTTCATTGCTGGACTGTAGCGCGTGGGTCATTTCTTCTCTTGAATCATTAACTGCTTGGCGCGAACGCTCTGCGGCAGTAATAAGCTCGCTCATCATTTCTCGGATGTTCGTAGTTTGTTGAGAGGTATCACTTGCAAGTTTGCGAACTTCATCAGCGACAACCGCAAATCCACGCCCTTGCTCACCAGCACGGGCAGCCTCTATTGCCGCGTTGAGAGCAAGTAAGTTGGTGTTGTCCGCGATCCCACTGATCATATCCACCATTTCACGAATCTGTTTAACACGCTGGTCTAGCTCTAACATTGACTGTTCATTTACATCCAAAGAGCTTTCTAATGACTCCAAACGTTCGCGGTTCTGTTCCACGACTTGAACCCCTTTTTCAGTGTGTTGGGTTGCAAGGAGCGAGTCCTGTGAAGATGCATTTGTCACCATTGCTATTTCACGAATAGAGGCTTCAAGCTCCGTTATGGTCGTGATCATACTCGACAACGCTTCATTTTGTGTTGCCAACCCATCACTTGTTTGTTCGGCTGCACTGTGACTTACTTCTGCCGTCTGATAAAGCGTTTCACAATTGCGCGTCACCGTTTGAATGGAGTCATGTGTGGAATCGATTACTTGATTCAACTTTCGTGCTACTTCTTTCAGCTCATAGGGGCCGACTTCTTCTGCCTTGTCACGAAAATCATGTTCGGTAAGTGCTGAAAGACGCGTTAGTACATTCCTTAACCCTCGGTTTGTCCATGACTTGAGACTAAACCAAGTAACCAGAATAATAAAAGAAATCACACACGCCGCAAACACGAGCACAACGCTCACCGATTCAATGGTCTCGTTGACCACCCGCTCTTTTTCATCGATCAACTGACCAGCGGTTTGGGAGATTTGATCAAGTAACCGCATGGTTTCATCCGCAAGCATCGAAGCCTGTTTAAACTCTGAACGTTGCAATTCCCCTTGTTCTAGTTTGGCGAGGATCAAACGCAGCACGCCCTTTTCACTAAAGCCTTGTTTCACCATCTCATATGGTGCGGTTAAGCTTGCATATTCACTTACTTCAGGATGGAAAGATTGGAAGTCTTCATAGGCGAGTTTAATACCTGCTATGCGATTTCGCATTTCTCGGTATTCTTTTTCGGCTTTGTTTAATTCTGAGTGCATCATCATGACTAAGAACGTACTTTCCATTGAGCTTGCAGAAGCAATGAAACGGTTAGCGGCATCGCTCGACTCAGGATTATCAGCACTAAGGAACGAACTGATTCGATTCATTTCCGGACCGATAGAGCTAAGCCCATAGCGAAACCCACCTACAGCGGCATCAATATCCATTTGAATTTGTATCACCGAAGATTGCTTCAACAAAATGGACTGCGTGATGTTATGTAAACGCGCTAGTTTGGTGTCTAACTCCTCCGAGAGTTGCTGAGCTACACCAGACGCTTCCACAACCAAAGTTGTGCTTTGAGTTGCAAGAGAGTCGATTTGCTCTTTTATGAGAGGCAACTCTTTCGGCTCAGTAATCTGCATACCATGGTTGAGTAGCTTAACCATCTCCAATACATTCCTGGTTAACTTTGCGTTTGCCATCGCGATTGGTAATGCTTTTTGCGACAAGTCTTCAAATTGTTCCCCTACCTGTTCCATTCCTTTGAAACTTGAGACAGAAAGGGCTATAACAAGAACAATGATAGTTAAAAATGTTGCACTGACAGCCTGAATCAGTGAAAGTGATGTGCGTGAGCGTTTTCGCTTTGCCATAATCAATTTTTATTCTTTCTTAAGGTTGAATCGGTTCTGCAGTGATTCCGTCACATTTGTGAGACAAAACCGTGATTTGCAGCCCATACTATGGATTGGTTATGACACTAATATTTCAGTTGTGAGTCATAGAGATGACAGGTGGTGATTTGCGTCGAGTATATTTTCCTTTGATAATCAGTGTGCTACTAAGCGCCTGCTCTTCTGGGCCTGAGCCTAGTGAGCAAGCACAGGTGACAACACCTACAAATCAGCTATTGTCGGACAACCCTGACTTGTTCGACTTTTACTCAGAGTGGCACGGCACGCCTTATCGCTTAGGCGGGACACAGAAATCTGGAATTGATTGCTCAGCATTTGTACAAAAAGCGTTTATTGAGGCTTATCAGCTCTCGTTACCAAGGACAACGAAGCAGCAATCAAAGCAAGGTGTGGAGTTAAGTTGGACGGATGCCAAGCAAGGGGATCTAGTGTTTTTTAAAACAAGACGTACAACTTATCATGTCGGAATTTACTTGGGTAACAAGCAGTTCATGCATGCATCGACGTCTAGAGGTGTGATTATTTCAAGAATCGACAACCCATACTGGGCATCTAAGTTTTGGCAAATAAGAAGAGTTACAATGTAACTCCTCTCACTCTTTAACCGGACATTGCTGTAAGTTAAAACAATATCAGTCGTAAGTCGCAACAGCATTATCGAACAGATTTTTGACCAGAGCGATGTATTCATCAAGGAACGTGATCTGTTCATTGGTCGCTTTTTTATGCCATACCCCAGCCAATATCTCACCAAGATCTTCAACAACTGCATCAGCCTCTTTCAACAATTTGAAGCGTACGCTCGAGTGAAGTTCTGGATTTTGCTCAAAAATCGCCATGATGTTTGAAGCCACCATATCGGTGACAACATCTTCGATGCTTTCGGATCCAGTGTCGCCAATTTCGGTCGTAAAAATATCTAGATTTAGAGACAAGTGCTCGATAAGAGCGAGATATCCATCGGTTTCTAAAACCACTGTTTTTCTCCGTTTATTGCAAGCCTTCGAAGCTGAAAGCAGAATAGTTTCAATAGTAAGACATGCCGAGAAAATTTCATTAACTTATTTCATATTAACAAACATTCACGAACCAACTGGATGATTTTCAAACAATTGAGCTTTGCTTCACTGAGTTCGGATACAGGGTTTCTTCAAACCTTTTTATATTTCAGTCATTTTCATGCAAACAGGTTTGGTTACGACCATTTTCTTTTGCACGATACAGCGCAGCATCGGCACTCTTTAACCATTGAGTGTGAGTTTCAAAATAAGGCTTATACTCGCAAACACCAATACTTATCGTGTAATTAATCAAAAAATCTTCCACTTTCACGATCTCTTGCTCAATTCTTTTGCGCAAACGCTCTGCGAAATAGCAAGCTTGCTCCTGGTTTGTGTGAGGAAGTAGTACCGTAAACTCTTCACCACCAAAACGACCGCAGATGTCACTGCTCCTTGCTGTTTTTCTCAACAAGGCAGAGGTTCGACGAATGACTTCGTCCCCTGTCGGGTGACCATAAGTATCATTCACCTTTTTAAAGTGGTCGATATCGAATATTACTAATGAGCATGGTCCGTCGATAACTTTTAAGTGAGCAAACTCATCTTTCAATGATTGCTCCCAATAAGCGCGATTAAATAAACCTGTTAAACCATCTTTGCGACTGATTTCCGACAAATGTTGATTTGTTTCTTTCAAATGAATGCGATTTCTCGCAGTTTCAGAAACATCATTGACTTGAATCGCTATGTGGCTGACCTCTCCAGAGAGCCCAATTAACGGCGTGATCACGATATCTTGATACATAAAATCACTGCTGTTTGAAACCGGAGAAAAATTGTTGAACTTAAAAAGGTACGGTCGGTTTTCCCAGCTAGAAAAAGAACGAGTTTCCAGATCGGCGGCAGCTTTTATCTTGGTTTCTAGCCAAGTTCTTGGCAGCTCTTCAAAATGCTCAAATAAACATTCACCAAGAATTTCTTGTGATAGAACGCCACTGTATGACTGCATAAAACTGTTCCACACACACACTTTATACTCTTGATCCAAAACAATAAGCCCTGAATCCATCGTATCGAGAATTTGTGTGACCCAATGAAAGTCTGCTATGTCCAGCGTGATATCGGACATTAGATTAGCTCCATGATTTCATAGATTATTTCTACGGATGGCTTATCAATTAAAAACAGTACCTCGCACTCGAAATCGAGCGCTTCTGCCATGTAGGTGTATTCAATAGTAAAGAGCTCACCCAACTCGCCTTGCTCTTCACAATAAGGTGTTAAGGTATCCACAATGCCTGGCTGACGAAGTGAGAATTGCTTGTCGAGTTGATCGCCTAACGACGTGAGAAATGACGAAACCAGTAGGTTAGAGATATTCAAGATGATTTCATTATGAGGCGTAAACTCAAGGAGGTAACCTAATTTTTCCCCAATCTGATTGATATCCCTACCACGTAAGCACACCAGTGCCTCTCCGTGAATACCACCACCGACAAACCTCTGCGCTACCGCAACGGAACTGTCACGCCCAACCACATCAACCAGTGTCATATGAAGCTCGCCGTAGGACAAAGGTCCAACATGAGGAACAGGAAGTTGGATGAACTCATGTAAATGGTCGGCCATAATCGCAGCCCCTTTACCAAGGGCAATGTTCGCAATTTCACGGAATTTGGCTAGTAAGGAAAGCTCTTCGCAACCCTGGTTTTTAGAATCAACCGAATGACTAGGTTTGAACGCATAATGCAGCCCTAATTGTTCGTATAGTGGGAGCACCTGCTCTTCTGTCAGAGGCTTAGCGATAAAAGCTTGAGCACCAAGATCGAGACAGCGCTGTTTTGCCTCTTGTTGAACATCTCCAGAAATAATGACGATGTTGGTCGGGTACTGACTAACAGGTAATGATTCGAGGACCTCAAAACCATCCATTATGGGCATCGTTAAATCGAGAAACAAAATATCGATATTTTGCTCAGCAAGAATATTAAGCGCCTCATAACCATCTTGCGCTTCAATAAGATGCAATGATGTATCTTGTACGATAGAACGCGCAATAAGCTTTCTTGCAACAGCTGAGTCATCACATATCAGTATTTTCATGCCACCAATGGAACTAACGTCAAAAAAATCATAATACCTGTTGTAAACGTTCATCTCCATATGCTAAGCCAACAAATCAGAGGCTTATAAGCGATTTGATTCACATTTATACAAATTGACTACACTAAGAGGAAGGTTTCTTTACTAAGTATGCTCAACATAGCGCCAACTCCCTGCTATTTATCCTAAACTATTGGTGGTCAAATAGATTCGCGAGGTTTTGTATGTGGCAAGCAATATCGCAACAGCTTTCTGATACTTTATTGTTCGATTACCAGATCACGGAAAAAGTAAGGCTGTCTGGTGGGGATATCAGTGAAAGCTACATGATCAATGATGGCGAGCAACGTTATTTTGTGAAAATTAACGATCGCGAGTTTTTGTCTAAATTTGAGGTAGAAGCTGAAAGCCTGCATCTTTTGCGTGAAACATCCACCCTATTTGTACCTGAGGTGGTATTGGTTGGTAAAACCAAAAATGCCTCATTCCTAATTCTTAACTACCTTCCAACGAAACCATTAGAAGATGGTCCCAACAGCTTTAAATTTGGGCAGCAATTAGCTCACCTACACCAGTGGGGCGAGCAAAAAGAGTTTGGTTTTGATACCGACAACTATCTCGGTTCGACTCTACAGCCCAACAAATGGCACAAGAAATGGTGTGTATTCTTTGCTGAGCAACGCATAGGATGGCAATTACAGCTCCTTAAAGAAAAAGGCGTCACCTTGGTTGATATCGATGACTTTATCGATGTCGTAAAACAGCGGCTAGCAAACCATGCTCCGGAACCTTCTTTGTTGCATGGCGATTTATGGAATGGAAATGCGGCACTCACTGCATTCGGTCCTATCTGTTACGATCCTGCGTGCTATTGGGGGGACAGGGAGTGCGATATTGCGATGACGGAGCTTTTTGGTGGATTTCAACCAGAATTTTATCAAGGTTACGAATCGGTTATGCCACTTTCTTCAAGCTATGAAGAGCGTAAAGATATCTATAACCTTTACCATGTTCTCAACCATTGTAATTTGTTTGGCGGCCATTACTTGGAACAGGCTCAACTGGTTATTAATAAAATCATTTCTTATTAATTTGGAAGCCACTGCATATTTCAAGATGTAAAATCTCGAGGCACATCACTACAGAAAATCACCCTAAGCTCAAGGTTGAGTTTGGGGTCAAGTTTTGTACTTATTTCGACTCAATTAGCAACAACTCGACCTAATATCAAAGGAGACTTAACTTTGGATTGTGCCTATTTTCCTTGTAGGCAAAGTAAGTAAAGGGCTGTACTTCGTTGATGAATAGTGTGTTTAAAAGCCCTGCGAGATTAGGAGTTGTTGTATGAAAAATTATACCGAAAGGTATGTAAAGTGCCCGCATTGCGGACATTCTATCGGCATTACATTGGATGCAAGCAATGGTGACCAAGAGTTTTATGATGATTGCCCAGCTTGTTGCCACGCTATCCACCTAAATATGCGAGTGGATGAGTTACAAGATAAGGTCGAACTATTTATCGATGACAATTACGAATAGCAGCTCGAGCATGTGAACATCAGAAATATAAAAACGCTTAAATGAAAAAGGAGCACTCGGCTCCTTTTTCTCATTCTAAAGCTGTTTTGCTGCAAGAACGCGCTCAACAGTATCAACAATTGCTTGAGTCTGGGGATCAAACTCAATATTAACACGCTCCCCTACTTGTCTCACTCCGAAAAGCGTTCGCTGCAAGGTTTCTGGAATTAGGTGTACCGAAAAACGACACGCTTCAACTTCACCAATAGTTAGCGAGCAGCCATCTAAACCAATGTAACCTTTCGCTAATACATATTTCATTGATTCTTGCGGCAGTTGGAACCAAATCGTGCGGTTATTGGGCGTATCGATGATATCGACAATATCTGCCGTTAAACTAATATGACCAGACATGCTATGCCCGCCTATTTCGTCACCAAACTTAGCCGCGCGCTCAATGTTTACGCTATCCCCTTCCACCAGCCGACCTAAATTAGTAAGAGCCAATGTCGCTTGCATTAAATCAAAACTGATAAGGTTGCCTTCGATCTTAGTCACAGTTAGACAACATCCGTTGTGTGCAACGGATGCACCAATTTCTAACCCTTTACAAAGTTCATCGCTTAACTCGACAACGTGCGTTTGAAAGCGTTCTTTTTTATCAATTTTAACGACCTTCGCCGTACCCTGAACTATTCCTGTAAACATTTCTTTTTACCTATTGATTTAATACCAACTGTAGTCGAAGACTAAGCCCTAAACACTGCGCTACAGGTCGGAAATAAAGACCGCAGACGATAAAGCCATGGCTTAATGAACACTGGTTTGTTCTCATGCATGCTTCAACATTACCATGATTCGCTGCTGTTCTCAGTAAAAGCGTATCCTTAGCGTGGAGAGCGTCCAGTCAGTGTTATCGACTATTCGCTACCTAGCTATGGAATATAAACATACAATTGTTTATCATTTGCGCGGAGTTTCTCCGAGGCATTTTTTCACCTTATCGTGACTAAAATCAACCATCAGATCCGTTCACCACATCTTTTGCCCTCGAGTACTCTCATTCTTTCAACTTATTGTTCCGCTCTGGAGTATTTTTCGTGCATCGCTATAAAGAAGAAGCATCAAGTCTTATCAAATTGGCGACCCCGGTATTGATCGCATCTGTCGCTCAAACTGGTATGGGGTTTGTTGATACCGTAATGGCTGGCGGCGTTAGCGCCACCGACATGGCTGCGGTTTCTGTCGCTTCAAGTATTTGGCTACCATCCATTTTGTTTGGGGTGGGTTTATTAATGGCATTGGTCCCTGTTGTCGCACAGTTAAATGGCTCTGGTCGTCGAGTGAAAATCCCGTTTGAAATTCAGCAAGGCGTCGTTTTGGCATTGCTGATCAGTGTGCCGATAATTGCAGTCCTGCTTCAAACCCAGTTTATTCTCGGGCTGATGGATGTTGAAGCACTGATGGCTGAAAAAACGGTGGGATACATTCATGCCGTTATATTAGCAGTACCCGCTTTTTTACTTTTCCAAACGCTTAGAAGCTTTACGGATGGTATGTCATTGACGAAGCCGGCAATGGTGATTGGCTTTATCGGTTTGCTGCTCAACATTCCTCTAAACTGGATTTTCGTGTACGGCAAGTTTGGTGCACCTGAATTAGGCGGTGTTGGCTGTGGTGTAGCAACCACGATTGTTTACTGGGTCATGTTTGCCATGCTATTGCTGTATGTGATGACATCAGAGCGATTGAAAAGCATCAACCTATTTGGAGAATGGCATCGCCCACAATGGAAAGCGCAAGTTCGTCTATTCAAGCTCGGCTTTCCTGTTGCAGCAGCGCTGTTTTTTGAAGTGACATTGTTTGCTGTTGTTGCACTGCTCGTTTCACCACTGGGTCCTATCATTGTGGCAGCGCATCAAGTCGCGATTAACTTCTCCTCGTTGGTATTTATGCTACCAATGAGTATTGGTGCAGCAGTAAGCATTCGTGTCGGCCATCGACTTGGTGAAGAAAACGTAGATGGCGCGCGCGTAGCGTCACGAGTCGGCATTATGGTTGGTCTAGCATTGTCCGTTCTCACAGCGATTTTAACCGTCTTGTCTCGTGAGTGGATCGCCGAGCTTTATACTAGCAACCCAGAGGTAATCACTCTAGCGATGCACCTGCTCGTGTTTGCCGCTGTTTATCAATGTACGGATGCGGTTCAAGTGATCGCAGCTGGTGCATTACGCGGCTATAAAGACATGCGAGCCATCTTCAACCGTACTTTTATTGCTTATTGGATTCTTGGGCTGCCAATTGGTTACGTCCTTGGCCGTACAGACTGGATTGTCGAGCCAATGGGAGCACAAGGCTTCTGGCTTGGTTTTATCATCGGCCTATCTTCTGCGGCCTTTATGCTAGGCGTCAGAATGCGTTGGATGCATCGCCAAGAGCCAGAAGTGCAATTGAACTTTTCAGTTCAATAAAAAGTAAAAAAAGCCAGCATCCGCTGGCTTTTTTGATCGAATAATCACACGGTTGAGTATACTTATAACAAGATTACAAAGCGGTTGATTTTGCTCTCTAGACAACGGATACGAAGTTAGAAAAAAGGATATTTGTGCGGTCTATTTTATTGTTCTTAATCTTGATTCTTAATGGTTGTGATAACTGGTTCAATCCAGAGAACGCCATGTTTGATAAGTATCATCAACGTGTAGCCAATGTATTGGACGTTCCTGCTATTCCAATAACATTACAGTCTACGGTAACGATTCCTGCGAAACGCGTTTTGTTCGAGCCATTGCCAAGGCTATCTATTGGCCTGCTAGAGAGCTATCAATTACGACAGTGCGGACTCTTCAATTTACTTGCTGAGAAAAACTCGCAACTTGGAAAGGTGCAGGATGCCTTTCATGATTTTGATTATCAAACTGCCCTTTTAAGAGTCATGCATCGATGTTTATCCGAATTTCCACTTAGCGATGAAGAACGCGCGACATTGACAGAGCTTTACTCAACCAAGTGGCAACATTTAGACATTCATCTCGACAACTTACTACTCGTAAGTGACGCCATGCAAAAGCAACTAACTGCCTCTGATTGGCTATCTCAAAATACGACGAATGATATTGCACGCATTAACGATGTCTATCGTATTTTCAGCGAAATGTATGATTTACCCCACCGCGCGGTCTCACGTCTACCCGACGTGGAAGTTACGCAATATCAAGAAGAGTTAGAGAAATCTCGTTTACTCGGACGACTTTACTATTCAATGGTAAACACATCCCTTTGGTTAAAAGCGACAACTCGGCTACTTGAGCAGAACCAGAGCAATGTATTGTGCGGGCCGAACAGAGACACCACTCAGTTCCGCTACTTAAGAAATGTCTTTCAATCCATTTACGTTGAAGAAGTGCAACCTTATTTGGCTTATTTAGACAGTACCTATCAACAACTTAATGATGGTGCCACTTTGGTGGAGAACCGTATGCAACTCCATGGTCACCAGTATGGCATCATTGAGGCCCATAGGACATTTAGGCAAGAAACCCTAAACCACGTTCAGTTTTGGCAGGGTCTCTTCAAACGATGTGGCGTAACCGTTGGCAACTAGTAAGTGCAGAGCGTTCTATTCCTTCAACCTTTCACGCAAGAATCGAGCAAAACGTGGTTTACCAGTATGTGTAAAACCGTTATATCTAAATGTAATGGTTGAACCAATTTTCGGAGGCTGGCGACGTACTTCATCGGTAAATCCGCTACCGATGTAAAACTCAATGCCATTTGGTAAGCGAACTAACATTGCTCCCATCATACCTAATAAGCGCCCTGTTCCTGGCTTATAACCCACAACTAACGCTTCATCATCTGCGTATCGTTTTAGTTTAAGCAAATCACTACCGCGTCCAGCCTGATAGCGGCTTGATACCTTCCGCAACATCACCCCTTCACCGTCGGATATTGAAATTTTATCCAACTGTGTAAACAGATGAGCTTCATTTTGAATCGCTCGGTGCTCGACATATTTGATATGAGGCTGGTCGACTTCAAGCACTAAGTCTTTGATGTTGTAATAACGCTTCCGATAATCACCAGCGGAATATGGCATATCAAAGATCATAAAGTCGATGTGTCGCCAAGCAGACTCTACAGGAGTTTTATCTAACACCGTTTGCTGAACAAGATGGAAATTACCTCTCCCAGCCCAAAGTTCACCGTCCAACGGATAATCAGGCAAAGGTCCTGTAAACCAATCTGGGGCGTAGATTCGATTACCATTTCTCGTCACGAGATGTTGCCCAGTCCAATAAGCGCGAACACCATCAAGTTTTTCGCTATACCAATATTCAGACACATCAATGCCATCCTGATAGCTTTGTGCAAGAGAAACTGGTGGTGCGAGAGACGTATCCGCTTGAAGCTGTGAAGACGCTGCCATAACAGCCAGCGCAATTAATGTCATTTTTAATGGCATAAGAAGACCTTGTACAAAAAATCGCCTTTATTGAAACGTAAGTCCTCTCGATGACCTATTTATTACTAGTTATTCTTCGACTCATAACAATCAACATTAGTAATAATTTGCAAAGATAATCATAAACTTTAGACAGGTTTTGCATTTAGTCGTTACACGTTATTCACTTAAGGCGGATGGTTCGTCAATCGAGTTGGAATCTAATCATGACGAGATCCCCCGGTCTAACGACTTCTTTCGGCTCAAAACCTCTTATAAGCAAACCATTTCTCTGTGCGTTTTTGATTCTCAATTTGAGAATCAGTCCTTTCTCAAATTGAACAATATCATTAACAATATTTAACTGTTTGATTTTTCATTAATTTCAAATTGGCACGTTACCTGCTCTATATCCAATTAGAAAAACAAACGGAGACAGAGTCATGGAACTACGCAAACTAGAAATCAATCAAGACAAGTTAGCCATTGAGTTTTTTGGTGACTTAGATGCAAGCGGCTGTCGACAAGCACAACATCACATTGATGAGGTAATTCACAACAATCATCACAAAGAAGTCGAAATTAACCTACAGCACGTCCAATTTCTTGATTCTTCAGGGATTGGTGCCATTGTTTACTTATATAAGCGTCTAGTTGAACGTGAAAGAAGCATGAGTATTGAAAACGTATCAGGCCAACCTTTAGAAATCATGAGCTTGCTTCGTATCAACCATGCCATTCCCGTTAACTCAAAAGGACACTAAAAATACCGGTTTAAACGGAGGTTGGCATGGTAAATCTTATACGACGATATGCAGTAAGCGGTCTTGTTGTCGGCATGTTTGGTTGTTCGTCGTTTGACTACCCAGAACACGGAAAAGGTGGCTTGGCGGAAAGCTATCAAGATATCTCGATCGAGAATTATCAGTTTTCCCCTGTGATGCCTGACGAGCCTTTAGGTCCAGAACATGGGTTAAGGTTTGATTGGCAACTGACCAAGTTACATCTAGACGCACTAATCCAAGAGGGAGCGCGCTGGTGTTTTCCTGCGGCAGTTGTTCAGGCCCTTGAAAAACAAAATAGAATTGCGCGCGAGTTGGAAGGTGGGCTTTTACTCGACGCTGCCAACGACCTTGTGATTCAGCGTCGACGCTTAAACCAGCTCGAACAACAACTCGACTACGTACTGAGCCAAACCACTTGCACACCGCCCGATGATATTGAAGCACTACGTAGCGACCTAAACATAGTGTCGGATATCTATGCACTACTTAATATCGACAACCAGTTTGCTGTCGATTCAGCAGAAATCAACCCGAAGTACATGGGACATTTGGCAGAAGCAGCCTACATTTTACGTGACCACCCTAACCTATCTCTTGTAGTAACGGGGCATGCGGATGCAACTGGAACACCCGATTACAACCAGAAACTTGCTCAAGCGCGTGCAGAACAAGTAAAGCGTTACCTAACCGTATTTGGTATCACTTCAGAGAGAGTCACTACCAAATCTGTCGGAGATAACCTGCCACTCTATGAAGGTGAAACATCCGCCGTGCGTTTAACTAATCGTCGAGTAAGCATCGAGGTTATTAGCCCTAATTCAGATAGCGATACCTCAATAAACCGAAACCCAACGGCAGGAGGCGCGCTATGAACACGATGAAACCATTTATCCTCTTAATGTTGTTGTGTCTGGTCGCGTGGGTACCTTCTTCCATAGCGGATGAGAGCAATACTGTTAAGGTCGGTGATTTAATACAGATTAACTTACCTGGAGAGGCGTCGTTAAACCAAGGGTTTCAGGTTGATCGTCGTGGACGAATTAATTTACCAGAAGTCGGCCCTGTATTAGTGGCCGGCTACAATGAACAACAACTCCAAGACGTGATTATCGACAGGCTAAAGACCGTGTATCGTGACGTTAACAACGCTCGAATTTTTATTAAACAGCAACAGTTGTTAGTGTCCGTTCAAGGCTACGTGGTCAAACCCGGTGAATATACCTTACCTTCTGGGTCCAACATTCAAATGTTTGTGTACGAAGCTGGCGGCCTGCGCGCTGGGGCTCAGCTTGATAAAATGATCGTGAAACGTGGAAATAAAAACATTGAATTTGACTACAAACGCTTCCTTGATACGGGTGACAATAGCCAACTGCCAAAACTAGAATCACTGGATGTCTTATTTGTCCCCGCTTCCCCACTCGTAGGGAATATTGAGCAAGAGTTTGATGCAGCAAAACTCGCGAATTCAGGTGACAGCGCAGATTCCGCTCGTGCAATCAAAGTCTTTGGTGAAGTCAACGCACCTGGCTCGTTCTCATACAAGCCAAACACCACGCTAGTTGATGTCGTAATGCGAGCTGGCGGCGTGACACGATATGCCAGTGTTGAGCAAATTCGCGTGATAACAAACAATAACCCAACCATGTTTAACCTGAAAAAGTACCTTGATACTGGAGACCAAAGCCTACTGCCAGAGATCCTGCCAGGTGCCACCATCTTTGTCCCAAAACAGGAAGAAGAAATCAAAGCAGGTGCAAATGTGGTTTACGTGATGGGTGAAGTCGCCCATCCTGGGGCATACGAAGGCAAGCAAGGCGCTAGCTTCATGGATATCCTCGCCAACGCTGGCGGGCCCACTCGCTACGCAGAATCTCGCCAAATTCGCGTTATAAAAGCCGATGGCAAAGTCATCAAATTCGATCTTACCGCGCATACAGAAGGACTATCTTCAGCCAGACCACCAAATGTTGGACCAGGAGACGCGATTTTCGTGCCGGAGAAAACCGATTTCAATGAGAAGTCTTGGTTAAAAGTAGCACCTAGTCGAGCGGTCGCAGTGATGGGAGAAGTTGTTCGCCCTGGACGCATCGAGTGGTCAGACGAAATGGATTTGATTGATCTGCTTGCACACGTTGGAGGCCCAACTCGACGAGCTGATACCACCAAAATTGAAGTCGCCAATAACGGTCAAATGACACAATTTGACTTAGACCAATACATTCTGGATGGCTCACCAACATCAAGCCTACCTCAAGTTTCCGCTGGTACAGTCGTAAGGGTACATGCATTGCCTGACGACCCATCCGATAATAAATCGCAATGGGTAAGCCAAAGCTCTGACGCATCGATATACGTTTTCGGGCAAATCAATGCACCTGGGCGCTATCGTTTCACTGAAGATATGCATTTTCTGGATATTTTGTCTGCCGCCGATGGACCGACAATGGATGCAGATATTCACAACATCCGTGTCACACACCGAGGCCTAGGTTATGCCAAAGTGAGTAAATTGAATTTATCGATGTACTTTGAAACAGGCGATGAGTCAATTCTGCCCCACGTTCGTCCTGGTGATACCATTTACATTCCAGAAAAAAACAAAAACTGGTTAGATCGTTCAAAAGAGTCCACGGTACGCGTATTAGGTGAAGTAAGAGACCCAGGGCGGTACGTATTCAATGACAACATGACTGTGCTTGATCTGTTAGCGGAAGCAGGAGGACCAACTGACAATGCCTACCTTGAAAAGATCAGTGTGGTCAATATGTCTTGCTGCCAAGGCCAAGCCCGAACATTTGATTTGGTTAACTTTAGTAAAACAGCCAACATTTATGAGCTGCCAGTTATTCGCGCAGGCGACACGATTTACATTCCCCATAAAGACGAAAGCTTTGTTGAAAAAGCGAGGGCCGGATTAAGAGATATTTTACAAATCACCACAACCATCGTGTTAATAGGAGCGTTGTAATGACTATTCCTGCAACTCACGCTGAGATTGAGCAAATTTATCTTCAGAGCGAACAGAAAGGCCACAAAACGATTTGTGTTGTGGGTTGTAAATCTGAAGATGGTGTCACTTCCGTGGCGTCATCTCTTGCAGAGCGCTTGGTTTTAGCAGGCCACAATACTTTGTATGTAGACCTTAACTTATTCAAACCCGCTTATCACACCGTTCACGAATTTGATGATGACGAGAAGGTTGGCCATTTGATCACACGAGAGAATACACATCAAACTTTAGTCGGCCTCCCTGCTCCATCTCTCGCCAGCACTCAGTTAGCGTACCGAGACCCAACAATGCTGAAACGAAACATTGCACAATGGTTAACGCAGTACGAGCGCGTCGTGATAGATACATCACCACTTCTTAGTGTCAACCGAAGCAATATTGCTCCTCAAGTGATTGCTGGCGTATGTGATGCTACTTTGTTAGTAGCGCATTATGGCTCTACGACTGCAACCCAGCTCGAGCAAGCCAATAAGCTACTCGATGCTAGCGGTGCGAACTTGATTGGTTCTGTACTGAACATGAAGCACACTCCAAGCCTGAAAGATGAGTTAATCCGCCAAGTTTCCAAGCTGCGTTTCTTACCAAAAAAGTGGAAAGAAAAACTGTCTCAGCAAATTAAAAAAAGCGAACTGTTTATGTTATAGGGAGCGCTATTATGACGATAAATAATACATTGACTATCGAGCAAGAATTAGTGGATGAGCATATTCTTCAGCAAATGATCAAAGATACGTGCGCCGAAATCATCCCTACCTTGATTGATCACTATGTCGAAGAGTCACGCGATCGCATGGAGAAAATAGAGCAAGCATTAAGCACAAAAGACCTTCAAACATTGGAGTTCGAGGTTCACACACTGGGCAGTTCTGCTCTCGCTCTAGGCAATCGAACGCTTTCAAGACAAGCAAGAATGATTGAGAAGTACTGTGTCGAAGGAAAAATACCAAAAGCATTGGAGCTTTGTGAAACACTTCCTCAACTCGCCAATGAATCGTTTGATGCGTTAGAAAAGCGAAAAGCTCAAGGGTTTGAGTAGTATCAGTGTCTTACTCCCTAGCGAAGCATCGCGTTTGATAAAGCGCGATGCCGACATCATCTCAGAAATTTAGGCTCCAAATTCAGTCATCCTCGCCAAGCCACACACCTTGAAATTATTTGGGCATAACTTAATCAATTAAAAAGTATGGATTTTTCGCAAATTTCCTACCTTGTGCTAATACTTAAATAACGCTTTTCTCAAATTGAGAATTTTCAGCACTAGAGAGCTATAAACCACTCATAATGCCAAATAGTAGTGCTGACAAAAATCATAAAAAATGAAACAAACTACGTTGGGATGGGACTATGAGACCAAGGGTATTACTGGTAGAGGACTCTACTTCACTAGCCATACTTTATAAGCAGTATGTGAAAGACGAACCTTATGACATTTTTCATGTCGAGACAGGTCGCGAAGCGATTCAATTTATTGAAAGAAGCAAACCTCAGCTCATCATTCTCGATTTGAAACTGCCCGACATGTCTGGCGAAGACGTGCTGGATTGGATCAACCAGAATGACATTCCTACGTCCGTTATTATTGCTACGGCACACGGCAGCGTCGACTTAGCCGTTAATCTAATTCAAAAAGGTGCGGAAGATTTCTTAGAAAAGCCCATAAACGCTGATCGCCTAAAAACGTCAGTTGCATTGCACCTTAAACGCGCCAAATTGGAAGATTTGGTGGAAAATATTCAGTCCAAGTTTGATCGCCACAACTATCACGGATTCATCGGTTCAAGCCTCCCGATGCAGGCGGTATACAAGACCATTGATGCTGTTGCGCCAACTTCTGCCAGTGTGTTTATTGTGGGAGAAAGCGGCACAGGTAAAGAAGTTTGTGCTGAAGCTGTCCACCGCCAGAGTGACCGTAAAGACAAGCCTTTTATTGCAATTAACTGTGGGGCTATTCCACGAGATTTGATGGAAAGTGAGATTTTTGGTCACGTTAAAGGGGCCTTTACTGGAGCAACAACAGATCGAAAAGGTGCGGCGACGCTGGCACATGGTGGCACGCTTTTTCTTGATGAGCTGTGTGAAATGGAACTTGAGATGCAAAAGAAGTTGCTCCGCTTTCTACAAACGGGCACTTACACCCCTCTTGGTGGCACTCGAGAAATGAAAGTGGATGTGAGAATCATTTGTGCCACTAACCGAGATCCATTAACAGAAGTAGAAGAAGGTCGTTTTCGTGAAGACTTATACTACCGTGTGCACGTTATACCTATCGATATGCCCCCATTACGTGAACGAGGAAGTGACATCGTCACGCTTGCCAAGCACTTCTTGACCACTTACGCCAAACAGGACAAAAAGAAATTCTCAACAATCGACAGTGAAGCTCAACATATCATCAAGCATTACGAATGGCCGGGTAATGTAAGGCAACTACAAAACATCATACGTAACATTGTGGTGCTTAATAACGACGAAAAAGTCACGGTGAGCCACCTACCCGCTCAACTCACTAAAAAGTCAAAAGTTACGAAAACAACGACACCTGCGCATGTTGCTCAAGAGTCAGCAAACATTGCACCAATCACACCACCACCTGTTTATACTGAGGAACCTTCACCTTCTGCGGTCGAACCGTCGATTACCGCAGCGGAGCTGCCTGGTACACCGTCCTCTGCTGCTACCTCACCGTACTTTAACTCTGATGGAACCATTCGCCCTATGTGGCAAGTAGAGCGTGAAGCAATTCAGAACGCAATTGCGTACTGTGATGGCAACGTCCTCAACGCCGCTGTCATGCTGGAGTTAAGCCCATCTACGGTTTACCGAAAAAAACAAGCGTGGGAAGCGGATGAAATTAATCTCGAACAATCTTGATAAACCTGCCATTGGTGAAATTTGGATCTTGCTTGATAGCCGTCTATTCGGCGGCATTGAAAGTCACGTTATCGAGCTAGCTCGGGGATTAATCGCCTTTGGAAACAAAGCTCGAGTTGTGCTAACCACCGAGTATTCGCCAGCCGCTCAGATTGTACAGAAGGCAAAAGAAGCCGCGATCCCTGTGAGTTACTTAAACTATTTGTCTGGCGAGCCCAATAAAGCTTTAAAAATTAAACACCTAACAAGCGCTGTCGCCAATCACCAACCCTCAGTGGTTCACTCCCATGGTTATAAAGCGTCGATTTTGTCGCGCTGCGCCAAACTGCTCACCCGTACGTTTCCTCGTTTGATTTCAACTTATCATGCTGGTGAATCGTCCTCAGGGAAACTATGGCTATACGATTGGCTTGATAGAAGCTCAGGCAGCCTATCTGACCATTGCTTTGCTGTCAGTCCGAGTATTCAGCGCAAAGTTTTTTGTTCTTCAGGACTGCTGAATAACTTTGTTTCGATTCCCAACAGTCAACCCAACTATCAGGAGATCGCTTTTGTCGGCCGATTGAGTCAGGAAAAAGGCGCCGATCAATTTATTGAGGTAGCGAGGCTCTGTCCAACATTACAGTTTAGTGTGTACGGTGATGGCCCAGAAAAAGAATCGCTTAATCAAACTGCCCCTCCAAATGTGACTTTCTTCGGCCATCAAACCGATATGGAAGGTGTTTGGGAAAATATCAGTGTACTTATCATTTCTTCTCGTTATGAGGGTCTTCCAATGGCGGCGCTTGAAGCCATGTCGAGAGGCATTGCCGTGATGAGCTTACGTGTAGGTCGTCTTCCAGATATTATCCAAACGGGTAAAAATGGTTTTATCGTCGAAGACATTCCCTCTCTTGCTAAATGTCTTCATGACTGGATGTCGATTGGTGAAGCGCAACAATCACTCATTCGCGAGAATGCTCGACAAACCATCATTGATGATTTCTCAACACAAAGTGTGATTCCCGTATTGCTACAAAAATATCAAATTGAAACGGATCACTAATCCATATTGGTTCTCAATATGAGAATGATGAGTTCCAAACATAAATATCATATAAGATTCAATCACATAAACTAATGGCATATTTTGGCATCTCTATTGCAGCTCAGCAGTTAACGCAGATTAATGATGAGACAGAGGTGACTTATGACTACGCCAAAACGCATTCTATATGTTCATTATGGTGATAATTGGATTCGCGGCAGTGAAGTGGTGCTTCTGGCTCTCATTTCAGGAATCGACCGCGATAAGTTTGAGCCATTCGTATGGTCCAACTGCCAACCATTAATCGATAAGTGCCAATCGCTCGGAATTGAAGCGGAACATTCAGCCTTCAATTTGGTGGGTGGTTGGAGCGCTCCGCGCTGGGATATTAGCGGGTGGAATAGCCTTATCAAACAAGGCTCAGCATTAATCGAAAAGCACAACATCGACTTGGTACACGTCAATAGCGGCGGCCCTTGTCAATGGATGTGTTTGGCTGCTCGCATGAATCATATACCACTTGTCACGCAACTTCATTGCCATTATACATTGCGCGATCGCTTCTCTCTCGGACTTCACCTCTCTCCAAAATTGATTTGCGTTAGCAAAGATGTTGGACGCGAAATTCTTCAGGACGGCTACCCACAAAACCAACTTCATGTCGTACACAACGGCGTGTCACTTCAAGGCGTGGATACACCCATAGACATTAAAGATCGCCTCGGAATCCCATCACAGGCCTTTACCTTTCTGTCGGTGGGTTCGCTGATTAAGCGCAAAGGGTTCGACCGCCTTATTCGCGCAATGCGCATGCACAACTACCACCACAACAACCCTCACCTTGTTATTGTTGGTGACGGCGAAGAAAGAGAAGCATTGCAACAGCTTGCATCGGATCTTGGTATCCAAGAACGAGTGCACTTTGTCGGAGAGCAACACAATGCCGGAGCGTGGATGTGTGGTAATGCAGACGCTTTTATTAGCGGCGCCTATGAAGAGGCCTTTGGTCTCGTGCTCGGAGAAGCGGCTTTAGCTCAACTGCCTATCGTGGCTCCTAAAACGGGAGGCATTCCTGAGTTGTTCGAGCATAATCACTCTGCATTGCTGTACCAGAACAGTGGAATGGCGAGCCTGTTAAACGCGATTCAACAAGTCATGCAAGACGCGGCATTAAGAAACAAGCTGGCGGAAAACGCTTACCTACATGCTAGCCAGAACTTAACGACGACTGCATCTATCAACGCTATTGAACGTATTTACGAAGGTGAACTTAATAACAACGCCATTACACCAATGCCAATGACTCACTGCATGAAGCCTCTTTCACGCTGGTTGAGCATCAATTGAGGAGCCCGGTCATGAAACGTGTATTGATGTTCGACGCCATCCCAATGCAAGGTGGATCCAAAATCGCGAATGCAGAGCTCCTTAAGCAGTGCGATAAGCTGAACGTGATTGGTTATCTACTCACTACAAATCCAGAGCATTGGGCGTCACTGCTTAGTGATACACCGCGTGTGCAAGTTATAAAAATAAAACCATCACCATTTAACTCGACTCATGGACTGACCTACTGGTTGATGAACGCTTACTACTTTCTCCAACTTCTCTACGCGTGCATGAAGCTGCCAAAAATAGATAGCTTTTTGGGCCTATCTTGCCCAAGTAATGATATGCCTTTGTACTTACTACGATTAATTAGCAAAAAGCCTGTGGTACAGATGGTTCATGGCCCTATTGGACGATCGAGATCTGCTGGCTACTGCTTAGTAAAAGCATCGGCAATTTACTACTTGGCAAACACCCGCGAATCAATGGTAGAAGCATTACAGGCCTACCTCAAAACAGAGAAGCCAGCCACCGAACGCTATTGGTGTGGTTTGAATACATCTACATTTGTTAATGGATTATCGAAAGATCGCTGGCCAAAACAAGCGAATCCGATTTCAAGCCGCGTTTTCTGGGCAGCTAGCTTACTAAAATGGAAGAACATCGATCTTTTGCTTGATGCTTTAACACTTGATGAGTCGAAAAAGATCAAATCCACCGTGTGTTACATCAAACCTAACGTGGCAGGTGTGGAATATTCAACACCGGACTTCAACACACAAGGTGTTGAATGGCATGAGTGCCCAAACAACTTAGATGAATTGCGTTCACAGTGTGGTGTGTTTGTTTCCACCAGTCTCAACGAACCTTTTGGGTTATCTATTTTGGAAGCGCTCGCTGCAGGTATGTGTGTCGTCATTCCACATGATGATAGTTATTGGGACCGCGTGTTAACTCACGGCCGAAATTGTATTAAATACACGCCTAACAATGTGGCTTCGTTACACAACGCAATTCGCCTTTTGAATGAATCGCCGTGGATGAAAGTAACGATGGGTATCGAAGCACTCAATGTTTCTCAACTATACACAGCCGAACGTTGTTATTTGCCAATCGCCCAGCACCTTGCTGGCGAAATTGCTACCAACAATGATTGCACACTCAAGACACCGCGAGACATCAAAGGATATGACCATGCCTAAAGCAATGACCAACATGACGCTATTTGCTATCGCCTTAGTGATCAATAAAAGCATCAGCCTAATCATGCTGCCTGTATTGCCCCACTTTCTCTCACCAGAACAAATGGGCAAGCTTGAGCTTCTAACAACCTTTGGTGTTGTTACGACCTTGTTTGTCAGTTTCGCTTTGCATGAAGCGCTTTATCGATTCGTCGGCGTTGAAAAGGATAAAAATACGCGCACAAGCCTACTAAACCAGCTGTACTCACTTGCTTTACTCATCGCTGGCGTCGTTGCTCTTAGCTTGCTCACTATCATTTTAATCGCCCCCATTCCCGCGCCTTTTACGCGAGTCGAATTTGCTATTGTTATGTTTGCCATCGTTCTAGAAGGCAGTATTGCAATCGGCACTGCCTGGTTAAGAACACAAGACGACAAAGCAAGAACACTGCTTAACGTCATGGTCACTACCACCATTTTTCAGGTCATTTTTATCGTCGCGGCGCTGTCTGTTCATCCCCATGTTATTTCTGTTTTGTGGGGGGGCTTGTTGGCTGCTATTACTCAATTTGTTTGGCTGCACATCGTTAACCGTTACAATGTCACCCTTCCTAAGCTGACATTGGCAAAACAATACCTAAACTACTGCCTACCAATGATGATGGCCGGTTTAGTAGCATTTTGTCTCAATGGCGCTGAACGCTGGTTCATTGGTGCCAACACTTCTCTTGCGACGTTAGGGATTTACGCGATAGCGGTAAAATTTGCAGTGGGCATGTGTATTTTAGTGCAGCCATTTGGCATGTGGTGGATGCCACGTCGATTTAACTACTTAGAAGGGCGCAAGAACACTGAAGCAGTGCGCATCACACACTTAGGTATGATTTACATTACAGGTTTGAGTGTAGTGGTTGGCACATTAGCAATGGTGATGATCACCTACTTACTGCCAGAAACCTATCATGAGGCGGTACTATTCAGCTTATTCTTGCTACCTATCGCCATGTTAAAAGAATGGAGTGAGTTGATTAACATCTCCATTTTGTACAAGCGTCGTACTCGCTGGCTACTGGGTATAAATGTCGTCTCTGCGTGCGTTGCGATTGCTTTGCTGTTTGGCTTATCTTCTCTGGGTATTTATGGTGTGTTCATTGCGCTTTATTACGCACAACTGTGTAAGCTGGGCCTGACTTATGTAGTAGGCCAACAATGTATGACGTTGCCTTTTCACCTAAGTCTGATGGTTTTATTACAGATTATATCCGGTGTGGCACTGTTCCTGCTTCACTCTTCACAATCAATAGGCATCGCCATCGCAATTTGCATTTTGACATGCAGTTTGCTCGCAGGGATAGCCACTCGCTACATGAGTAAAGAGACGCTCAATGCGCTCACTCGATACATAGTGAAACGGCGTGGACAGGTGAAGAGATACTCGTTATGAATGAAACCAAGGTGAGAACAAAACAGTCCATCGCAGCACTGACGATCACTGTCGGTATCGGCCTGCTTTGGATTGTTATGCCTCATCCCATTTTGATTGTTGCGTTGTGTTTCGCACCACTCGCGTTACTGTTTGTTCTCAATCAAACGTTTTGGCTTGTCACACTGTTCGTTATTTTTTCATTCTTTCGTATTCACGAAGCCTTTCCTGTTATCTATAACTTCAAGATCCCATTACTGTTATCACTGGGGGCACTCGCCGCACTCGCCTTTCACCTTCTTATAAGCCGCCAGATTACAGCTTTTTGGCACCCTTCATTAAAGTGGCTGTGTATATTTTGGGGTCTGGTGATCATCGGAATAATATTCGCTTCCAGTCGTGATATCGCAATAACGGTGTTCAAAAATACCTATTGGAAAATCATCATTATGACGTTGGCAATCACCTGGCTTATTACTAAACCTTCACAGCTCGCACAGATGTCAAAAGCAATTATTTTCGCCGGACTATTGATTGGCTTAGTGGCATTACAAAACGCAGCGAATGGCATTGATTTAGTCGAAGGAACGCGCGTGTCGATAGGACGATCCATAGGTTCCGTACTTGGCGATCCTAACGATTTGGCACTAGTGCTGATGTTTCCCCTTGCCTTTACCGTTAGTCAATTGATGGAGAAGCATTCCCCCAAGCATCTCAGGCTCTTTGCCCTTATCACCTGTTTGGTTTTGTTCTTTGCGATCATTGAGACGCAGAGCCGCGGTGGGTTACTAGGTTCACTGTCTGTATTTGCCTACTTTGCTTTTAAACACATCAAAAGCAAAACATTAGTCTTGGTACTAGGCGCCATCGCAGCGATCGTACTCTACGCATTCGCTGGTATTTCAGGACGAGAGTCGGGGGGAGCCGCTGAGGATGGTATAGATGCCTCTGCGATGGGGCGACTTTATGCGTGGGAAGCGGCATTTAAAATGGCGCTGCATCACCCGTTGACTGGCGTAGGTCTAGATAACTTTTACTTTAATTACTATTTCTACAGCCCACACTGGGATGGTATCAACCACGCGGTCCATAGTACTTGGTTTGGCGTGTTGGCAGAAACGGGTTTTGTCGGACTCGCGGTGTTCATTACTTTAATTGTGTCATTGATCCGCACCTCTTTGCATTCCATCTCATTGTTGACACCAAAATCAGATTACACCCTCTCTGTTGGAGCAAACGCCGTGTTAAGTGGGCTTATCGGTACCATCGTATCAGGTACGTTTCTGACTCAAGGTTTCACTTGGCCAATTTACATTCTAGCGGCATTAACAGTTGTCGTTAGCCGAATTGTTCAAAGTGACTGTCAAAATGAGAAATCCTAGTTTCAAACATAAACAAAACCCATAACTCACTGTTTTAAAATGGCTAATTCCTTGGCACGCATTGTGATTACTCACTTAATTAGTAATCAAATAACCAAGACTCAAGGAGAGCCACATGACGGACATCGTAGTATTTGGAGAAGATTTTGGTGGGTTACCCTCTTCCACTCAGCATATTGTCAAGCGACTAGCAGCGAACCATCGAATCCTTTGGGTGAACTCCATTGGCCTTCGTCAACCTAAGCTGGATTCTAAAGACATACAGCGTGCGTTAAACAAACTCACTCGTGTATTTCATAACGTAGGCTCACACAAGCCAACATTGGACTCTGAAACAAACCCAAACATTCACATCATCAACTTGCTCACCATTCCTGCCCCTAATTCTGCATTAGCAAGAAAAGTGGCCGCTAAGATGATGAAACACCAACTCAACAAACAATTACAAGCTCTTGGTTTTGATAAGCCTGTATTTTGGACGTCGCTCCCGACTGCTGCCGATGTTTGTGCAGAAATGAATCCACGTGGACTGATTTACTATTGTGGCGATGACTTTAGCGCTTTAGCTGGTGTTGACCACGACACGGTAACAAAGCACGAACGTACTCTTGTTAATGCGGCCAACGTTATCTTTACGGCAAGCGATACGCTCTCCACCAAGTTTCCATCACATAAAACCGTCACTTTGCCTCACGGTGTCGACTTTAGTCTGTTTTCTGAGCCAGCACCTAAGGCTGAAGATTTTCCTAATAATGGTAGCAAAGTGCTGGGCTTTTATGGCAGTTTGTCTGAATGGTTAGACTACGACTTAATTGCCCAAGTCGCAGACCAAGCGCCTGACTGGGATCTCGTGTTCATCGGCCCTAACGAGTTCAGTGATAATCCACTTCCACAAAGATGCAACGTATACTACCTGGGCCCGAGAGCGCATCACACTCTGCCACGTTACTCCCAACACTGGGATGCCAGTTGGTTGCCCTTTGTTGATAACGCTCAAATCAAGGCATGTAATCCGCTTAAACTTCTTGAGTACTTGGCAACAGGAACCCCTGTTATCAGCACACCGTTTCCTGCATTAATGCCCTACAAACATATGCTTCATGTGGTTCAAGATGTCGAAGACGTGCGTGCCAGTCTCGATCACCTCCTACCGCCACCGACAGATTCAAAGTCATTTGTTCAACAGCAAAGCTGGGAAGCAAGAGCCAACCAAGTTGATAAATTAGTGAGGGCGCTATGAACGATTTAAGAGAAAACCTCAGCGTACTGTTACATGGAGCTTGGAGACGTCGCTACATGATCGTTATTCCTATGCTTGTATTGCCTGTGCTGGGTTTCATCGTAAGTAAACTGGTTCCGACGACTTATGTTGCTCATACCAGCATGCTTATTCAAGAGACAGCGAAAATGAACCCGTTCCTTCAAGACCTTGCCGTCTCAACAATGCTGAAAGACCGATTGAGCGCACTCAGTACTCTGCTAAAAAGCCGACACGTTTTGTATTCAGTCGCAAAAGAACAATCGTTGATCAATGACGAGATGAGTGCAAAAGAGCAAGAGTTCATCATAAAAGATCTCGCGTCGCGCCTGTCTGTTCAGCCACTCGGTAAAGACTTCATTCAAATTCAATTGCAAAGTGGTAAATCAGAAGGAATGGAGTCGATGCTGCTGTCTGTCAGAGAGCATTTTGTCGAACAGCTTTTGGCTCCTGAGCGTTCTTCGATTAAAGATTCGAGCCATTTTTTGACTATCCACATCAACAAACGCAGGGAAGAACTAGACAAGGCAGAGCAAGCCTTTGCAGAATATAAAAATACTTACTCAGACGCGACGCCCGAAATGCAAGCTCAAAGCCTTACTCGCCTTGCTAGCCTCAAACAAACGCTAGCCGAAAAGGAGGCGGAGCTTGCTGGTGTTTCACGAAGTCTAGGCAGTTTGGATCAACAACTATCCAAAACGAACCCGGTTATCGGTAAACTGGAAGAGCAAATCATCGACATTCGTAGTGAACTTACCCTGCTTCGCGCTAAATACACAGAGGCGCATAGTTTAGTGCAAGGTAAGTTGCGAGAATTAAACCGGTTGGAGCAGGAACGCTCAGTACTCTTGAACTCTAAACAACCAGAACTAAACAGTGCTCAACTATGGGATATCGCGAGCAATACCACAGTAAACAGTCTTGGCGAAGCACAGCCTCTACTTGTCTCCCAACTACATCAATTACAAATGATGCGCGGACGTTTTGAAGCACTTACGGAAGAAACCAACAGCTTGCGAGACATGATCCAAGAATTAGAGCGAAATGCGCACCAATTTGGGAGCACAGCGACAGAAATCAACCGCTTAGCTCGTGACGTCGCAGTGAAGAGAGAAATGTATGATGAACTCGTCGAACGCTATGAGATGGCCCAACTAACGGGTTCTTTGGGAGAGTTTGAAGAGAATAAGCGCGTAAAAATCATTGATGAACCGTTCACGCCAACGATTCCAACTAACTTACCTAGTTTTGTATTTGTCATTTTAGGATTTATTGGTGGCGCTGGTTTAGGCATTGGATTAGCGACGATACTAGAGTTAGCCGATAACTCTATCCGCTCTAAAAGAGCATTAGAAAAACACCTTGGTGTTCCTGTCATCACCACTTTACCTAACGTAGTGTACGGAAACTAACCGCCATAAGAACTCATTTACAAGCACTCGGTCGGCGAGTGCTTTTCTTTTACTACTGCCTTATACAGCCTCATAGCATGTCCACTAATATGAATCTCAAATTGAGAATAAACATAAAGTCTCACAAACATCAATATTAACCCATTGTTTTTAAATGATTAATTTTTTGGCACGCAGTCTGCAATTCCTAAATAAACAAAGAACTCAACGAGGGTTTGAAAATGGAATTCAGACAAAAACACAATAACACTAAGCACAGCAAAAAAGTGATATTACACGTCGTGCAACACTTAGCTCCTGGTGGTTTAGAAACGCTCGTACTAGAAATGCTTCGTTTTGCGCAGCCAAACCATTCCGTTTTTGTCGTGAGCTTAGAAGGAAGCAAAGAACATGCACTACAAGGCTGGCAAAAACTATTGCCCTACCAAGGCCAACTGCACTTTCTTAATAAGAAACCTGGATTCAGCGGAAAAACCATCAGTACGCTGACTTCCATGCTCAAAGGACTTAAGCCTGACGTGGTCCACACCCATCATATCGGCCCACTTCTGTATGGTGGTATTGCTGCACGTTTAGCGCACGTACCTGTAGTGATTCATACCGAGCACGACGCATGGCACCTTAATAACAAAAAATCAGCTCGACTACAGTCCCTTTTGCTAACGATGATTCGCCCGCAAGTGGTTGCCGATGCTAACTTTGTCGCCCATCAAATACAGACTAAGTTAAAGTATCGCAAAGTTTGTACTATCCATAACGGGATTGACTGTCAGAAGTTTAAAAGCGGTGACCAAACGGCAACAAGACACTTGTTTGAACTTCCAACCGACAAAATCGTGATTGGCGTTGCCGGGCGTCTAGAAGCAGTTAAAGGCCATAAAGTGCTTATCGAAGCCTTCTCTCATCTTACGCCAAACACACACCTAGCAATCGCAGGTGATGGTTCTCAGCGAACTCAATTGGAAGCACAAGTTAGAACGTTAAAACTTGAAGATCGAGTAACCTTTTTAGGCTTGGTCGACGATATGCCCAGCTTTTACCAAAGCCTAGACTTGTTTTGCTTACCATCACTTCAGGAGGGCTTTCCTCTCTCAACCCTCGAGGCTCAAGCATGTGACATTCCTTGCGTCGCAACGGATGTTGGCGGCGTGAAAGAGACGCTCTGTCCGAACAACAGCACACTGGTTGAAGCAAATCGCGTGTTTTCGTTGGCAGAAGCGTTATCACAACAACTGGAATCATCACACCGTTCTCCTCGAACTTTTATTCTCAAACACTTTGATATCAGAGACATGGTGAGTCGCTACTCACGTTTGGCCAAGGAGGCTAGCTATGAATGATTTACTTTGGATTATAGGGTTTGGTTTATCCGCATTTTTGATTGTCTATCATCACGTTGGGTACCCACTGCTCCTTAAATGGCTTCCTTTAAAACGGCAAGCCGAAACCAAAGCACCATTTGTAGAGCGAGCTTACAAAGCCTCCAAAACAGATAACCAGCTACCCTCTATTACTGTCATCGTGCCCGCCTACAATGAAGAACAATGGATAGCAGAGAAGATCCGTAACCTTGCGAGCCTAGATTACCCGAGGGATAAATTAAGGGTAGTGATCGCATGTGATGGCTGCACAGATAACACAGCCGAGATTGCTCAAGCGACAATTCAAGAAGCAATCTGCTCTGATACTCTGTTCATTATTAATGATCACCAAGTCAATCGCGGTAAAGTTGCCCTACTCAACGAAGAAATGCGTCATGTTAGCTCGGACATTACCGCACTGAGTGACACGTCGGCATTGATTTCTTGCGATTCTCTATTGCTAGCTAGTCAGCATTATCAAAATGAGAACGTTGGAGTGGTTAACGCAACATATCAAATAATGAGCACTGATAACCAAGGTGAAGCGGCGTATTGGCAATACCAGTCTCGAGTAAAGCACCAAGAATCTTTGTTAGGTTCAACGATTGGTTCCCACGGTGCGTTTTACACTTTCAGAACTCACTTATTTGAACCACTGGAAGTTAGCACCATTAATGACGACTTTATTCTCCCTATGAGAATCGTTTTGCGAGGCTATAGCGCTATTTACGAGCCAAACATGCTGGCTCTTGAACTAGAACAGAGCTCAGACAACGCAGATTTCAAGCGGCGCCTAAGAATTTCAGCGGGTAACATGCAGCAGCTCATGCAATTAAAGAAATTACTGCTACCTCGTTATCGTGGCACTGCCTTTGCATTTCTATCGGGAAAGGTTCTGCGCTTAGCAACACCCTATTTGATGATTGTTTGCTTTATTTGCTCACTACTACTGGCACACAATCCGCTGTTTCAAGTAATGCTGTCCGCACAAGTTGGTATTTATAGCATCGCGCTTATCACTTACTTGATGCCAGCACTTAACACAATTAAACCTTTTAAGCTGATTAGCTACATCGTCATTGGTCATCTCGCCAACTTTATCGGCGGTATGAAGTATTTACTCGGAATGGAAAATGGACGTTGGAAACGCGTCAACCAATAAGGAAAGCATCATGAAAAACTCACGCTACGATTCAAATGTATGCCACGCGAAAAGAACGTTTGATGTACTGGTTGCAATGCTTATTTTGGTCGTCACTGCACCACTTTTCCCATTTATCGCGCTAGCGATCAAAACCACATCGAAAGGCCCTGTGATTTATCGCCAATTGCGAGTAGGACGCTGCACACCAGAAAAAATGGATCTTTTTCAAATCATGAAGTTTCGCACCATGTATATTGATGCAGAGCAACGCTCTGGCGCAGTATGGGCAACTGAAAATGATCCCCGCATCACGCCAGTAGGACGCTTTTTACGCAAAACGCGTTTAGATGAACTACCTCAACTGTTTAATGTGTTGAAAGGTGAAATGTCGATGATTGGGCCGCGCCCAGAACGCCCAGCTTTCTACCAGAAATTGGAAGATGAAATCCCCTACTTTGTAGAGCGCACATATGGCGTGTTACCGGGTATCACAGGCTTAGCTCAGGTTAACCAAGGCTATGATGCATGCATTGAAGATGTAAGACGCAAAGTTGGGTTTGACCACAGTTACGCACTAAGCTTAGGTTCGTTTTACTCTTGGATTTCAATGGACCTTTCAATCATGAGCAAAACATTCGTTGTGATGATTGACGGACGAGGTCAATAACTTCCGGTTCTGGTAACGGTCACTCTTGCCACTGGCGGCGCATCTTTTCTATCGTCGCTGGTGGCACGTCATGAATGCTTTGATACGCTCCGTGACACACTTTAATTTCCACCTCGATGCGCTTCTTCATGCAGTAGTCCATGTAACGCTTCATCTCCCAATGTCGAACAAACGTATTGCTCACAATCACGACTCTCCCTTTGTTCAACCACTTTCTAGTTTGCTGAAAACACCACTCATGCGCTTGAGGTAATTGAACCGGTTCAAAGTGATAATCACCTTCATCATTTTCAAAATACATGTCAGCTTCAAAATGCTTAGCACCAAGCTCTATTGCCAGTTGTTTTGCTAAGGTTGTTTTACCTGACCCCGGAAGTCCACGAATAAGAATGAGTTTAGCCAGTGACATAATGCAGTTTAATGAGGTGGGAATAAGCCTAAACTGTAACGAAATTATTGGAAAAGAAAAGTAGAAATAAAAAATGCCGAGCACATTAGGCTCGGCATTTAAACTCAATCATGGATCGTGTTGTATTTATTTGTAAGCTGGCAGTTCTGTTCTTAACCCTTTCACCAAACTTACGCACATCAACAGCAGAACAAAAGTAAACGGTAACCCTGTTGCAACAACGCCTGATTGCAATGCTTGCAAGGCTTCTTTACCGCCAACCCACAGCATTACGGCTGCAATTGCGCCTTCAATACACGCCCAGAAAATGCGTTGCGGTACTGGTGCATCAATCTTACCACCGGCGGTAATACTATCGATAACCAGCGAGCCAGAGTCTGACGATGTAATAAAGAATACCAGAATCAGCACGATAGAAAGCATTGAAATCACTGAGCTATACGGAAGCGCATCGTAAACATGGAACAGAGTCAATGAAATATCAGTTAGGCCATTTGCACCTAGCTCACCAACTTTATTCACCACTTGGTCAAGCGCGATACCACCAAACACAGACATCCAAATCAAAGTAACAACTGTAGGAATAACGATGACTGCGAATAAGAATTCTCGAACCGTACGACCTTTAGACACACGCGCGATAAACATACCAACAAACGGTGACCAAGATACCCACCAAGCCCAGTAGAATACCGTCCAGCCGTGCATCCAAGTTTCATCTTCACGACCGTGAGGGTTACTCAATGGAATAATATTTTCAATGTAAGCCATTGTTGTGTCGCGTAGCGAGCTCCACGCCGTATCAAACGTGATGAAGGTAATGAAAATAAGCAGCGCAAACGCAACCACCATATTGACGTTACTCAGTAGCTTAACACCACCATCAATACCACGAATCACTGATAGCACCGCGATAAAGGTAACGAAGGTGATCACAATCATTTGTGTACCAATGCCGCCTTCTAGACCAAAGACATGGTTAATACCACTGGTCGCCTGCTGAGCACCCAGACCTAGCGACGTTGCAAGACCAAATAGCGTCGACAAAACGGCAAGGATATCAATAACGTGACCTAACCAGCCCCATGCACGGTCACCAAAAATTGGATAGAACGCCGCGCGCAATGAAAGTGGTAAACCTTTGTTAAATGCAAAAAACGCTAATGCTAGTGCAACGAGTGCGTAAATACTCCAACCATGCACACCCCAGTGGAACATAGTGGCACCCATCGCGAGGGATTTTGCTTCTTCGGTGTATGGTACTGCGTTCAGTGGCATTCCCCACCAATCAGTGAAATACGCGGTCGGCTCAGCCACACTCCAGAACAGAAGACCAATACCCATACCCGCGGCGAAAAGCATCGACAACCAAGAAACGGTTGAGTGATCCGGCGTTGCTTCTTTGCCACCTAAGCGGATTTTACCTAGCGGAGAAAAAAGAAGAGCAACGGCGAACAATAAGAAGAAGTTTGTCGACCACATAAAAAACGCATCAAACTGTTCGATAATTCCGTTTTTTAGACCGTTTAATACGTCTCGAGCAGTGGTTGGCTCAACAAGAAGAAGTGAAATCAGACAGAAAACAACGAGCCCCGCACTAATGCCAAAAACCGGGTTATGTATATCGAATCCCCACTTTTGAACGTTATCCTGTCCAACCTGATAATCGGTTGTATCAATACTATATTTTTTAAATGCATTATCCATAAATACAAATTTAACGTGAATTTGAAACGCCCCTCAGGTGAGAAGAACTCCAATACCGCCCTCCATTAATTTGAACTCTAAAGTTTTAAAGCGGGAAGAATTTTAGCAGCAATCACATATTTTTGCAAAAAGTCGTGATTTATTGCATTTTAAGCTCAATTCGAGACAGATGAAGGGGAAATAATATCAACACAAAAATTATGAGGTCTAACGATTGATTTTGTCGTAGGTTGTAGACTAGAAAAGACACAAGAAATACTTAAGTTCATAGCCAGTCACTGCGCAAATAGAGAAGACCTGCGCTGATTTGGTTTCACAATTAACGACGAAACCAAATCAGCAAACCTTTCATCCAGCGAGCGTTATAAGAAATGGAAGGTGATGTTCCCTGTTACGCTGCTAACGGTATCGCTATCGCCTTCAATATCCACGCCAAACGCTTGATAACTCGCGCCCACAGACACATTGTCAAGCAAGAAGTATTCGGCACCAACACCATACATATAAGAGACGCCATCATCTTTGTCTAAGTTTCTCAGTCCACCGTCATAATCAACGTTGAATGCATTGATGCCGCCTTTTGCGTAAACGTGTAACGGGCCGAAGTCGATACTAGGTTTCGCCGCTAAATAGAATGAATCAAAATCAGCGCTACCCCTGCTGCCACTCAAAGATAAATCCACTTTGCCGTGGTTAAAGTAGCCTGCCTCAATGCCAATGAATGGCAAAATACCAGTACCGACATGAATACCATAAGTTGTATCATTTTCGCTGTCGATATCGGACTGACCAATTTGGCCACCAGCGTAAATCCAAGAGTCAGCCATTGCTGACGTTGAGCACAACGTTAGAGCGAATAACGAGAGTGTTTTTTTCATACTATCCCTTCCTGATCGATTCCTAAGCGAAACATTACGCAAATATGCGCATTTAATCGCCACTATATATTGGAAAGCATAGGCATTTTAAGACTCTAAAAGTGAATAATTTATGTTCAACTTTTGTTTTGTGACTTCCAGACAAAAAAACACCGACATAAAGCCGGTGTGTTTCATATGGTGTTAGAAAGCTTGACGCTTATAGGAAATGTAGTGTTGCGTTAACAGAGAACGTGCTGATATCGTCTTTACCAGCAGTGTAGTTCATGTAGCTAGCACCAACAGACATTGGGCCAAAAATGAAGTACTCAGCACCCACACCGTACATTAGGTCCAAATCGTCATCGTCTTTGCCGCCTTTAACTTTTTTGTCCCACTGATGGAAACCACCTTTTGCGTACACGTGTAGCGGACCGAAGTCGATGCTTGGCTTAAGTGCTGCGTAGTAAGAAGTTAGCTTAGTGTCTTGACCATTTACGTTAAATTCACCGTGTTGTGTTACACCAGCTTCAACACCAATGATAGGTAGAATGCCTGTACCAACGTGAACAGAGTATGATGTGTCTGTCTCACCTTTGTAGTCAGACTGACCTACTGTTGCACCACCGTAAATCCAAGAATCCGCCATTGCCGCAGAAGATGCGCCAAGTAGCGCCACTGCTAATAGAGTTTTTTTCATCATCTACCTTTACTCTTTATTATTCCCACGTCTGCATAACTCAGTCGTTGGTACTACAAATAAAGGGAGGCGAACTATTGCCTCCCAGAACTAAAAAATAATGCTTATTGAGTTACTAGCAATTAGTGTACCAGCAACTTCTTAAGCGATAATTACAAACCTGACACTATTTTACTGGTTGATTAGCAAGCATCAATCGCGTTTTTGACTCGTTTATCAGAAACAGGATAAGGAGTGCCTAATTGTTGAGCAAAATAACTCACGCGAAGCTCTTCAATCATCCAACGCACTTCTTTTACATTTTCAGGAATGGCCACACCTTTCGGGATCTTGTTCAGCAACTCTTTATAGTCTTGAGTCACAGATTCAATCTTCAGCATATGTAAACGATCTTTGTTTGGATCGATTGGCAACTTCTCCATACGACGCTCTATCGCGCGCATGTAGCGAAGAATATCCGGCAAGCGTTTCCAGCCACATTCCGTTGCAAAGCCTTTGAAGATCAAGCCTTCAATTTGTGCTTTGATATCGGACAGAGCAAACGCCATTGTGAAGTCGATCTTGCCTTTTAGCTTCTTATTGATGCTAAACGCCGTGGTCAGAATAGTCTCAACCTGTTGAGCAATCTCTACAACGGTGTCACCCAATTCAGCACGAACGTGTTCTTTCAACGCTTCGAACTTCTCTGGCTCCCAAACTAAACCACCCTGCTCTTCAATAAGCTTATCGACACCACAGGCAATGCAGTCATCTATCAGATCAAGCACTTTGCCGTATGGATTAAAGTACAGACCCAGCTTCGATTTGTTCGGTAAGTTGGCGTGCAAATATTTAATTGGCGACGGTACGTTCAATAAAATTAGGCGACGCTGACCAGCACGCATTGCCGTTATCTGCTCGTACTCCGTTTCGTAGAGTTTGATTTCAACGCTGTCTTTGGTATCAACAAGCGCCGGATACGCTTTTACATCGTAGCCGCCACGTTTTTGTTGATACACTTTCGGCAATTCTCCAAAACTCCACGTATGCAGACCTTGCTGTTCGATATCGTCATCCGCAACTTTGGAAAGCGTTTCTTGAACTTTGTCTTTCAAACTTTCTTTCAGTTCATGAAGGTCTTTGTTTTCCTTCAGTTTACGATTTCGGTGATCAACCGCACGAAACGTGACTTTCAAGTGCTCAGGTACTTGTTCCAAGTTCCAGTCTTCACGCAGCACTTCTACGCCCGTCATGCGTCGCAACTCTTTCTCCAATGAATCTAACAGCGGAGCTTCCATTGGCGTAACGCGCGCTAAGAATGCATCGGCATAGTTCGGCGCAGGCACAAAGTTCTTACGAATTGTCTTTGGCAACGATTTAATCAAGCTAACCACAAGCTCATGGCGTAAACCTGGGATCTGCCAGTCAAAGCCCGCTGGTTCAACTTGGTTTAAAATCGGCAACGGCAAATGCACTGTGACACCGTCACTATCATCGCCTGGTTCAAATTGGTAACTCAATTTGAGCTTCAAACCATTTTGATGCCAGAAGTTCGGGTAATCCAAATCGGTCACATGGCTAGCATCACCCTTGAATAGCATCTCTTTTTCAAAGTTCAGCAGTTCCGGATTTTCTTTAGATGCCTTTTTCCACCACGTATCGAAATGCTTACCAGACACCACTTCGGTGCCAATGCGTTGGTCATAGAAATCAAACAGCTCATCATCATCCACTAAGATGTCTCGACGACGAGATTTATGCTCAAGCTCTTCCACTTCTTGCAGAAGCTTACGGTTTTGCTTAAAGAACGCGTGTTTGGTTTCCCATTCACCCTCAACCAATGCACTACGAATGAAGATTTCGCGACTTATGGTCGAATCGATACTGCCGTAGTTGACCAAGCGTTTCGGTACGATTGGTACGCCGTAAAGCATGACTTTTTCGTGCGCCATCACCGCAGCGCGTTTCTTCGACCAATGTGGTTCGCTGTAACTGCGTTTAATAAGGTGTTTAGCTAACGGCTCAATCCATTCTGGCTGAATCTTTGCGATGATACGACCCCAAAGTTTTGAGGTTTCCACCAACTCAGCAGACATGATCCACTTAGGCTGTTTCTTGAATAGACCTGATGCAGGGAAGATATGGAAACGAGCATTACGCGCGCCTTGATATTCATTCTTTTCTTGGTCTTTCATGCCGATGTGCGACAGCAAACCAACCAAAATGGCACTGTGTACGCCATGGTAAGAAGCGGGCTCGTCGTTAAGCTTGAACTCCATCTCACGCATCGACTGATGAATTTGGAAGTACACGTCTTGCCACTCGCGAACGCGCAAGTAGTTCAAATAGTCTTGCTTACACTGTTTGCGAAACTGATTGCTAGACAAGGCTTTTTGCTGCTTTTGGATGTATTCCCACAAATTCACAAATGTCAGGAAGTCCGACTCTTCATGGAAGAAGCGACGATGTTTATCGTCTGAAGATTGTTGTTTGTCGGAAGGACGCTCGCGTGGATCTTGAATCGACAAGGCAGCTGCGATGATCATCACTTCTTTAAGCGCACCATATTTTGGCGCTTCCAATACCATACGCGCCAAGCGCGGATCGATTGGCAAACGCGCTAATTGGCGACCAATGGAAGTCAGGCGCTTTTTCGGGTCTTTTACCTCAGAGTTAATCGCACCAAGCTCTTCCAGCAAACGCACGCCGTCTTGGATGTTACGTTTATCCGGTGCTTCCACAAACGGAAACGCTTGAATATCACCCAAACCAAGTGCCGTCATTTGCAAGATAACCGACGCTAGATTGGTACGTAGGATTTCAGGATCAGTAAACTCTGGGCGTGACTCAAAATCTTCCTCTGAGTACAGACGAATACAAATACCCTCTTCCACACGACCACAACGACCTTTTCGCTGGTTCGCACTCGCCTGAGAAACTGGCTCAATTGGAAGACGCTGAACCTTAGTACGGTAACTGTATCGACTGATACGCGCCGTACCCGGGTCGATAACGTACTTAATGCCCGGAACAGTTAGCGAGGTTTCTGCCACGTTGGTTGCCAGTACAATTCGGCGACCAGTATGAGGTTGGAAAATCTTATTCTGCTCACCTGCCGACAAACGCGCGTAAAGCGGCACAATTTCCGTGCTCTTCAGATTACGTTTGGACAATGCATCTGCGGTATCACGGATTTCACGTTCACCGTTCATGAAAATCAGGATGTCACCTAAACCTTCATCGCACAGTTCATCTACCGCTTCGAAGATGCCTTCAAGCTGGTCACGATCATTGTCGTCATCACCGCTTAGTGGGCGGTAACGTGTTTCTACTGGGTAAGTACGACCCGATACTTCAATGATTGGTGCATTGTTGAAGTGTTTTGAGAAGCGTTCTGGGTCGATGGTTGCCGACGTGATGATTACTTTCAAATCAGGACGACGTGGTAGCAACTCTTTCAAGTAACCCAAGATGAAATCGATGTTGAGGCTGCGCTCGTGCGCTTCATCGATAATGATGGTGTCGTATTGATTCAAGAAACGGTCATGCTGAATTTCAGCCAACAAGATACCGTCCGTCATCAATTTGATTTGGGTATTTTCAGAGATCTGATCGTTGAATCGAACCTTGTAACCAACAAACTCACCAAGCTTGGTTTCCATCTCTTCGGCAATACGGTTAGCAACCGAACGCGCTGCAAGACGACGAGGCTGAGTATGGCCAATCAGACCAAATTTACCGCGACCAAGCTCAGCACAGATTTTTGGTAGCTGAGTGGTTTTACCTGAACCGGTTTCACCCGCGACGATGACCACTTGGTTTTCTTCGATCGCTTTCGCAATATCGTCGCGTTTTTGGCTTACAGGCAGGATTTCTGGGTATTCAATCGTTGGTTTGTAGTTGCTGCGCTGCTCTGCAACCATCATGGATTTTGCGATGTCTAATGCGATTTCGTCGAACACAGCATTACGCGCTGCGTCCTTCTTAATTTTGCTTGCACCAGAAATACGTTTACTCAAGCGGAAACGGTCGCGCATCATGCACTGATTCAGCGCTTTACGCAGAGATGCCGCGCTATTCACTTGAGCCTGAGGTGTTTGAGCTTGTTTCGCTGTCGCTTTTTGCGCACCATTTGACGGTGTCGCTTGCTCTTCAGCTAGATTCTTTTTTGGGGGCTGTGACGAAGTCAAAGCGTTTCCTATTCTTTTCATTACAAAAACTGCGCGGATTGTATCACACAAGATCTGTAACAAGATAACCGAAAGCTCATTCAATTTTTTCGAACATGTTCAGCGAATCGCTAGGCTTTTGAACTCACTTACGTTGCTTATAATGGCTCCCATAGTCGAAAGCACTTATTTAAGGAATAACCATTATGTCTCGTGTACTAGCTCTAAAATCAAGCATCCTTGGCGATTACTCTCAATCAAACAAATTGGTTGAAGACTTCATCAAAAATGTAGACCAAGACAAGCTTACTGTTCGTGATTTGGCTGCAAACCCGCTACCTGTTTTGGACTTCGCCGTTGCGACTGCACTGCGCGCTACGGAAGATCTTTCACAAGAACAGCAAGCGGTGGTCGACTTGTCTGACACCCTTATTGAAGAAGTAAAGGCCGCAGACACTTTGGTTATTGCCGCTCCAATGTACAACTTTACCATCCCGACTCAGCTTAAAAACTGGATTGATTTGATTGCTCGTGCAGGCGTGACATTCAAATACACAGAAAACGGCGTTCAAGGTTTGATTGAAGGTAAAAAGGCGATTGTAGTAACGACTCGTGGTGGTATTCATAAAGATTCACCAACTGACAACGTTACGCCGTACCTACGCACTGTACTGGGTTTTGTAGGAATCACTGATGTGGAATTTGTTTACGCAGAAGCGCTAAACATGGGTGAAGATGCAGCTGCAAAAGGCATTTCAGAAGCGCAAAGCCAACTTGCAACAATGGCGTAAGTTAGAATAAACCAGAATACAAAAGGGATTGGTTCGCGCCAATCCCTTTTTAGATCAAGATGCCTTGATCGTGTTTATAGGGTCGCTTACATCGTCAAAAACGATTCACTTTCTCCAAGTTACGTATTGCATCGAGGTAGACTTTTTCTAAAGACCGCTCAGCTTCGCATATCATGTTCTCGATCATCGCATTAAACGCGATATCGCTACGGATTTCTATATTGTCTCCCGCCTTAACGTCAAGAGAGTTGACGTACAACACCAACCATTCATCGCCCTCCAAGTGCCCTTCTCCGTGAATGGCAAAAAAGCGTTTGGCAAATTCAGCGTTGGTACAATTTATCGCTTCAATTTGAAGATTGAATGAGGAGTCGATACTCATGGTGCTTATGCCATCCGATTCATCAGATGCATCACAAACAGCCTTAACTCTGGCACGATATACGAAATTTCTCGTTGAAAGCAGCATAGTATTATTCATCATTACTCATAATGGGCGATAAATAAGTCAGTTGCAAATCCGACCTATATGCATCTCGCGATGCGCTAAAACTCGAACTGGAAATAAATAGTATTGTAGTTGCTCCCACCTTTAATTCGCCCAAACTGGGAAGCGCTTTCAAAAATCGCCGAGCGGTGATGCAATGAATAGCCCACCCACATATTGTTCCAGCTCTTTTGGTTGAAGAGATCGCCTACATTGACATCAAACGAGAAATCTAGGTAGTTGAGCAACTTGCTTGGTGTATAACCCTTGTCTTCCATTTCTGTGCCTTCAATATAGGTAATGCTATCAATGTATGACACACCTTCCGCTACACCAAATCGCCAAGTCGTAGGCCAATTAATCGTATAATAAGCCTTAATCGCCATGACGTATTCTGTGCTCGCAGACTGAACACTGGACGACCAGTGATGAACCAACCCTGGCGTTAAATAAATATCAAGAGGAAAACCAAACAGCTCATCCGTTAATGGATGCCCATAAAACAATGAAGTAAGTTGATTGTCGTATGGGTCTTTTTCTCTCTCAAAGCTAAATATTTCACCGATGTTCGAAGGCGTCGCCCAACCATGCGCAATACGTAGATATGCTTTATTGCTCAGTGTCGGTTTCGGAACTTTGCTTTTATCGTTGAAAAAGCCAAAACCGACAAACACTTCTCCCTGATATCGATCTTCTACAAGCTGACTGTTGTAGGCGTTATCATCTAAGCGAGTAACACTCGTCTCACCCAGTAAATACAAATTTGAAGTTACATGGTAACGCGCTTTAATACCAAGATTGGTGTCAAGTCCAGCTCCAATTCTCTCGCCAGTAATATCCTTAAAGGAATAATATTCACTATTGAAATCAGCGTCTTTGTATCGAATCGTAATCGATGGCTCTAATTCCCAATCCCCAAATACATAATTGGCAGCAAGGCGGTAATTAGAGTGAAACTGGAGTTCGTCGTCCGTCATCAACTCTACTTCTGCGCGCCAATTGTCGTTAATGCTATAACGCACTTGCCCACCGAAATCGACTCTGTCCCCTTCATTAGCATTTTGTAGCGACATGGGAACATCGACAAATCTCAATCGCATGAGTGCGCTCGCACGCCAGTCGGAATCACTCTCGTTATACAAAAAAGCGCCACCTTCAATGCCATTGATATACACATGTTCGTTTTCAAAGAACATCATTGGTACAAATGTACTCACCGTAGAGTCATTATCGGCGGTGTAAAACGGAATCGATGCTGTGCGATACATCGCAGCAATCCCCCACGTTTGTTCTTCTGCACCATGCGCAGAAGAAACTGCCGCAGCCAAAGGTAAAACGAGTGTTGTTAGAATTAATCTCTTCATGAGTTCGAAAAATGTTGGTTGAGAAGCAGGCAAACATCAATGATTTGCCATTAAAAGCTTATGTTCTGCTGATGATAGCCGTTACAATGGCAAATGTTGTCATCCTCGTGACAGTTTGAGTCCCAAGATCATATTAATATTGCACGACTAGGTGAGCTTGTTTGCGAATATTTTACCATCACAACAAGCGCTTAAACTCTAGCTTAGTTCTAAATCAAACATAATGAAGTAAAAAGTGAAAGCATCAGAACTCATCTCTACCTTGAATCATTTACCTGCGGACACAGACCCAGACATTGTGATGGGAGAAGCATGGCTGCCAGAGAGGTTGATAGGGACTCAACTCGATGGTGACATGTTGTTTTTGCACTTTGATAATGCACCAGAAGATGGTCAAGGTGACGAAGAAGGGCGTGGCTTCGTCGAACACGAAATCGACCTAATTAGAACTCGGCTTCAGCAAATTTTGGATGAAGACAGTGATAACGCGTCAAAAGCCGATGCGATGCTTGGTTTGTTCCTTATGGGACATGAACTTAGTAGCTCGCAAGTTATCGAAATATTAGAAGAAGCTGACACATAAGGAGCCGTTTTGCCAGCATTGATGAACACGACTGAAATTTCTTCACTTCCTCTTGTCGTTGCAGGTCCGATCCTACGTAAAGTGACCGCAACTGAAATCAATATTTGGCTAGTCACCACCCAACGCTTGGAGGGTATGGTGCAAATTACGGATGAAAATGCCTCCATCCTTTATCAAGCCCCTTTAAGTGAACAAAAAGAACAGCTTCAAATCGGCCTCAATGCGTGGTGTTGCTTACTTAAATTAGAAGGCGAGTTTCCAACCCATCAAGCGTTACGCTATCAAATAAAAACGCAATATGGATTAGTGACGGAACTGCTCCCTCACCTGACTTATGAGCGAGATAATACGCCAAACTTGGGTATTGAGTTCCTCGTTAGTGAAAAAGCGGATTATCTCCTACATGGCTCTTGCCGTAATCCCCATCACTTCAGTGATGATACATTGGTCGCTGCGGATCATAAAATCGCGTCTCAATCCATTGAAGAAAGACCGGATATGCTCATCATGAGTGGTGATCAAATCTATGCAGACCATGTTGCAGGCCCCACTCTCGATGCCATTGAGCAAGTCATAGCTTTATTGGGTTTGCCAGGCGAAGAATTCGATCAAGCTCCGATAAAAAATACCAATGAGCTCTACCAACACCCTGCTTGCTATTATGGTCGAGATAAATTGTTGCCTCATTATGTGAGTGATGACAGTTTACTAAGTAAGTTTTTTCCACACCGAGGGACACCAATATTCAGCGCCAAAGAGTGTGAGAATCACCTAATAAGCTTTGCTGAGTGCTTTGCAATGTACTTATTGGTTTGGTCTCCGACCTTGTGGAAGCTTGTTCGAACGGATCGTTTGTTAGAAAACGAATTTACTGTCGGCGGAGAAGTTCTTGAACCCAAATGGCAGCAGCAATGGCGCGAAGAAAAAAAACAAATTGATAAATTCGTCGCAGGTCTGGACAAGGTTCAACGCTTACTCGCTCACATTCCAACCTATATGATTTTTGATGATCACGATGTCACCGACGATTGGAATCTCACCATAGGCTGGGAACAAGCCGCATACAGCAACACGTTTGCAAAACGCATTATCGGTAATAGCTTGATTGCTTACTGGCTTTGCCAAGGTTGGGGAAATGCGCCAGAAAAATTCAATGATGAATTTATGAGCCTCGCTCAACGCTTTATCGATGAGCGAACCTCGCAAACCCAAGATGCATTTATTCAATATTTGTATCGCTTTGAGAATTGGCACTACACCATTCCTACGACACCAAAAGTTGTCGTGCTAGATACACGAACCAGACGCTGGCGTTCTGAGTCTAAAATGAACAAACCTTCTGGCTTAATGGACTGGGAAGCGATGATTGAGTTCCATCAGGAGCTCGTGCATCAAGACAAGGTTGTTATTGTTTCTGCCGCGCCAATGTTTGGTGTGAAATTTATCGAAGCACTACAACGTGTGGTGACCATGCTTGGTAAACCATTGATGGTTGATGCTGAAAACTGGATGGCTCACCCCGGAAGTGCGAATACTCTTATTAGTATTTTCACACACACAAAGACACCAACTAACTTTGTTATTCTCTCTGGCGACGTACACTACTCTTTTGCATACGATATTAAGCTCCGCTATCGAAAAAACAGTCCGAATATCTATCAAATCACCTGTAGTGGAATTAAAAATCAGTTCCCTACACAACTGCTCAATATTTGTGATGGCCTAGATAGACTGCTATACAGCCCTCGCTCACCTTTAAACTGGTTCACAAAACGTAAACGACTCAAGATTTACAAACGCGCACCAAGTACGCACAACTTTTATCGCTTGGTTAACCATAGTGCCATTGGTGAGCTACGCCTTGATGATGAAGGCAAACCAAGTCAAATTAGTATTCTGACGAGTGATGGTGACGAAGTTCATTTTCCACCGACACGTGCTGAAAGCTGAGTATCAATCCCAAAATGACTTGCCCTTTGTAAGAGGCAAGTCACCTTGAACTAACTCAGGAGTTTAGGTTTTTTGGGGAGAAAGTGGCCGTTCTTAAATGTCAACGGCGTGCTAAATTTGGTATCGCACCTTGAGATCTTCCGTATTTATTACCATGTTAACCAAATAAACAATAGCTCGGTGTTCATTATGTTTAATTCTCTCACATCATTATTTAAACAACTCATTGATGGCTCTGATTTAAGCCAAACCAACACACTTTCCCCTAACATGGCTATCGCGTGTTTGCTTTGTGAAGTTTCTGGCGCAGACCATAGTGTCGATGATAGAGAACAAGAAACAAAGCGCTCTTTATTGATGAAACTGCTTTCGTTAAATGAAGAAGAATCAAATACTTTGTTAGAGCAAGCGCAACAGAAAATAAAAGATTCCGCTTCGCTGTACGACTTTACCTCTCAACTAAGAGAACTGACTCAAGAAACTCGTTACAACTTAATCAAAAGCATGTGGGAAGTCGCTTACGCAGACGGCGAAATTGACCCGCTAGAAGACGCGGTGATCCGTAAAACAGCAGAGCTACTCTATGTTGATCACAGCGAGTTCATTCGAGCGAAGTTACAGTCTCAGTAAAGTAACGAGATGAGTATATAAGTCGCTGGCTAACTCTAAGCTACCCCTAGAATGACAACAGATATCGCTTCTGTAGCCATAAAAAAACGCGCTCTCTGCGCGTTTTTCAATAAGCCAACGACATTGTTATTTAAAGTACTGGTCAAGGTATGTGTTTAGCTCTTTCCACACTAAACAGATTGCATGGCAAAACAACAATGGTTGGATGATAATTTAATTACAAGCTAGCTAGGTTCGAATAACTAAAACATGGTCAAAGCAAGCTTAGCTAAGTTGTATGCATCTACATAGCCAGAGTGTTGACGCCCTTCCCAGTCTATTCCTTTTGCTTCTTGAGCGGCTCGATGGCCTATACGTTTATCTTTAAGACGATTTTGAATACGGTAGAGTGTCGCTAAGTTGATGAACTCTGTGAACGGTGCTTCAATACCTTTTTGCTTACACTCTTCTAGAAGAATGAGGTCATCTCGCCCCCAAGATGCAAAGATTTTGTTGCGACCACCGAAGTTCTTAACCATGGATTTAAGCACTTCTTCTAGTGGGCGTCCTTGTTTTTCAATCTTACGTGGTGTGATGCCCGTTAACTCAGCGCAGAACAGAGACACTTCATCGTGTTCTGGTTTCACGTAGTATTGAGCACGCTTGACTATCTCACCTTTAGACAAATCTATTTCAGCTAACCCCACTTCGATAATTTCACCCGTGCTGCCGACGCCATTTTCGTTCCAGCAACACATTTCTAAATCGAAGCATACAATACGGTTATGGTTCATAGTTTGCCTTGGTTCCTAACATAAAAATTTAAAGCGTGCGATTCTATCGTAACACGGCGTAAAACTCGAATTTGTGCGCCCATTTAATCGCCGATCGACACATTATTACGGCCGTTTTTTTTACTCAAATAGAGTTGACTGTCCATTTTGTGATACAAGCTCTCAGGATCTTCTTCTTTATGGATAACCGCACCGATACTCAACGTACAGATGATTGACGCATCACCATAATCAAAAGCCGTACTTGCCACAACACTCCGTAACTTTTCTAGGTAAGCTTCTAGCACTGCTCTATCAATGACTTTAGAAATAATACAAAACTCGTCACCACCAGCGCGGTAAAACTTATCTCCCGGTTTTAAATTAGCACTGACCAGCTTAGTGACATGTTGCAACGCTTCATCTCCACCTAAATGGCCGTGTTTGTCATTAATCACTTTGAAGTGGTCGATATCAAAACCAACCAAGGCGAAGTTAACACCTTTGTTTATCTGATTAAGCAAGTGATCGTTGAATGCTCGGCGATTCAGTAGTTGAGTTAGAGGGTCTCGCTCTGCCATTCTTTTTAATTCAACGGTTTTGAGCTCCAACATGACCGCTAAGCGCTCTTTTTCTCGAGACTGTAAATTCACAATCCAACTGATCAAAAAGGCGATTACCAATCCGGCTAGCGTCGTGCCCGCTAAAATAGAACGCTCCCAAGCTGAGACTGCGTCAGAAAGTTTAAAGTCAATACGCCATTCACGGTTAGGCAGTTGAATGGTTCGGCTTATAACGGTTCCTCGAATGTTATCCCAGCTAGCACTTTGAAAGAGAACAGGGTCATCTGCTGCGTCGAATCCCAAATCTTCTACGCGCACCGACATATCGAGCTCCGTCGCGGTTTTCGTAATCAAATCCTCAAAGTAAACCGTACTTCGGATAACACCGGTCACTACTCCTAATAAATATTTGTTCTCGAAGTCGAACACTGGATGGAACACCAGCAACCCAGTCTTAGGTATGGACTTGTCATAACCATCTTGCAGTAAGCGAACTTTATCCGAGACATTCGCTCGCCCATTTTCGGAAATATCATCCAAGATTAAATCGAAGCGTTTGCGCGAAAAATAGAAACCCAATAGAGAAAGGTTTTCCGGTGTTCTTGGGTAGATATCCGACGCGATAAAAATTGGCTCATTGTGTTCAAAAATGTACCCGTAGGTTTTGGGACCATCTTTAGGAACGGTAAACGGTTGGAAGTTTGGAAATTTTTGACGGGTCTTTAAAATATGTTCATCAAGATCTTCGAATTCGACCTTTTGCATCCATTGAAGTCCAATGAGACTTCGCGAGCTGTTAATCACTTGTTCCGCATACATGGGAAACGATGGCCAATAGCTTCGCTCAATCGAATGGAAAAAGTTTGCGCCCGCACCAATGAACTTTAGATCATTCTCGACGTTTGCTTTAAGTGATTCTGCTTGTCGGTCGGCTAAAGTATCAAACGTCGTCTGTGTATACCGTTGCTGCATTGTATAAGCAGCACCAACTACACCAGCAGTGACACATAAAGTCGCCAAAAAAGCTAAGATAGAGTCTGAATGTCGTTTTATAAAGCTCTTATGAGCGGTGCTTTGTGTCATATCGTAATTTTTGATACTTCCGTAAGTTAAACTTCGGGATCTATTGAAATACTGCGTTAGCAATGCACAAACATCAAGCAACAACCTATATTGGGGAGTCTGATCGTCGATTTTTCACGCTGTTCGTACGGTATAGTCACGAATTATTACAGCCTTAAGCCTTGAATATGCTACCATCCGTCATCATTTTAATGTCTAAACTTGGTGCAAGATCGCAAAGACGATCGTTTTAGTGAACAAATATGAGCCAATACTGAGCACCAATAAATCAATAGAAAGAGAAAAAACGTCATGAACATTGATTTGAACCTAATTCCTCAAACGTTCGATATGCTTCACGCTGGCCTAACCGCATCGAGCGTTTTGCTTCTTCTAGTTGCAGTGTCGCGCAAATCAAAAGTGGTCGAGAAAGTGGTAGAAAAACCAGTCGAGAAAATCGTCGAGGTTGAGAAACCAGTTGAGAAGATCGTTGAAGTAGAAAAAGTAGTGGAAGTAGAGAAAGTCGTAGAGCGTGTTGTAGAAGTTGAATCAAAACTTGCAACCGCATCAACGGACTCTGCAATGCAGCTGCTTTCTATCATGCAACAAGAAGCTCGTCTGATTGACTTCCTAAAAGAAGACCTAACGTCATTCTCTGATGAAGAAGTAGGCGCAGCTGCTCGCGTAATCCACACTGGCGGTCAGAAAGTACTGAACGACTACGTGACGCTAGCGCACGTTCGTAACGAAGACGAAGAAACTCGCATTACGGTTGAAGAAGGCTTCAACCCACAAGAAATCCGCCTAACTGGCAACGTAACAGGCAGCGCGCCATTTAACGGCACGCTAGTTCACAAAGGTTGGAAGGCAACATCAATGACGTTGCCTAAACTGGCTGAGAACTACGACGCATCTGTGATCGCTCCAGCTGAGGTTGAGCTGTAATGGAACACATGAACCAAGAAAACCATTCTCAAGAAGCGTCTGTTGAAACTCAACAGACGCCTAAATTCAGTGTTGGTATCGACTTAGGTACAACACACTGTGTGATGTCTTTTGTTGATACTCACGACGAAGACGCTCGCGTTGAAGTGATGCCTATCCCGCAGTTGACTGCGCCGGGTACGGTAGAGACTCGCAGCCAATTAGGCTCTTTCCTTTACCAGCCGCACGAACACGAAATGAACCCGCAATCACGCGTTCTTCCGTGGTCGAGCGAGCCAAAAGCTCTAGTTGGTGCAATTGCACGTAACCTAGGTTCAAAAACACCAATTCGTCTTGTTGCAAGTGCGAAATCTTGGCTTTGCCACGCAGGTGTGAACCGTCGTGATGCTTTCCTGCCAGCAGGTAGCCCAGAAGAAGTGGAAAAAGTCTCCCCTCTTCGTGCGACAGAGCTTTACCTAGAGCACCTAAAAGATGCTTGGAATCACACCAATCCAAATCACAACCTTGCCGATCAAGACGTAACTATTACAGTTCCTGCTTCTTTTGATCCTGCTGCTCGCGATCTAACTGCAGAAGCAGCACGCAACGTTGGTTTTGTGCACCTAACGCTTCTAGAAGAGCCACAAGCTGCGCTTTACAACTGGATTGATAACAGCAACGACAAATGGCGCGACGAAGTTGAAGTTGGCGACATCGTACTTGTGGTCGATATCGGTGGTGGTACAACCGACCTCTCTTTGGTTGAAGTAACCGAAGACGACGGCAACCTAACTCTGAACCGCATCGCGGTAGGTGAACACATCCTACTTGGCGGTGACAACATGGACCTTGCACTTGCGTACCGCTTGAAGATGAAGCTAGCGCAAGAAGGCAAAGAGCTACAGCCATGGCAAGTGCAGGCAATGACACACGCATGTCGCGACGCGAAAGAAGCGCTATTGAACGACAGCGAACTTCAGTCAGTGCCAATCGTAGTACCAAGCCGTGGTTCTAAACTGCTTGGCGCAACGCTGAAAACAGAACTGACTCAAGAAGAAGTACAACAAACACTGGTTGACGGCTTCTTCCCTCAAGTTGCGATTACGGACCACCCTGTTCAACGTAACCGTGGTGCACTAACGCAAATGGGTCTGCCTTACGCACAAGATGCAGGCATTACTCGTCACATTGCAGCGTTCTTGTCTAAGCAAGCCAATGCTCTTTCTGCTTCAGGAAATAGCGCAGAAGCAGCAGCTCAAGATTTCAACCCATTCGCTAACATGCCTGGTATGCCAGGTTCGGATGCAGCGCAATCGGCTGACTTCATCAAGCCAACGGCAATCCTATTCAACGGTGGTGTTCTGAAATCGAAACTTCTAGCAACTCGTCTAGAAGACACGATCAACGAATGGTTAATTGAAGCAGATGCAGAAATGGCGAAGCGCCTAACAGGTGTGGATCTAGACCTTGCGGTTGCTAGCGGTGCGGCTTACTACGGCTCTGTACGTCGTGGTCAAGGCGTTCGTATCCGTGGTGGTATTGCTTCGGCGTACTACGTGGGTATCGAAAGTGCGATGCCTGCGATTCCTGGCATGGCGCCTCCAATGGAAGCACTTTGCGTTGCACCATTTGGTATGGAAGAAGGTTCCAGCGTTGACGTACCAAGCCAAGAGTTTGGTTTGATCATCGGTCAGCCGGTTAACTTCCAATTCTTTGGCTCAACGGTTCGTCGTGATGACCTAGCAGGTACTCACCTAGACTACTGGGCACCAGAAGAGCTTGAAGAGCTTCCAGAGATCCAAGTAACGCTGCCTGTATCTGAAGGTCGTCGTGAAGGCGAAGTGGTTCCGGTAACCCTAGCCTCTCGCGTCACTGAGCTTGGTACGCTTTACTTAGAAGCCATTGCCGCTGATAACGGTCAAAAATGGCATGTTGAGTTCGATGTGCGCGAAGACGCGAAAAGCAACTCAAACGAAGAAGAATAAATAGAAATCAAACGGCATCCAATCGGGTGCCGTTTTTAAATACACGAAGGTTTGTATGGCATCTCCTCGTTTTCTTGTTGGTATTGACCTTGGCACCACAAACACTGTGGTGGCGTATTGTGAAATTACCGACAACCTTGAACAATCCGAAGTATCCCTATTCGACATCGACCAATTGATTGGTCCGGGTGAAGTGGTTCGTAAGCCATTGTTGCCCTCTTTCCGCTATCACCCAGCGGTTGGTCAAATCTCCCCTTCTGACCTAACACTTCCTTGGGAAAACGAACCTGTATCTGGCGACATTAGTAATGTGATCGTGGGTGAATGGGCTCGTGAATTAGGCGCTAAGGTGGAAGGACGTCAAGTATCCAGTGCTAAAAGCTGGCTATCGCACCAAGCAGTGGATCGTAGTTCAGACATTCTTCCTTGGGCGGGCGCGCAAGACGTAGATAAAGTCTCACCCGTTATTGCCAGCGCAAGCTACCTCAACCACATTCGTCAAGCATGGAACTACCGTCACCCTAGCAATAAGATAGAAGACCAAGATGTGGTTGTGACCGTTCCAGCTTCGTTCGATGAAACCGCTCGTAAGCTCACGCTTGAAGCTGCACAGCTGGCAGGTTTAAAGAAAATCGTCCTGCTCGAAGAGCCACAAGCCGTATGTTACGACTGGTACGCACGCCACCAGCAGACCGCTGCTGATGAACTCAAAGAGTTGCCGCTGATTCTGGTGTGTGATGTGGGCGGTGGTACTACCGACTTGAGCTTGATTGAAGCCAGTTTCTCTTCTCAAGATGAGCTAGCCCTTGACCGCATTGGCGTTGGCGAACACTTGATGCTGGGTGGTGATAACCTCGATTTAGCATTAGCACACCTTGCAGAAAGCCGCTTCAACCAAAGTAAGAAGCTCACTGCCGCAAGCCTGACTAAGTTGATTCAGCAAACTCGCAAGGCGAAAGAAAACCTACTTTCATCGAGCGCACCTGAAGAAGTAAAAATCACCATGCTGGGCAGCGGCTCGAAACTTCTTGGCGGAACAAAGAGTATTGGGCTGAGCAAACAAGAAGTGCACCAAATCGCTTTAGATGGCTTCTTCCCGCTTTCTGATTTCAGTGAAGTGCCGGACAAACGCCGCAGCGCGGTTGTCGAGTTTGGTCTTCCATACGTTGCTGACCCAGCGGTGAGCAAGCACGTTGCCGAGTTCTTAACTCAGCACCAACAAGTTGCTCGTGCCGCTCTCGGCATTGAAGACGAAAAACAAAATGCAATTCCGGTAGGTTTGCTACTTAACGGTGGTGTGTTCAATAGTGAACTTGTGACTGAGCGAGTCACTACCCTCCTTTCCGATTGGCGCGGCGCTCCGGTTACGGTATTAGATAACCCACATCCAGATTGGTCTGTTGCACTAGGTGCTGTTGCGTTTGGTAAAGCACGTCGTGGTGCACAGCTAAAAATTGGTGGTGGTGCAGCGCGTTCTTACTTCTTGCACCTTCAAGAAAAGAACAAGATGGGCAAAGCGCTCTGTTTGCTTGCAAAAGGGACAGAAGAAGGTCACGAGATCCGCTTAAGTGGTCGTCGTTTCTCGCTTACCTTGGGTGAACCCGTTCGCTTTAACCTGCTGACTTCCACCCACGACACCTTAACCAATAACACCGCCATTCAAAACGGTGTGATGGTGGACGTTGACCCCGACTTATTTGCTCCTCTGCCGCCTTATATCACCACCCTTGAAGGTGAAGGCGCTGAACTACAAGCCAACCAGAAAGAGCGCGTAGAAGTACAACTGGCGTGTCAGTTGACCGAAGTCGGCACGCTTAAGATGGAATGTGTCAGCGCAGAAGACGATAACAAACGTTGGGAGCTGGAATTCGAAGTTCGTAACAAGCAAACCGATGACAGCGAGCAAGTTAAACTTCACCCTAAACTGAACGAATGTAAAGAGCTGATCGCTCGCCTTTACAGCGGTAACAAGAAAAGCGCAGAAAGCAAAGAGATCAAAACCTTAGCCAAAGATCTTGAGAAGAAACTTGGCAAACGTGATGAATGGGATTTCACGACCCTACGTCAACTGTTCGATACCTTTGCACAAGGTCGTAAGCGTCGTCGCCGTTCTGAACAACACGAGAAAAACTGGCTTCGTTTGGCAGGTTTTGCACTGCGTCCGGGGTTTGGCGATCCAACCGACTCATGGCGTATTGAGCAAGTTTGGGGTCTCTACCAACAAAACATTCAGTTTAAGAACCATCAAGGTTGGACCGACTGGTGGGTGTTCTGGCGTCGTATCGCAGGTGGCTTGAGCCAAGAGCAACAAGAGACCATCTTGGCGGACATCGCGAAATACCTACACCCTGGCGCGATGAAAAACCCACAATCCGCCAAAGCAGCGCAAGACATGGGTTACGAGTCGATGGTTCGCTTGTCTGCCTCTCTAGAGCATCTAGAAGTCGAAGACAAAGTTCTATTGGCTACGTGGTTCTTGAGCAAAGCCATCAACCATAACCAGTTCGAACAAGCACACTGGTGGGCAATGGGCCGCTTGGCATCACGGACGCCTTTATATGGCAGTCAGCATAACGTCGTTCCTCGTGAACAAGCGGAACAGTGGTTGCCTAAGCTGTTAGAGCAGAACTGGCAGAAAGAGCCAATGATCGCGTTTGCAGCTGTAATGATTTGTCGTAAGACGGGTGACCGCCTATTCGATATCTCAGACGACTACCGTGAACAGGTACTGGCTAAGTTGAAGCAAAGCAAGGTACCTGAGTCTTGGGTATCATTGGTTGAAGAAGTCAAAGAGCTATCTGAGAGCGAATCGAAGCGTATCTTCGGTGATGCACTGCCAAGCGGTCTGACCCTGGTAAATAACTAGGCTCTCACGCTTATAAACGCAACAAAGCCCTTCTCGTGAAGGGCTTTGTTTTATCTGATTCTAATAGCTGACGAAAGACGACTCGTTAGTTCATTTCCGTATTGATCACCACATCACGCGTTTCATTATCCATATCACTGATGCCAACAACTGAGATTTCACGGTCAGATAAATTCTCAATCATGCTGTCTTCTAACCCACCGTCCGTCATCCACGCATAGAATTTTTCCGCAATACGATCCGAACCTTCTCCGACAAACGTTAATGTGACCTTCTTCATTTGTGACACTCCATCAATTTACGATTCAGCCACTTAAGCGTAGTATGTTTCGCAAATATCGACATAAACTAGGACTAACTTCTTTTATGAGTATCGAAAAATTTGACGCGATTTATCAGCGCGCTGCCGAGCGTAAAGGTGGTGAAGATCAACTTGAAGCGCTTTTGTCTCATCCACTAAGCAAAGAAGAGCTGGCAGCGATTCCCGACGACCGTTGGCTGGCCGCTTTTTCTATGAAAGTATTCCAAAGTGGGATTTCGTGGAGCGTGGTTCGCAACAAGTGGCCGAACTTCGAAGAAGTGTTCTTTGGGTTTAAGATTGAGCCGCTATTGATGCTGTCGGATGAGCAATGGGAAACCAAAGCAACAGATAAACGCATTATTCGCCACCTCACTAAAGTCATGTCGATCCCTGCCAACGCACGTATGATCCACGAAGCAAAAATCGAATACGGCTCGTTTGGCAAAATGGTTGCCGATTGGCCGCAAGAGAAAATCACCGACCTATGGGCGTATTTGAAGAAACGCGGTAATCGCCTAGGTGGCAATACCGGTCCTTACACACTTCGTCAAATGGGCGTTGATACCTTTATCTTGTCTAGCGACGTTGAAGCTTACCTGCGCAATTGCAAGATCATTGAAGGTGGCAAAGATACGAAAAAATCGCTCGATGCAACCAACAAAGCGTTTGTTCAATGGCAGCAAGAAAGTGGCAGAAGCCTGTCTGAGATCAGCCAAATCATTGCGTTCAGCACCGGCGATAATCGCATTTAATCCAGACTGAACACAAAATAAAAACGGCGCACTGATCATTGTTAGTGCGCCGTTTTTATTTTCATTGGTCTATTTCACCTAAACACAGGCTTACTTTGAAGCCAGTGATTCCCACTCAGTCAGTAGCTGCATAATACGGTGAGAGTCTTCCCATGTTGCACAAGGGTTCTCTAACGATGTACGCCCTGCTTCAACCGCTTGGCGAATATTGCGCACTTGATAGAAGAAAGCGTCTCCAGCTGCCGATACAGACACCTCGCGCTTCGACGTCTCGTAAATTTCCACACTAAACTGGTTGTCTTGCGTTGGTAGCCATGGATTCGAGTCTAACGTAATACTGCCTTTACTACCCAGAATAGTGAATTGGTGTTTCAATCCATGATCTTCGGCGGTGTGTACGCTCGCCGTTTGTTGCTCACCGAATTGCATCATCAAACTCGATTCACAGATATTCCCATCGTTACCTCGTCGACCAATCGCCGTCATAGAGCGGTTTCCAAAGGCTTGTTCACCCAACATGGTTTTCACCACCAAATGCACCAATGACATTGGGTAGCAACCTAAGTTATACAAAGCACCTTTACTGTCTGGATTAACAAACTGCGCAATCGACGCAATATAAGACGTGTGGATGGAGCGAAGTTCACCAATCTCTCCCGATTTAAGCACAGAAACCAACTCGCTGATCAATGGGTGATGTAAGTACATCAAACCCTCAGCAAAGAATACCTTGTGCGTTTCGACGGCTTTTAGTGCCAACTCGGTTTTTTCCATATCTACCGACAGTGACTTTTCACACAGGATCGCTTTGCCCTGCTCAGCCGCTTTTGCGATAAAGTCATGATGAAGGTGATTTGGCAGTGCGATGTAAATAATGTCGACTTGCTCGTCGGCAATCAACGCATCGTAATCGGTGAACGTATTCTCGATGCCATATTGCTCAGCGAATGCCTTTAAGTTCTGCTCCGAACGCCCAGCAACCGCGTACAGTTCACTCTTGTCATCGCCTTGGATTGCCTCAGCCATGACACCTGAGATAAAGCTTGTGCCTAAAATACCCCATTTCATGTTCGCCTCTCCTATTGAGCTTGGGTTTCGAATGCTTGAACTAACTCTGCCATTTCAGCCGCAATAAACGCTTGTGTATGCGGCATAGCAAAATGCGCTTCAATCGCGGCGCGGTTTTCATATCGCTCCCAAAGAATCACACGTTGTGGATCTTTAGAATCGTAGGTCGCATTCGCTTGCAAGCACCCCGCTTCGCTTTGCATATCAAGGCAAAATTGTTCAATGGCTTCAACCACTTGTTGTCTTGGCTTATCAGCATTCATTTTCAGTTCGGCGGTAACAAAAATCGTCTCGCTCATGATGGATCTCTTTCTCCATTCTTAATCATACGCCCACTGTAATTAACCTCATTTGATTGATAAACTCTGCTGTAGTTATTTCTTTATCAACTCTGGGTGTGCAATGGATAAATTAACAAGCATGAAAGTTTTCGCTTACGTGGTCGAACACGGCAGCTTTCGTAATGCTGCACACCACTTTGATATTTCACCGACTATGGTTGGCAAGCACGTGAGCTTTCTTGAGCAAAGCTTAGGTACACAGCTGATTCATCGCACCACGCGTAAACAGTCCTTGACCGAAGCTGGCAGACTCTACTACCAAGAGTGCCACCGCATTATTGAAGACATCACCAACGCAGAGAACCTGATCCAGACGCTGATCAACCGTCCAACCGGAACTGTAAAAGTTAACTGCCCTGTCACGTATGGCAAAAAGGTCATTGCGCCCATCGTGGCTGACTTCTTAGCTGAATTTCCCGATTTGAACGTTGAGCTGATGTTGGACAACAATTTGATTGACCCATATCGAAGCGAAGCTGACGTGATTATTCGAATCGGTGAGTTGGTCGATTCGTCGTTAGTCGCGAGAAAATTGGGTGAATACCACATGACTTACTGCGCCTCACCCTCTTACCTTGAGCAACATGCCCCTATCCAATCGCTTGATGACCTTGAACATCATCATTGTTTGGGGTTTCAGTATCACCAAGGAGAAAGCCAACAAGTGGTGAACATGCCATCTAATACCTTTGGAAACAGCAACACCCGATTAACGTCTAACAATGGCGATGTGCTTAAGTTTGCCGCGTTAAAAGGCTCTGGTGTTCTTCTGCAACCAAAGATCTTAGTTGAACAGGAAATCCAATCTGGTGCCTTGGTAGAAATTCTCCAGCAACATGCTCCCAAGCCAAAACCGATCCACCTGCTTTACCGTTCAAAACAGCTTTCCCTTAAAAACCGTACCTTGGTCGATTTTATTCTTTCTCATGTGAATCCATAACGTCACCCCATAAAGCGGCGACAATTTAACCATTTAATTAACTTTTATTGTCGATATGACAAATATTATTGCTTGTTAATTGTCTTTATTTTTCATGTTGTTAGTCAGAGACACCCATTAACTAGGCATAATTTATTGATTTACACCAATTGCATTGCTCTGACAAAGTGACTAGGATTGCCGCCTTTCCTGAGTGAGCTATCAAAAAAATATCGAGAAATTTAATCTAATTTCTCTTCCTGTTCGTGTGCAATCACAACATTTACACTCATTTCAAATTGCATAAGCACATTCCTTTGCTTATGAAAACGACATTGATTTCTCAACGCTTTTAGTCACGTATGTGGCTTTTTGGCTTGAGAGAGATTTTTATTCAAGGTAGGTCACAAGGACGCTACCCCTTGACTGCATTTACTGGAGGATAAGATGCCTAAAGGTCTAATGCTGACTGACTTAGCCATCGCTGGCTTACTATTGATTTTGGCAAAAGTCATTCGCGTTCACGCGCCATTACTACAGCGTATGTACATTCCATCGGCGGTTCTCGCAGGATTATTCGGTCTAATTTTTGGACCAGCCCTGTTAGACGTACTGCCTTGGACCGATACGTTTACCGCTAACGCAAGCCTATTAACTGCTGCACTTTTTTCTGCGTTAGGTCTGGCAACGGATGTTCCATCACCTAAAACCGTCGCACAGCGTGCTGGCTCATTGTGGGTGTTTAACCAAATCGCTTCTGTTTCTCAGTGGTTGTTTGCGGCAATGTTTGGTCTAGTTCTCACAACCTTCTTCTGGCCAGAGATTAATCCTGGCTTTGGTGTGACAATGTCTGCGGGTTTTATGGGCGGACATGGCTCTGCATCTGTTGTTGGTGAAATCTTCACGGGGCTTGGCTGGGAAGATGGCTTCACACTTGGCTTAACGTTCGCAACCGTGGGTATTTTCATCTCGATTTCTGTCGGCATGCTCATGCTGCAATTCGCATTGAAGATGGGTTGGATTCGTAGCTTTACGACCTTCGACAGCATGGACGAACACGAACGCAAAGGCCTTGTTAAGCCTGATGATCAAGAACCGGTAATGAAAGACACCATGTCTTCCCTGTCGGTTGATTCTTTTGCGATTCACGCGGCGTTGGTTGTAGTGGTAACAGCTTTCTCGTATGTAGCGGCTAACTACTTATCTTCTTTCCACGATAAGGTACAAATCCCTACGTTCGTAACTGGCTTCCTTGGCGGCATGCTCGTGCGAATCGTCGCGAAACAAACGAAAGCTTCACGCTATCTTTGTGACGGTGCATTCAAACACGCTGCGGGCATCAGTACCGATTATTTGATTATCTTTGGTATCTCAGCCATCAAGATTACCGTCTTAGCCCAGTATTTAATGCCGATGGTAGTGCTTGCAATCGGCGGTATCGCCTTCACACTATGGCTAATCTTCTGGGTTGCCCCACGTATCATGGGCGAAGATTGGTTCGAGAAAGGCATTTTCTCTTGGGGTTGGTTAACCGGTACAGTTGCCATGGGTATTGCGTTGCTTCGCATTGTTGATCCAAAAATGCGTAGCAAGGTGCTTGATGATTACGCCATCGCTTATGTCCCTGGCTCAATCACTGACATCTTCATCATCTCTCTGATGCCAATCGCGATGTATAACGGCATGCACTGGCAAGCGCTTGGTGTAGGATTAGGTTACATCGCAATTGTCTTATTTATTTGGCGATTCATTTTTAAACGTAACAGCAGTGCTCTGACACACGAATCTTAGTCGCTTTACTCGGGAGGATTTTATCCTCTCGAGTTCATTCCTTGGTTTTTATCAAAATCACTCCTCATCTCGAAAATAAGCAACTTGTTTTATATTTGAGATTTGCAATCCCGATCTCTTACTATCATTCTTTTTTAATACTTGACCTGAAAGTTTCTATATCAGAATAGCCGCCTATTCGTTTCTAAAACATGGAGAAAGGCTGTGCGTCGCTCTCAAGGATTTACTCTTATTGAACTCATTGTGTGCATCATCATTCTTGGTATTGTAAGCGTCGTTGCATTTCCTAAATTTCTTGGCTTACAAAAAGATGCCAGAGTTGCGGTTCTATATGGAGCCAGAGAAGCACTCATGACCGCCAACAACTTTGTCTACACCAAAGCAGTGATTCAATCTCAAGAGACAGTAGATGGCGGCATACAATATAACATTGATCTAGATAATGACGGCCATAACGACCTAATTGGTTACTTTGGATTTATCAAAAATGTTATTCCAGCAAAAGAGCTAGCGGGCTTTGATCCGCAACTCACTATCAACACTTGGTATGGGGTAGACAGCCCAGACGAACCCTACTTCCTTATTGGTTTTGCAAACAAGCCTGTTGGTCCAGAACATATGTGTTATGTCGAAGTTTACTACCCAGAAACTCCTGGTGGCCAAGTGAAATACAAAATACAAACTGACGATTGCTAATTCCCATAGAGAGTGGCAGTAACACTTTTACTTTTGGTGTCTTCATCGTTATTGCAAGGTCATGGCTCCAAAACCACCATTAACAACTATTTCACATAATGTCGTCGCACAGTTAGCTCATAGAGATAAAACCAGTAATTTGCGCCGACACATGGTTATAATTGAAACAATCTATCGTTTTTAAACCCGCCTATAACTTGTGCTTGTAAACTCATCATTTCGCTCAATAATAGTTCTATAACAAATTCAATAATTTAAAGCGGGAGGCGCAATGAGAATATTCTGGCAGCTACGTTGGTATTTCCAACAAAAGTGGAGGCACTATGTCGGATCCATTCTGCTTTTCGCTGTGATATCAGCACTACAGCTTGTTCCGCCCAAAGCAGTTGGCATCATCGTTGATGGTGTCGTAGACAACACTTTAGATACAAATACGCTGATTCTATGGCTCTCAGGGTTAACTGTACTGATCTTTACTATTTATGGGTGTCGCATCTTATGGCGAATTTGGCTTTTCGGCGCAAGCTGGGAACTCGGGACCATTCTACGTAACCGTCTATATAGGCACTTATCGACACAGCCACCTCGTTTTTTTGAACGTTACAAGACGGGGGATCTGATGGCTCGTGGCACTAATGATGTGCGTAATATCGTTATGACAGCCGGCGAAGGGGTTTTAACCGCCGCAGACTCTTTGATCACTGGTATTGCGGTTTTAATCATTATGGTAACGCAAGTAAGCTGGAAGCTCACCGTAATGGCGCTTCTTCCAATGCCATTTCTTGCCATCATCATCTTCTTTATTGTGCGTATCCTACATCAACGCTTTCGTGTCGCTCAGGAAGCCTTTTCTACCATGTCAGACATGACACAAGAGTCACTTAATGGCGTGCGAATGCTGCGTGCTTTCGGATTAGAAAACCAAGAGCAGCAACGTTTTGAAGAGGTTGTGGATGATACTGGCGAAAAGAACATCGCTGTCGCAAGAGTCGATGCTAGATTTGACCCGGCAATTCAGTTAACCATCGGTCTTTCTTTCCTTCTTAGTGTCGCTGCTGGTGCTTACCTTGTTGATAAAGGTGAGATCACGCTTGGTGATCTGACCGCATTTACGATGTATTTAGGGTTGATGATATGGCCGATGCTGGCATTCGCATTCCTATTTAACATTTTAGAAAGAGGCTCTGCCGCATGGAACCGACTACAAGAGATCTTTGATGAAAAGCCAGAAATTATCAGTGGCAATAAGCCAATAGAAAATAAACCACTTCCGTTGAAAATTGATATCGACGATTTCCATTGGTCTAGTGATTTACCGCCCGCTTTGACGGAAGTAAACATCGAACTGGAACCCGGAAAAATGTTGGGAGTTGCAGGGCCGGTAGGAAGCGGAAAATCGACCCTGTTAACGCTACTTTTGCGTCAACATGATTTAGAAAACGGCTCAATTAAATTCGGTGATGTCGAGATCAAGGATGCCCTACTTCCACAGTGGCGCAACCGTTTTGCTGTCGTTAACCAAAGTCCGTTTCTATTCTCCAAATCTATCTTCGACAATATTGCCCTAGGCAACCCTAATGCAGAGAAAGAAGAAGTCTATAGAGCAGCAAAGTTAGCCTGTATACATGACGATATTGAAAAGTTTCCTGAAGGCTATCAAACAGAAGTTGGTGAAAAAGGCATTACACTCTCCGGCGGGCAAAAACAACGTATTGCGATAGCACGCGCTATGCTGCTGAATGCTCAAGTGTTGGTTTTGGACGATGCACTTTCCGCTGTTGATGGACGGACCGAACATCAAATCCTTAAGAATTTGGAAACATACTACCGTAATCAAGCCCTAATCGTTATTGCGCACCGCCTCACCGCATTGGAAGCAGCAGACGAGATCATTGTATTGAATCACGGACACATTACTGAACGTGGGCAACATAGCGCGTTATTAGCGCATAAAGGCTGGTACGCCGAGATGTTCGAGTATCAGAAACTAGAGCAGGCGATGGAGGAATAATGAATGAACCAGACCAGCACGTTTAAACGGTTAATGTCTTACCCATTATCTCAACCAAAGCCAATGATTAAAGGACTCGCCTTGTTGTTTATTGCAGCGTTAGCTAGCGCCGGCGGCCCTTGGTTGATTCAATATTTCATTGATGAGCACATCGCTAAAGGTGACTATTCACAAAGTGTTCTGATTTCGCTAGCAGTAGGTTATATCGCTCTTCAGATCGTATCGGCAACATTCCAGTATTTTCAGTCATTGCAATTTAGCATTGTCGCGGCTAACACGATCAAAGCGATTCGTAAGCAAGTATTTTCTGGCGTGATTAAGCAGCCGTTATCTGCGTTTGATTACACGCCTGCTGGAAAATTGGTGTCGCGAATTACCAACGATACGGAATCTTTACAGCAATTTTATGAGCTTTTGATCGCGACCGTGGTAAAAAACGTGGTCATGATTGTCGTAATGCTTGGCGTTATGTTTTTCATGAGTTGGAAGCTCACACTCGTTGTGCTTGTATTGCTGCCGATCGTCATCGGCTTTATGTACTTGTTTAAACAGCTAAGTACAGAAAGCTACCGAAAGATGCGTGACCTATTGACCGATATAAATGCGAATCTGAGTGAATCCATTCAAGGGATGAGTGTCATCCAATTAATGCAACAAGAAGAGCGTTTTAATAAACAGTTCAACGAGCTAACCGCAGAGCATCTGGTGGCATCTAAACGAGTGATTCGGCTAAACGGCTATCTGCTAAGACCATTAATGGACTTACTCGCTGGTCTTGCGTTGCTTTGCTTGGTTGCGATCTTTGGTTTTAATGGTATTGAGTTGATTGGTGTGGGGGTACTGTATGCATTTATCAGTTATCTTGCGCGAGTTACTGAACCACTAATTGAGATGACTCAGCAACTTGCTCTACTTCAGCAGGCGTTAGTATCAAGCGAACGTGTTTTTGAATTGATTGATGCGAAAGAACAAACTTACGGGGGCGATCATCAACCATTAAGGTCAGGTGCTATCGAACTTAAAGACCTCACATTTAGCTACGATGGTAAACAGGACGTCCTAAAAGACATTTCGTTGAAGGCCAACCACCAAGACTTTATCGCGCTTGTCGGGCATACGGGAAGCGGTAAAAGCACATTAGCGTCACTGTTAATGGGCTTTTATCCAACGCAATGTGGTGAACTGCTCATAGATGGTCGTCCACTTAAAACATTAGGGAAAGACGTACTTCGCAAAGATGTGGCAATGGTTCAACAAGATCCACATATTCTCCCTGCTTCAGTCAGAGAAAACATCTCTCTCAGTCGGGCGGTTGATGACAATCAAATATGGGATGCGTTAGACAAGGTAGGTTTGGCAGAACAAATTCATCGTTACCCTAACGGGCTAGACACGCAGTTAGGTCAAGGCGAAACTAATTTATCTGCAGGTCAGAAACAGCTTTTGGCGTTAGCACGTGTGCTTGTGGTAAAACCTAAGATATTGATATTAGATGAAGCAACCGCAAATATTGACTCAGGAACAGAGGCTTTAATCCAAAAGAGCTTGGCGGTACTCAGACAAGACATGACGCTCGTTGTTATTGCTCATCGGCTTTCAACTATCCTAGATGCAGACCAAATCATTGTTCTTCATCATGGGGAGTTAGTCGAGAAAGGCACACACAAAGCACTCTTAACGCAAAATGGTCGTTATGCTCAAATGTATCAGTTACAGCAAGCAAACCGACATCTACAACAGATTGAAGAAGACACCAAGCAACTCGAAGAAGCGGTGTGATTTTATGCCCGTGCCTTCTTTTTATTTAGTTGGCATGGGCATAATTGGTGTAACTTCAAAATTTAGCCTTGTTAGCTTCCAATTTCTTCATAATGTGAACTAATTTTCTATTTCTTACCTATTATTGACATAACCCCTCGCTATATCGCGCAAGGTCGTTGTAAAATCGTACGGTACTTAAGTCTACTGCCTGTGGCATTGGACGGAATTCCGCTTTCTAATTATGCACATTAATCTCATGACACAAGTCCATGGACAAAGATAAGTTTACTAACATCTATCGCTTGCCTGGTTCGATTCAAATTCGTATCGGTAAATGGCAAAAGACGTTCCGCGGCACCTCTGATTTAGTTTTACATCAGGCGCTAATGGAGCGTAATAAGCAATTTAAGAAGCCAGACTTTTTACCTAAAGGCTGGTGTGTCACTCCTATTGATGAAAACGACATTACCATTACGCATCACGGTAAATATATCCAAACCGTTATGCGCACAATGCTGGACAGAAAGGTCTCATACAAGCGACTGTTCCTATCTCGAATGACTCTCGAAGAAGGTGAAAAAGTGCTCCACAATTACAAGCTGGAGTGGGTAAGAAAACATAACCAGATCGCCAAAAAGTACAATCAAATTAAAAAGAAACAATATATGAATTTTGCAAGAGAAGAAGAGGAAACCCTCTACCCTTCGATTCCAAAGGGTGAGTTTGACAAAACGTTATGGAACAAACTTGTCGTATCATCGTTTGGCCCGCAGAAAAAGTACAAAAACCCGCACTTTGTCCGTAAAGCCGATTTCTAAATAAACACCCCTAAAGTTAGGGGTGTTTATTTATACGTTAACTCACCAGTCGTAAGTTAAACTTGCAATAACATTTTGTCGGTCGCCATACCAACAAAAACCATCACATGTCGCTATGTACTTTTTATCCGCGATGTTTTTAGCTGCGACTTGTAGCTTGTAATCGCCGATTCGATAACTGACCGTCGCATCCATTAAGAAATAACTTGGTACTTTTAGTCTCTCTTCATTGTCTCCGTATGACTCACCTGTATAGCGCGCGCCTAAGCCAACAGCAAAGCCATCAAGAGGTCCATCAAAGAAACGATAATGTGCCCAAGCTGATGACACGGTATTCGCCACTTGGGAAGGTGTTTTGCCAACCCATGCCTTATTGATGTCTTCTTTTATCTCTGCATCAACGTACGCAATGTTCCCGATCAATGTTAAGGATGGTGTCACATTAGCTACAGCTTCAAACTCAACGCCGTTATTTTCTATTTTTCCTATTTGCGTTAATTCACTCAAGTAGATACGAGCCAAGTTTTCTTTTGTTGCCCGATACGTTGCAATATTGAAATAACCATCAAATGAATCCGGTTGGTATTTCATACCGATTTCAAATTGATCACCGCTTTCAGGCTTCGCTGGCTTACCATTGCTGTCTTCTTGAATAATTGGATCAAAGTACTGAGAGTAACTAAAGTATGGCGTGAAGCCAGAATCAGAAATATAAGCCGTTCCCACGCTAAACGTCCACTCTCCATGATCGACTTTCGTGCGAGCACCCGTGGTAACATTATGTACTTCATTACTTGTATCGTCGTAACGTGCGCCCAATAACATCGCCCATTTATCGTTGATCAGCATATGATCTTGAAAGTAGACGCCGAGCTGCTGATTATCGATTTTCGTTCTTTGTTTATCGGTTTCGCTCAATGGTTGTAGCGTATTCGGATCGAGTAACATTATGTTATCCGAATAAGTAGGATTAAATACATTAAACCTAGGATCGGGCAAAGCTCCCATTGGTGTGTTTAATAATGCATTACCATTAGCAACGATAGGGTCATTGGCAAAATCTTTACCATCGATACTGATCATTTGAAAATCTATGCCCAACATCAAGTTATGCTCAACACTTCGCCAATTTACTTGGTGCATCAAACGATTATCGATATTAAAAGCATCAGATGACCCATCTTCTGTTGAAGCACCCCGAAGTATGGTTTTGCGTTCATTTGATGGGTCCAAAACCGGCCCCAACGCAGGCACATCAGCCGAGTAAACGTACGAATACATTTGTCTTAGCTTAACATCCATTTCGCTGTAACGAGCTGCTTGAATAAATGAAGTGGTATCATTAAATGCATGAGAAAACTCATAGCCTAAAGACACCTGCTCACGCTCAAACGTCTCCCAGTTAGGATTGCCTATCGCTAAACTATCACTGATCTTTCCATTTTTGTTTGGCGTTAACGTTCCTTCAACTGGCAAAAATTGCAGATAAGGATCTGAGTCGTCTTTTTGATAGCTCGTTAGAAAGGTAATTTCAGACGCCTCATTAAATTTGTACGTCATCGATGGAGAGAGAAGAATGCGCTCTGCTTCTACCCCACTAATTCTCGTCCCATTTTTTCTCGCTAACCCTTGAAAGCGGAAAGCTAGCTGCTCACTCACCTCAGAGTTTACGTCAAGAGAAAGTTGTTTACGGTCTTCAGAACCGTACTCCAAAGATACAAGTCCTGACCCCCCATCAAATTGAGGTCGCTTACTGACAACATTGATGACCCCACCAGGAGGGTTTTGCCCATAAAGAACAGACGCTGCACCACGTAAAACTTCAACCCTTTCCAAAGCAAACGGATCTATTTGCCAACTATAAAAACCAGAAGAATATAAACGGGTACCATCTTGATACAGCCCGCTGTTCGCCTGTTTAAAACCACGAATAATAAACCAATCTTGCTTGTTATCTTCGCCGAAATAATTAGTTTGAATACTTGGTGTGTACTGTAGCGCGTCAGAAATGCTAATAGAGGCACGATCATCCATTTGTTCTCGCGTAACAACAGATACCGCTCTTGGGGTTTCATTGATGGCAATATCAGTTTTCGTCGCTGCCCGACTCTTCGCTCCGAGATAACTAAAATCTGGACCAACTGCACTGTCTTGCTGCTGTCCAATCACAACTATATTTTCATCTTCCTGAGCCAAGACATTTGGCGTTGATACAGCTAATACAACCGCCATCGACGTTGGTGTCAGCATAAACTGCCGAGTCATATTCTCTCCTTTTTGTCGGCAGCCAAACCAACCCTTCATGACTTCAGCGACCGCTGAAAGAAAAGCGAGTTACGGCATCGCCAGTTGTTTCCGTAAAAGACAAACCAGAGGTTTTGCATAAAGCACTCGCATAGGTTACGAATGCCACTACGAGTGCTTATTTGTATAAGTACTTTCTTGGTTGAGGCTTAGCTCATTTCTATAAGCGGCGTAAACCCCACATTAAATACAAACCGCCAATGAGAGACGCCATAAGCCCTGTTGGTATTTCTTGCGGGTAAAGGACCTGTCGTCCCAACCAATCAGCCAACAACATCACCCCTGCCCCCAATATCGCGGCGCATAACATGTGTTGTGACGCTTTGTTAAAACCAAATAAGCGAGCTAAATGCGGAGCCAACAACCCAACAAAGCTAATCGGACCAACAACCAATGTCGCACTGACCGTGAGACAAGCAACTAAAAGAAGCAGTGTTGCGCGTGAACGATCAACTCGAATTCCAAGCGCTTTAGAGGAAGCGGCACCGACAGGAAGAATATCTAGCCATCTTACGCAGAGAAAACTCAACCCTATAAAGACAAGCGCAGATAAAGACAACGGGAGTAACGTTTCAACCGAGACATAGTAGGTAGACCCTGACAACCAAGCCAATGCTTGATAACTTCTTGGGTCACCAGTGGCTAGAATAAAGCTCTGTATTGCATTCATCAGTGCGGTTATCGCAATACCAGTCAACAAAATACGCTCCGGCTGAAAGCCTGATTTACGGTTTAGCAGCACAATGACTAATACCGTCGCTAATGCACCTACGAGCCCGCCTAGAGAAAGAGTGAAAATTGACGAACCAAACCCAGTAAACATCGCGATGATCAATCCCATCGCTGTCCCTGAACTGATACCGATCACTTCAGGACTTGCCATTGGGTTTCCACTTAGGCGTTGAATCATGGTTCCAGCAATCGCTAACATTGCCCCCGCAATTGCTGCTGCAAATAATCTAGGTGCGCGCCACTCCAAAAAAATCCAATTTTGGCTAGAAAATAAGTTTGCCCACCCTTCATTTTGCACAGCAACCGTGGCAAAAAGAACAACAGAAATTAACGTGCCGATCAACGCCAATGAGATCGCTTTAGGGTTTAGCTTGTAAACATGTTCACGATGTCGAGTTAACACTGTTTGAGTATGGCCCTGCGTCTTTTGTGATAAGCGAGGTAACAGCCACAACAGTAGCGGAGCGCCCAGTGCAGCGGTTGCTGCTCCCGTTGGTATAAAACTCGCCATTAGCCCTGGCAGTTGCTGAATAACCAAATCGGTTAAAGTCAATAACATGGCACCAATCAGCATTGATACCCAAAGCTTATGCTGGATTTTATTGATACCTATCAATCGAGTAATCGCTGGCGCCGCTAACCCGATGAAACCGATGATTCCTACGACAGAAACCACCCAAGAAGTGATTAACACCGCAAGCCCAAGACAGACAAAACGCAACTTAGCTAGCGAGACACCTAAACTCTTGGCACCTTGCTCGGAGAGTTCCAACAGACTTAACGGCTTTGCAATCACAAATGCAACGACCGTAGCAAGTGCGATTCGAGGGGCAAGATACGAGAAATCTCCCCATCCACTCTGAACAAGCGAACCGGCTCCCCATATCATTAACCCATTCAGCTTTTCGGTATTCATCATCAGAATAACCGTACTTAATGATGCAAAGTACAGGTTTATCACTAACCCAGAAACGACGACAACCGTTGGAGATAACGCTCGTCGCCATGACAACAGCATCACCAACCCCATCGATATCACACCGCCGATGAGAGCAACCAAATTAGGCGCGATATCCAACATCCAAGGTGCGAATAGCGTAGCTAACATCAAAGCAAAACTTGAACCGCTCGCCACACCAAGTGTCGTGGGTGAAGCGAGAGGGTTACGCAGCACTTGCTGCATCAATACCCCAGCAACCGCTAATCCAGCACCAGATATAATCGTGGTGAAGACTCGAGGCCACCAGCTAAAGTGAAGTAAAACAGAATCGATAGATTGAAAGTTAGGCTCCCATAAACTGCTTAGAGCCAACGAAAATGAGCTTACTTGGTACAATTGGAAAGCACCAATAGAAAAGGTAAATGCCGAAAGTAACACCACAAAGCTTAAAGGCATCGTTTTCATTGTGTTAACTCCTCGACCTTACTCGCCGTAACTAACTCTGCGAAACGGAGAGCTGAAGGCATAGAACCAAAACTCCAAACGGGTGCGACTTGCATGACCTTTTCACCAGATTGTTGAACAACATATTGCCAAAATGGGTCTTGAGAGAGCTGCTCCGCTCCACCGTAAGGTAATGGCTCTACGATAACAATTTGAGCTTTTATGCCAGCTAACTTGTCGATGCCAACTAGGCTAAAGCCCCAGCTATTCGTCTTTTCATTCCATGCATTACTCAGCCCAATCTTTTCGATAGCCTGAGAGTAAAGACTATTTTGACCAAAAACACGAACGTGCTTCGTATCCATAAACTGAATCATTAAAAGCGGCGGCTGGTCTTTGTTTATGCGCTGTTTTAATAAAGAGAAACGTTTTTCATATTGTTGGATAAGCGCCTCTGCTTCCGCTTCTCTTCCCAGCTCTTCACCAAACCTCCGAGTGAAACGAGTAAGTACCGACCAATCTGTGATCCCGCTTTCATATAAGTCAATCGTGGTAACGGGGGCAATATCGACTAAACGATGCTTCATTGAGGAGAAGTACGGGGCAATAAAAATACGGTCAGGTCTGAGCTCGTAAATACGCTCTATATTGGGTTGAGTTCTTAACCCTACATCCTTAGTTTGAGGTGGTAACGGTGGCGATTTTACCCAAGCATCGTAATCTTGCCCTTGAGCGACGCCTACGGGCACAACCCCTAACGCCAACATCGTTTCAGTTTGTGTCCAATCAACCGACATCACCCGAGGTGATGCGTCAGCTAGTGCTTGAAAAGAACTGACCAAAAGCGCACTAAGTGAGAGAGCGAAAGAGAAATGTTTAAGTCGAGTGTTTGTACTGCTCATTATTCCAACCTTTAGCTTGGCATCGCCACCGGGTAACCCGCAGGGTGGTCAGAGATCATCATCTCTATCCCATATATGTCCCTCAACTTAGGTTCAGTAAACACCTGTTCAACATTGCCTTGTGCAATCAAATCACCTTGATGTAATGCAACGATGTAGTCGCAAAATCGTGCAGCCAAGTTGATGTCGTGTAATACGATAATAACGCCCAAGCCCAGTTCTTGACTGAGTTTAGAGATAAGCTTCAACATATCGACTTGATGGCTGATATCTAGCGCAGACAAAGGCTCATCAAGAAGCAAATACTCGGTTTTTTGGGCTAACAGCATAGCTAGCCACACACGTTGACGCTCTCCTCCAGATAACGTGTCCACTAAGCGATCTGCGTATTTTAGTGTGCCTGTCATCGCCATTGCTTCTTCAACAATGTCGTGATCTTTCTTACTCAAACGTCCAAGTAAACCATGCCATGGATAACGACCAAAACCGACTAAATCTCGACCTAAAATACTGTCGGTCACTGGAAGATGCTGAGGCAAGTAGGCAATGTGTTGGGCGAATTTTTTCGCTGAGAGATCGTTAATGCTCGTTCCATGCAGAACCACGTCACCAGCGGTGTATGGCTGTTGCTGTGCCAGCAACTTTAACAATGTGGATTTTCCTGAACCATTGTGTCCAACAAGAGCGTATGTTTTTCCGGGTTCAAATGTCACATCAAACGCTTTTAGCAATGACTTGCCTTCAATCTCAAACTGGAGTGCTTTAGCTTCCAACATCCCTACTTCACCTAATAGCCATTTACGAATAACAGTTATTCAGAGCTCTCATTCGTTGATCACGTTTGCCGTTCTTATTCAACAGAACGATTAATAAGGGAGGTTTTATATAACAACAAAGATACAAATGCAAACCGTTGTCATTATCATTACATCAACAAGATCATTGAGAGAATTGCTAAGTGTTAGTGATAATTTGCTCGGCTGAACTTCATTAGTAAATTATAGGCAGGTCAACGAGAGTAGCGGTCTCCCACTGCTCTCGCATAAATTTGAACGAATACTGCAGCGTATGAAGAAATGAAAAATGCCGCAGTGAATACATTAATGACGAGCGTCAGCGCCAAACTCTACTTCTTTATAGATATCGGCCAGCGACTTTTTACCTTGTTTGTCTTTGGCTGAACGCTTTTTCTTAGTTTGATAATGGTATTCTTGCTCCTGAAGTGCTTGTTCGTGCTCTTTTGCTGACTCAACAAACTCAGGATTTGCAAGTGCTTGTTGGCGTAAGCGGTTTACTCTTTCAAGGGTTTCCCACAACATACTTCACCTCCAAACTTGTTACTGTATATAAAAACAGTATTATTTAAATATTCCTCCTCGTCAACATTTCAACTTTGTTACTGCTCTTCACATTAACCCCAAGCCTGTATAGTGCTCAGGATATTTGTGGATGATTTGCTTTATATAACCTTGATGCTCTCGCAGAGCATTAACACATTCTCGAGATAACCATCCCTGATATACCCATTTTTCAAGCTCTAACAATGCGTATGGGATGGACCACGCTTGTCTATACGGATGGTGCGTTGTCATAAAATCAAAGGCATTTGCAGCAGCCGTAATTTGCGCGGCTATTGGTATATCGTCACTGGTTAAACCATACGGATAACCAGTGCCATTTAAGTTTTCGTACTGATAAGTAACCATCTGCAAAAACAAAGTCACACTCGGGTGAACCGGATTTCCGATACGGGCAACTATGTCATCCGCTGAATCGATACAACGCTCAATATGTTGAATCAATATCGCCTCTTGTTCTTGAGAGTAATTTGTTCGGCGGCTAGCAATTTCAACTGGCAGCTGACTATCACCGAGCGCATGGAACTGAGCAAAAATACCAATATCTTCGACCATTTCGTCATTCAGGTGATAACGATCCGCTAACTGCGTTGCGATAATTTGACTGTAGTACTTCATGCGTTTGGTATGCGCGTAATACTCAGGTGAATAGCCTGGCATCATACATTGCATTCGGTTCGCTAGCGTTTCTATCGCATTGACTACTTGAGTCTCTGATTCAACCGCAAATCGAATCATTTCGAAATAAGGTTTAAGACCATTCAGCGCTTCTAAACTAAACGCATCACGTTGAGTGGAGTTCAAAAATACAATACCAGTAAAAGCTTTGTTGTCATAACAAGGAATAGCAGCCGACGACTGATATCCGTGTTTGAGTAAAATTTGAACCCGAGGACAGTGATTAATATCATGAAGGTCTTCGACGATACGAGGAACCGCGTTTTTAGAGGCAATATTGAGGTGGTGGAGTTTACGGAATGCTGATTCGTGATGGGCTAAACACCAAGTGTCAAACTCACTTTCTGCAAATGATTTGAGCACATCTTGGTCTGGGTGATATTTTGCAAATGACACCCTATCAATACATGGCAAGTGCGCCTGCATCCTGCCTTTTAGCGTTTGCAGTTGCTCGTTAAGCGGTTTTGCAAACGGGTAAAAACTCCGGTGCGCCATGCTTCACCTCCACACCAAAGCAGAGAAACAAGAAAAGCTCATTGTGTTGCAAATTCAATGGTATTTTGAGCGGTTTTCTCCACTTAAATTATCGATATACCACAACTTAAGTGTACGAAATAAAAGCACATTTCTACCAATTTTTTCACCGGATATCTTACGGTAATTTGATCCAGATTAAAAAAGCCAACGAGCGAAACTCGTTGGCCTAACAATACAGATTGATTACGATGGATTCAGTAACTAGAGGTTATTCAAAGAACGTTCTAAACAACTAGCCTAGAGCAGGAAGCACACCCAGCGTAATTAACACCTGAGCGAATACGATGCCAGTGCCAGCGATGCCCGTTATCACTAGCGCACCTTGACCACCAGCGACGCGGTACTCCCCAGTAAAATCATCCGATTTACGAACCTTGATCACCATAACCAAAGGCAAAAAGATGGCTAAAATCGCTAAGGCAATCGCTGCATAGCCCAAAGCCATAATAAAGCCTTGAGGATAGAAAAGTGCGAAGCCTAGCGGTGGAGTAAACGTCACTAGTGCCGCAATCAAACGATTAGGCTTATCGTTACTTCCTTTGATGGTATCACCCAAAAATTCGAATAGACCCAAACTCACGCCAAGGAACGATGTCAACAATGCCAAGTCAGCAAACACACCAACAATGCTACCCAAATTTGATTGGTGTACTGTCTGAGATAGTTGACCAATCAGTGCGCTCAACCCTCCGTTCTCAACAAGCGTACTTTGGCTAACCACACCCAACGTCACGATTTGCCAAAAGATATAAATAACGAGTGGAATCGTCGAACCAATAATAACGGCTTTGCGTAAAGAAGAAGTGTCACCGTCTAAGTAATTCACAATTGCAGGTATACTTCCGTGGAAACCAAACGAAGTAAAGATCACCGGAATCGCCGCTACAACAAGGCCTTGTTCGATTGGCATACTTAACAAGTAAGATTCCGTAACGTTTGGAGCAAGAAAAGAAAGCACCGCAACCATCGCAATGAGCTTCATCGCGAACAGAACTCGGTTTACTTTATCGACCGTACCGGTACCCACTGTCACAACTAAAGTCACAATCAAGGTAAAGATTATCGTTGATGTAGGCCCTGAAATATCGAGGTCAAACCATTGTGCAAGGCGGTCTCCGAACTGAGCACCACCGCCAGCGATATACGCTGCACATAATGAGTAGAAAAGAAACAACATCGCAAAACTTGCCACCCACTTGCCTTTTTGACCTAGGAGCTGTTTCGCCAAAGTATGAAGTGTAGCACTACTCTCCGCATGTTGATGAAGCTCAAGCATAAGCAAGGCAGTGAAAGCCATCAGAGCCCATAAGCCTAGCATGATGATAATAGAAGTTGAAAAACCAATGCCGGCAGAGGCAAGTGGAAGCGCTAGCATACCAGCGCCTATTGTAGTGCCCGCAATAATTAGCGTACTACCGAATACTTTAGAACGACTCATTGTATATTAATCTTTACACTTTATTAGAAATTATCAGTATTAGATCGGGCAACGGCGGACCGAAACCAACACCATATTTGTATTACCGTCGATATTGTAGGATCTTTAGCAGAAGATCAAGCAAAGTGTAAGGATAAAAAACCACACATGTAAACTATAATTTACACCTTACTGATATTTAACAATAACTGTGTGCATTCTTCCCTGTTCATGAACTTGGGAACAGGGTAATTCCAGTGCGCCTCTTTCAGAATTAAATCAACAAGCGCATCAGCATCTTCACGTTGAATGAGCGCACTGGTTTGCTCAATATCAATAGTTGAAAACAAGGACTCCAGATTCGCCAAAAAATGCTGAGCACTTGCGTTACCTAACTGCCCCTCGGCCGTCAACTCATCGAGCTTTCTTAGTTGAGGCTCAATCTCTGATAATGAAAAGCGCAGCACAGGCAACAAGGCTAATCCGTTTGCCATACCATGAGGTATTCCATATCTCGCACCGAATGTGTGAGCAAAGGCATGAACATAACCCAAACTCGCTTTGGTAAATGCTAAACCCGCGTAATAGGATGCCATAGCCATTTTATGACGAGCTTCGACATCATCCCCTTGCATCACAGCCCTAGGAAGATATTTAAAAATGAGTTTAATAGCGGCAACCGAATAAGCCATCGTTTCTTGAGTAGCGTTTTTCGATACATAGGCCTCAATAGCGTGGGTTAATGCATCAACGCCAGTATCAGCCGTGATCTTAGGAGGTAAACCAATCATTAAATTCGCATCTAAAGCTGCCATTAGTGGCACCAACTTTGGATCCATTAAAGGGGTTTTAATGTGTGAGGAGGGATCTGACACGACCGCAGCGATAGTAACTTCACTTCCGGTTCCAGCCGTTGTTGGAATAGCAAAAAGCGGTGCTGGCATTCGCCATACCTTCAATAGTCCAGCTAATTTTTTTATTGGCCGTTTATTGGTAACTTTCGCAGCAATAACTTTTGCACAATCCATTGCAGAGCCGCCACCCAAAGCTAATATGCCCTCACAATGAAAACGATGATAAGCCTCTAGACCGCTCTCAACCTGATCATAGGTAGGATCGGGCTTAACTTGCGAGAAAACATCTAACTGTAAATCGAGTTGTGCTGCTGCCTCAAGCACCTTATCTACAATACCGACTTGGACTAACCCTTCGTCGGTTACTAACAAAACGCGTTTAAATCCCAGCTCGGCCATCGATTCTAATAGCTCATTCATCGAACCAGGGCCGGAAAACAAGGTTGGTCTCGGCATAGGAAGGATAAGGGCTGCTATTTTTAACCCTGCGGTGTAAGTCCGATATAAACGATGCTTCAACATACGAAATCCTTTTCATTTAGAGCTATCATTCTAGCTACTTTTACCACCTATGCTTACTTTGCAATCACACATTTTCAATAAACTTATCTCACCAAAAAGGCTAACATCGCTGGGAAGCCGTACCATTTTATTATCTTTCCTCAACAACATGAGCTACAGAGAAAATATTTTCAACGACGCTCTATTATCATGTTGTTAACAAGCTGCTTTACCTAATACTCTGTTAGTTACAGAGCAAGCCTCGAAGAAGTCTTCTTATTTTTTGCCTTCAAGAACAACAATATAAATTCTGTTAATCACACATCAATACCGTGTGTCTCTGGTTGAGCCCGAACACGATTTACAAAAATAAAAATAAGAATGCGTTACATCATGATTTATTGTCGTTTTCAAATAAGTCAACAAGAGCAACAATAATCTTTCAAAACTTATACTTAGTTCAAATATCTGACTCTTAACCATGAGCTTCAGGTGATATTATTATGCAACTAGGATTATTATCCCGCCCATAATCAAAACTATGTCTAAACGCCCACCTTTTTGGGGTCTATTCGCTGTCGTACCCAATCTTTCCTATCACCTTCTGATTTGGGTTTAGCGTGGGCTAATTAGCAATGTCGGTATAAACCATGAATCATTCTTGCCATTCCCATACGGACATGGGCTTTGAAGTCGATCTGAAACAAGCACTTATCTGGGTTGCTCGAGCACTCGACTATGTCGGTGTTGATGATACGCACCATAGCCATCGTGTCGCTTACATCGCTTACCAATGTGCTCGGGTCATGAACTGGGAACCAGAAAAAGCGGAGTTTTGCTACTTCGCAGGGATGATCCACGATTGTGGGGTCTCCGAAACACAAGAACATAAAATGTTACTTGAGGAGTTGGTGCCACAAGATGTAAAAACACATTGCTTAAGAGGATACCGAAGCCTCAAGCAGTGTCGTTTGTTGCGTCAGTTTGCTACACCTGTTCTTTACCACCATACACATTGGAGTGAACTAAAATATCTTGATTTACCGCCTTTTGAAAAAGAGGTCGCTGCCCTACTCTATTTAGCCGACCGTCTCGATTTTATGCGTTCCAAATACGTCATGAACTGCCACTGTGACATTGTCACACTTCATGAAGAACTAATTGCAGAGTGCATCATGGCAAACGCTGGAACTTTGTTTAATCCAGACATGGCTAAGGCAATGGTTAAGCTCGTTATGACCGACGCATTTTGGTTCGCGATGGAGTCTGAAAATATAGAAACCATCGGATTAAACTTTAAAAGCATTGATTGGCTTCAAAAACAGCTCACCATCCAAGATATGAATAGTTTGGGCATGTTTATCGCTCGAATTGTTGACGCAAAAAGCCCATTTACTTATCAACATTCGCAAAAAGTGGCGGAGTTATCTCGGTATCTAGCCATCAAGCTTGGGCTCTGTGAGCACGACCAAGAGATGTTATTTATTGCTGGGTTGGTGCATGATATCGGAAAGTTAAAAACACCAGATGAGATTCTTCATAAAGAAGGCTCTCTTAATAAACAAGAGTATACGCGTATTAAACGCCATACAATTGATACTCAGCTCGCATTACACAAAGTGTTTCCCAACGCTAAAATAGCGGAGTGGGCCTCTAATCATCACGAGCGTTTGGACGGTTCTGGCTATCCTTATCATAAAACAGGAGACGAACTCGATGTACCTTCGCGTATTGTCGCGGTTGCCGATGTTTTTCAAGCTCTGTCTCAGGACCGTCCCTACCGAGGACGAATGGCTCAAGCACAAATCGCCGCGATTATGGGCGAGCAAGTCGCTAAACAAGAACTTTGTTCTGACGTCTATGCCGTGCTAGAGCGAAACATGACCGAGTGTTACGAGCTATCAACTAATGTTTAATCGATAAAGGGCGTATCTACGCCCTTTGCTGATTTTGTGCAGGTTGCAAACCAATCATTTTGCAATATCAAGTACATTGTCTCGCACACCATTGATTCTGAACCAACCTGCAATACTGAAACGCTCAGCATTGGTCGGTAAAACCTCATGCGGGAATTGCTCAGATAAGAATAAAAGTAAGCGTCCCGATTGAGGAGAGATGGTTGCTATCTTATTATCATTTAGATCGTAAACCACCAATTCACCTGCATCCTTTTCCGTCCAAGATTCGTTCATGTAAAAAACGGTTGTCAATCGACGGTTTTCATTGCCCTTAAAACAATCTAGATGCTTTTGGTAGAAATCCCCTTCCTCGTACTTGGCAAAGTGAGCTTCATACTCAAAAAGTCCTAGAAACAAGTGACGGTTCACTTCTTGGCGTATTTCTTCCATCTTATCTAAGTAAGAAGTAACCGCGTGCCCCATATTGGGCGATAACCATTGAATTTTGTCACTTCGAATTGACTCAATACGAGTCACATCGTCATTACGACCAATACGCGCTTTTTTCCAGTTACTTGGAATGCAGTCTCGTAATTGAGCCACTTCTTGTTCAGAAAGAAAATCATCCCAGATGTAGTAGCCATGGGTTGCTAACGCATCGATCATTTTATCCATTATTGTCGTTCACTCATATTAGTTGGGCGGTCTATATAAAAAATCTTCAACCCCACAACAAATGCGATTTTTTGTCGAAACGACAACAAAATAAAAAGAGAGTAAAAATAGGTGATGACGAATATAAAAATGCCGCTCATATGAGCGGCAATATCTTTTATTATTGACGAGCTTCTAATCTGGTTGGATGAACTCGCAACGGACTAAGACGTTTAATAGTCGGGCGTTGTTTGTTTTTTAACTGGATATGGCAAAGTTCCAGAATTAAGCCGAATGCCATCGCAAAGTACACATAACCTTTGTTGATATGAATTTCGAAGCCTTCTGCCATCAATAAACCACCTAACAAAACGAGGAATAACAAAGCAAGTGTCTTAAAACCAGGGTAACACGACACCAGGTTATTGATTTTTTCTGCTGTCATGACCATCACGATAGCAGAAGAAACAATCGCTGCGACCATAAGTGGGACATCACTTGTCAAACCAACGGCGGTTATCACCGAGTCCATCGAGAATACAGCATCCACGGCAACAATCTGCAACAGAACTACCGCTAAACCAGTACGGGCGTGAGTTGAGTGAGCCGACTCGTTGTGATTTAACCAACTCCACAACTCTTTCAGGCTTTTAGCCAAGAGGAATGCACCACCCGCAATCATGATAACGTCTCTTCCGGTAAACGCTTGGTTCGCCAAAGAAAATAGCGGTTGAGTCAATTGCATGATCCAAGAGATTGAAAACACTAAACCAATACGAGCAATAACAGCAAGACCAATACCAAGGTTTCTTGCCAGTTTACGTTGGTGCAGCGGCAGTCTTTCACATAAGACAGAGATAAAAACGACGTTATCAACGCCTAAGACAACTTCAAGCGCAAACAAAGTGGCGAAAATAGCCCAAGCTTCTGGTTGCATAAAAAGTTCTAGCATGAGCATGTCTCCAATAATAAGAAGACATATGGTGAAGGGTTTTGTCGACTAAAGGGGTCGTCCATTAATTATTTATACCTTTGTTACTGAGGGATCATGAGTAAATCACCAAACAATCAACAAAACAATATCTATTTTAATTAACAAGGAACAAGTTTAATTCGTGTACAAATCAATCAACTCCTCCAAATTGATTAAAATTACATAGAAGCTTTAGTATTGAATAAATGAAAGCATTAAAGTCCAACAAAACTAAGATAAATTTCTAGACTTATAAGCACCATCAATCCTTATGCAACCCATTAAATGCATTGAGCTCAAAGAGAAACAGGCGTGTTTCCGAGATAAACAATAGTAAAAATTTGTTTCATGCTGATATACTGCCAAAAATCATAAGAAACCATGCTATTTATGGACTACATTGCTCTTTCGCGTATAAGCCTTAAACATCTAACTGTTTTACATATGTTGTTAACCACTCACAGCGTCACACTTGCGGCAGAACGCTTGTGTGTAACACCATCGAGCGTCAGTAAAACGCTCGGACAGTTGCGCGAAACGCTAAAGGATGACCTTTTTTACCGTGATGGCACTCGCTTAGTGCCGACAGCATTTGCGCTGCATATAGGCCCTTCAATCCATGGCATACTCTCCAGTATGAATGGGTTATTACATCAAGGCTCTTTTAATCCGGCTTACTATCAAGGTAGTTTTTCATTAGCAATGCGTGAAAGTTCGTTTGAGCTCTTTGCGCCAGTTCTACAGCATCTGTCCCAACAACTGAGTAACCACGCGCACTTGAATGTCCATGCGAAAGAGGAAATGAGCTTCGATGCATTAGCAAGAGGTCAAGTGGATTTTTTGTTGCTTCCTCACGATCTCAGCCAACCACCCACACAAAATAAAGACTTGGTATGGAAAACCATTTTGAAAGACGAAATGGTTTGCTTAATGAGAGCATCGAACCCACTCGCTGAGCAACCCTTATCTGTTGAAAGTTACCTTTGTGCAAGACACATCGGTATTCATGATAAAGATCTGTCACAACCTTATTTTGAGCAAAATCTCACCCAAAGGCATTCAAAGCGAAACTTGGCCATGCGTGTAGCCGACTTTGGTTCAGCTGCGGTGATGTGTCAGCACTCGGATTACTTGTTCACATGCTCCAAGCTTTGGGCAAGAGCGGCAATGCAAGCAAAAGGTTTGGTTGAGCAAGCTCTTCCATTCGATTACGGGCAAGTAGCCTACAGCCTCGTTTGGAACAAAGCGAGCTTAAACGATCCCGCTTTAAAATGGTTACAGCAACAATTACTCGACGCTTGCGCCATGTTAGATGCCTGTGATGCGTAAGCATAGATAAACAACGGTACTACGTGAGTACTGTCGGCACTGTGATAGGGTTACTCACGTAGCATCGAAGCTCTGATTTTAAGCGTTCGATATCATGATGAGAGCACATATCCCAAGTTAACGCCTCCCCCACTACTCCTTGATGCTGAAAGGCATTTAAACGGATAAGCACCGATTCAGGAAGAGTACTCAAGTAACGTCCAATTGCTACGATTTCTATATCTAAATCACTTTTTCGGGGAATATGCAGTAAGCGGACCTCGTACAATTTTTCGTGCTCAACAAGGTACTGAAGGGTTTTAAATACACGATGATTATCACGCCCAGTTAGCCACTGATGCGTCTCCGTCTGCCACGCTTTCAAATCGATCATTGCGCCATCCAGAAAAGGTAGAATACGCTGCCAACCAGCAACCGCTAAAGAACCGTTACTGTCGATGAAACAAGAGAGGTGCCGTAATTCAGGATCTTGTTTTATCCCTTTAAACAGCTCAATAATGAAAGGAAGTTGTAAGGTAGATTCCCCACCGGATACAGTAACACCACTGATGAAAAAGCGATGTTTGCGTATCAAATCGAGCATTGTTACTACAGAGTAGTCAGTAATTTTTGGAGTAGATTGGTTCTGACATATCTCTATACAATGATCGCAGTGGGTGCACTCCTCTTTAAGCCAAACAACGTTGTTGTTTTCGTCGAACTTCAATGCGCCTGCTGAACATTCACTCACACACTCACCACAATGATTACAATGGTTTATCGTGTGAGGATTGTGGCAGTTCAAACACTGATAGTTACAACCCTGTAGAAAGATGACTAGACGATTTCCTGGCCCATCAACACAAGAGAAAGGAAGGATACGAGTGACTTTTGCCAAAAGGCTTCCACTTCGTCTAGACATCTTGTTCTTTCCTAAACCGAACTTATGCCTGCGTGTAAGTCGGTGTTACTTCATGACTCACCACACGTGGCGAGCGTTCTAAAATTTTGGTATTTTTTGCTGCTTCTGCACCTAGAAACGTCGTGTTGGTTCTCGAACCTTCTTTATCATATTTCGCGACATCTGAAAGTTTGATCATGTAGCCTGTCACGCGAATTAAGTCATTTGAAGTGACATTCGCGGTAAACTCACGATAACCAGCATTTAGTGCCCCTTTACATAAATTGAACATCGCTTCTGGGTTAGATTTCACCGTTTCATCAATCGTCAAAATATCGCTGATACCCGCACGATAATACTGATGATGCTTCGCCGTTGCTTGTACATAAGTGACAGGGTCTGGCTCTGCACCATAAGGCAGACGTACACCTGGCGTAACATCATGATCTAAGCTAATGCCGCCTTGTGCATGTAAGAGCGCTTTGCCATCTAAACCATATTTCACCGGGGTTGAGTCCACCAGTTTAGCCAGTGTTGCTGAAACATCATGAGCAAAAGTATTTGCTCGATCATTTTTTCCGTATCGCCCTATTTGCCCTTCTTTTTCAAATAGAAGGTTTACCGCTTCGGCCATGCCGTAAACGCCATACATTGGCGCGAAATAGGACTCTTTTATCAACCCTTCTTGCGTCAAAAAGCCTTGAAAGAAGTTCGATTTTTCATGCAAGTGCGTGCTTCTTGCGTTTATGAGCTCGACCATTAATCGATGGTAAGAAGGCAACGCATTTAAGAAGTCGTTACAGTCTGATGCTCGTTTTGCAACTTCTTTTAAATTCATTCGCACCAATGTGTTCGAGCCACCTGCTAATGGAAGCGAGTTGTAGCAACTTACAATACCAAAGCGTGAGCCGTTGTAGGCTTTCGCGTGCATTGGGTAATTGGCGATATGCGGTTTACTGCATTCACAAATGTTCTGTGTCGCTTGACGAAGTAAATCATCAGGTGTAACTGTCTCGTCGTACATAAAGGTGAGATTCGGTGCGATCTGCTTGAGCTCCGCATCTACCTTTAAAACAGTGCGACAAATAATGTTGTCTGTCGGTCCGACATTCACATGCATAAACGCATCTGGCAATGTGCGATCCAGCATGATCCAAAAATGTTTTAACTTTTTGTAAATCTGGCTCTCTGTTAGGTCGCCTATGTAAGGCAACAAGACATCATCTAACTGGCCTAAGTAAACCGGAATGTTCGTTACCGAAGGAACATGATGGTAAATGATGGTCAGCATGTTCAACGCATCATCGAAATCATCAGCCGGAGACAACTCTAAATAGTCTGAGCCTTGCGATAGAAATTTAGCGTAATCAGGCAACACATAGCGAGGTTTAAACGGTGCATGACCTTCAAACATATCGCAGATGATGCCTTCATCCATTGCTTGTCTCAGTGATGGAGATACGGTCATGTAAGGAATGCACGCTTCCGCCTCTAAAGCTAAAAAACTCGACTTCTGTTTTGGAGAAAGACGGACGTCGGTCGCGATATCTAGAAAACGTTGTTGTAGTTTAGAAAGGCTTGTCATCTAAGATATTCCTACAAAGTAACCACAAGCCCACAAGACAAAATACGAGCTCTACCCCTAAAGAGTAACGTGATTTTACTCCTGCTTGGCTGTTGCCACTAATGAAAATAAACAAAACGTCTATTTCCATTCTGGAAATAAGACAAAGCTAAATTAGCGCATTCCAACTTACTATATGGGAAAACCTAACTGCGTACCGAAGTCTGTCTTATTTATCGGTTTGCCGTCGACAACATCACGCCAGCACCAATAAATACTCCACCAGTCAAACGATTGAACAACTTCGCTCTTCCAGCGACAAACAACCAATCAGAGGCTTTTACCCCTAACAATGCATAAAATGTTAGCCAGCTAAGCTCAAAAACCACAAATGTAGACGCGAAAATCGCGTATTGAGCCAGTAGCGGTGCGGAAGGTTCAATGAATTGAGGAAACAAAGCGGTGAAAAAGACTATCGCTTTGGGGTTACTAGCGCCAACAATGAAACCACTAGTGAACGCGCTGAACGCTGTCGCGGAACTTTGAGTCGTTGCCGTTTTATTAAAATCTGTCTGAGATGAGCGCAACGCTTGAATACCTAACCAGATTAAATAAGCGGCACCACACCATTTGATAATATTAAAAACTAACTCAGATGAAGCAATGACAACTCCCAGCCCGGTAAATGAGAGCGTAAGGATGATCGTAATCGCAGACAAACTGCCAAGTGCAGTCATGAAAGCAATACGAAACCCACTACTCACTCCTTTACTCAAACACAACAGTGAGCTTGGTCCTGGTGAAGCAGTGAGCACGAGAATGGCAAGAGTGTAAAAAATCCATGTATCTATTTGCATTGGCATCCCTTCCAGAAAAAAGAGGTTTATAGCCCATTGTGTATAGAACTATTTTATCGCCCGGTTTCTATCCATGAAGCCGAGGTCTTAAGAACCATCTTGCATCTAAATAACTTAGAAAAAATTAATAGATAGTTATGCAAATAAAATACGATCTACATGCAAGGATGTAAAGCCTGTTGTATAAGCTTATCCATTTCTCTTAATCATAAAAAGGCTTAGGATCGATCTCTAACGATGAAGGCGCTATCGCTCTTTCAATTTTGTACGCACTCGTTTTTAAATCCACCATCGTGACATCAATGTATCGTTTATACTTGCGGGAGTAGAAACATTTCACTTCTGGCTTTAATGCTTGAGATTCATTTGAAGACCAAACAATACCAACACGCCCATCGTTCAACTCGACAATAGAGCCTACGGGGTACATCCCAATGCAATTAATGAATTTGTAAACTAAGTCGGCGTCTAAATGAAATGGCGTTAGACTCAACAAGATTTTAAACGCTTCGGCAGAACTCATGCCTTTTTTGTAACAGCGATCAGCCGTTAGCGCATCGTAGATATCTACAATACAGCTCATACGGCCGTGAATTGGAATCTCCTCCCCCTTCAAGCCTCTAGGATAACCATTGCCATCTAACTTCTCGTGGTGCATCAAACAAACATCACGGCTTACGTCACTAAGTCCTTTTACGTGAAGGATAATCTCACCTGCGAACACTTGATGTAGCTTCATATGTTCAAATTCTTCAGGCGTTAGCTTCGCTGGCTTGTGCAAGATCTTATCATCGACTTTAATTTTACCTACATCATGAATAATGCCACCTACAGCAAGCTGTTTTAGCGTTGGCTTATCCAAGCCCAAGTACTTACCGAATGACACTAAAAGACAAGCGACATTGACGGAATGTTCCAATAAGTAAGAGTCTTTTTTTCGGAGTGCAGAGACACACTGCAACGCATCTGAGTCAATCAAAACACTTTCAATGACATCGTCAGCCCAAGCTTCTACTTCATCAACTTCAATGATTTTTCCTTCAAAAGTTTGATTCAATAGTTTCTGCGCCAAATCTTTTGCTTCGGCGATCAGCTTTTTGGCTCGCTTGTGTTGGATGTCTCTCGAACGATAAGTTCGTTGACCCCTCTTAAAATCTGAGTGTTTCTGCTCTCTCGTCTCTTTAGTGGCATCAGTTGATTCATCTACAGGCTTGAAGACACACTGCTGCGAAGATAATGTTTGATCTACCCAAACATACTTTACGCCACTTGTAGCAAGCTTCTTAATGCCTTCAGGGCTAGATATCCGCCCTGCATTGGCTAAATTGACGCGCTTGTTGTGCTCTATCGCGGTAACAAACATACCAACGCCGATATCAGCGAGCGCAATTTTGATTGAATTTTTCGGATCGTACTGCATATAAAGAAGGCTTACTCGATATTAACGTCCGCATTATAAGAGATTTGATTACTTGGCGTGATAATAAATTTGAATTGATTACAATTAATGAGCATCCTGTCAATTAATAATCGGTCGCGCTCATTAAGTCCTTTTTGTTATTATGGTTTTATCCAAGATAACATATATACAAATGACGTTAGAAAACAGCACATTGATACCGACACAACTGAAAATAACTTTAGGATAATTATTCATAAATATTTATAGATTGCGGACGGCATCAATAACTGTATTTTATAAATGATTTTTACTGTTGACTATTTTTTATAAATGTCGATGATTAGCCGCCTAATCTTAGTATGTTATTAACCTAGTAGCGCATAAAATGATAGCCAAACAATTTGAACTGACACTTTTGTGATTGTAATGTACGCCAGCAGATCAACTCTATGTTATCAACCCCAACACTCATCTCTGATGCTAAAAGGCTCGAGGAGGAAATATCTTGACCACCATATTTGACCAACAAGTCTCAGATAGTGACCGAGAGTTCCTAAAAATCGTCGAAGAACGATTCATTCATATCTTCGATGTGTTTAACGAAGGCCTCTTTTACATGGATGAGTTTGGAACCATGGTATTTTATAACAAGGGCTTTTATGAGCAGCTTGGTATCAACGCTGGTCGAATCAGCTTAGAGCAATGGTTAGACCTTGTTCACCCTCTCGATCGAGAAAGACTCTCCACTCGGGTCGATGCTCACATCATTACCAACAACACGAGGGTCACAACGACCTACCGCGTGCGTAAACCCAATGGACAGTACGTCTGGATTGAAGGCGTAGCCATGACCAAAGAAACAGAACATGGTCATTATATGGTTGGTAGCCACCGTGATATTTCTGAACGCAAGCTGATGGAAAGCTACATTCATCAAGTCGCATTTCATGACAATGCGTCAGGTATGGCTAATCGCGCCCATCTCTTGCTGGATATTGAAGATAGTGTGCGAGCCACCGATTCTTGTGCATCTATCTGTTACATTCAGATAGAAGAGATTAAATCTTACTTAAATCAATATGGCAGCGAGTTGGTCGATGGGTTAGTGGAAAAATTGCTACAAACTCTCAGTCACCTACCTTCTCCAAATAGTTCTGTATATCGCGTACATGATGATGACTTTGCGATTTTGATTCACGATGAATGCTCGGTAGAAACGCTGCAAAGTTATGCCGAAAGTTTAAAGGAAACCTACCACGAGGCAGTGATTGAAGAGGGCCAATACTTAGGAAGTAACATTAGTATTGGTTTGTATCCTTGCATAGATCCAAGTCACTCAGCAGAGGAAATATTACGTAAAGCAGCACGAACTTGTCAGTACGCAAGCGAGCAGAATAAAGACCGTGTTGCGGTTTACAGTGAGAAAACTCAGCATGCCGTAGACCGTTATTTCTTTATTGAACAAGGTCTAAAAAGTGCACTAGAAAAACAGACATTAAGCGTTAAGTTTCAGCCAATTATTGACGCCAAAAGCTCAAAAGTGGTGAGCTTCGAATCTCTGGTTCGCTGGCGTAGCAAAGAGTTTGGCGAAATTTATCCAGACGAATTCATCCCCGTCGCAGAGAACAAAGGTTTGATTGTCGAACTCGGATATCAAGTCTTTGCCAAAGCGTGTGAATTTATCAAAAACTACCGTGAGCGTTACCAAAACCAAGTTCGTGTCAACGTGAATGTTTCTGTACTTCAGTTAATGAATAGTGAATTCCCTGCGCGAATTAAAGCCATGGCGGATGAGGTTGGTGTCGTTCCTGAGTCTATTGTGTTGGAACTAACAGAAACATTTATTTTGGATAATAATCAGACAGCCATTGCCCCTCTGAATACCCTCAGGGAACTAGGATTTGCACTCTCTCTGGATGACTTTGGATCTGGTTACAGTTCATTAAATAGCTTCTTCGACCTTCCGATGACACAAATCAAAATTGATAGGTCGATGGCGTGGAAAACACTAACCAACCGCTCTTCACAAGAATATCTGAAGTTTCTTATCACTATGTGCCAGGAAAATAATATTGAAGTAGTGATTGAGGGAATTGAAGACGCCAAAATGTGTGAATTTTTTACCGAAATGGGCGTCGATTATCTGCAAGGTTATTGGTTCTCTAAGCCACTTTCTGTTGCCAGTGCAAGCCGCTATTCGTTGAGTTAAGCATACTAGAGCAATATTCCGCACGGCCACGTTAAACATGCTGAACTATTCACTATAGATTTCAGACACTAACTGGCCGTGACGAAAACAAAGCTTAATGCCCCCTATTAACGTAGGCGTTCAAACACCACACTCTGATCTAAATGTTCGTGATACTGAGTGTAATCTAAGCCCACATCAAAGATATATTGGGTCACCAGGTTTCTAACGCACTCTATTAATTGGCTTGCTTGCCATGGTTTTTCAAAGTAGCGGTCAATGCCTGCGGAGTTGATCGCATTAATCGTATCGGTGTGCGTCGCTTGCCCGGTAAGAAGCACTTTCCTCGTAAAGCCAAAACGACCGTCTTTTGATACATCGGTCAGCAGCTCTACTCCCGTTTTACCTGGCATCACATGATCGGAAATAATCAATGCGATCATCTCGCCTTCTGCATCAAATTCATCCATCAGTTCTAGAGCCTCACCTGCTGATTCGCAGTCTTCGATATTCAACCACTGATTTAACGGCTCTAAATCTTGTAGAACCGCGCTTAGTACCTCTCGTTGGTCATCAACGCAAATTACATTAAGCTTCTCCATGTTCACCCTCTACTGGTAACTTGATTCTAAAAATCGTTTTTTCACTGTCGCTCTTTACTACAATAGAGCCGTTATATCCGGCGATAATGCGCTTCACAATCGACAGACCTAACCCTAAACCAAACGACAATCCCCCCTTTTTAGTGGTGAAGTTTGGCCGGAAAATTTTTCTACGTGTCGCTTCATCAATTTCTGGTCCGTTGTTAGCAATCGTGACCAAAATTTTACCCTTACTCTCCCGAGTATGTATTTCGATACCGGGTTTCTCCGTTTCACCAAGTGCATCGCACGCATTCTTTAATATATTTACCCAAACTTGGACGAGTTCGGTTTGAGAACCAATAAAAGCAGGTAAATCCGCAGGGCTAAAACGAACACTCACTCGTCTTAAGTCACTTTGCAATAGAGCCAATGCGCGATTGATTGAATCATTGATGTTAATCGCTTCATCCAAGTCGATATCCGTGCGCCCCAATTGTTTTACGGATCGCACAATGCCAACGGTATGTTTAGAGGCGATGCGTAAGTCATGGAGATCTCGCCCCATTTGCCAGAAACGTATCGCTTCTTCTGGTCTTTTTAGCCAATGTTCCGAAAGGAAATTATTTGGAACGGCTCGCGCAAGATCACGAGCAACCTCCTTGGTTAAACCGTAGTATTTTTCGAAGTGGCGCCCCCGCTTTCTCGCTTCGCTAGAAGAGACTTTCTGCCCTTGCATTAAACCAAAATCAAAAAATTGACTCGCTTCCGGATGAACTTCTTCAAGCAGTTCCATGATAACTGTCTCTAGCCGTTCTGATTTACTGCTTACAACGCCTATCGCATTGTTCAACTCATGAGCAATACCCGCTGCAAGCTGCCCCAACGTTGTCATTTGCTCTGCGGTATGAAGCTTTTGTAGTGCTTTTTCTTTAGCCAATGCCTCTTGCATTGCGCGCCGTTGACGACGAGATAATTCGTTAACCATCACAGGCATAAATTGTGTCGTCAATGGTCCGTATGTCGCCTCTTCCACGGCGGGCGTATCGCGCTGTATCCAAGCCAATTCAACATCGGTTTGAGCAATCACTGTCGAAGAGGCAGTCCACGTACCAGAAAAGAAACTATGTACGCCAATAAACGCACCTTGAGACGCAGAAAATACCTGAATCGGTTTCTTGTCATCTTCCGCGTAATAGCCCGCCAGTTCTCCCGACAGCACATAGTACAAGCGATCATTGTAGCCAGCTTGCTCAATAAGCACCGACCCGGATAAAACCGTTAATCGGCGTTCAAGGTGATTAAAGTAGCGTTGTACTAACGCGTCTAACTTCGTTTCGTACATGGGTTATCCAATATGCCCAACAGTATGTAAAATCCACACCATCACAAAGCTGAGTAATACGCCAATCACGCCTAGCACGGCACCGATACGAGCCATTTGGCCGCTCTCGACATGCCCTGTTGCATGAGCTAACGCGTTTGGTGGCGTACTAATTGGTAACGACATACCGAGTGAAGCGGCAAATGTCACGACCAAGATCAGAGTAACTTCACCGCCGAGAGGCGTTAGCGAAGCCATAGAAGTACCCAGCGCAGCCATAATCGGCATCAGCAAGTTTGCTGTGGCTGTATGCGACATAAAGTTTGCCATTAACAAGCACAAGAAAGCCGCACCAAACAAGACAACATATGGCGAGAACTGATCAAACGGAATGCTGTGTACCACCAGCTTCGCAAGCCCGGTTTTATCTAGAGCAAGGCCCAGAGCAATACCGCCTGACACCAACCAAAGCACATCCCAAGAGATTTTCTTCAAGTCTTCTTTGTTGATGATGCCCGTCAGTGAGAACACTGCGACCGGAATTAATGCTACTGTGTAAGAATTCATTCCATGTGCAGAACCCATCAACCAAAGAATAATCGTGCCGGCAAAGGTGACGTAAACCATTATTGCTTTGGGTGTTTTCAAAAACTTGCTTTTAATGTTCAGATCGATGGTGGTTTGTTCGGCTTTATACAAAAAGCCAATCAGAAACCAGGCTAACGCCATCATCACAATAACGAATGGCACACCAAATACCATCCATTCACCAAACGTAATTAAGTTGTCACCAACCAAATATTTTAGGGCGATGGCATTCGGTGGCGTGCCGATTGGAGTACCAATGCCACCAATGTTGGCTGCAACAGGAATACACAAGGCGAATGCAATTCGACCTGGGTCTTTAGGCCCGAAAACCGCTATCACAGGGGTTAAAATGGACAACATCATCGCTGTTGTTGCGGTGTTTGACATAAACATAGAAAAAACAGCGGTGATCAGCATCAACCCCAGCATAACGAACTTTGGTTTTTGTCCAAATGGTTTGAGTAACACTCGGGCTAAGTTGACATCTAACCTGTACTTTGTCGCCGCCATAGCCAAAAAGAAACCGCCGAGGAAGAGCATGATAATCGGACTAGCGAAGGTCGCCATTATCTCGTTGTATTGTAATAGCTCACCAAAATGTGGCTGCCCTTCTTGCAAACGAAAGAGCACAATACCTTTATTTGATACAAGCAATAGCTCTAGGACAATGATCACAACCGAAGTGGCGTAGATTGGAATTGGCTCGAATACCCAGCAAAGTGCGGCAAGCAAGAAGATTGCAATCACTCTTTGCTGGACGATAGTAATGCCATCAAATGGGAACGCAGAGAGAGGCATCAACCAAACAAGCAATGGTATCAATGTTGGAACAACGTATTTGAGATAAGGGCGCATAGTACTACTTCTCTTCCTGAGATGGTTAGCCAGACACATTTGGCGTTTGGAACGCTATTACCCGCCGCAAAACCAAAACTTTCAGACTGTTTTTAAGCCTTCAGAGACGAAATGCGGTAATGGCGTTCCAGAGAAGATTATGTACACTGTTTTCAAACAAAACGTTGGTGCGAGATCAATGAACTCGTTTTCACATTGGAAAACATTTTATATCTGTGTTCAAGCTCACTAAATGCTCACTATTTAAGTTAAATATACTTTTCCATCATAAAGTTAGTTAAGGTTTCTCCCCTAACCTCAACATGTTGTCGAGACTTAACTGTGAAACCCATTTTCTCGTAAAAAGGTCGGGCGGTAATACTCACTTCAGAATACAGTCGTTTTATCCCCTGTACTTTCGCCTGTGAAAAAAGAAAAGACATCAAATCACGACCAACACCTTGTCCTTGGTATTCATGATGGCAAAAGAAATGATCAATCAAGCCGTCACCTTGCAAATCACAATAGCCAACGACCTGCCCTTCTATCTCCGCGACGTATGGTTGAATATCGTCCATTTTTCGTTGCCACACATCGAGGTCAAAATCTGATGGTGCCCAAGCGGAAACTTGTGATTCCGTATAATCGCGACGATTAATGATTCGCACAGTATGGTAAAAGAGTGCCCACAGTGTTGGGGCATCCTCGGTGCGATAGCAGCGTATTGAGAGCATCAATTTCCTCATTCCTATTCAATAAATACTAAGCATTAACGCAAAGTGATACTAGTGAACTCATCATTTTCAATGCCAATCACTAAAGGCTTCCCAATCTGATCACTGTTCATCAGTACGGTTGTATTCAGCTCTCGGCTTGATCTGCGTATTTTGCTTTTTCTTATGATATGAACATTCACAATATAATCGGAATACTCCTTTATGATTCCGCCGGAAAATTCTACGTGCTCACTTTCATTGTCTCGGACAACATGAAATTTTCGATTGGCTTGAATATCAGTACTGATGGAGGAGTCACCATAGTTCAGCACAACGGACGTTGGTTCGCTATCTTGATTGGCAAAACAGCCAAATGCGAACATGCTTAATGCGAGTATACTTTTTGATTTAAACATTAATTATTCTATTTCTAGTTATTTTTCTGCTATTTGCATGACCAAACAGCACTTGTTCTGTGAGCGCCTATTGTGCCATAGCTGAACGCTGACTCTAAACGCGCAAAAAGATGAGCGATGAAAATTCCGCCCAAAACAAGCAAATGTGAGACAATGTGAGACAATGTGAGAGTCCCAAACTCACTCAATCAGTCAAAGTCCACTGTAAACCTCTGTTTTTTAATGCTTTTAATTCATGTAACCGTGTAAGGAATACATACAACCTCTTACTTTTTCATACGCAACTAGACGAATCGTTCGAGAAATACGGCATCGTCTATGCCACATGTTACAAATCGGCTTACCTTATTATTGCGTATGAACTGGAATTATGGCACTAACTTCCCTCTCTCTTTTAATAAGGAGAGGATTTCAACAATCAGGCTTGCCACGTTTTTATAGCTAAAATCAATAGAGCGTTACCAACATCGGTTGGTCTAGGAGCAATAAATGAAAGACCTTCTCAACTTTACTCACCTTGTAAAAATTGGGTTCATGTCAATCGCGGTTATGCTGGGTGGATGCACTCAAGGAGATTGGCGTACTGCTAGCAGAGAACCTGCGGGTATCGCACCCGACCCTTCTAATGTTAAGCATGCTGTGATTGAGTTTTACGCCGCAGATGCGTTTGGTTGGCGAGGCTGGTTTGCTGTTCATACATGGTTTGCAATAAAGCCTGAAAATGCGAACGAATATACAGTGTATGAAGTAGTCGGCTGGAGAGTGAATCGCGGACAACCCGCTCTATATCAGTACCAAACTGGGACGCCAGATCGATATTGGTATGGTGCAAAACCAGAAAAGATCCTCTCCATACAAGGTGAAAAGGCCCGCCAACTTATCCCTAAAATACAAAGTGTGATTAACCAATACCCTTGGGCTGAAGAATATACTCTGTTTCCAGGGCCAAATAGCAATACATTTCCGGCTTGGGTGGTAAACAAATTCCAGAATTAGAGCTGAACTTGCCGTTTCGCGCAATTGGTAGCGGTTACGCCAGCGATTAACAGCAAAGGTTAGTCACTGGCTCGTTTTATGTTCAGCATAAAGCGCAATATCTATTGTGCGTCGTCACCCAACTCCGTTCTATTTCTTCCATTATGTTTCGCTTTATAAAGTGCATTATCGGCGTCTTTCATTACCGCTTCAATTGGTGTGTCATTGCCTTTCCAGTGAGAAACGCCCAACGAAACCGTGACTTTACCAACCACCTGGAAGTCATGTTGTTCCACGTTGTGTCTAATACGCTCTGCAACATCCATAGCGTGGTTTACGTCTGTTTTTTCCAAAAACATCATAAATTCTTCACCGCCAGAACGACACAGGTGATCATTAGAGCGAGCTTGGTCTTTCATTAACTGCGCAAACTCTCTAAGTAAATTGTCACCCACGTCATGGCCATAGTTATCGTTTACGCTCTTAAAGTGGTCAATATCTAGCGCCAAAACAGAGAACGCGGTATTTTCCTGCTTAAACAAACCAAGAACTTTATCTAATCCACGTCGATTCAATAATCCAGTCATCGAATCTGTTAATGTATCCAGTTGCAGCTTATCAATGGTTTTTGACACGATACCAAATGCTTTAAGAAAGCTAAGCTTCAAATGTGAGACCTCAAAATACCAAGACTTAACCAGTTTGAGATCATCGATAGATGATGAATGTTCTTCGACACCTCGCACAGCACCAGCTAACTGCCAAAGTGGTCTAGAAATAAGAAGGGACAAGAACCAAATTAGCAGCAAAGTTAATAAACCAATTGGAATCGACTTAAGGAAAACATTCCACATCTGTTCATCTAGCACAGATAACGTCATCGATTTCGGGCGCTGAGCAACAATTCCCCATCCTGATGACTTTACTGGCGCATAACCAGCAAGCATTTCGACGCCGCGAGAGTTAACAATTTCTTTGTTGCCGCTCTGCCCCATCGTCACCGCTTTGATTGCTTCATTATCGTCGATTACTTCACCAACCCTCGATTGATCTGGGTGATAAATCAGAGTGTTACTCTCATCGACAACGTAAAGGAAAGAACCATCTTTGTATGCGTGCTGGCTGAGTAACTCTGCGAGAATATTTTCTTTTTCTAGATAAATAGTGCCGCCGATATAACCTAAATATTCATTAGATTGAGAAAATATAGGGTATGAGATGGTTAACAAGTAATTTCCAGCGGGCGATATAAATGGTTCAGTAACAACTGGTGCTTGAGCGTTTAAAGATTGGCGTTTTCTTTCACCCACTAACCTTACACCTTTCACCTGAAGTGTTTCAGGTGATACGGAAATAATAACCCCTTTTGCATTAACGACAACCACAGAGTTAAATGATTTGGTTTGCGTTCTTAATCTCTCAGCCTCTTTATCAAGAAGCTGAGCGTCATGCATCTTGTCTTTTAGCACGTTCGCACTGTATTTTAGCTGCGACATTGAGCTTTCTATGAAAGAGTCTGTCATTTCAGACATTTTTTGGGCGTAAACACGGTTTGATTCTAACGTGTTATTGATGATGAGATCCCTTTGAACACGATAAATCGAGTAGAATGCGTTGATCAAAGTGACAAGCACACTGAACACACATAGGGTGACAATAAGATTTCTAAGATTGAGTTTTTCTTTTCTTCTAAAAGACATTGCCAATGGCCAACTTTGAAGGCTTTCTATATGAATGAGCGTATAGGTTATATGAAATTGATTTGATTTTCAGGTAGTAAGTTGGGATCAATGTTAATATTTGCTCACATTAAAGAACACTTTATGAGCTAAAAAGAGAATTCAGTAGCACGATAAAGAACCGTGCTACTTTCATATTTGGCGTTTAAGAGGATTTTGTCTCTGTCATCGTTTTTAATATATCCACAACTAGCTGATGATAATCTAACTGCGGTAAACCCGATACCGTCACAACCCCAACCAAACCAGACCCAGAAAGCCGAATTGGGAACGCGCCACCATGAGCACAGTACTCACGAGCATCGAGATGAGGCTGATTTTCGAAATCACGTTGCTTTTGCTTGTTGTACAGAGAAAGATAGTAAGAGCTGTGGCCATACCTCAATACTGAGTTTCGCTTCCTACGGACCCAATCTAAATGATCAGCACAGGTTCCTGCCATCGCGTATTGAAATAGCGTTTGTCCAAAGCCGTAAACCTCAATAGCAACAGCCGCGCCGCGAGCTTCAGCCTCTTCTTTTAGAGCGAGGCCGATAGACCACGCAATATGGTGATTAAATTCCGCCAACTGAAGTTCATGCTCTTGCAGGGCCACGAGTTCAAGCGTCAAACTCATGGTTTCACCTGAATCGTTTTACCCGTTTTACTGCTTTCCAATGCCATCTCAATCAGAGCGATATTCTGTACTGCTTGAGCGGCAGGGACCGGGTTATCAGTGCCCAAGCGAATGGCGTCTGCCACACCAACAAAGTAAGCTTGGTACGCGCCTCTCTCCGTTTTGATAGTTTGCGCACCGTCTTCGTCGTAACGGACGCCGTATAACGCCTCATCTTCTTCCGACCAAGCATCGTTTTCCGGCAAACGGCCTTCTTTTAAGTAGCCCTCTTGAGGATCTAATCCAAACTTTTCATATTTAGCTTCCGTACCCAATACTTTGTAGCGGAGATTCGGCTCTGGGCTATACAAGTTTGAATGCAAGTGCACAATATGCTCAGGGTAATGAAGTATCAAGTTGTAATAATCAATCGTCGTCGCACCCGGGCGCATCATTCGACATTGTGCGTCTATCGCATCTGGCAAGCCAAACAACACCAATGCTTGATCGAGAAGATGAGGAGCAAGGTCGAATAAAATACCACCGCCATCTTGAGCCTGCTCTCGCCAGCGTTGACGAACTTCAGGACGGTAGCGATCAAAGTGCGACTCAAACAGCTTTATATCACCTAACTTACCTTGTTCGATAAGAGATTTAACCGTGAGAAAGTCTCCATCCCAACGTCTATTGTGAAAAACGCTCAGCACCAGACCTTTCTCTTCGGCTAATGCGATAAGTTCATTACCGTCTTCTATCCGAGTAACAAACGGTTTCTCGACGATGACGTGTTTCCCATTGTTCAACGCACGCTTTGCAAGTTCGTAATGTACGTCATTTGGCGCAGTAATGATTACGAGCTCTGCATCACTATCATCGAGTAAAGTATTCGCATCAGAAAACCACTTAGCATCTGGCCAATCATTTTGAACCGCCTCCTGTTGACGAGAGCTTATCGCGCTCAGCGTTAAATTTGGTAGCGATTTAATGAAGGGTAAATGAAACGTTTTTGCTGAATATCCGTAACCAATCACAGCGGTTTTTACGGGATCGTAAGCCATTGTAAGATTCCTTATTTCGGTGATACAACAATACATTCAATATCATTGTGATCGAGGAGTTGTTGAAAATCTGATTGAGGGGGATGGTCTGTAATAATGATGTCGATCTTTGACAAATCACATACGTGGTGGAAATTGTCGCTACCAATTTTTCGGGATTCACAAACGACGATGACCTGCTGAGCTTGAGCAATCATCGCTTGTTTCATTGTTGCTTCTAAAAAACTATTTGTTGTCAGCCCTCGGGATGACAATGCACACACGCCAATGAACGCTTTGTTCACGTGATAATGCTGCATTTGCTGCTCTGCTTGCGCCCCTAAAACTGCTCTGGCATAAGGGTCAAAGTGTCCGCCTAAGAAATAAACGTCCATTGTGTCGTTTGTCTCAGCAGCGGTCAGCACATCAATGCTGTTAGTAACGACGTTGAGCTTGTTTTCTCCACAACACGCTTTTCCTGCATAGAGTGGGAGCAGAGATAAAATGGTGCTGGTATCAATAACAAGATGGTCGCGCTCATCCAACAACGCTGCGGCAGCTTGAGCCAGTCGATGTTTAACGTCACTCACGGGTCGACTCGCGTATGCCTCGGTATGGGAAGAGATCGGCGCAAGCATGACACCACCTCGTATTCTTTGTAACCCAGGTTGCTGACTCAACTTAACTAAGTCTCGACGAGCTGAATCTCGCGAGATACCAAAGTACTCACAAACTTCAGACAACGTTACTTTGTTTTGCTGCTCCAGCTTCGCTCTGAGTGCTACGAGTCTTTCTTCTTGTGTCATGACTTAAATTCACTTAAGTGGTTTTAAGTCATGATGCCACATATCAATCAAATAACCAACGTAGGTCAACAAAAATGGTTGGGACAGACACTGAACATAAATTGTTAGAGAAATGGTAAGCGTACTGATGATCATCATCCCCCATCACAACAATTTCTACGTAGGGTTCATCATGATTAGTGAGCTATTGTTTCATGGCTTCTTTAAACACTTGATTCCAATCTTGTTTCATATCGACAAATAGCCAACCTTGCTCTTCACCTACTTTAAACGATTTATCTAACTTACCAACATGAGAATCTTTATCATACGCCCATTCGCGCTTGTCATCCGTGTGATGGATAATCGCAGAAAATCTTGGACCTGAACCTGCTTTCGTCCACTCTAACATCTGTAAATCACCATCAGAATTACCAAACGCCATTACCGGACGTTTGCCAATGAAGTTTTGGATCGTCACAGGCTTTACTGCTTTGTCATTGACAAAGTCTATTTCCGGCATGCGTTGGATGGTAGGTTTTCCATCAACACTTTGATATTCCGCCTTTAACGTCGTTCCCACGATGTTTTGCGTTGGAATGCCGTATACTTCCGGCGCCCAAACGCGCATAAATTCAATTCCGCCTCCAGAAACGATGTAGGTCTGATAGTCGTTCGCTCTTAAATAGTCGAGCAGTTCGAGCATAGGTTGATATACCATTTCAGTGTATGGTCTACCCGTTGTTGGATGGACAGCCGTTTTCAACCATTCCTTAACTTCTTGATGAAACTGTTCAGTAGACATTCCAGAATGGGTTGCCATAACAAGCTTCATTACACCTTCGAGTCCTTGTTTACCAATCCCCTCCATGTCACCTTTTAATACGGAAGCAAAGGGTTCGGTTGTCTTCCAATCAGGATGCTCAGAGGCCATTTCTTTTACTCTATCGATCGCAAAAAACAACTGTAGATAAACAGGCTTTTCTGCCCAAAGTGTTCCATCATTATCAAACGTCGCGATTCGTTGGCTTTCAGGAACATAGGAATCCGAACCTTGGGTCGTTGTTTTCGTAACAAACGCCATAATAGCTTGCTTAGCGTCAGTGTTGTTCCATGACGGAAGTGGATCTTGCATATCAGCAGCAACAGCGTAACTAGATAGAGCAAAACCTGTTGCTAAGACAATCGTCTTTAACTTTATAGCCATCTTAATTCCTTATATTGAGGTGCTAGGTGCGAATCCAATCAAAAGTATAGTTCAATTGAAACAGGCGCATATTGAACTGACATATCCAACGGCCACCAAAGAGTGACACCGTCACTAAATTGGTTCACTATTTTATTGAAATAGGAACATGGAATTTACCGATTAGAGTTTAAATTCATTGGCTTCAACTGATGTAGAGGCACTTTTACGTCCCTTTTTCTGATTGAGCTCTTCAATAACATAGTCGGGAGCGACCTTCGTTAGCTCTGTTAAACAGTCATCCGTTTTAGGGTTGCCGTATCTGACATAGATGTCACACACGGCATACAATTGTTCTGGAGCACCGGATATCAAATACGCTTGCTCAAAAGCGTTGACAGACTTCTTCAAGTCTAACTCTTCTTGCAGAACACCATTTAAATACCAAAAGTAACTGTTCGTCGTTGCCATCGTCGCAGCTTTGTCTATTTCAAACGCCGCTTCTTTCTTTTTGTCTAATCTAACCAAAGCGAGAGATTTAGAATAATGCAGCGAGGCATCTTCTGAATTTAGCTTGATACCCTCGTCAAGCACGTTGATAGCTTTTTGGTCTAGCTGTTGCGCTCGGAAGTTGTCTGCATAGCTTAACCAAACTTGAGGGTTGTTTGGCTCAAGCTTAGTTAACTCTGGGTATATCAGCGCCGCTTTATCCCAATCACGATGCCAACGGTAAACGTCTGCAAGTAATAACTTGGAAACATTATCGTTCTTACTGGACAAGTGTGCTGTCAGCTCTGAAACAGGCCCCTCAAGTGACTGCTGTTGCTCCGAACTCAAATTGGCGTAATCTCGAACGAGGTTAATCGCTGCTGTAATTCGCACCATGGCGGCGTCATCACTCAATAATGGTGAAATCAAACGCCAACGGTGCTCAATCATATATGGCTGTGCTCCCACGATCGCAGCTTCGCGAATACCTGCATCTTCATCCTGCAACCCACGCGCAACTGCAACCAATGCATTTTGGCTTGGATAGTTGGCTAACTCACGTAAAGCATCAATACGTTTTTCTGAAGACAACTTTTTATTTTGCGCATCATAAGACAGCTTTTCGACTCGTTGCGCCGGTGTCATTTGAGCTTCTTGTGGAGTGACAACCGTTGTCGGCGATACCTGGTCTGGGTCTAGCAATGTTGTTTCTTGTGCCACTGCTGTTTGACTCGCAGCAATGCCGATCGAGATCACGAGTAATGATTTAGAGAGCAGCTTAATTTTTTGCATTCAATAACCTATATTCTTTCATTTCCGGGCCTGTAGCAGGCGTAGTGACTATCTTAAAACTTCGTTTCAAACACAGTCTGTGTTTGAGTAGCTTGCTGGTGTAGAATCTGGTCACTGTATTTACCGTGAACCACTGGGTTACCTGTCGCTCGTAAGATGTACGCCATCGACTGATCAACATTGGTAAAAAACTTCTTCCAACCCGCGCAGAGATAATTAAGACCAGGCTCACCTTGCCTAGTACGGATAAAACGGTTTTTGGGACATTCTCCAAAACATGCAAATTGATAATCACATTGAAGGCACTGTTGGGGCAGCGTACGACTTTTAGCAAACCCAAATTTCTGCTGCTCAGAGCTATAAGCGAGCGTATCGAGCTTTTCGTGATGAATGTTTCCAACCTTATATTCTGGGTACACGTAATGATCACACGCAAACACATCACCATTAGGCTCCATTGCTAAGCCCTTCCCGCAGATTTCACCTAACGTACACAGTGGGTTTTTTCTGCCCATCCAGGTTTCGATACTGGCTTCAAAGTACTGCACAAACACGTTGCCGATATCGTGTAAAACCCATTCATTGAAAATCGCGATCAGAAAATTTCCCCATGCTTCATCCGCAACGCAAAAAGGCTCAACAACGGCATCTTTATGACCTGGGATCAACCGTTTATCTCCTTGCTTTAGTTGCTCGTTAGGCTCCCAAGTTTGAGGGGCGGTTGTTCTGAATGTTTTCTGCTCAACTATTGGAATAAACTGCATTTGAGGGGAGCGTACTTCATCTCGCAAGAATCGGTACACTTCAAGTGGGTTACGGCTGGTCAAGTTGTTAACACAAGTGAGCGTAGCAAACTTTACTTCGTGCTTATGTAATAGTTCAACCGCATTCATAACTTGCCGGAATGTGCCTCTACCAGCTCGGTTTGTTCGATAAGCGTTGTGCATCATTTCTGGGCCATCAATGCTTAAACCGACGAGAAAGTTGTTCGCCTTTAAAAACTCACACCATTCATCGTTAAGCAGTGTACCATTAGTCTGAAGATCATTGGAGATCGTAATGCCATCGGGACGGTATTTATTCTGTAGCTCAACAATTGTCTTGAAATAATCCAAACCTAGCATTGTCGGCTCACCACCCTGCCAAGAGAAAATAATTTCAGGTGTATTTTGTCCCGCTATATATTGACGGATATAGGTCTCGAGCGTTTCCTCATCCATGACTGGTGAGCAGCCTGGCTTGTACTCAAGTAAATCTTGTTTGCTTAGGTAGTAACAATAGGTGCAATCGATATTGCACACTGCACCGATAGGTTTCGCCATGACATGTAATCGCTTGGATGCTTTTCCATTGAACTGCGGACCTTGAGTTATGTGCATTCATCACCTTCTTAGTTGCTAGCCTGTGCCCAACGGCGTTAAGACTAATCATTAAGTTAATCGCCTAGTGTGATGATAATGTTCAATTATTCGTGGCGCTTGTTATAGTGTGTATAACTGTTTTTCATAGACTTGCCTGATAAAATTCTTTGATCATAAATGTTGATGGAGCTCCCCTATGAAGCATTCCAAAAGTAATACTCTTTACCTTGGTGCCGCTATTTCGATTTCGCTAATTATGACTGGATGTGCAACAACACAACCTAGCCCTCTTGCTCAAAAAATCGATCAAGATATGGTTCTTATTGAAGGTGGACAATTTACGATGGGCTCGGATAATCCATCAGCAAATAAATCCGAGCGCCCGGCTCGCACCGTTCGCGTGGAAGATTTCTATTTGGCAAAATTTGAGGTAACCCAAGAGTTATTCGAATCGGTTACAGGATCTTCTCTGAGCTATTTTAGAAACCCAAATACGCCCGTAAATAACATTAGCTGGCAACAAGCCAATTATTTTATAAAGAAATTGAATGAAAAAACGGGAGAGCACTATCGTTTACCCACCGAAGCAGAATGGGAGTTTGCAGCGAAAGGGGGGAATCTAAGTCAAGGATTCACTTACGCGGGGTCTGATGATATTAACGACGTTGCCTGGTATGCCAGTAACTCAAACAATAAGGCACACAAGGTAGGTCAGAAAAAACCGAATGAGCTTGGCTTATACGATATGACGGGTAATGTTGGTGAGTTTGTTATTGATGCGTTTGATGAAGGCTATTACAAATCAGCACCAAGTGATAATCCGGTAAACGCAAAAGATGAAAAAGAAAGCCTGGCACACAAGTCTGTACGAGGTGGTAGCTTTGCCTATGATGCTGACGAATCCGAAAACTATCGTCGCGATTTTGCTAGCCAGTCAGTCATCATGTCCGACATGGGGCTGAGATTAGCGAAAGACGCTGATTAAACCAAGTAAGAAAAAGTGGAGCGATAAAAGCTCCACTTTTGGTAATTAGCTCCTATTGACCCCAACAATAGAGGCTTTAAGCTGATCAATAGCTTGTTTAGGTGCATAGTGACTAAGCTCTTGTATGCACCTATCGAAAGCAAAAGCGACAGCACCTTTTTTATGATTTCTCGCTAGAACCTCGCATTGAGCAAACAAGTGTTGTGGATTGCCACCGACTTCAAATGCTGTATGCAACGCTTTACTGGCTTCTAGAACATCGCTTTTTTCTAAAGCTAGACCGTACACGTACCAATAATGCGCATTAGTTTCACCAATTTCTGCGGCGCGTCTAAGTAGCTTTTTCGCATCATCAGCTTTGCCTTGACGCAACAAAGAAAGACCTGCGCTGTATGGTAACGTGCTGGATTTAGGTTGAGCTTTCATCCCTTGTTGTAGCACCGTCAGCGCAGCTTCTTCTTTACCTAGGTGACGATACAAATCTGCTAGGTTAACGTAGCTATTTTCGAAATAGGGTTCGATGCTGATCGCTTGTTTATACAGCTCGGTCGCTTTGTCGATTTCACCTAAGCTGCGGTACACATTCGCCAAATTGGTTCTTCCGAAACCACGATCGGCATTAAACTCTTGAATTTCCATGTACTCTTCTAAAGGTGATTTAATGATATCTTTTTGTAAAGGGGTCATTTGCGCGTAGTTCGCTACCAGCACCGAGGCAGCTTCCGCTCTCACTGAAAGCACCGGGTCACCAAGCAATGGCTCTAGAATCCGCCACCGATCATGAAATTCATAACCAGACGAGCCTGAAATTGCCCCTAATCGAACCATTTCATTCTCATTCTTAACGGCCCTAGCCAAAGATACTGTTGTATTTTGGTCAGTGTTGCCCCCCATTCTCTCCAGGGCTGAGGCGCGAATAATGTCTTTTAAAGACGAATCCTGAGCAGAGTATGCCAACGCATTTGCTGCTCCTTGATGACCAATTGAATCCGCATAAAATGCGACAGCAAAATGTTGTTGATTACGATACTTCGAATTCGGGTACCATTCTGCTATCTGTTCATCGGCCCATTGATTGCTTTTATCTTCATGGCATGACATGCAAACATTGGGCGTTCCAATGTGTTTGCTCAAATCCGGTCGTGGAATATGCCAACTGTGGTCTCTACGAGGATCGACTTGCATGTAAGTCGTTTCTGGCATGTGACAAGTCGTACATTGCGATGCTTCAGATCCAGCCTTATGAAAGGTATGCTTTTCAGGTGTATATTCCGATGCAATATGGCATTGCGAACATACTGCCTCTTCTGGGATCGTTAACTCTGCCGTGTGTGGATCATGGCAATTAGTGCACGTGACCCCCTTCTCCGCCATTTCAGATTGAAGAAACGAACCATAAACATAATCTTCGTCGTAAATCTGTCCATCATGATAGTAGAGTTCAGGTGTTATAAGACTTAAGCGATATTTATCAAAAAAAGAACCTTTAACATGATCACCTGTTTCATTTAACTGGGTTCGGCGACTATGGCATTGAGCGCATGTTTGCACTTGATTGGTTGCTTCAATTGATTTCGGCTGTAACGTACTATGGCCTTCCTCAAACACCCAATCCGACACTGCTTTAGACAAATTTCGATCAAAGCCATAATGGCTGTCATGCTCAAAAGAAGTGCCAGCATTTTTGTATTTCTTGGCCAGTTCTATGTGCTGACTAGCGGGACCATGGCATGCTTCGCATCCCACATTAATCTCTGACCATGAGCTGTTGTAAGTGTTTTTGTCAGCGTCGTAATTCTTCTTTAGGTTCGTTGAATGGCAATCAGCACACATGAAGTTCCAATTTTGCCCGGTATTGGTCCAATAGAATTCATCCGTTGTTGTCGTTTCTGGATAAAGATGAAACCAACGCTGTCCCCCTTCAACTTTAGCTCTTGTGTCCCAAGCAAAAGGAATAAGCTGCACGCGGCCATCTTCAAACTCGACCATGTACTGCTGTAGTGGCTCCCAGCCAAATGTATAGCTGATCTTATAGTCATGCCATTGCCCGTCAGAGCCTTGAATGTTGACCCAATATTCGCCGCCTTTTTTAAAAAAACGATTAGGCATTCCTTTGTGCGTTACAACATGGTTATCAAAATCACCACGTACAGAGGTTGTACTTGCATGCTTCATGGCCATATCGTGATGTGACCCTTTCCAAGCCTCCACCTCGTTTTGGTGGCACTCTGCACAAGCTTGTGTGCCAGCATATTCTGGATTTAAGCCTGAAGGAATATTTGGTTTCTCTGTGAATAACTCTTGAGAAAAAGCCATAAAACTGACAACAACGTTGACCAGCAATAAAATGCGAAACCGGCCTGCCCACTGACTCATAGATATCCTTATATTTATAATGTACAACCTAAATCAATATAGACACTAAATCACTGGTTATACAAATAATTACAAGCAATACATAACGACTTTAGTATTGCTTTAGGACCGTAAAACAAGCGAGCATCCTATTGTTTTTCATTTCCATCCCCTCTTCTACTACGCAATAAAAATAAGGCTCTTCAGTGATCTAAATCTACTTTACGAATCTCTACAAACTAACAGGACAATCCTATTTCTTCTTAATTAACAAATAGTTACCACCCAGCAATAACTTATGGTTATATCGAGTATAAGAGGATTTTTCTATATACATCATTAACTTATGCAGAAACTAAGCATAAGGCTCACTTGTGCTTATCTTTACTCTCAACAATCTGGAGTTTTTATGGCAAATCAATTGAGCAAAATCGCTGTAGGCGCAGGACTGTTAGCGGCGTCCAGTGCTGCTATGGCAGCCGACAAACCGAATATTCTGGCAATTTTTGGTGACGATATCGGCTACTGGAATATCAGCGCATACAACCAAGGTATGATGAGTTACAAAACGCCAAACATCGACCGTATCGCGAATGAAGGTGCGTTGTTCACAGATCACTACGGACAACAGTCTTGTACTGCTGGTCGCGCGGCCTTTATTACGGGTGAAGAGCCATTTCGTACGGGTTTGTTAACAATTGGTATGCCAGGCTCTGACCACGGCATACCTGATTGGGCGCCAACCATTGCAGATCTGTTAAAAGAACAAGGTTACATGACGGGTCAATTTGGTAAAAACCACTTAGGTGACCAAGATAAGCACTTACCGACAAAACACGGCTTTGACGAATTCTTCGGTAACTTATATCACCTAAACGCAGAAGAAGAGCCTGAAACTTATTACTACCCTAAAGACCCAGAGTTTCGTAAAAACTATGGCCCTCGTGGTGTCATTAAGTCTTATGCCGACGGTAAGATTGAAGACACTGGCCCGATGACACGAAAACGTATGGAGCACGCAGATGAAGAGTTCCTAGAGAGCTCTTTGGCATTTATGGAAAAAGCAGTTAAGGCGGATAAACCCTTCTTTATTTGGCATAACGCCACTCGTATGCACGTTTGGACTCGCTTGCAGGAAAAATACCAAGGTAAATCAGGCGTAAGCATTTATGCCGATGGTATGCTGGAACACGATGATCATGTAGGTGTTTTACTCGACAAGCTGGATGAGCTAGGTGTTGCAGACAACACTATCGTTATCTACTCAACGGACAACGGCGCAGAAACCATGACTTGGCCAGATGGTGGTGCAACACCATTCCATGGTGAAAAAGGTACAACTTGGGAAGGCGGTATGCGTGTTCCTCAACTGGTTCGTTGGCCAGGCGTAATTAAGCCAGGAACCAAGATCAATGAAATGATGGCACACCAAGACTGGCTGCCTACATTATTGGCAGCTGCTGGCGTACCTGATGTAAAAGAAAAACTGGCAGAAAGCTACAAAGCAAATGGCAAAGAATGGCGTGTGCATTTAGATGGTTACAACTTCATGCCATACTTTGAAGGTAAGGAAGAAAAAGGCCCTCGTGAGTCGCTGCTTTACTTTACGTCTAATGGTGAATTAAACGCTGTCCGCTGGAATGACTGGAAACTTCACTTTGCAACGCTTGAAGGGAACCTAAGTAACGCAGTTCGTTTTGCTCCGAACTGGCCTAAAATCATCCACCTACGTGCTGACCCATTCGAAAAAGGCCCAAGCGAATCACAAATGTACTTGCGTTGGATGGCTGACAACATGTGGCTATTTGTACCTGTACAAGACGTTGTGGGAGAGTTCTTTAAAACACTTCCAGAATACCCAATGCAACGTGGCACAGCGATGAACCCTGCTTCACTAAACTACGACTCTCTAAAAATGCAAGAAAAGCTGCAACAACTAGACAAAGTTGAACAAGAAATCAGCAAGTTTAAGTAAACTAAGTTAACGTTAGTTAATCAGTAACATTAATCCAGCAGACCATTCTGCTGGCTTATGTGTATCGCTACATAGGAACTTACTTAAATCGCCTGTTTAGCCTATACAAAGTGGGCATTGTGAGTACAAACTGAAAAATAAAAAAGGAGAGCTAACCTGCTCTCCTTTGTATTTTAACCGTGGATAAACTAAGCCACATTAACCGATTTAGCTAAACTGCTACTTTGGAAAAACTCATCATGCAATGCGCAAATCGCGTGCTGGTATTCCTTATCACCGACAACAAATTGAACATTTACATTTCTCAATGATGAGTGCAGTGCAACTGGCGTAACGCCATTATTCATCAATGCAAGCACACCTTTCGCCAACGTCTTGTTGGTATCAATTTGAGAACCGATGGCTGAGATAAGCGCGACCATACGACCTTTAATCGAGGCATTCGGATAACGTTTCTCGGCTTTATACAATACTTTGTTTAAGCTATCAGTACTGCCACCTAGATAGTAAGTAATAGAGTTAGCGTTCATCTCTTTACCAACCAAACTTACACGAGCATCGGAGATGATTTCCATCAATTCGTAACTAACGTTATCGGCTTTTCCCACCATTGCTTGGTCAAACAAATGCAGTGCAAATACTTTTTCTTTACCTGCGATAATCTCGACTTTGTCTTCTTCTGGGCGGTAGCTTGAAGAGATCAAAGTACCTTCGTGTTCAGGTTCGAATGTATTTTTAATCTGTAGCTCAATACCACTTTCACGCAAACCCGCAGCGGCATTTGGGTGAATCGCTTCCATGCCAAGGTTCGCAAGTTGGTCTGCTACGTCATAGTTTGTACTACCAATTGGTAATACTTTTTCAGGGCCAACAACGCGTGGGTCTGCTGAGCTCAAGTGGTACTCTTTGTGAATTACTGCTAAATCCGCTTTTGTTATTGCTGCAATTCGGCTAAATGTCATCTCACTATAACCTCGGTCATAAGTGTGCATTAGGCCCTCTTTACAGTAAGCATAACCTGTCACGATTGGCAGTTCTTTTGATACATCGATATCAGCAAACGCGTCACTGATCGACTCATCAAGGCTTCTTGGCGCTTGATTATCCCAACCAGACAGGTCAACGAACTTAGCGTTAATACCCATATTTTTTAGTTTTAGTGCTGTGTTGTAAGCACTATGTGCCTCACCGATAGACGAGAGAAACTCTCGAATTTGAGGCAAGTACTGGCGCAACGAAAATTGACCGTACTGACAGGTTTCTAAAATATTCGCGATACAGTTTTTCGCTTCAGCAATGCGGGAGCGAATGAATTTATCCGCACGGATACGATTCATTGGGTCCGCAAAAATATTTTCATTGGTCAGCAACATACGGCTTTCAACGTACGCTAACGCTTCTTCCCATTTGTCGTCGCGTTTCGCGATAAGCTGATAAACGCCTGGTTTACTGGTTTTTTTACACTCGAGCAGCGCATCGGTCATACCACCGTATGCAGATACGACAAAAATACGATTGTATGGTGTTTTGGGACGAAGAATAATATTGTCGAGAACAGCATCAAATGCTGTCATTGATGTACCGCCGATTTTTTCTACGGTAAATGTCATGATAAACCTTTTTTGATTGGTAACTTTAAAAAGAAAAAAGAAGAGATAGTAAAGTGTGGGGTGGCAAAGCACCCCACCATCATCTTTTAGTCCACGAGAGGATAAACACCGTTTTCATCGTGCACTTCAGCGCCAGTAATCGGTGGGTTAAACACACACGCCATTACCATTTCTTTATTCTTATAAGCTCTCAAGTAGTGCTCATCGTGTTTATCAAGGATGTATAATGTACCTGGTTTGATTGGGTACGTTTCTCCACCTACAACTTCAATCTCACCTTCACCACTCATACAAAACACCGATTCAAGGTGGTTTTGATAGTGAATATGAGTTTCTGTATCTTCATAAATCGTTGTGATGTGGAAAGAGAAACCCATGTTGTCGTCTTTCAACAACATGCGGACACTTTCCCAGTTATCTGAAACGACACGTCGTTCGCTGTTGCGGCATTCATCTAGAGTTCTGACGATCATAATTAAAATCCTTATTAAGATGCTTGTTTGAAATGTTTCGCAGCGATAGTCTCTACTGCATTTTCAAAGATGCTTAGTCCTTGATCTAGCTCTGATTCGCTGATGGTTAGTGGACAGAAGAACTTCACAACTTCATCGTCTGGACCCGCTGTCTCTATCACCATTCCATTCTCGAAACAGTTTTTCGCAATTTCAGATGCCATGTCACCATTGATACATTCAATACCAACCATCATGCCGCGGCCTTTTTTCTGCACAAACATTTGTGGAAAGCGACGAACACAACGGTCAATAACAGCACTTACCTTGTCTGAACACTGCTTGATGTGTGTTTCAAAATCATCGTTTGCCCAGTAAATTTCTAGTGCTTTTGCAGCAGTAATAAAGGCGTGATTATTGCCACGGAACGTACCGTTATGCTCGCCTGGCTTCCACTGGTCAAGCTCAGGCTTAAGTAATACGACAGCCATCGGCAAACCGTAACCACCGATCGACTTCGATAGCGTCACGATATCCGGTTGGATACCAGACGGCTCGAAACTAAAGAAAGTACCGGTACGTCCACAACCTGCTTGAATGTCATCGACAATCATAAGAATGTCATTGGCTTTACAGATTTTGCTCAAACGTTGTAACCACTCGTTTGAAGCAGCATTTAAACCACCTTCACCCTGCACAGTTTCAAGAAGTACAGCGGCTGGTTTATCCATACCTGCAGAGTTATCATTTAGCATGGTTTCGAACAGCGCGAGACCATCTACGCCAGCGTAACCTTCAAATGGAATACGAGTGACGTTACTTAGGCTAGAACCGTTACCTTGTCTGTGATGCTGGTTACCCGTTGCAGCCAGTGCGCCAGCAGTACAACCATGGAAACCGTTAGTAAACGCAACGACGCTGTCGCGGCCTTTTACTTTTTTAGCCAGCTTCAATGCCGCCTCAACAGCATTAGTGCCTGTTGGGCCCGTAAACTGAACCTTGTAATCCAAGTTTCTTGGTTTAAGGATGTAAGTATCCAACGCTTCCAGAAACGATGCTTTCGCTTCTGAGTGCATATCCAAACCGTGAGTAATACCGTCCATTTCAATGTACTCAAGCAACGCTTGTTTTAGTACTGGATTGTTATGGCCGTAATTTAGAGATCCCGCTCCAGCAAGGAAGTCTAAGTATCGTTCACCTTGTTCTGTTTCTAGCCAGCAGCCTTTCGCTTTACGAAAAACGACCGGGAAATTGTTTGAATATGAGCGTACGTTGGATTCCTGCTTTTTGAAAATATCCATGATGAGACCGTTTTTAATTCCTATTGTTTGAGGATTATTTGAGAGGAATGCGATACAAATATTCTGTATCGTGTTTGCCTTTAAAGTGGGCTTCTTCATCCAAAAATGTGCTTACTTGGCCAGAGTTGCCGTTCATCGCATCTAACTTTTTGAACAGTGCCCAAGAGGCTTTATTATCTTCCGTGATGGTAGTTTCTACCGATTTAACACCGCCTAATTCCTCTCGGGTGAGAAGTTCTTTCAACATGCGGAATGCTAAACCATGACCTCTAAAGCGAGGTGAGACTGCAACTTGCCAGACAAATAAAACGTCTTGCTCGTCTGGTTTCTGATAACCGGAAATGAAACCTGCGATTTCGCCTTTTTGCTCAACCAAAATACTGGTTTTGCTGAAATGCGTAGACTGTAGGAAATTGCAATAAGATGAGTTCATGTCCAATGGAGGACAGTCTGCAATCAAGCTGTAAATGTCGTCACCATCAGAGATTTTAGGCTCACGAAAAATCCATTTTTTACTTGAGTCTTCTCCAATCTCTGGATAAAGGACCCAAGGTGCTGATGTGATCATGTGAAAATACATATCCTTTGAGGTCTAATTAAATTTCCTTTTTATTATGGCCATCCCTCGCGGCTAAAAATCAAATAATCCGCCTTTTTATCGGTATTTTTGTGATACGGATCACAAAAACAAACCTATTAACCAAAAGTTAAAATAGTTCGAGGTCTAATTTATTAAATAGTCACCTAAATGCGCAGTACAAAAAACAACCAGAATAAGACCATTTCCATGCTGTTCATTTCTCAGAGAAAAATAGAAATCCAAAAAAAGCGGCATGCTTTCGCATACCGCTTTTATCAATAATTTAACTGCTGATACTAGTTATTTTGATTTCTTAGAAACCGCCTTTGGACGAGGTTCATCCATCAAACCTTTTATCAAAGATACCGTTGCAACAAGCAAAACAATAGTAAATGGTAAACCAGTCGTCACCGCCATTGCTTGAGCAGCAGCTAGACCACCACCCAACATCAATGCAATCGCAACCAAACCTTCAAACGTACACCAGAACACGCGTTGTGGCGTTGGTGCATCGACCTTACCGCCCGCAGCAATAGTATCAATAACCAGTGATCCTGAGTCAGAAGAGGTAATGAAGAACACCACGACTAAGATAATGCCGACAAAAGATGTTATCTCAGCCAATGGCATAACATCTAACATGGCAAAAAGTTTTAAAGGCAGTTCTGCGTTAAACACCGCCTCATAGCCATCATTAACGTATTGGCTAATTGCGTTACCGCCAAAAGCCGTCATCCATAACACACAAACTGAAGATGGGATAAGAATAACGCAAATAATAAACTCACGAACCGAACGACCGCGAGACACACGTGCGATGAACATACCCACAAATGGTGACCAAGAAATCCACCACGCCCAGTAAAACGCCGTCCAGCCTTGAGAGTAATTCACATCCTCTCGTCCAAATGGCATAGATAAGGCAGGGATATTAGCTACATAGGAAACGATGTTCTCGAAGAAACCAGTGAAAATCGCAATCGTCGGGCCAACAACAATAACAAATAGCAATAGCAGCGCTGCAAGACCCATATTGATTTCAGATAAGATTTTCACGCCCTTATCGAGTCCAGCCACAACAGAGATTAAAGCGAGCGCAGTGATACCAATAATCAATATAACCTGCGTGGTATTGGTCATTGGGACATCAAACAGGAAGTTCAAACCCGTTGCGGCTTGAGATGCACCGTAGCCTAGCGATGTTGCTAAACCAAAAACCGTCGCTACCACTGCAAGAATATCGATAATATGACCAGTCCAACCCCATACACGCTCACCAAACAAAGGGTAAAAAATTGAGCGCATGGTGAGTGGCAAACCTTTGTTAAATGAAAAGATAGCCAGCCCAAGAGCCAAGAGCGCGTATATTGACCACGGATGAAGTGCCCAGTGGTAAATCGTCGCAGCCATCCCTAATGCCGAAGCTGCAGTTGCGTCGCCCTCTGCACCACCTAGCGGTGCCCAGTCAGTACGTACACCATTCTCAACGCTCACGCCACCAATCGCAGAACTAAAATGGGACATCGGTTCTGATACACCGAAGAATACAAGACCAATACCCATACCCGCAGCAAATAGCATTGCCAACCATCCGGCATACGAATAATCCGGTGTTGCTTCAGTACCACCGATTCGTACACGGCCTAATGGTGTGAAGATCAATCCGACACAGACAATGACAAAAATATTACCTGAAGCGAGAAAAAACCAGTCTAAATTGTGCAACAAACCCGCTCGTAGGTCTGCAAAAAACGGCTCTACCTGTTCTCGGAATAATAGTGTTATCACAACAAACATGACGATTGCTAAGCCAGAAATTGCAAAAACACGGTTATGAATATCAAGGCCAAATGGGCCTACCTTTAGCGCAACGTTATCCTGACCAATTTGATAGTCAGTATCTATTGCGTTTACTTTTCCATCGGGGCGTTGAATGCCACCGTTATTATCGGTGCTCACGGATAATCTCCTTAAAAATACGTGACCAAGTTTAAATTACTTTCGTCGGAGTTCGAGTAATGAAACGTCTTCATCACTACCAAGCACATGTTCATAAAACATTGTTCTTATAAGCGGTTACTCAATCCGCCATCATAATCTTAAAGCCCCCTATCTCTCATTGCATTTTATTGTTTTCACCATAAATAACGCCTATTGCCAAACCGAAGATATTGGCATGTTTCGATTAAAGTGATACTGCAGTTGTGCTTGAAACAGCTCCGCTGTTGCTAACGCATCCGTCAGAGCATGGTGAGGTTGATAAGCAGGGAGGCCATATCTTTCACGAGCGTGCCCTAATCGTACAGAACCGGGTTTCTTGCCTTTCAACTTATTGATAAAACCTCTGCATTCACGGCGTTGTATCGCATACTCAATATCTAACGTATCAACAACAGGAAACTGTATCCCCTCTCCGATGCTATTTAGCAAGGCGTTATTAAAGAACTGCCTTTCAATGTTCTTGTAGTGAACAAGTACCACTTTGCCTGACAACGCATCCAATATTTCACCCAAGATCTGAGACAGCTGCGGCGCGTTTTTAACCTCAGAGTCAGTGATACCGTGAATAATGACAGAGTCGTGGTTTAACTCTCTGTTTGGGTTAACGACCCAATGAGCAGAGCCATTACATTGAACACGATCAATAGTAAACGGGACAAGTCCGATCGTGAGAATGACATCCTCTTCCGAGTTCAATCCTGTTGTCTCAAAGTCTACCGAGACAAATGGCACTTGTTCAATTGGTGTTTCCCCATTAACCATCGGTGTCGAATAATAGCGTTTGAGCCTCTCGTCTTTCGCTTCTTTAGCGAGTTGCTTGAACAACATTGACCACTCTGGCGTCTGGGATGTATCCAACAAGGGATGTTCTTTTTCTGCCTTTTTTGAGAACCACATCATTTGCTACTTCTCTGGTATCGAAACTTAATGAAGTTCTGTGCGTTACTTAGAATTTGAAATGCTGCTTTTAAGTTTCGACGTTCAAATTCAGACATGTTCTCCGGCTCAATGTTGTTGTCTGGCTCTTCTCCATTTTCTATATCAAGGGCTTGGTGACGAATTCGAACCATGTAGATTAGCTCCATCGCATCCCTTAAATCCAAACCTCGACCTTTCGGTAAAATGCCAGCATCATTAATGTCATCTAAACGGTCGAAAGAGTTTTGCGATCGCGAACCGATTGCCAAAGAATGCACCCGTATTAAATCGGCCAACGGAGCCGTCCCCCTTCGCTTCAAGTTAATCGAGTTGCGATGACGACCATCTTTCTCCATCACAAAGTCTTTGAAAAAGCCCAGTGGAGGCGTCCTACGTATTGCGTTATACGCCATACAAGCAAGAAAGCGGTTATTTCTTTTCGCTCGTCTCACAATAAAGCTGCTTAATTGCTCCGCCCATTTCACTCGCCCATGCACACCGAGGAGATCAAAAAAGATATTACTATTTAACAATCTCTCAGGGGTTGGATTGTCTATCCAGTTTCCAAAGCATTCTTCCCATTCTGCACGAGTTTTTCGCCATTCTGGGTTGGTAGCCATAATGTCTCCAGTACAATAAGCATAGCCGCATGCCGCTAAACCATCACAAACAAATTTCGCAAACTTTTCAAAGTACTCTCCGTGAATCTCAACGTCATAACTGTTATCGAGAATAAGCGCGTTATCTTGATCCGTTACAATTAGCTGCTCATCCCTCGCCATTGAACCCATTGCGACTAAACAATAAGGAATGGGCGCTGGGCCGAACTCTTGCTCAGCTAATTCAGCGAGGCGTTGTTTGAAACTACTGCCTATAACCGACATGGCTCGACCAATCATGTGCGCGTTGGCATCTTCATTGACCATTCTTACGAAACAGTCTTTTACTTGTTCAGAAACCTGCTTGAGATCCTCGACACTGGTTTGCTGAAAAATAGAGCTCACTAGCAATAGGCTGTTCTGAGATTCGTAACGAACGATGTCCGTCATGCCAATAATTCCTATCGGCTTTTTATCTTTTAAAATTGGTAAATGATGTACGTTGTAACGCAACATGGTTAACATGGCCTCAAACACATAGGCGTTATAATCCAATGAAACCACGTCATAACTCATGACCTCACTCACTGGAATATTGGTATCAATACCTTGAGCTAGTACGCGAATGCAAAGATCGCGATCAGTCAATATTCCAAGCAGCTGTTCATCATCTTCTTCTGTGAGCTCCTCTGTCGGGCGAATAATGAGCAGAGAGGTGACATTTTCCTCTGCCATTAGTATCGCAGCTTCCTGAATTGAAGCCGTTGCCTCCAGAGTTACTGGATCTCTTGCTAAGATTTTACGTGCCTTAGCGGTGGTAAAGTCATTGCTTTCGGAGCGGCTAGATATTGCGCTTCGCAAACGCGCGCTATCTTCCAGTTCCATGTAGTCCGCAAAGTTTTCAAACTCATCACAAAGTTCATTGAAGATGTTTTCCGGAATGCAGTAAACGAGAGTGTCTTCTATCGCTTTGGCTGGCATACGTACGCGGTTGTTCATCAACAACCCCATCTGACCAAACAGTCCACCAGCATCAATCCTGTTGTAAAGTTCACCTTTACGTCGATAAATCTCTACCGCCCCACTTCTCACCATATACAAGTCGCGGATCGTATCTCCGAAGTTAAGGATTTTTGTTCCTTGCCGAAAGTATGCAACCTCGGCATTGAGAGCAATTTTTCTAAGCTGCTCTTCAGGTAGGTCATCAAAAGGTGGGTACTGGCTAATGAAATTGAGCACTTCTAACTGTTCGGCTTCCATTTTTTATTCCATACGTTGCCTAAACTACAGCGATAAATATCACCCTGAGTGAAATCAAGCAATAAATAAATCTAAGGATAACAGTACCTAACCGATTTCACAGGACCAAGCCTTAACCAAAAATTAGAGCTCTAACCTTTTTATATGTAGAGCTCTAAGCTATCACGGCTTATATCTATGCAAGTGAGTTGAGTTGAAATGTACAAAAAAATTCAAAATAAATTCAACCCTACGTCAGGGCAACGTTATGGCGGATAAAAACACATCTCAAGCAATTGTTTTAAATATAAAAAACAAGAGTTAAACAGACCTTGCTCAACTAATTCTCTATGCACAGCATAACTAGTTAACCAACCCCCTTTCATTGAAAGTTGAACTAAAATTAATTAGAGTACAAATCGTTAAACAGTTATAAACACACAAAAAAGGACAGATAACATGGATCCCATACTGGAAGTTAAGGGACTGTATAAAGTGTTTGGAGAAGACCCAGAGAGAGCCTTCTCGCTTATCGACAAAGGCGTCGATAAAGACGGTATTTTTGAACAGACAGGTTTAACAGTCGGCGTAAACGATGTATCTCTCACCATAAATGAAGGGGAAATTTTCGTAATCATGGGCCTTTCTGGCTCTGGGAAATCCACCCTTGTTCGACTTCTTAACCGGCTCATTGAGCCGACTAAAGGCAGTGTTTATCTCAAAGGAAGAGATATCGCCCACATCTCCGAAAATGAACTTCGAGAAGTTCGTCGTAATAATATCTCAATGGTGTTTCAAAGTTTCGCACTCATGCCACACATGACGGTGATTGAAAATGCCGCCTTTGGTTTAGAACTTGCCGGCATCGACGTTAATGAGCGTCAGAAAAGTGCCCTTTCCGCCTTAGAAAGAGTGGGTTTAGACCCTTATGCAGAATCTTTCCCTGACGAACTATCCGGTGGTATGAAACAGCGCGTTGGTTTAGCGAGAGCGTTAGCTTGTGATCCAGACATCCTATTAATGGACGAGGCGTTTTCCGCTTTAGACCCATTGATCCGTTCTGAGATGCAAGATGAGCTTATTCGTCTACAGAACGATGACAAACGCACAATTGTCTTCATTTCTCATGATTTGGATGAAGCAATGCGTATTGGCGACCGTATCGCCATCATGCAAAACGGTGAGGTTGTTCAGGTTGGTACACCTGATGAAATATTACACAGTCCAGCAAATGATTATGTCGAAGCGTTTTTCCGCGGCGTAAACATCGCAAGTGTCTTGACAGCAAAAGATATCGCGCGCAAGAAGCCAGCGGCTGTTTTTAAGAAATCGGAAAATGACGGTCCAGGCTCTGCGATGCAGATTCTGATGGAACACGACCGTGATTACGGCATTGTCGTCGATAAATCTAGCCGATATTCCGGCATCGTATCTCTTGATTCACTACGTTTGGCTCATAAAGAAAACCGTTCGTTAGCCAGTGCTCAATTACCGGATGAAGTTACTCTTCAGCCTGATCAGTCAATTAATGACATTTTGGGTCTGGTTGCTGGTGTTCCTTATGCCGTGCCTGTCGTAGATGAGAAAGGAACTTACTTTGGTGTCGTGACTAAATCACGTCTTCTACAAACACTAGATAAGGATTAACACGATGTCTTCAGAGCAAACTAACAATGATCCCTGGTCAAATACTGCTCCTGCGCAAGATGATCCTTGGTCGCAAGGTACAGAGACCACGCCAAGTAATGATTGGCTCAACTCAGAAACTGTAGAGCAAGCGCCATTCGATATTATGAACCCATTCCAAGATGCGGTTTTACCCCTCGATAGCTGGGTAGAGTCCGGTTTGAACTGGCTGGTGGAACATGGTCGACCTGTTTTCCAAGCAATACGAGTTCCAATCGACTTTATTCTAACGTCGTTTGAAACTGCTTTGGTGTCTACACCTGCGCCTATAATGGTACTCATTTTATTTTTGCTAGCGTGGCAGTTTTCCAATGTAAAACTTGGTTTTTCTACTCTTGTATCCCTTGTTTTCATCGGCCTAATTGGTGCGTGGTCACAAGCGATGACAACGCTAGCACTGGTGTTAACCGCCGTTTTCTTCTGTTTGCTTATAGGGCTACCAATGGGGATATGGTTGGCAAGGAGCCAAACCGCTGCCAAATTTGTTAGGCCAATATTAGATGCAATGCAAACGACTCCCGCGTTCGTTTACCTTGTGCCAATTGTTATGTTGTTTGGTATTGGTAACGTTCCTGGCGTAGTAGTAACGATCATTTTCGCCCTGCCTCCCGTTGTGCGCCTGACTATTTTGGGTATTCAGCAAGTACCTGAAGAGCTTATCGAAGCTGGCCACTCTTTCGGGGCAAACAAAAAACAGATGCTTTATCGCATCCAGTTACCGTTGGCGTTACCAACTATCATGGCAGGTGTAAACCAAACCTTAATGCTGTCACTTTCTATGGTAGTGATTGCTTCAATGATTGCTGTTGGCGGCTTAGGCCAAATGGTACTTCGTGGTATTGGCCGACTTGATATGGGTCTTGCTGCCGTTGGTGGCTTAGGCATCGTTATTCTTGCGATTTTGTTAGACCGTATCACCCAGGTGTTAGGGGTTAATGCGGGCAACACTAAACTTCGCTGGTATCACACAGGTCCTGTTTCATACCTATTAAAACTGAAAACAAAGACGAACCAAGACGATCTAAAACTTAGGAGAAACATCAATGAATAATTCATGGAAGAAAGCGCTCTCTGTTGGAGCTCTAAGTACTATCGCATTTTCAACTTATGGTGTGGCAAGTGAACTACCGGGTGAAGGTGTCACTGTTCAGCCTGTTCAATCAACCGTTGCAGAAGAAACATTTCAAACGTTGATCGTAAACCGCGCACTTGAAGAGCTTGGTTACGATGTTAAACCGACCAAAGAAGTGGACTACAACGTAGGCTACACCTCTATTGCTAAAGGTGATGCTACTTTCTTAGCGGTTGGTTGGTTCCCTCTTCACGCCGATAAGTACACGATGTCTGGCGGTGATGATAAGTTCTTCCGTAAAGGCCAATACGTAAGTGGTGCTGCGCAAGGTTATTTGATCGATAAGAAAACCGCGGAAAAATATAACATCACGAACATTGGTCAGTTAAAAGATCCAAAATTGGCGAAGCTATTCGATGCAAACGGCGATGGCAAAGCGGACTTAACTGGTTGTAACCCAGGTTGGGGTTGTGAAATGGTTGTTGAGCATCAGTTGGATGCTTTCAAACTTCGTGACACAGTAACACACAACCAAGGTAACTACGCGGCGATTATCGCTGATACGATCTCACGTTACAAAAAAGGCGATCCGATTCTTTACTACACTTGGACACCGTACTGGGTAAGTGGCGTTTTAGTTCCAGGGAAAGATGTGGTGTGGTTAGAAGTGCCATTCTCTTCACTTCCTGGTGAGCGTAAGGACATTGATACGACACTAGAGAACGGTAAGAACTACGGCTTCGAGATGAACTCTATGCGCATCGTTGCCAATAAAGAGTTTACGGAAAAAAACCCTGCTGCTGCGAAGCTATTTGAAATCATCAAACTAAATATCAATGATGTTAGTGCTCAGAATATGATGATGAGCCAAGGTAAGAACAGCTCAGCGGACATCGAGTCTCATGTAAATGGTTGGATCAAAGCGAACCAGAAAAAGTTCGACGCATGGGTCGAAGAAGCGAAGAAAGCCGCAATGTAATCATGCCTTTATCAACCTCTAGAGCCAGTTGGTGTTATCAACTGGCTCTTTTTTTACACAAACGCCCCTCCCCCTTACATAGACATACCAACACTTACACTACTCGACCATAAACCCACATTATAATTCACGTTTATTTCACGCTTGCTTTGCTAAAAACAACACAACATAACAATTAAACTATTCGAATAAATATGAAAAACTTATCAAAGAGCTCTGTGTGGGGGCCTTTGCAGCCAATTGCTGCCTTTTCTTTGTTTTCGCTTCTATTTCTGTCTATCTCAAGAGTTTTGCTAGCTTTTTGGCAGATTGACCGTATTGACTCTCTAAACGACTTAATTTACATCCTAGGTCAAGGTTTGCGCGTAGATATTGCAACGCTTTGCTGGTTATTTATTCTTCCAGCACTGTTTTCAACCTTCATGCCATTAACCGGTAAGATGGGAGAGTGTTGGAAGCGAATATTACGCATATGGATGGTTTTAGGGCTTTGGGTGCTTGTATACATGGAGCTAGCAACAGCGCCATTCATTCAGGAATACGACCTACGTCCAAACCGCCTGTTTGTGGAATACTTAATCTACCCAAAAGAAGTCTTGAGTATGCTCTGGACTGGCTACAAATTAGAACTGTTTATTGGTGCGTTAGGTACAGTTTTAACCATCACTTTAGGTTGGAAGTGGAGTAAGAAACTGACCGATAAGGCGCAGCAGGTCAACTGGAAATGGCGACCACTATTGGCACTTTTCGTTGTTCTTTTTGGGGTTGCAGGTGCTCGCTCATCTTTAGGGCACCGCCCGCTAAATCCTGCTATGGTCGCCTTTTCTAACGATCCACTGCTTAACGACTTAGCACTGAACTCATCTTACTCATTGTTGTTTGCGGTTAATAGCATGAAGTCAGAAAAGAGCGCGGAGCAGTTCTACGGAAAAATGGACACTCAAAAGATGTTGGAATTAGTTCGCACTTCATCAACAAAGTCCGACTTCACCCCTTCATTACTCCCAACCATGAACAGTAACCTCGCGACTTACCAAGGTAAACATAAAAACTTAGTGATTTTGCTACAAGAAAGCTTAGGCGCCCAATTTGTCGGTGCTTTGGGTGGTTTGCCTCTAACACCAAACCTTGATGAACTCATGAAGGAAGGTTGGCAGTTCACACAAATGTACGCCACTGGTACTCGTTCTGTTCGTGGAATTGAAGCCGTAACCACGGGCTTTCCTCCATCTCCATCTCGCGCGGTAGTGAAGCTGAGTAAAAGCCAAACGGGTTTCTTTACCATCGCGGACTTACTGAAAGCTCAAGGCTATCACACGCAATTTATTTACGGCGGTGAAGCCAACTTTGACAACATGAAAACTTTCTTCTTTGGTAACGGTTTTGATCAAATAGTAGAAGAAGATGATTATAACAACCCAAGCTTTGTTGGCTCTTGGGGTGTTAGTGATGAAGATCTATATAACAAAGCAAACGAAGAGTTTGAACGCCTTTCAAAAAGCGACAAACCTTTCTTTAGCTTAGTTTTTACGTCAAGTAATCATAGCCCTTATGAGTATCCGAAAGGCAAAATTGAGCCATACGATTCAGAATATATGACGCGTAACAACGCCGTAAAATATTCCGATTACGCTTTGGGCACTTTCTTTGAAAAGGCGAAAAAGTCATCTTATTGGGATGATACCATTTTCATTGTAATTGCAGATCATGATGCGCGTGTTTCTGGCGCTAACCTTGTTCCGGTTAAGCACTTTCACATTCCAGCATTGATCCTTGGTAAAGGCATTCAACCACGTAAAGATGACCGCATAGCAAACAACATAGACATGCCGCCTACACTGTTATCTCTGATTGGGGTAGATGCTAAAACACCGATGATTGGTCGTGATTTAACGAAGCCACTGGCTCGCGAAGATGAACGCGCAATGATGCAATACGACAAAAACTTTGGTTATTTAACGCGCGACAATCTCGTTGTGCTTTCCCCTGGTGAAAAGATATCGACCCTGGCGTACGACTTTAAAGACCAAACCATGAAGCCGCTAGAGGTGGACGAGTCTATTATCGAGCGTGCAAAAGCAAACGCATTATTTGCATCTAAAGCGTATCAAAACAACTGGTATTCTTCCAAACACACTCATTAATACCAATGATTCCGCTGATAAAAAGGAGCTAAACGGCTCCTTTTTCTTATTCTGTCACTCACCTCGGGAATGTTCTACTGACAACTCCTGTCGTTCCTTTACGTTAGATTGCCCCTACTATTTCTAATTGATTAAGGAACAAACCATGCTGACTATCAATTCATTCGTTCTCTACGTTGAGGACATCCACATAAGCCAAGTTTTTTATTCGAAACTGTTCGAACGCAAAGTCACGCAGTTGTCTCCAACCTTTGCCGCTATTCCAATGACCGAAGGCTTAACGTTGACACTCAAGCAAAGAGATAATCTTTCACCCCACAGCGGAATTAGAGGTGGTGGCACCGAGCTGTCTTTATCAGTGCCCAACAGGCATACGTTAGAGCGCATTTACAAGCGCTGGAAAGACCTAGGTGTTGAGTTTGTTCAACCACCAGCGACATCAGTGTATGGGTTAAATTTTATGGCTATCGATCCAGATAAGCATCGCATTCGTGTTTTCATAAATGAATAAAAATGCGTTAAAAATGCTTTTTACCCATTCCCAATGTGACTTCAATAAATTAGACTCAAGGAAACATTAAAAGCGGCGTAGTAATAAGAAGGAATGCCCATGAGCTCAAGTATGATCCTTAGCGAATCCCTAATCGAGAGCGGAAGAGATATCCCCCTCAAAGAACTGCTTTATGCAAAGCGCGTGCTGGATAACTACATGGCAGTAGCCAAAGAAAGTAGCCCGCTTGAGCTATTAACTGAGATGAAATCGGCAGCAAAGCAAGTAGAATACTTTACAACGACGAGTAACCCGTGTGAGGCTCGTAATGTCATCAGTCAGATGATTGATAAAATCGACACCGCGGAATCTTTTGATTCGTTCAAAGCATTAGCAGGTAAGCCATCTCAAGCACTCAATGAACTAATTGAAGATCGAGCTCAGCTGATTAAACACGAACGAGAGCTCCTGCTCGCCTCAGGCTATGACGCCTCACGAATCTAATATACGAGCAGCCTTAAAGTCATAGCTAACAACGAAAAAGGAGCTCTTAAAGAGCTCCTTTTGCTTTTCAAAAATCGGATACAAAAGACTTAAAGGCCGATATCTTCCGTTATTGCTTTGATTTGTTTGAGGTCCATTTTATAGACTTCAATCATTTGATCGACCTGACTTAGTCGTGAATTAGCTTCGTCATGTTTATCACACGCGTCCGACTTCACGTCCCAAGATTTGCCTTCTAAAAATACGTCACACTCTTTCTTGAGTTTCTCAATCTTAGGTAATAATTTCGACCGTTCTTTCTCGAGAGACTCTAATTCTTGCGAAATTTTTAGCTCTTTCTGGAATACTTCGCGGGACCGCTCAAACATAGTCGCTTGCATATCCGCTTGACGACTCAACTTCTCATTTTCTGACTTCGTCGTGTTGATCTTATCTGCCTGCTGCTTCAATTGAGACTCTAGTGACAAGTTAACCTTCTCGACCTCAGTCAATTGCTTTTGCAACTTCTTAAGTGCTTTCTGATGAGCTTCATCTTTCGCGGCGAGTAACTCACTAACTTGGTTTTGTATCTCTTGGTCAAGCGCCTCTTCACGCACTTTTACTTGAGATGCCAACTGGGTTTTATCTTGCGTTAGTGCTTGATACTTTTCTTCTAATACGTGGTAAGTCGATTCCCACTTGTTCGCAGTGACAACCGATCCAACAAGGCCACCAAATGCCAAGCCTAACACCGCAGCGATTGCGATATAGATATGCGTACGTTTGTCACGCTCTTCAATGACAACTACGTCGTCTTGCTCTTCCATTTTGTTCTGAGAACTCACCGTATACTACTCCAAGGACTCTTTTACTTTGCTAGCGGATCAATTCCGCAAACATAATTGATGCTGTATAAATCAGAAATGCGCCAATTAATGTTATAACGGTCGCTTTTTGGACTTTTTCATTGGTTCGATAACGAAACAGCACAAATGCTACTGCAATCAACACCGCAATGGCTAATAATCTGGTCATACCGCCTCCTTGTCCACTCATGAAAAACTGCCTAGGTCCGTAGACTGTTTCACAAAGATTCATTGTAACCCATTTATACGTACCATAAGGTCAACTTAGCGTAGATTTTAAAATAAGTGCTCCGATTTTAATCAATTTTGTGTCCTTAATTGAATAACTTATGTCGTAACGGTCGAAACACATTTATCGTTCTGAAGTGTTTTTGGGTTCCATTCCCTAACCCAATAAATTTTATTTATGCCGTGACTCGCACAAAAAGATTGGCAAACATACCTTCATGAAAATTGATGAGGTTATTTCATTGAAAATAAATTGACATAGGGTGTTGAAATGGACCAAAAACATGATAGAGTTCACACGTTAATGATGACCAGCATCATTAACTAACCTTTACTCATTTAATTGAGTAATTGTTCCGATGAAGACTGCAGGAGAGTGGTTATTAATCAAATTTTAACATTTGATTAGCATAACTCGCCGAAGAATTAACTATTTCAGGTGCTACCTAGGTAGCGGGGACTGTAGTTGGAGGAACCTCTGGAGAGAACCGTTAAATCGGTCGCCGAAGGAGCAAGTCTTGCACTCACGCAAGGTGAAACTCTCAGGCAAAAGGACAGAGGAGTGGAAAGTTACAACCTAACTATTTTGCTTGGCCTTCCCGCCTACAACCAATAGCTTAGTTCTTTTAGAGATCGTTGATCTCGTCCTTTCCCTCTTCTCCTTATTAGTTGTTTTATTAAGGGGAAATCATGAACAACCTACAATCTTTACTACAAACCATCGATAATTTTGTCTGGGGTCCACCGCTGCTTATTTTGCTAGTAGGTACAGGGGTTTACTTCACTTTTAGCCTTGGCTTGATCCAGTTTAAACACCTCCCAACAGCGCTAGCGATGGTATTCAGTAAAGATAAGTCATCTAATACTCAAGGTGACGTTTCTAGCTTTGCAGCTCTTTGTACTGCGCTCTCAGCAACAATTGGTACTGGTAACATTGTTGGTGTTGCCACAGCAATCAAACTCGGTGGACCAGGCGCTCTATTCTGGATGTGGCTCGCTGCCCTTTTCGGAATGGCGACTAAATACGCCGAATGTTTGTTGGCGGTTAAGTACCGAAGAGTCGATGATAAAGGCCAAATGATTGGTGGCCCAATGTATTACTTGCAATACGGTGTTGGCTCAAAAGCTCTCGCGATCATGTTTGCAGTGTTTGCTTTGGGTGTTGCTTGTTTTGGTATCGGTACGTTTCCACAAGTAAACGCGATTCTGGATGCAAGTGAGATATCTCTTGGTGTTAACCGTGAGCTATCTGCCTTTGTACTAACTCTTTTGGTTGCTTTCGTAACTTTGGGTGGCATCAAATCCATTGCTAACGTTGCAGGAAAAGTGGTTCCTACCATGGCTGTATTTTATGTGTTGGCGTGTTTAAGCGTGATCATCATGAATGCAGACCAATTGTTCAATGCCGTTGAATTAGTGCTGGTTTCAGCCTTTACATCAACAGCAGCGACTGGTGGTTTTCTAGGTGCAAGCATCATGTTGGCAATCCAATCAGGTATCGCTCGCGGTGTGTTCTCAAATGAATCTGGTTTGGGTAGCGCGCCTATGGCAGCAGCAGCAGCGAAGACAGACTCTTGTGTTAAACAAGGCCTAATTTCAATGACGGGTACCTTTTTCGATACCATCATTATTTGTACCATGACAGGCCTTGCTCTAATCCTGACCGGTGCATGGCAAAGTGACCTTGCAGGTGCCGCGATGACGACTCATGCTTTTGCGGTGGGTTTAAATGCAGATACATTTGGCCCTATGCTCGTCTCAATCGGTTTGATGTTCTTCGCTTTTACCACCATTCTTGGTTGGAACTACTACGGTGAGCGTTGCGTTGTGTTCCTGTTCGGAACTAAAGCTGTGCTTCCATACAAACTGATTTTCGTCGGCTTGGTGGCATCTGGTGCATTCCTTCACCTCGATATGATTTGGCTACTGGCTGATATCGTAAACGGTCTGATGGCAATTCCTAACCTAATTGGTTTGATCGCACTGCGTCACGTCGTACTGGCAGAAACCAAACTGTTCTTTAGCTCAACATCGCAATCAGGTGAAGTTGAAGCAGTGAAAGCTTAGTGAAACGGCAGGTTTGCGGTCACAAACTACCAGTCACAGAGAGCAAAACACATTAGAAATGGTAAAAACACATAGCCCGCTATTATTTAGCGGGCTTTATTTATCTTCGGTTAAATGGTTAATCTCTCAACCATTGATGCTCAACGTTTTCTCCACGTTCTTCAAAAAACTTCGCATTTTTTTGCTTGAATTGATCCGCTTTCAACTCTGATAGCGGCCAGTCTAAAAATGCTTCTGTTACAAACGAGTCGCCGACACCAACCTCAATCGATTCCAGATGTTTCCCGATGTAGCGATAAAAGTAGCCTTGCCCAAACGCATCGCACACCATAGGTACATGCCTAACACGTTGATGATTGACAGAGACCGAAGCCCAAGTTGTCGTTTTAGGTTCACAGGTTTGCTCTTTTACAACGTCAACCTCAAATTTATTGTCCATAGTTGTCGAAACAAAAACGACAATAGCGTCATGCAAATACACACGCCTGAGCAATAACTGTTTAGTGTCTTGAGTTCGCGTTTGTTGTATTCCATTAGCAAAAGGCTCGAAGTAGCCCCAGTGCCAAGACCAGATCATGCCGCGTTGCGCAAACTGTACTTGTGGCCACGTATGCCAAGCAACAGCGGCACCTATCCCCACAATAAATACAGCGAGTAGTATCAACAATCGATAAATATTACGCATTAAACGGGTTTTTCAATTAATAACTTCACACCAAGTGCGACTAATACTGCGCCCGTCGCGCCTTCCATCCACTTCATAAAGCTTGCATTCTTTAGTAGATTTTTAGCCGAGTTAAGCGCGCCAGCTAAACCACACTGCCAAACCATCGCAATAGCAAAGTGTACAGATGCCATCATCATTGATTGAAGCAAGGGTGAACCTTCTGGATTCACAAACTGTGGCAAGAAAGCCAAATAGAAGACCGCCGTTTTCGGGTTCAAGACGTTAGAAAGAAAGCCCTCTCTAAAAGAGCGCTTACCATTAAACACTTCGTGAATCTGCTCGGTCACGGTCAATCCATCTTTCGACGACATTAGCGCTTTTAAACTGCTCAAACCAAGCCAGATAAGATAAGCTGCGCCAATCATTTTTACGATTTGGAACAACTCTGCTGATTGCGCAAGAATCGCCGAGATACCAACCGCAGAAAAAAAAGCATGTACGAATAAGCCAAAGCAAATCCCTAGACTGGTTGTACATCCATCTTTTAGGCCCGATCGGCTAGTGTTACGGATAACAAGTGCAGTATCTAAACCTGGCGTTAACGTTAAAATCGTAATGGCAATAATAAATGCCTCGAAATTCAAAATATCCATATTATCGTGATAATTAATTGTCAATCCTTCATCAATACCGCCAATCCACAAGATTCGCAAGCTTCTTTTTTAAGAGAGCTATACAACTGGGTGAGTTTATGGACAATGGGTTGGAGTTAATTGTTAATTATTAGTAAATTAACGCAGGTTGCTTAGTGCAACACCATATGAAGGACCCGTTATCGGGTGTTTAGGGAAAGAACAAAAGAATAAGAGTAGTCACATGAACGCATTTACAAAACTCGTTGAACATTCCAAAAAAGTGGCAAATTTTGAGCATCTATCAGCCATCATAGATTGGGATCAAGCGGCGGTCATGCCACCTGGTGGCGCTGAAGCACGCTCGAATGCCACGGCAGAGCTCGATGTACATATCCATTCTTTAATGACTCAACCGCACTTGGGAGAGCTTTTCGCTCAGGCAGAAGAAGAGACGCTGTCTACAAAAGAAAAATCTATCCTAAGAGAAATGAAGCGTGGGTGGCAGCAAGCTAACTTACTACCAGAATCATTAGTTCAAGCTCAATCTCTTGCTGGCTCCAAATGTGAACATGCATGGCGTACGCAACGTGGAGAAAATGACTGGGCTGGTTTTGAAAAGAACTGGGCTGAAGTCGTAAAGCTATCGCAGGAAGAAGCGCAAATTAGAGCCGAAGCAAATGGCACGACTCCTTATGATGCCATGCTCGATGTTTATGAACCTGGCACAACGTCTGCGTCGTTAGACATTCTTTTTGCTGACGTGAAAACCTGGCTTCCTACTTTGATCGATGAAGCGCTTGAAAAACAACAATCAGACAACATCTTATTGCCAACTGCACACTACCCTGCGGAAAAGCAAAAAGCGCTCGGTTTGGAAGTCATGAAGCTACTTCAATTCGATTTTGAACACGGTCGACTTGATGAGAGTACCCACCCATTTTGTGGCGGTGTACCGACAGATGTGCGTATTACGACACGTTATAATGAAAACGAGTTTGTCCAATCATTGATGGGGATTGTCCACGAAACTGGCCATGCTCGATACGAGCAAGGGCTACCAAAAGATTTATCAGGAACACCCGCGGGAGAAGCTCGCTCTATGGGTATTCATGAATCACAATCACTCTTCTTTGAAATGCAAATAGGACGAAGCAGCGCGTTTATCGATCACCTCGCTCGACTGGCTTCTAACCATTTTTCTGGTAGTGAGTTCGAAAAAGACAATTTAGCCAAAATTTACACTCGCGTAGAAAAAGGCTTTATTCGCGTAGATGCTGACGAACTAACATATCCTGCTCACGTTATTCTTCGATATGAAATTGAGCGAGATCTCATGAACGGCGTCATCAAACATACAGATGTACCAGAACTCTGGAACGAAAAGATGAAAGCGTACTTGGGGCTATCAACCGAAGGAAACTTCAAAAATGGCTGTATGCAAGATATCCATTGGACAGACGGAAGTTTTGGCTATTTCCCGTCCTACACGCTCGGTGCGATGTACGCTGCACAATTTATGGCAGCAATGAAACAAACCGTCGATGTAGATGCGGTTATTCGTTCTGGCGACTTAGCTCCGATATTCAATTGGCTCTCGGAAAACATCTGGAGTAAAGGTAGCTTATTCACCACTGATGAGTTGGTAAAACAAGCCACGGGTGAAACACTGAATGCTAAACACTTTCAAGCTCACCTAAAAGATCGCTACTTATAAAGCGAAAAGAATAGAAAGTAAAAGCCCAAGGTTCGTATGTTCCTTGGGCTTTTTGTAGGCTCTCTATGTGTTATGCCAAGCTAGGGATGAGCCTAGGCTTGTACAAACAGTCCTCACCCTCTGGTCTAGTTTTAAACCGACGATGAAGCCACATATACTGGCTCGGACTTGCCATGATTGATGTTTCAACTATTTGATTCACGAATGCGGCGGCACGTTGATGATCCTCTTTCGGGAAACCTTCGACGGGCGCACTAATGGTTAGGGTATAGTGTCCGTCTTTTCCTCTTACCATCGTAAAAGGCACAATGGCGCAATCTGTAGAATCAACCAACAAACTTGTACCTGTCGTAGTACAAGCATTTTTAACGGCAAATAACGGTGCAAATGTCGAGCGTCGGTTACCATAATCATGGTCCGGTGCATACCAAACCCGCTCACCCGTTTTAAGTGCTTCAAGCATGGCTTTGACGTTTTTACGATCAATCAGTGTACGATTAGAGCGAGAGCGTCCCTTATACTGAAAATAATCAAAGCACGGATTATTGTTTGGGCGATAAACACCGGTTCCAGACTTTTTAATGCCAAAAGCTCGAGCACCTAACTCTAGATTCATTGAGTGTACGGCCAACATTAATGCACCTTTGCCTGACTTCTCTAAAGCCTCTAGATGCTCCATGCCTTTTATCGTGACGTGTTTGTTTACCCGTTTATCTGACCAAAACCATGCCATTGCGGTCTCAAAAAGTGCGATGCCAGTATTGTCGATGTTGTCTTTTAGAATTGCTTCGCGTTGGCATTTTTCCATATGAGGGAAGCAAAGCTCAAGATTGCGTCTGATCGTAACTTGACGTTTTCTCATGAATCGCATAGCTAAACGACCAATGTTGCGTCCCAAAGCTAGTTGAACTTTAAAAGGAAGGAGGCTAAGTAAGTACATCACGCTAATGATAATTAACGTTCCCCAGTAACGAGGCAAAAGAAATTCGGCCTTGAATGCAGGCTTTTTGTATTTGTTCATGTAAGTATTGTCAGATGTGCCCATCTATAAGTGATAAAAACAATGATAATGGACTGCACTTTTATCATTGATAACGCTAATAACATAAATTAAAGCGCGCGGATTCTATGGTTCTTCGACACACTACACAATAAGAACTTTGCAGAAATATGTAGGGAATGAAAAGCAGTAAAGATGAGTCGCCACGTTAACATCTATCGGAGTGATTTATCTACTGCCCTTTCCTAAAGTTTGAAGAAACATAACTTTGTATTTTCAATGCGCTAAATAATGTCTATTTTTCAATCACATAATGCGACTGTTATGAATACAACAATAAGACGTCATATCAATACTCGCCATTAGCGATTGAATTTGCACTAAAAAGCCGCAGCAATTTCTCGCAGCGGCTTCTTATTCACTTAACAAGTAGAGTGGCGTTATTCGTGCCCTACAGTTTTGGATAATAAATTTACGATCAACACACCAGCGATGATAAACCCAATACCAACTAGGGCTGGTAAGTCTAGACGCTGTCCGTAAACAAAGTAACCAACCGTCGCAACCAAAACGATCCCAGCACCACTCCATATGGCATAAACAACCCCAACAGGCATTGTTTGCACTGTGACGGAAAGCAAGAAGAAAGCGATGCCGTAACCAATCAAAACGACTGTGCTCGGCATTACTTTCGTAAATTGCTCTGTTTTGGGAATATAAGAAGTGGCAATCACTTCACATACAATCGCTATCGACAGCGCCAACATTGGTGGCATAGAGACAAGCATTTTGAACATAAGGCATTAACGCTCAACAGAAATGTAACCGACAACATGTCCGGATAATTAGGCCGCGCATTATACCCAACTCATCTCACGATGGAATACCACTAACGATGTTTACACACCATCACTTTCGCTTACTTTTTGATGACCAGGTGAAAGGCTGACGTTTTGGTGCTGACGAGAAATTTCAAAGTAGATATGCATATCAATCGGCTCAGGTGTATTGAGTAGCATCTTACCTACTTCACGTTGGAAATGACCATAATTACCTAGCTCATCCGTTAGTTCTAGGAGCTCGTAAGAGGCTTCATCGGCAAACATTCCATACGCATACTGATAATGACTGATATCCTTGCTCTTATCATAACCCAGCTTTTGAAGAGCTTGATCAATCTCTTCCGGCGTATAAATGTCTTTATCACCAAACGAATGCAGTAGCACGCAAGGAACTTCTTGAGCGATGCTCTGAATCTTTGTCTTTCTCTTGAAAATACCGAACATAATGTCCTCCACTGACGATGTTTCCAAACATGCACATTAATGCAAAATGGTGAGCTGATTGTTTTTAGTATGGCTCATTAATTTGAGACTTCCTTACTACGAAGTCACCTTCACATATTAACGTGATCGCATAATTACCAGCAAATAGTACACACTGCGTTTCAAACCTATCTCATCAGAAACTCTGCTTTAGTCACAATTGTGTGACAACCCCGAGTACGGTTTACCATAATGTAAAGAGTAGATTGAAAAGTCGGATTTCGTATCGACATCTAAACTTAATTAAGTTAGCTTTAGAAGTATAGACGTCTAGATTGACTATACTTAGGGAGAGAAAGTCGTGCCAATTAGAATTCCAGATCAATTACCAGCTACCGATGTATTAAGGACAGAAAACATCTTCGTGATGAGTGAAACGCGTGCAGCGAGTCAGGAAATACGTCCTTTAAGAGTACTGATCCTTAATCTGATGCCAAAAAAAATAGAGACTGAAACTCAGTTTCTGCGTCTACTCTCAAACAGCCCACTACAGGTTAACGTCGAATTACTGCGCATTGATAACCGCCCGAGTAAAAATACGCCAACTGAACATTTAGACACGTTTTATCGCCAATTTGAAATGGTGCGAGATAAAAACTTCGATGGCATGATCATTACTGGGGCTCCATTAGGTTTGGTGCAATTTGAAGATGTCATTTATTGGGATCATCTCAAAACCATCATGGAGTGGGCAAAAGATCATGTGACATCCACTCTTTATGTTTGCTGGGCTGCGCAAGCAGGGTTAAAGCTACTCTACGATCTACCTAAAAAAACGCGTAAAGAAAAACTTTCAGGCGTGTATCATCATCAAATCCATCATCAGTTTCACCCTATCTTACGCGGATTTGATGACACGTTTTTGGCTCCTCACTCGCGTTACGCAGATTTTTCGCCTCACTTTCTAGAAGAGCATACTGACTTAGACATTTTAGCGACATCGGATGTCGCAGGTGTGTACTTGGCCACCACAAAAGACAAACGAAATGTCTTTGTCACAGGACACCCTGAGTATGATTCTCACACTTTACATAATGAATATATCCGAGATTTAAGCGAAGGTATGGAGCCCGCTATTCCTGTCAACTATTACCCAAACAACAACCCAGATAACCCACCAATTGCAAGCTGGAGAAGCCATGGACACCTCCTCTTTTTAAACTGGCTGAACTACTGTGTTTATCAGCAAACACCGTACGACCTCGATCACTTCAGTGAAGATGCTTTCACTAAAGACGATTAGCTTCAAAATAAGCAAACAAAGCACTCATCATTACCGAAATGTAATATGTGAACCAAGCCGCCATATGGCGGCTTTTTCATAACAGTTTGCAAACCTGATCGCATAGTGTTTTTTCCTCAATAGGCTTTTGCTAAGTAATTCATATCATGCAGAAAGATTCAGGGATGTAGGGATAAAGAATGAAAACAGCAAAGCTCGGTGCACTAATATTATTGTCTCAGTTTGCACTCGTGGGTTGCGTGACGGTGAAAGAAGATGGAAGCCCTGTCGTTAAAGCCGATCCTGTGGCAATGGCAGAATCACGTATCGCACTTGGCTTAGGTTATTTAGACGGCGGTAACATGATTCGCGCGCATGATAACTTACAACAAGCCTTAAACCACGCACCTCAATACTATCGCGCGCAATTATCTATGGCTCACTACTACGAAACGGTTGGTGAAGATATTAAAGCCGAACAGATGTATAAACGCTCTCTACACCAACACACTAAAAACGGAAATGTGCTCAATAACTACGGTACTTTTCTTTGCAAGCGAGGTGACTTCGAAAAAGCCGATCAGATGTTTAATCGAGCCATTGAGCAGCCTTATTACTACCTTATTCCAGCAAGCTATGAGAATGCAGCTTTTTGCGCGCTAAAATCACAAGATAAAGACAAAGCGAGATACTACTTTACTAGAGCTATCGATCATGATCCCCATAGACCAAAATCGATTTTGCAACTCGCCAAAATAGAGATTGATAGCGGTGATTATACTGAAGCTAGAATTCGATTAATGAGATTCAATCAAATGTATGGCGTGAAGAAGCCCTCTTTGCAACTCATGATTCAACTTGAACGTGCAGCAGGCAATGAAGCTCTCGAGAAAAAGTATCAAAAACAATTGGAGAATTTTTCTTAGTACAAAATAGCGATACAGATGGCGCATTAGCTCACAGCCAATATTGCGCTTGGCCAAGAATCCAGTGAATTCAGACTCACGGTGATACATTCATTCTGTACATAAACGTCAAATTCGGTACTATTTGAACGGAATAAGTGACCGAGTCACATTATAAAAAGTGCGCACACAACGAAATTTGTACATCATACTGTTTTTAAGATTGATTTCGGCACATTGATAAATACTAAATATTACTGACATGCACCAGAAGGAAGTTGAAGCCGGATGAAACCTGCCTGCACTCTGTTATTACTCACTTTGCTGAGTTCACCTTTTGTCGTCAGTGCACAAGATAATATTGAGAAAACATTCACGTTTGGCATTGTGTCGAATAAAGCCCAAAGCAAAATCAAAAAAGCGACGCCCCTTACCCAGTATGTAACTGAAAATATGGCTGAATATGGTTACGCAAAAGGGGCGGTAAAGGTATTTAAAAATTATCGTCAGCTCGCGGTTGCGCTTGAAAATGGCACCGTTCAAATTGCAACGGCGACCCCCTTTAATGCGATGACCTTAGAAAAGGAGTCTAATAGCCAAGTCCTCGCTATACGATGGAAAAAAGGCCTGCAAAAATATCATACGGTGTTCTTTACTAATAAAGAGAGTGGCATTGAGTCACTTTCTGACCTGCGCGGAAAAACGCTTGTTTTCGAAAAGCGCACGTCTACCAGCAGCTATTACCTACCTGCGATTACATTGCTGAACCACGGAGAAAAACTGCAATACCTTCCCTCTCCTGATGACAAACCGGCCAAAGACAGTATTGGTTATTTATTCCTTGATGAGCAACTCGCTCAGTCAAATGAAATCAACCTATCTGTATGGGTATATAAACAGAGAGTTGCAGCAGGAGCATTCAGTAACTTCAACTGGAACAATCCCAAAGATTTGCCAGAGAACATGAAAGACAAACTAGCGATTTTTTCTCGTTCTGTTGAAATACCCAGGGATTTGATTCTCGCTTCTCCAAGCATGAGCCTAGAGCAACAACGTAAAATCACGTCCATACTGCTTGATATGGATACAACTCACGAAGGCTCTCTCGCACTTAAAAAGTTTCAGAACACCAAAAAATTCAGCGCGCTTACTCCAGAAATGCGAGCCTCCTTAAGTACAGTGCGCAAGTCAGTTCACTTGTTACCGAAGGTGGATTGATGTTTCAAAAGCTCTCACTCGAAACCAAATACATTTGCTCGACAATGTTCGTTGTCTTGTTTGTTGTGGTGATAAATCTTGCGTTATACATGCACGGTTACGATGCGTATTCAAATAGCTTAACTCAACAAATCACGAACAACTCTCAAGAAAAAACAGAATCTTACGTTAAGCAAAAAGGGTTGGTTTATGCAGAGCTATTATCAAAACAGCTTTTTGATCCACTCTATACAGACAATATCAGTCAAGCGTATGAGCAAATTAAGGCAACATTGAGCCAGCCAGATGTCTCGAAAATACATGTTGTTGACAATGAAGGGCTAATCTTTCACGACGGCACTACTCAGCTAAGGATGTTTGCCCAACCTCATTACCGCTCTCCTTTTATTTTGAAAGCAATAGAAGAATCTAGAACTCTCGTTTCCTTTTCCAAGCATCAGTTGGAGATCGCAGCGCCGATTCAGCAATCAAACATTACTCTTGGGGCGGTGTATCTTGAGCTTAACTTGATACACCTACTGGAAGAGAAAGAACAGAACATTGAACAAGTCCAAGCGATTACCTCAAACGATAAACAGAAGATGTTTAACTTGCTGCTAACGATCAGTGGGATATCCGTTCTATTCGGTAGCATCATCGCTTATGCTTTGGGGCGGTCGTTAACTAAGCCACTCAAGCAACTAAAAGATCAATTTTCAGAGTCAAATACCCAAGCGCTGCCAGTCACCGACATACAAAGCAAAGATGAAGTGGGAGAACTTATTTCAGCGTACAACAAAATGTCAAACAAAGTGAACCGATACACCAGCCGAGTTGAGTTCATGGCATACCACGATATTCTGACTTCCCTGCCAAACCGAGAAAAGTTACTCATTGATATTCAAACGCAAATAACTGACCACAAATCCCCCTCACTCGCGGTTGTGTTTATTGACTTGGATGACTTTAAGCACATTAACGATAACTATGGACATAACATTGGGGATAAATTGCTAGGCCATCTTGCCTCAGAGCTTCAAGGCCGTTTGCCGAGTTATTTTAAGCCGCTTTACCGCCTTTCTACCATCGTAAGTCGAGTAGGTGCGGATGAATTTGTACTGGCCTTTCCGTGCTCGGACAATCATGAAGCTACAGAAAAAGCGCACGCTATTCATCGCCAACTACTCTCTCCCTTTAGTTTGGAAGAGAACGATATTCAAATTACGGCAAGCCTCGGAATTGCTGTGTATCCAGAATTTGGTTCAAACGCTGAGTCTCTTTTACAGCTTTCCTCTCTTGCGGCGCAGGAATCTAAAAGACGCGGTAAAGACATTATGACGATATACGATTCCACGTTTGATGAAACGATTAAACAACGTTTATACATAGAACGAGAACTGCGTCGTTCAGTACGTGACTTGTCTCAATTCGAGCTGTGGTATCAACCACAATTTGATCTAAAAACCTATCGCCTAATTGGGGTCGAAGCATTGGTTAGGTGGAATCATCCCGAGAAAGGCTATATCAGTCCAGAATCGTTTATCCCGATCGCAGAGCAAAGTGATTTAATATTGGAGCTTGGAGAACATATCATTGAGACGGCAGTTGCTCAGCGGGCAATGTGGGCAGAACATTTCGGTACTGATTTTCACATCGCATTAAACTTGTCCCCAAGACAAATCTATCGCCAAGATTTAAGTCAATTATTTTCTAAGTATTTACGACGACATGATGTCGCCCCTCAAACCATTCATGTTGAAGTGACAGAGTCACTTTTTATTGATGATACAGAGAAAGCTCAATATGTGCTTAAAAAACTACAAAGTATCGGAGTGGAAGTTTGGCTAGATGACTTTGGTACGGGGTATTCAGCCCTTGCCTACCTACAACATATGGCTTTTGACGGGCTCAAGATTGATCGTTCATTTATCGCTCAAATCCGAAAAAGCGATCAAGACGATTCATTAGTTCGCGCGATTGTATCCATGGCTCACAACCTAAGAATGAAAGTAGTAGCCGAAGGCGTAGAAACTCAAACTCAACTCACACGAATGGAGTCTCTCCACTGTGACGTCGTACAAGGTTTTTTCTTAGGTAGACCTGTACCTGCTGAGGAATTGATTGCATTTGAATACCAACGAGGGAGTGGCGCTCAAAGCGTCAATCACTTTGCTTAGAACGCCGTTTTGTTAACTATTGCCGCTTAGCGCGTTAGTACTCGTAATGCAATATCGGTCACACTTCCCCCACCTCATTAATATGAATTTTCTCTTAAAATCTAACATCTGAGATAAATAAACTACACTTTTCATATCAACTTCTTGGATATGGAAATGCGCGTGGTAGGAATCTTTTCTTGGAACAACCTGTCGGTAAAACAAAAGCTATTTGGGTTGGTTTTGCTGCCAATTTTATTGTTGCTTGTCCTCGCGGGTAAACATGTACAAAGCCTTTCTATCCAGGCTCAGGAACTACAAAAAGCACAGTTATTCTCTGTCTACATCGACCGCGTATCTTCGCTTTATCACCTACCGAATAACCCTGATGTAATAGATAAGCAACTAAAAACTCAGCAGATATCTCAATTGTTACGCGACACCGCTGCACCAGTATTCGGTGAAAACGCTGAGATACTAAACCAGTTGACAAGCTTTGAGGAAGCAACCCTCTCGATGCTCTCTTCGCAAAATCAAGAAGAAAAGTTAGATGCGGCAGAGTGGCGCGCTGATACGTTCAAAGAAATCCTCATGAGCTTAGACAAAGTCTATTTTAGAAATGTGAGTTATGAAACAAACACTCACCTTTCTTCTTTGATGCAACTTGAATGGTTGATGTTTTGGTCCACTGAAGAGCATAGATTAAGCGAATATTTGATTCGATCTTCAGAGGAAAATAACGAGTATGACCTCACAACACAGGCTTCTATCCAATCTTTAATCCAGAACCAACAACTATTTCTAGAGCGTTTTGTGACGCTAAATGCCAATCAACAACAAGTAGATCTGCTCATTGAGACGTTTACGGGTGAAGTCTTTATCAAAAGCCAAGAGTTTCGTGCTTATTTATTGCAACCAGCTCAACTCAAATCATTAACCCCGGATGAGATTGATGCGGGGTTATCTGCACTCAACAAACGCTTATCGTTATTACAAAGTGTTGACGACAAAATGGAACAACAGCTGAGTGATGATATATCAAAGACAATCAACACGACGACACAGCACCGCTTTACCTTTATCGCAATGATGAGCCTTTTAACGCTGTTGGTCGTAAGTTTAACACTAAGATTGGTGCGAAAAGTTACTGGAAACTTGAATCTAGTCCTCAAATTTCTCAGTAACGAAAGCAATGAACAAAGTAACACTGAAAATTCACCTCTTGCTCAACTAATAAAGGGTAAAGACGAGCTGAGTAAGTTTGCTCGAGAGGTAAAAAAGCTTAGTGATGAGCGGATGTTGTCCAGACTAAAGCTCACACAAGCTAAAGAAGATGCAGAACAAGCAAAAGATGATGCAATTAAGGCGAGTAAAGCCAAAAGTAGCTTTTTGGCCAACATGTCCCACGAGATCCGCACGCCGCTAAATGGCGTTATTGGCATCTCTGAAGTGTTATCCGATACTTCCCTGACTGCCACACAACGCGATTACGTCGACACGATTGAAACCTCCTCCCAACTGCTTTTGAGTTTAATTAATGACGTTCTAGACTTCTCAAAAATTGAATCTGGGATGTTGCTCATTAGCCCACATTCAACTTGTGTTCGAGAGTCTATCTATGACATTGCTTCTATCATTTCACCGAAAGCAAAGGAAAAAGGCATCGATGTGCAAGTCAACATTAGCCGTAACACGCCTTACCACGTAATGTTGGATGACCATCGTATACGCCAAGTTGTCATGAACTTCATGTCTAACGCGGTAAAATTTACCGAACAAGGCAGTGTAGAGCTATCGGTCATCACCCGCGAAATTAAAAATGGTGAAGCGGTCATCGAGTTTTCCGTTAAAGATTCTGGGATTGGTATTGATGCCCAGCAGCAAAAGAAAATATTTGCTCCATTTGCCCAAGAGGATAACTCTACTACCCGACAATTTGGGGGAACTGGACTTGGGCTTGCCATTAGCACGCAATTAGTTGAGCTAATGGGTGGAGAAATTCAACTTGAATCCGAGAAAGGTAAAGGCAGTCGCTTCTTCTTTGAACTAACTGCTCCTGTTGTGACGCAAGAGTTTAACGCTTATCACGCTCTGAATCACAACGATATATGGATTGTATGCAGCAGTACTCAACTAGAACAAAAACTGCGTAACGAGTTAAGTTTTTTCAACATCAATATAACGCAGTCAGTAGATACCTTAAGTGCGTTGCCAACGTGGATTGATAACGAGCGCGTTATCGTTATTCATGTAGAAGCATCACCAAATGCAGCGGCGATGCATATCGATGAGATAGAAAGCCTTTGTAAACGAAACATTCGTGTCTGCCTCATCAAGCACCTTCATAGCCCACAATTCGACTTTAGAAACAGTATCAGCGCCTTGGTCACTCAGCCACTACTAGGGCAGCGCTTAATTAAAGCACTTGAAAGTTGTGCGGCAAATTTCTCGCACGCACAACAAGAGAGCACTTCAGCGCAACATGTTAAATCTCTGCCGAAAATTTTGGTTGTTGATGACAATACGGTCAATCAAAAAATCGCGGGGCTACACGTCACAAAAGCTGGCTTCGACTTTGATGTCGCTGTAAACGGACAAGAAGCGGTTGAGAAATTTCAACAGAATCAATACAGCCTAATTTTAATGGACTGCATGATGCCCGTAATGGATGGATTTGAAGCCACCCAAATAATTCGTCAAATAGAAGTAAAAGAAAAACGCGCTTTCAGAATTCCGATTATTGCTCTAACGGCAAGTGTGGTCGATGACGATATACAAAAATGCTTTGACGTTGGAATGGATGACTATGTGCCCAAACCGTTTAAAGCAGGGTTGCTTAAAGAGAAGTTAGATAAGGCAATTGGGTTACGTGTTTCCAACACGACGCCTGCTGAACCACACCAAGAGAACACCACCCCCGATAAAACTCATGAACTACCTGCAAGTTCTGAGCAACCAGAAGCAACGGTAACGCCTATTCGCTCCGAACGCATCTTGCTTGTCGAAGATAATAGAGTGAACCAGAAAGTGGCTTCTCTATTGCTATCTAAAGCAGGCTATCAATTCGAAGTCGCAGAAAACGGACAAATTGCAGTCGAAATGTTCCAAAAAGATGGAAAGTTTGATGTTATTTTGATGGATTGCATGATGCCCATAATGGATGGGTTTGAAGCTTCTAGGCAAATTAGAGCTTATGAAGCGAGTAAAGGATTAGCTAAGACGCCCATTATCGCATTAACAGCAAGCGTCGTTGATGATGATATTCAACGCTGCTTTGATTCAGGAATGGATGCCTACGTACCAAAGCCTGTGCGCAAAGAAAAACTGTTGTATCAAATTGAACAAGCAATGTAGGTGGATTCTATGAGTAGAAATCATTCTCGCGTTGCTTTTCCTTTGCGTTACATAAAACGCTATCTGTTCATTCTGATTGCCCTTCTTTCATTAAATTGCCAAGCTCTCGCTGCAGAGAGCTACGCCGTTTTCTCATTTAATGACGAATTCTCTCCGCTCACTGTCAATAAAGCGCGAAAGTTGTACAGAGGGAAGACGCAACTTTTACAAGGCCAGCGAATTGAACTCTCTGACTGGCCTGCGACATCAGCAGAAAGAGCTGAGTTCTATCGTTATCTTCTCAACAAAAATTTAGCGCAAATGAACGCGCATTGGGCAAGCTTGTCTTTTTCAGGTAAAGCTAGACCGCCAAAAGTGATTGCACGCTCCAGCATTGATGACCTCATAGCATGGATGCAAGAGAAGCCGAATAGAATTGGTTATGCCCCAACATCGAGCGTCCCTAGTAATGCTCATGTTTTATGTGTGGTTAGCTCGGAGAATTGATATGAAAAAATATTTAACCATGTTATCGCTGAGTATCGCGACCTTTCCGAGCTCAGCCACGATTGAGCTAACAGAACAACTTTCTTTAAGTGGTTTTGGCTCTACGTCGTGGGCAAAATCCGATAACCCAACTACGGTACTAGTTAACCGCTTTATTCGCGATGAATCTTGTTTCGATTGCGATACCACTTTCGGCATGCAGCTCGATTATTTTCACAAGGCATTTCGGGCATCCGCACAAGTCGTAAAGCGCCCGCAAGACCATTGGAGCTCGCCTCAGCTCGAGTGGGCGTATTTGGCTTATACCTATAAAGACATAGAAATACGAGGAGGACGCTTAAGACTGCCACTGTTTTTGATGTCTGAGTACAACTATGTCGGCCACGCTTTTACCCAAGCCCGCCCACCGAATGAAGTATATGACAGCATTCTAGGTATCACGGCTTATAACGGCCTATCTGCACGCTGGATTCATGACCTCAATGAGCAAGTCGTACTTACCGCCATGCCGTTTGTCGGGTTTAAAGACAATAGTGACGTAACCATCAATGAACGTACTGAATTGGAAATTGAGTCAAACAACACTGCAGGGATGAACTTAACGCTAAGCGGAGAGAGTTATCGTTGGAATTTTTCCTACCTCCACGGCGATTATGATCAAACAACGACGCTCTCTAACATTGAGCAATCCACTCCCGGTGGCGGAACCACAATCATTGACCGTCTAGTTGAAACAGAAAAAAACAACACGATCGATCTGTTTTCTCTAGGGTTAAGATACGAGCTCGATAACATTGTGATTATGGCAGAAGGACAGACCAGCAATCTTTCCTCATCTTGGTACGCGACAACAAGTTATAATGTAAACAAGCTGACTCCTTATATTGTTTACGGTCAGCAGTTTAATAATCGGGATAAAAAAAGTGGAGACAGTTTCTTACTCGGGTTGAGATACGACCTAGATTACAACGTTTCCCTGAACGCAGAATGGCAAAGGTTCAACGCCTACAATAATAGCTCTGGCGCGTTTTCATCAGCCCCAAAGGATGACAGTGCGAGCCTTTATACGCTAATGCTCAACTTCGTTTTTTAATGTTTCTTACAGTACCAATTTCCACAACACTGGGGGCTGTTGTATTAAGAAGGCTTTTTGCAACACGTAACTAAACGCTAAACGACTGGAAGGGATAGAATCGATCAGATAGGTAAGTGGCAATCCAAACAGAGACAAAGGTTACTCTATTTCGGTTTGTTTTGATTGCCTTTTAACCGCTTTTCTTTGCGTCGCAGTGCCCGGAAAAACTTTGACTCTTCGTGGTACCAACCAAGGACACTAATTGGGAAGCCCACGAGCATCATAATAAAAACATCCGCAGGGAGTTGTTCCCAAATGTCGCTTAAAGAATGCAGCTCTCCAAAAATGAACAAACCGATGACTTTACCAAGCAGTAATGCACAACAAATCATAAAGAAGGACTTTAATATATAGTGCCATTTGCCTTTTTTACGCTCTTCTCTCCAATAGGCATATTTATATTGTCGGTCGTACATTCATCCCCCTAAAGTAAACTTGCCGTAAGTTTAAGTATCTCGATAGCGTAAAGTGCGTTGGCACCTCTTTAATCATAGTGCGTATCTAAAGTGAATGCTTGTCGTGGCAATAAGAAGGAGAGGTATTCTGTAGTAAGAGCTACAAAATCTCTGAACGTTATATGTCTTGTGTAATTCGGATGATGCCTGATTTTGCTTATCGCTAGTGTTTTCTGAACACCCAAATCGGGCCGATGAGTAGAAACTGTAAATCCTCAAAAAACGACGGTTTTTTACCTTCAATCTTGTGACCGATAAATTGCAATATCCACAATACGCCAAACAAGAGCATAGAAATATGCAGAACGGGCAACATCAATACCTCTAGCGACCAAATAAGGCCAATGCACGCTAATGTGTAGCCGATCATCATCATGAATACACTCAGAGACAAACGAAAATAGAAAACCCAAGTGGGGATCACCGCTACCCAAACCCAATTAAGTTCGAAGCCTAATAATGAAATCTGGGGAATCGACCAAATAAGTCCAACCACAGAAAGGTAAATACCTGGAACTGCGATTGTGTGAATCTTTTGGTTGATAGGGTTTTGGTGACTCTCCCCGTATTCTTTTAGCCATTCAGATAATGCTCGCATATCATTCCCCTTTTCCACCTTCTTATTCTTATATAGCCCGAGGATGAAAAAGGTGCGAATTTTTCCGTAAAGGCTACGAGCAACGAGCGACAAAACAACAGAGGCCAGTGCGTTGCCGATTACTCACCAAGCAACGCTCGTTGTGCTTTCGGCAGCTTGGCAACGACAAGAGCATAAGAGCGTTCACACAAGTCTTGAATCAACCCATCCTCGACATCACCGTTAAAATAAACCGTTATCCAATGACGCTTATTTAAGTGATAACCTGGGATAATGTCCGTAAACTGCGACGTTAAGACTTCTCCATCTTCTGGTTTTACTTTTACGCTGACATACTCCCGACCGTTTCTCTCTGCAATGATGGCAAACATCTTGCCTTTGATTTTGTAAACAAGCGCTTCAGGCCCAAATGGGAAATCGCTTTCTGCACACATGAAGGTACTTAAGTATTGTTCTAGTTCTTTGCTTTTCATATCCCCTACCTCCTTCTGCGTTCTCACTCAAATTGTGGCAATAGCAATTTTAACGCCTGGTTAACCTGCTCTTTTTCATTGCCTTCTAAACCATGCAATAACGATTGCTGAACGTCTACATGCTCCAAAATTAGCTTGTCAATTAAGGTTAAGCCTTGCTCTGTTAGTTCAACGGTGACGCTACGTCGGTCTTCTTTACTATGGGTTCTGGTAATAAACCCTTTCTTCTCAAGTTTATCTAAGCGATTAGTCATCGCACCCGAAGTGAGCATCATCGACTCTATTAACGCTGAGGGAGTAAGACAATATGGTGAACCAGCTCGACGCAGTGTCGCTAACACATCAAATTCACCCATTTTCAGGTCGTACTTCTTATGTAGCTCGGCGACCCTAGATTCCATGTGTTTTGCAATTCGCATTAGTCGACCCATTATTGCCATCGGTTCAGTGTCGAGGTCTGGCTTCTCCCTAGCCCACTGCTCTACCACTCTATCAATTGCATCCATTATTTCTCTCCAAACATCATATATTTTTTATTTTAACATAAAGATACTTTACAAAAAGCCACCTTGCCGATATCGTTACATTTAATTATCTCTACATAAAGATATTTAACATGAACATTTTACTTGCGATGATTCCTGCCTTTTTTTGGGGGACGACTTACGCTGTTACTCAGTTTACTCTACCGGACTGGCCTCCCGTTTTACTTGGCGCTCTAAGGGCACTGCCTGCGGGTCTTTTGTTGCTGGCAATAAAGCCCTCGTTTCCAAAAAGAAGTGAGTGGAAGGTGCTGCTTGTTTTAGGAACCATCAACATCGCTTGCTTCTTTGGTCTCATTTTTGTCATGGCGCTGACGCTTCCTTCTGCCATCTCTGGTGTTGGTATGGTTTCGGTCCCCGTTTTTGCAATGCTGTTTGGTTGGGCGGTCTACAAACGTCAGCCTAGTGGCATTCAAGCAATAAGCGGCGCAACTTTGATTGCTTTAGCTTGGTTCTTATTTGATCCTAGCTCTATTTCTCTCGAACCCGTGGGCTTACTTGCGATGATCTCCGCCATTATGTGCATCGTGATAGGAAGTAGCGTAACAAAGTCACTAGGTACAAAAATGCACTGGTGGACAGTGCTAACATGGCAGCTCATTTTGGGTGGCGTGATTATGTCTATCGCAACAAGTGTGCTGGCGATAAACAATCCAGAGCCATATGTTACGGTCGTTCAGGACGTATCCATGACGAATATTCTAGGGTTACTGTGGGTAATTATTCTGAACACCGCATTAGGGTATGGCATGTATGTATGGTTATTGCAGCGGATGTCGGTCGTAGATTTTACCTTTGGTGGTATTGCAAACCCAGTCGCAGGCATTGTTTCGGGCCTACTGCTATTGGGGGAAACGTTCACTCCTCTGCAATACAGCTTAATGCTAGGAATGATCGTAATGTCATTACTACCTCAGCTCATTACGTCGATCAAAGCGAAAAGAGCCGCACTCTCCTCCTAAGTAACGTTAATTCCTAACACTCTAGAAGTAATGAGAGTGTTAGGAATCCTCAAGTGTGACCCCATCAGCAGAAATCAGCGCTAACCTAGGCAACTGACACCTTTAAAACGGTACGTTTTGACGTTATGGCTGTTAAGCGCTTGCAAGGTTAGTCAGGGGCTCTGGTTTAGCGTAAACATAACCTTGAATAAGGTAAATCGCATGCTGAGCCAGGTATTCGACTTGAGCCTGGCTCTCTACACCTTCTGCAATCATCTCACATTCCGCTTTGTTCGCTGCAGACACAATTGAGTCCAGCACTTTCAACTTTTGGTCGTCAGATCCTATTGGATCAATGAACATCTTATCCACTTTTACACACCGGATGCCCAAATCTTGTAGGTAAGAAAAGCCACCATATCCGGTACCAAAATCGTCAATTTTGAACTTGTAGCCTTTATTCGTTAAATACAAAATCTCTTTTTTCGCGGCCTCAGTGTCTTTTACTGGTATTCTCTCGGTCAATTCAAAATGAATTCTATTCGAGATTGGCCAATTTAACTCCGACAGCAACTTCGTTAATACACCTGACTCTAAATGGGAGGAAACAATATTGATACTGACCCACGTATGCTCGGGTAAGTCACTTAAGTCTTGTATGATTTTACGAATAAGCTGATTCGTCATCGGAATAATCAGGCCACTTTCTTCTGCAGCACCAATAAACATATTTGGTGGCACCATTCCATCACGTCGCGACCATCGAATCAGAGCTTCATATCCTACTGTCTTACCATCGCGACTATCGACAATCGCCTGGTAGTAAGGAATAAATTCTGCATTACTAATCCCATTTTCAATTAGACCTGTAATGGATTTTCTCAAGCTTTTACCAGATATGTATGCAAAGGCAGTCACAAGACCTGCAAGCACACTTACAAGACCGCCCCACAAAAGTACTCTTTCCTGAGCATAATTTTTAAGTTTTTCACCGCTGTATATCTTGATGAGCATGTTGGCTTGAGACTCTCCTGAAAAGAAAAACTCTTTTGAGAGTGCGTTTTCTTCTCCTGCAATATTCGCTTTGCCACGGCTTATCGTTAAATCACCAAATATTGGTTCATCATACTTAAACTCTACAAATAGGCAGTCTTTGCAAGGCGTTTTTATTACCTCGTTAACCCAACTGTTATCAAGTACCCAGAAGACTTCAACGTGTTCATTATCATAAATGACCATCCACTCTATTTGGTCATTCTGTTGCGGCAAAATAAGTGATGCGAAAAAGTTTTCATCCATCTGAAATCGTTCACTACTAGATGGGCGAGACACTTCACTACCAACCGTGGAACACGTTTTTCCGCCTTCTGTGGTCATCGCAATAAAACGAATGTAACGGTTATAAAAACGTGGGTCGCGTAAAGTTCTTACATCACTATCACTACAAGTAAAATCTAACTGAGCAATCTGCTTCACTATTGCTCCGTCCAAATAGGCAGACCTTTGATTTAAATAATCTACGTAAGCATCTATTTTCGACGCTTTTACCGAGTTGACGTAAAAGTTGGTTATCGAATGAAAGGCCACTACAAATATGGCGATGGGAACTAAGCCGAGTAAAATGGCATACTTTGTATTCTTTGTTATCAAAGTTCGTCCTGCTAATCTGTCAAGCAACCTAAGTGGGATATGAATACTATCTCATTTCTATAGTCCAAAAAGTGAGGAATGACGCTCAATAAAATTATAGACTCAAGTGGCTTTCAGATGTCGGGATTTAGAATGTGAGCACCAAACCACATTCGAGGAGAACAAAGTAGCGACTAAGTGGAAAGTAAGAACGAGCCCAACTGTTAAGTCATCCGTAATAAGAGTGACAACTTGGAGCTTGAGCAATACTTTTTAGATAGGCAGCAGATACGTTAAAAAAATAAAAAGGAAACGATTGATGCCAACCGCTTCCTTGATTTGTTATTGCTATTTAAAAGTGCGTGAATTACGCCACTTCAAGAATCACTTTTTCCAACTTATCTAGGCCTTCATTTAGCACGTCAGATTCGATGGTCAATGGAGGTAACAGACGAATCACGTTCGCTTTTACTCCACAAGAAAGCAGGATAAGACCATTTTCTTGCGCTTTAGAAATCACCGCTTTGGTCATCTCTTGCAGTGGTTTGCCTGATTCTGGGTCAGTAAACTCAATCGCCATCATTGCACCCGTGGTACGGATTTCACCGATAGCAGGCACTGATTGTTGCAGTTTCGTCATACGAACATTGACCACTTCACCGATGCCCATTGCTTTAGCACACAAGTCTTCTTCTTCGATGATTTTCAGCACTTCAAGACCTGCAACACAACCAAGTGGCGAGCCCGCATAAGTGCCACCTAAACCACCGGGTAGTGCAGAGTCCATCACATCCGCTTTCCCAACTACCGCTGAGATTGGGAAACCACCAGCAATGCCTTTCGCCATTGTCATTAGGTCAGGTTCAATGCCTAGATACTCTGTTGCAAACATTTTACCGGTACGAGCAAACCCTGTTTGGATTTCATCGGCAATCAGCATGATACCGTGCTTATCACACAGCTGACGCAAGCCTTGTGCAAACGCTTCAGGTGCTTTGTAGAAGCCGCCCTCGCCTTGCACTGGCTCGAAGATAATCGCCGCAACGCGTGAAGGTTCAATATCGCAAGCAAATAGATCGTCGATCGCTTGTAAGCTTTGCTCAACGCTGATGCCGTGGAACGCATTTGGGTACGGCGCGTGGTAGATTTCGTTCGGGAAAGGACCAAAGCCCGCTTTGTACGGCGCAACTTTACCAGTTAACCCCATCGTCATATTTGTGCGACCGTGAAAGCCGCCTTTAAACGCTATCACGCCGCTACGGCCTGTATGAGCGCGTGCCACTTTTACGGCATTTTCGACCGCCTCGGCGCCAGTGGTTAGAAAGATCGCTTTCTTCTTAGTCTCACCTGGTGCAAGTTCTGTCAGCTTTTCAGCCAGCTCTACGAATGACGCGTATGGCGTAACCATCGCACACGTGTGCGAGAAGTTGTCCAACTGAGCTTTTACCGCTTCACTGATACGTTTGTGAGAATGCCCGGTGTTAGTCACCGCGATACCCGCTGCAAAGTCGATGTATTTGTTGCCTTCGATATCCCATACGTAAGCGTTTTCTGCTTTCTCGACGTAAAGTGGGTACAGTGCGCCCATGCCTTGAGCGATAACTTGGCTTCTTCTTTCGTGTAGTTGTTGGTTTGTCATTGTTTTGTCCTTAATTAGTTGCCGCCAAAGCAGAGATATTTCACGTCCATGTATTCATCGATACCTTGTTTTGCTCCTTCACGTCCGATACCGGACTGCTTAACACCACCGAAAGGAGCCACTTCAGTAGAGATCATACCTTCGTTAATGCCGACCATGCCGTATTCGAGCGCTTCTGCGATTTTCCAAACACGGTGAATGTTTTGGCTGTAGAAGTACGACGCGAGACCGTAGATGGTGTCGTTCGCCATTTCGACTAGCTGTTCGTCGCTGTCAAAACGAATCACTGGCGCGACAGGGCCAAAGATTTCCTCGGAAACAATCTTCATGTCGTGAGTAACGTCTTTGAGAACCACTGGCTGCATAAATAGACCATCGAGCTTTTTAAGCTCTGAAACCGGCTTCGCGCCTTGCTCGATAGCACCATCAATAAGCGTCTGAATGCCTTGCTTCGCTGACTCGCTGATCACTGGACCAATGTTGACCCCCTCTTCCAATCCGTTACCAACTTTGAGCTGCTGAACCGCAGCGTCAAACTTAGCAACGAATTCGTCATACACTTTGCTGTGTACATAGAAACGGTTCGCACAAACACACGTTTGACCTGCGTTACGGAATTTCGACGCCATCGCGCCTGCCACAGCTGCATCAATATCCGCATCATCGAATACGATAAATGGCGCGTTGCCACCGAGCTCCATTGAGGTACGTTTGATGTCCGCCGCGCTTTGCTGCATCAGCACACTACCAACTTGGGTAGAGCCAGTGAAAGACAACTTACGAATCAACGGATGCGAAGTGAAAATAGCGCCTACCTGACGTGAATTTTCACCCAGAACCACTTGCAGCACATCGCGAGGGATACCCGCTTGATAGGCAAGCTCTGCGACCGCAAACGCAGACAGCGGCGTAGATTCAGATGGTTTTACGACAAAGCTACAACCGGCCGCTAAAGCTGGCCCTGCTTTGCGCGTGATCATCGCAATTGGGAAGTTCCACGGTGTAATCGCACAGGCGACACCAATTGGCTGTTTGATGGTCACCAAACGCTTGTCCGCACTTGGGGCAGGAATCGTCTCACCGTAGGTACGTTTCGCTTCTTCAGCAAACCATTCGATAAAGCTCGCGCCGTAAAGCACTTCACCTTGAGCTTCAGCCAGCGGCTTACCTTGCTCTAACGTCATTAAGCGGCCAAGGTCGGCTTTGTTTTCTAACAGGAGTTGGAACCAACGATTGAGCATGCCAGCACGCATTTTTGCTGGCAGTGCCGCCCATTCTTTCTGCGCCACACTGGCGCGTTCAATGCCATTTAAAATGTCGTTTTCGGTTGAGACTGGTGCGTACCCGAGGAGTTCTCCGGTCGCCGGATTAGTCACTGCAATGCCCTGTTGTGGGTTCGCTACCATAAACGAAACAAGGGTTTGGTTTTGTATCTGTTGCATGGTCATTCCTTTTGACAACTCATCATCGCCGCTAAGCTAGCGGCGAGTTTATGTTTAAGCAGGGATCTGCTGCGTAATGCAGTGAATGTTCCCTCCGCCAAGTAAAACCTCTCTCGACGGTATCGCGATGATTTGGTACTCCGGCATCGCGTTTTGCAAAATATCGATCGCCATAGCGTCGGTCTCTTCGTCCAGCATCGGCAAGAACACATGCTCGTTGACGATAAGAAAGTTCGCATAAGAGGCACTTAGGCGTTCGCCAGCTTGTCGACTCATTCCTGAACTGGCGTCAATGCCATTGGCTTCGCGCTCGCTGTAATGCAACGGACCCGGTAATGGCAAACGGACAATTTCAATCTCGCGCCCTCTCGCATCGTGCTGAGATTTCAGTACTTGTTCCGCTTGACGAGACAACGCGTATTGCGGATCGCTTGGGTCGTCGGTCCAACTTAGTACCACTTTACCCGGTGCGATAACGTGCATCAGGTTGTCGATATGGCCGTCTGTTTCGTCATTGAATAAACCATTTGGCAACCAAATGACTTTTTCGATACCGAGATACGCCTTTAACTGCTCTTCGATTTGCGCTTTACTCAATTGCGGATTTCGCCCCGGACTGAGTAAGCACTCTTCTGTGGTGTAAAGCGTACCTTCACCATCGGTGTGAATCGCCCCACCTTCAAGTACAAACGGTGCGCGGTAATAATCTATACCGATGATGTCGCACACCGAGCCAGCGACAAGATCGTCCTGTTGCCAGTTATCGTAAAGCCCGTTGTATTCGCCGCCCCACGCGTTAAATTGCCAACTAATCCCACGGCGCTCGCCCGCTTGGTTAACAAGCACGGTCGGCCCGATGTCTCGCATCCACGCATCGTTAAATGGGATTTCCACCAAACGTACATCTGAGTGAAGCATTTGACGCGCTCGGTCAAAGTTGTGCGAGCACACCGCCACACACACTTTGGTCACTTCCGCGATTAAGTTCGCGATTCTGGCAAAGGTTTCTTGCGCGGGTAATGCGTCATCACGCCAATTGTCTTTCCTTTCTGGCCACGCTAGCCAAACTTCACTAACCGGCTGAAACTCAGCCGGAAAATAGAAGCCATCTTGCGCTGGTGTTGTCGATAACTTCATACTAACGCCTCTTTAAACAGCTAACTTGCCAACGCTGGTGTAAAGGTCTGGACGACGGTCGCGGAACAAGCCCCACGCATAACGCGCTTTCGCTATCGCAGCGAGATCGATTTCTGCGTAAATGATGGTTTCACCTTCACGTGGTGCTTCGGCAATTTTTGCACCAGTGTGGTCAGTGATAAAAGAAGAGCCGTAGAACGTGGTCTCGATACCATCATCGACCTCAGTACCAACTCGGTTTGACGCAATCACTGGAACGAGGTTTGCTGCCGAGTGACCTTGCATTGTACGTTGCCAGTGATCACGCGAGTCCAGTGTTGGATCTTGAGGCTCAGAACCGATTGCAGTTGGATAGAAAATCGCTTCCGCGCCGTGCAGAGCCAAGCTGCGCGCAAGCTCTGGAAACCATTGATCCCAGCAAATGCCAGCACCGAACTTACCGAACTTGGTTTGCCACACTTTGAAACCGGTATCGCCAGGGCTAAAGTAGTACTTTTCACTGTAGCCCGGACCGTCAGGAATGTGTGACTTGCGGTAGTTATCTAGTACCATGCCATCGGCATCTATCATCACTAGCGAGTTAAAAAACGTGTTGCCCGCTTTTTCAAAGTAGCTAACAGGAATAACCACGCCGAGTTCTTTCGCCAGTGCGCTCATTTCCTGAATAAGGTGGCTATTTGCAGTCTCTTCTGCAAGCTCGAAATACTTCGCTTCTTGTTTTTTGCAGAAGTAAGGCGCGGCGAACAGCTCTTGAGGAAGAATCACGTTCGCACCGTTTTGTGCTGCTTCACGAATCGCCTTTTTGGCTTTAGCTAGATTTTCTTCCAGATCCCAGCTTTTCGTCAGTTGAAGGGCTGCAAATTTCACTACTTTGCTCATTGGATATTCCTTATCTCTTAAATCGCCAGTTTGTCACGTAGGTTGTAGTAAGCCGCGCCCATTGCCGTAAACGGAATTTGGAAGTGGCGGCCCCCCGGGAAGGAGTAATGTTTCAGTGCAGCAAACGCGTCAAAGCGTTCTGCGTGTCCAGTCAAGGTTTCAGCCAACAACTTACCTGCTAGGTGAGTACACGTGACACCGTGACCGCTGTAGCCTTGTAGGTAGTAAATGTTGTCTGCAAACGAGCCAAATTGTGGCATGCGTGAGTAAGTCAGCAAGAAGTTACCCGTCCAGGTGTAATCAATCTTGATGCCTTTCAATTGTGGGAAGACTTTCTCCATCTTCGGACGGATCAGTGCTTCGATGTTTTCTGGGTCACGTGCACCGTAAACCACGCCACCTCCGAACAACAAACGCTTGTCGGCGGTTAAGCGAAAGTAGTCAAGCAAGTAGTTACAGTCTTCAACGCAGTAGTCACTGGTTAGCACTTGTTTTAACTGCTCATCACTCAAAGGCTGAGTCGCCACCACTTGTGTGCCACACGGAATCGCTTTGTTGCTGATGTTTGGTGCCAAACCACCAAGGTAGGCGTTACCCGCCAATACCACGTACTTGCTTTTCACGCTGCCTTGCGCTGTTTTCACTACTGGGTTAACGCCTTTGTCAATCGACACGACCGCCGACTGCTCAAAGATTTGACCGCCTAGAGACGTAAACGCAGCAGCTTCACCCAATGCCAGTTTAAGCGGGTGAATGTGACCACCGCGCATATCCAGTAAGCCGCCAGTGTATACTTTAGTGCCTACCGCTTGTTCTACCTCTCCTGCGTCAAGCAGAGTCAGTTGGTCGTTGCCGTAACGCTCCCAGTTCTTCTTATGTTCTTCTAGCCCTTTGAGTTGTTTACTGTTCAGTGCCGTGAACAAGCCGCCTTGCTTGTAATCACAGTTGATGTCGTATTTGTCAATCAGGCCACGGATGATATCGCCGCCTTCAAAAATCATATCGCACAGAGCTTTGGCTTGGTTTTGGTCGTAACGGCTTTCAATCACGTCAACATCTCGGCTGTAGCTGTTAACGATTTGGCCACCGTTACGACCAGTTGCTCCAAAGCCCACTTTTGCGCTTTCTAGCACAACGACTTTAAAACCTTTTTCTGCAAGGTGTAGTGCAGAAGAAAGACCAGAAAATCCCGCACCGACTACACACACATCGCACTCGATGTCGTTTTGCAACTGTGGGTATTCCGGCATGTTTGGCACAGAGTGCGCGTAGAACGAATCCGTATGCTTGTTCATAGAACTATTCCTTTATTTGTCGTAATCGTCAGCAGGCTTAAGGATAGAGACGAATCCAAGTGGTTTTGGTTTCGGTGAATTTTTCAATCGCGTGGAGAGACTTGTCTCGACCGTTTCCGCTCATTTTGAATCCACCAAATGGAACCGTCATATCACCTTCGTTGTAGTTGTTGACCCAAACCGAGCCGGCTTGCAGTCGTTTTGCTACGCGATGAACGCGGTTGATATTGCTACTCCAGAGTGCCGCGCCTAAGCCGTACTTCGAGTCGTTGGCAATCTCAATTGCTTGCGCTTCGTCTTTGAATGGAATGACACACAGCACCGGACCAAAAATTTCCTCTTGGGCGACACGCATCTTGTTGTCGACGTTGTCTAAAATGGTTGGGGAAACAAATGCGCCCTGCCCATCGACATCGCCGCCACAACGTACGTTTGCACCTTCTGATTCACCTAACGAGATGTATTCCAATACTTTTGATTTATGATCTTGGTCGATGAGTGCACCCATGGATGAACTTGGGTCCATTGGGTCTTTTGGCGTGAACGCTTTCGACGCTTGAATAACTTTTTCTAAGAACTGATCTTTGATGCTTTCGTGAACAAGCAGGCGGGTTGCCGCGACGCACACCTCACCTTGGTTGTAGAAACACCCTGCGGCGGTTTCTGCTGCTGCGCGGTCTAAATCATCACAATCTTCAAACACGATGTTCGCGTTCTTGCCGCCCGCTTCTGCAAACACGCGCTTTAGGTTGCTCTCACCCGAGCTGACCATCAGTTGGCCTGCAATGCGCGTCGAGCCTGTGAAGGCGATGCAGTCTACGTCTTGGTGTTTCGCCAGCGCGTCGCCAGCTTCATGACCAAAACCCGTCACGACTTGGAAAACGCCTGTTGGTAAGCCCGCTTGAGAAGCAAGTTGACCTAGAAATATCGCGGTGAGAGAAGATTTTTCTGACGGTTTTAGAATCACGCTGTTACCAGCGGCTAAAGCAGGACCAAGCTTCCAGCACGCAAGCCAAAGGGGGAAGTTCCACGGTACAACCGCAGCAACCACACCAATTGGTTGATGAGAAATAAAAGCGTGTACATCTTTTTCGGTTGGGGCAACTTCGCCGTATACTTTGTCGATTGCTTCTGCGTACCAGCGTAATGCACTCGCCGCACCAGGGATATCGGTAGAGAAGCTGTGAGAGATAGGCTTACCGGTATCAAGCGTTTCTAGCAGAGCCAATTCTTCTTGGTTTTGATCAATCAAGTCAGCAAACTGTTTAAGCACTGCTTTGCGATGAGCTGGGCTGCTCTCGCTCCACTGACCGGATTGAAATGCTTGGCGAGCGTATGAAACCGCGAGATCAACATCTTCATTTTGGCAACGGGCGATTTCGGTGAATATTTCATCTGTTGCTGGGTTAACTACCGGGATGGTTTGCCCTGTTAAAGCGGCACTGTATTCACCGTTAATGTACGCCCTGTTTTCGATGTTTAGATTGTTTTTTAGTTCAATCCATTGCTCTTGGGTTTTCATACGCTCTCCTTGTGGTCACACAAGGCAAGCCCCCACTAAAATGTGGTTGGCGTATGCGCACTTATCATTCGACAAGCCTTGTCTGTGTGATTTGTAAATCGATGGGGCTTCGTCGTATCAATAATGTACGACTCGCCCGCTGTTATGACATGAGATTGCCCTTTATATTCCAGAGTGATTTCACCCTCTAATACGGTGCCAATCTCTTCGCCTTCGTGTTTGATTTCTGCCGCACCAGTGGTTCCATAAGGTGCGTATTCCTCGATCAAGAATCCGATGACTTGATCTTTGTCGCCATTCGTTACCAGTTTCATGGACACCGTCTCGCTCCCGATTTCCACAAGATCTGACGGCTTGATGACTACTTTCACTTCATCGTTCGAAGGTTGTTCAAAAGTGAAAAACTCTGATAACGATAAAGAAAATACATTAACGATTTTTTGTAGTGAGCTGACCGACGGGCTCACTTTGCCATTTTCAATGGATGAGATTGCACTGTGGGTAATACCAGCGCGCTCGGCTAGTTCCCTTTGTGACAATCCATGTTTTTTTCGTAACTGAACAATATTTTTACCAATCTCTTGATTGTCCATTCATACAGCTCCAAACGTTTAACGAGAGGTAGCCATCATAAATTCATTGAACAAAATTTGAGAGAAATGATTGGTTTTTGCTTCCCATTCTGGGTGCCACTGCACGCCAACGAAAAATTTTTGATTAGGAAGACTAAATGCTTCTACCAAGCCATCCGGGGCTTTAGCTTCTACTTGTAAGAGAGGAGCAAGCTGATCGACGCCTTGGTTGTGTAGTGTGTTCACTTCAAAGAAGGTGGTGTTTTCCCAATGATTTTGCACCAGCCATTGTTCAAATAAGCTCTGTTTTTGAACTAGCACAGCGTGTGCTGGCGCGTATTTTTGTTCGAAATCTTCAACAGGCGCTTCACGATGGTCATTGAAGCCGGAGTCATGAACGGCTGGGTTTAACGAGCCACCGAGTGCGACATTCATCTCTTGAAAGCCACGGCAAATACCAAGGCACGGAATGTTTTGGTCAACCGCATGACGAATTAACGTGAATGAGAGCTCATCACGAGCTTCATCTTTGTAGCTCTCTTCGTGCGTTGCATTGTATCGATGTGGCGCAACGTTAGAGTGGCTGCCAGGAAAAAGAAAACCATCACATATGTCTAGGATGGTGGTTACGTCATTGCCCGACATGTCGGGAGCCAACATAATCGGTAGCCCTCCAAAATCCTTTATGGCGCGAAGGTAAAAGTCGTTGACCGCTTGTATCTGATAGCCACCCAACTCTTTAGCGCAGCTAACCACACCAATGATGGGTTTGTGTGTATCTGCCATGATATGTCCATGTTCAATTTATTTAACACAAACCCTACAAACCATGTACAAAATTATCAACACAGATGACCATTATTATCGTCACAACGTGATCTGACGCACTTTTTAGGCTTCAAAACTGAATATTTATGCTCATTATATTGAACAAAACAAAACCAACTGTTACAAAATAGTTAACAGAAAGACATAAGAACCAGCCGTTAAACATCAAAAACACAGTTTAAGTGCATGTTTAAATTAAAAATAACCTAAAAAACAAACAACTCGCTCAGAGTACTGTAATTTATTTGTTAATTTGGTTATTTCTAATTTCTACTCGTCAGGCTATTTGGAGAAGAAAATGGAATCGTATCTACAGGAAGTACAAAATTTTAAACAAAAATGGCCCGATATTGAATTTATCGATCTCATCTTTACCGATATAAATGCCACCCCAAGAGGAAAACGCATCCCGATAGATGCTCTAGAAAAACTGAATAAAGGTGTTGCCCTCCCCCTTTCGACCATCACCCTAGATACCAAAGGTAACGTCGTTGAAACGGCCGGGTTGGGAGAAGATCTCGGAGAACCAGATAATCTCTGCTATCCAATCAGCGGCACCTTAATGCCGACGGCAAAAGAACAAGTTGGTCAGCTACTGCTTAGTATGATGGATGAAACCGGGCAGCACCCTAACCCACTGTTCATCCGAAACATTCTCGCTTCTATATTGCAAACACTGCATGCTAAAGACCAATATCCTTGTGTCGCGCTCGAGCTGGAGTTCTATTTAATAGACAAAACCCGCGGCGAAAATGGCGAACCATTAACGGCAATTAACCCCACAAAAAAAACTCGAGAAAAAGATACCGAGGTTTACGACCTTGATGGACTAGATGACTACGCTGATTTCTTGGCCGACCTTAATCGAATTGCATTAGAACAAGGTTTAAACACTTCCGGAGCCCTATCTGAATCGGCACCAGGGCAGTTCGAAATCAACTTCAACCATTCTAAAGATGTACTTCGAGCATGTGATGAAATCATCATCGCAAAACGCTTGATTCGCCAGGTCGCTCATCAGCACGGATTTGACGCCACATTTATGGCGAAACCTTTTAGTGAGCAAGCGGGTAATGGCATGCACATTCATCTCAGCTTGGTTGATACAGATGGTAACAACCACTTTAGCCAATCAGACGGTCAAGCGAGCGCCTTCTTCTATCAAACCATGGCAGCGATGCTGTCACAAACATCCGATGCCATGGCCCTAATCTGTCCTAACGTTAACTCTTACCGTCGCTTTGTTACTGGCGCTTACGTCCCAACCAAAGCCGATTGGGGAGAAAACCACCGCGGTGTTGCGTTGCGTGTGCCTATCAGCGATAGCAAAAATCGCCGTATAGAGCATCGTATAGCAGGCGCTGACGTTAACCCATACATTCTCGCTGCAGTAGTACTTTCCGCAGTATTAGCGAGTGAAAGCTACACCAAAGATCAATGTCCACCGACTCTCAGTGATGATGCAATTGAGTTACCTCTGCGTATGTCAGAAGCTCTAGAGCGACTGGAGCACAGTGAGCTAGCTCAATACATCTCAAGAGACTTTATCGATTTGTATCTAGCTTGCAAACAGAGTGAACTCGCAGAATTTGAGCGAGCGATTACTCCATTGGAAATCGACTGGATGTTGCACTCGGCATAAACAAAGGAAATGAACTTTATGACTACGCAGACCAAGGCGCTGGATGCGCCTCTTAAAATCAACTCTCAACACATTATTGTTTCTTTAATCTCGGTTGCGACGTTTGTCTTTTTTACCACAATCGGTTTGAACCATGAGGAAGGCGAAGCCTACGGATGGATGAGTCTTTTACCAACGGCGTTGGTATTGGTCTTTGCGCTGACAACACACCGAACTGTGGAAGCCCTCTTTAGCGGCGCTATTGCCGGTGTTCTTCTGCTTAACCCAACTGAAGCGGTGGAACAGATTGTTGATATTTCCATGAGTGTAATGATGGATGAAACTATCGCCTGGATCATCCTCGTTTGTGGTTTGATGGGCGGCCTAATTGCTATTTTGGAGAAAGGCGGCAGTATCTTAAGCTTCTCCGACATGCTGGTCACGAAAGTAAAAAGCCGTAAGCAATCGATGCTGATGACCTTTGCGTTAGGTATTCTGATCTTTATCGACGATTATTTGAATGCGATTGCAATTTCTTCCTCAATGAAAAAAGTTACGGACGGCTACCAAATCTCGCGTGAAAAGCTCTCATATCTTGTGGATTCAACCGCCGCACCTATCTGTATCCTCGTACCAATTTCCACTTGGGCAATTTTCTTCAGTTCTTTGCTAGAAGCAAACGGAGTAGCAGAAGCGGGAGATGGTATCAAAGCATACATTGAAGCTATTCCATACATGGCTTACGGCTGGGTAACGCTGGTGATTGTTTTGCTGGTTGCAATGGAAAAGGTCCCAGATCTAGGCGCGATGAAAAAGGCAGAAAAGCGTGCGAAGAATGGTCAAGTTCGTCCAGACGGTGCAACAGATGTCGACTTTGGTCCCGATGTATCTGCACATACCAACCCAACCATGGGCCTTGTCAACTTCTTGTTACCAATGATCGTACTTGTTGCCGCAAGTTGGTATTTTGGTATCGATCTACTTGCTGGTGTTTTCGTCGCGTTAATCTTTACTATTAGCTTTTACGGCGCACAAAAACTGATCTCGATGAACGACATGTTCGAAGCTGTTTATGATGGCATTAAAGTTATGCTACTGCCGCTTGCGACCGTTATTGGTGGTTTCATGTTGAAATCGGTCAACGACTCATTGGGCGTCACGCAGTATGTCATTGAGACCGTCAGCCCTTACCTGTCAGCGTCTTACTTCCCTGCGATTATCTTTATGATTACGGGCGCGTTGGTATTTGCAACGGCATCGTCTTGGGGAACGTTTGCAGTAGCGATGCCAATTGTTCTACCTTTGGGCGAACAGCTTGGTGTGCCTCTACACTTAACCGTTGCAGCGCTGCTTTCAGCATCAGCGGCAGGGAGCCACTCTTGTTTCTTTAGTGACTCAACCGTGTTATCTGCACAAGGTTCAGGCTGTACAGCAATGCAACACGCAACCACACAGTTTCCTTATGCGTTGATTGGTATTGTTGCAACCGCGATTTTCTTCTTCATCATCGGTTAGCCCCTTTATCTAATTGCAAAACCCTGCTCAAAAATAGCGGGGTTTTGTTCTATCAAGTCAAATGATCCTCTTAAAACTACTTTACGCCCGTTCAGTATAAAAATACTCAAAGATATACAACTGCACTCAATAAGGGTTTGGTAAACCTAATATTTTTGGTTTACGCTTAGCGAAGCGTTTATTGTGCAGCAAGGCAGCTTTTGAGTAACTAAAATGCCGCCTTAATACAGTGTTAACGGTTGGAGAGACATGAAAAAGTTAGCCCATGAGATATGGATATTTGACGGAGATCCCGTCCAATTCTTAGGACTCCCATACACCACTCGTATGACTATTGTTAGGCTTTCTGATGGTGGCCTTTGGGTTCATAGTCCAATTAAGTTATCAAATTCGATTAGAGAGCAAATCAACAATCTAGGCCAAGTGAAATACTTAATCGCTCCTAATCATTTACACCACTTGTTCTTATCTGAATGGGTATTTGCCTATCCTAGCGCAGAAGTTTATGGCACAGATGAAGTCATTAAGAAGTGCCGTGATATACACTTTCACGCTTCACTTAACCAAGGCGGTAATGCTTGGAACTCTGAGGTTGAACAAGAACTATTTTCTGGCTCTCCATTAATGGAAGAGTGTGTGTTTTATCATCGACTTTCAAAGACCTTAATTGTTACTGACCTCGTCGAGAATTTTTCTGGCCAGGACTTTAACTACTGGCAGCGGTTTGTGGCTAAAGGGGCCGGTATTCTTGCTCCGAATGGAAAAATGCCTTTGGATTGGCGCCTAAGTTTTATGTTTAGCAAACAAGAGGCTCGAAAACACTTAAATAAATTGCTGTCTTGGAAACCTAATATATTGGTTATGGCTCACGGTGAAATCGTCCTTGATAATGCAGACGAGTTCTTACAGCGCTCTTTTAAGTGGCTAGTATGAGACAACATTGAAAACTCACACAACAGAATAGACAAGAAGCTATTTTAAAACATTAGGCCCTTTTAGCTTAGTCTTAGGGACGAATTTACAGCACTACACGTTATGTTTAACGATAAGCTCCCCTATTCCTCTTAATTGAGCATTATGCAGCAATTTAAAATTCCGTTAGAATTGCACTTCAAAAACTTCAATGCGAAGAATTCTGGACATTGATACGGACATAAGTTCAAGAGTTAACATAACGCAATAGCAATCTCTTACTAATTATTTTGCATCGAGACATTGGCATACTCCCGAAACAAACCCTTCTACTCTAAAGGTTTTGTTAATAACAGTTGCCATGCTTGTTAGTTATTCTCGTTGAACTCAGTATCTTGAAGTTGTTTGAATATATAAATTTAAAAAAAAGAGACATAAGATGCACAAAAAACTCATCATTCTAAGCTTGCCTATTCTATTAGCTGCATGTGCGGCACCAAAGTATACGGTAGAAACAATCTCGAAAGAAAATCAGAGCAAGGAAATCACCATCGTAAAAGACAACGCCACGCGAGATGTTTTCTTAGATTCGATGCAAGACTGGTGTTTGGATACCGCCCATAAATGCACAGTCGTAAGCGACGGCACGCCTCCTGTTAGCTCTGAGCTAACACTTACTTACGTATCACGCTGGAGCTGGGATTTTAGAACATTTATCGCTGATGCTCAGATCAAAGCCTACAAAAATAACGAAAAAGTAGGACAAGTTGAATTTAAAGCACCAAACAGCGCGAATCCAGATAAATGGGGTAAAGACAACAAACGAATCATTTCGATGATGGATCTGTTATTCGGTAAACAAACCGTGAGTGAGGCTCAATCCAAGATTAAGCTGGGCGAAATGTAATGAGCCGAACAATTGCCCATTTAACAAGCATCATATATTTGTAGAGAAAGATAGGAATGTTTAAGTGACTGAAGTCAAAACCATTGGGCTTTTCTTTATAACCGCCATTGCAGAAATATTAGGCTGCTACTTACCTTATCTCTGGTTAAAGGAAGATAAGTCAGTTTGGCTTTTGGTACCAGCAGCGCTATGCCTTGCTATGTTTGCTTGGCTTCTATCTTTACATCCTACCGCAACTGGCAGAGTTTATGCCGCTTACGGTGGTGTCTATATTTTTGTCGCAATTCTATGGTTGTGGTGTATCGACGGCGTTCGACCAACGCTCTGGGACATAGTGGGGGTTTCTGTCGCTATGCTTGGCATGTCAATCATCATGTTTTCACCCAGAGCATCCTAAACGTAACCGAGGGAAACCCTTACGCTTAGTATTTTGGCTATGTGCTAGATTTATTGATTAATAACATTATGACGTAATTGCTACATAGCCAAAGTACGCTTGGGCTTCACCCCAAAACAGCGCTATTTATAGGAGATACTAATGAACCATGCAGTGAAGGCAAGATTTGATGAGTATCCAAAACATGTGCGTATTCGGATAGAAGAGCTACGAAATATCGTCTTAACTATCGCTTCTGAATTAAAACTGGGGGAAGTTGAAGAATCTCTAAAATGGGGAGAGCCAAGCTACAGTGTGAAAACAGGTAGCCCGGTAAGGATGGATTGGAAACAGAAAACGCCTAGTCGTTATTATCTGTTCTTTAATTGCCAAACTAAGCTCGTCGACACATTCCGCGAACTGTATAGTGACTCACTTGAGTTTCAGGGTAATCGAGCAATAATTCTATCTTTATCAGCACCTTTGCCAGAAGCTTCAATCAAGACCTGTTTAGAATTAGCATTAACCTATCAAAAGCGAAAGAACTTACCTCTTTTAGGTATGTAAGATCGCTTAATAAAACTATTTACGGCCGATTAACCATATTCAACTACTCTACCTTTGTATCCTTTTTAATGCTTCCGCAGTAAAGTTTTAGATTAAGTGGTCACGTTAATAGCGCCGTAACCAAACTAGTAATATCGAAATAAAGAAGAGTTTATGAAATCAAAAATCTTGTTCTTACTTATGCTTGGAGCTCATTTCAATGCTTTTTCAGCGACGAACTATCAAGTCAATGTGGTAGTAACAGAGCCTCAATCAACATTCATTTTTCCGACTTTTGAAATATCCTCTAAAGGAAAAAGCAAAACCAGTTTTGTCGACGGCTGCACGTACTTAGGGACCCTTTCAGAACCGAGCAAAAATAGTATACAGCTTGAAGCTACCATGTCATGCAACCAAGATGGCTCTACGTCAAGGATGGAAATGCCGGTATTTGTGCTCAACTCCGAGGGTCAAAGCGCGAGTTATGATCTTGTAGAAAACGGGATCGTGATGTGGAAATATTCTGTAGAAGTTAAGCCGTCACTTAAAAAGTGATATATCAGAAATACTAAAGTAACAATCAGCACTATTAACCGCCGTTTAAGTGTAATAGGTATATTCTTTACGACTTAATGACGTTACTTGTTGCCGCAAGTCTCCAACTCATGTACAAAGCAGCCCTAATTTTAATAGGAGCTAAGTGGCATGAATTTAATTGTACGTCAGGTAACTTTAGGTGATGCTGAAGGCATTACAAACGTCCTCAACCCCATCATTATTGAAGGTTTATACACTGTATTAGATACGCCTTTCACACCTGAAGAAGAAAAAGAGTTCATTACTCATTTCCCAGAACGGGGCGTGTTTACAGTCGCTTTATCCGAAAATAGCTCACAAGTCATAGGTTTCCAAAATATCGAGCCATTTGCACAATATACAAAAGCTTTTGACCATGTTGGCATAATTGGTACGTTTGTTAGTGACGGTGCTCGTGGCCAAGGTGTGTCTAAACAGCTTTTCAAATCGACATTCGAAGTAGCCAAACAAAAGGGTTACGAAAAACTATTTGCGTACGTTCGCGGCGATAATGAGCGAGCGTTATCAGCCTATCTCAAACAAGGCTTCGAAATCGTAGGGACCGCGAAGAAGCATGCAAAAGTTCGTGGGAAATACGTAGACGAAGTCCTCATTGAGAAGTTTTTGTAGGTGTTAAGTCGCTAAACACTAAGCACGCATATAAGAACATTTGAACCAAGACTCAATTTCCGTCGTAGAAATCTCTTTTCTAAAATAGGTTATTTGAAATGAAACTGACCTCGGAAACTGAGTCAAGAATAATAGAAATGGCATGGGAAGACCGCACCCCATTTGAGGCTATCGAATTTCAATTTGGTTTGAATGAATCCGACGTGATTCAGTTTATGCGTAGCCGGCTCAAATCAAGTAGCTTTAAATTGTGGCGTAAAAGGGTTTCGGGGCGCAATACAAAACACAACAAGCTACGAAACTCAGACATCATTAGAGGTTATTGCCCAACTCAATATAAGCCGCGATAGCGAACTGCACTTGGCATAAATTTTTATTACGAATCGCAACATTTATCGCCCTACCTTTGAACCAACTTCATGATTGGAGGGGAATAGTCACCACTTAATTCAACCTAGGTGTTTCAGGGCGATAATAAATTCAATGGGAGTCATCTTAACGTCCTCAGTCGCCATCAAACTAATGATTCCACAGAAAAGATTGATACAAAACGCCCACTAAAAGTAACTCAGATTAAGGCGTCATTTAATCCGTGTATCAATCTCTTTTACCTTCTGTTTAGGCACTAGAATCACTAACCTTCTATTTTATCTTTGAAGGCACAGATAAAAAGCTGCATGATTAAAAAGGAAAAATAGCGGATAACGGTTTAACAAGCACTCGGAGCTTGGAGGCAATTTTGAACAAATTACTTATGATGTTTGCGTTGGTTTCTTTACCTTGCTTGGCTTCTGATGATGTTGAAGATCCCTGCAAAGTAAAAGGCGGGGGCGTTATGGCTGGTTATCAGTGTGTAGAAAAGAAGATGGAATCTGCAGATAAAGAGCTTAACGAAAGTTACAAGGAAGCAATCGCTAGAATAGGTGAGGAAGAAAAAGCACTAAGGAAAACATGGTCTCAGACCGAACTGGTAGAGCCATTTCGAAAGGCCCAAAGAGCTTGGCTAAAATACAGAGACGCCGAATGTGAATTTACGGGCCTGTCTTCCACACCCTCACCCTGGCAAGGTGTCCAGATTGAAGAGTGTAAGTTAAGAATGACGTTAGAACGCGTCGAGTACTTCAATGGAGTATACGTAGGCTAAACGGATTACATCTAACAAAGCACTTCAATAAGATTCGCAACTCTTGGCAATTTCAGTTTAAATGTACTCGGTGTTTAAGATGCAAACGTTCAGGTTGAGTGGTCGCTCCGCTTACTACTTAACCCTGCGTTGTGCGTAAAGCTAATATGGGTGTGAAATAATTATGGAAAAAGACGATTTAGTTGGGCTAGTAGTTAAGTATTTCGAGAAAATAGATGCCGGTGATCCTAGCTATCTGGATCTATTCTCAGAGGATGTTGATTTTTTCTTTCCTAAATTTGGGCAAGCGAAAGGAAAGAGTGCCTTAGTGGAGTTTGGCAATAGGATTGGTGGCTCGTTGATTAGTATCTGGCACGACATAGACGGCTTTCAAATAACGACTGCTGGAAACAAGGTCATTGTTGAAGGACAGGAAGGCGGCGTAATGAGTGATGGTACCTCTTGGCCGGACAACAAAGTTTCCACAGGGCGTTTTTGTAGTGTATTTGAGTTTGAAGGAAAAATGATAAGTCGTATGTTTGTGTACGTAGACCCTGACTTCCCGAGTCGAGATTTTGAGAGAATTTCCGTGCTGTCAGGCGAGAGCAACGTGCGACAAACTGTTCAAGCCTGAATACTACCGCTACCGCATAGCATCTTTGTTATGCGGTAGTATTCGTAGTTAAGGTGTGTTAAGGGCTTTGATATCGCTTTACTCACACCTTATCAGTGCGTTAGCTATATTCCCTTACTGATAGAAATGCTACTTTCTTCAATCGTCCTGTATTATGATAATGAAAAAGATTGCACTAATTTTAAAATTAAAATGAACCAAAAATTTTTTCTAAAACTACTCCCTGTCCCTTTTCTTCTAACCGGTTGCCAGTCTACGCAAAGCCAGCTTCAGCCTATACCTGAAAACGTATTATCAAACCTATCGACTCAATGGGCAGTGGTAGAGGCCTGTTTTCACTCCGATGCTTATAGCTTAGAGCAATCCGTAAACTATCGAGAGGCCATTAACTATTCTTTTTCTACTTGGCTAGTCGATCAGTCCGATATCGATCAGTCTGTAAATGAAGCTCGTGTAGCGTTATCAGAATATCAGTCTCAGAATGATGGTTTAGGAACAACATGTAAGGATTGGCACCTACCCTTAGAATCTGGGTTGCGAGAAGTTAACAATCACAAGAATCAAGTGGCGATAAACCAGCAGCGAGCACATGAAATACATAAAGCAAACGCTTCTAAACCTGTGACGTATTCAACACCAGCATCTACTTCGACTAGTAATGTTGTTCACTGTTACAAATTGGAAGACGTTAGCTTGAATAAGAACATTCAAACCTTTAATGGAATGATATGCCCTATAGGCTGGCTTAAATATTATGGCTATTAATGTATTTGATTAATACAGCACTTAAGAATGAACTCTAAGTTTAATTTTTAGTTCAAGATTGGGTTTCTTGTTTACAATGTTATGTTTCCAGTTGGATTACCGTATTCGAATAGATTGACGAAGTTAATCAATATATGTGTATTGATGCTTACTTTTTATCGAGTTATCTTTGTTTGATAGCCATTAAAACGAGTAAGGAAACAAAGTGACTGTGTTAACAAAAGGCATACACCACGTAGGTTTAACCGTATCTAACCTAGAAGCAAGCGCGAAGTTTTTCACTGAACAATTAGGTTGGAGTGAAGTAAAAAGAAATCCAGACTACCCGGCAATATTTGTGAGTGATGGGCATATCATGCTTACACTATGGGCGGCTAAGGCTGATGCCGCCACTCCATTTGACAGAAAAACGAATATTGGTTTGCATCACTTAGCTTTACTGGTAGAGACTGAGAAGCAACTCGATGAGTTGCGTGATCAATTTATGGCGTCGGGAATCGAAATTGAGTTTGGTCCCGAGCTTGTTAAAACAGGACCCGCAAAACATTTAATGTGTTACGACCCAAGTGGTATTAGGGTTGAGTTTTTCTGGGCGGGCTCATAAAACAAACATAACAAAGTTTTATAATAGGGATTTGGCACACATGGCATTGTTAGTTTGCACCGCCTTTGGTGTTTAAGGTGCTCAGTAGAAGCTTGCGTATTGAATGCCCCTCCCCTCCTACTACACATTTTGCGACTTACGAGTAAGTCCAAAAGGATAAATGTTATGTATAAAATCGGCGTTGTTTTATTTGATGATTTCACGGATGTCGATTTCTTTCTTATGTATGACTTGCTGGGGCGCACAACCGACAGTTGGACAGTAAGTATACTTGGAACTAAATCTGAACATCATTCCCACCTCGGTATGAAAGTTAAAACAGACGGACACCTTTCTGAGGTGACGAATCAAGATGTCGTTCTTATTACAAGCGGCAAACAGGGTATTCCAGCCGCTTTAAAAGATGCTGAATTTATGTCAGCGTTGAATCTTGATCCAAATAGGCAGCTAATAGGTTCGATTTGTGCGGGATCATTCATCCTCCATGAACTCGGTTTACTAAAAGGCAAGCGATTAACAACAAACCCAGATGCAAAGGCTGTTCTACAAAGTATGGGAGGAGATGTTCAGGATCTGCCTCTCGTGATAGACGGTAATGTAGCGACGGCCGGTGGCTGTCTTTCACTGATGTATCTAATTGGTTGGTTAACAGAGCGGCTATTTGACTCAAACAAACGAAAAGCTATACAAAATCAATTGATACCTGCTGGGCAATTAGAGCTGTTTGAAGAACTTATTGCCACAACTATTCAATCAGCAGAGTTAGCAAGCTCGGATAACAAGGCGTTAAATAATCATTCATAACATGTGGTGTTTTACATTACGTTAGTTTTAGTGTTTAGGGTAAGTCACACATCAGTCTTGTGTGACTTACCCTTGAACATAACGCCACTTGGGGAAATTAACTTACAGGGAGTAAATCAATTGGTAAAAATGTACGGTTCTGAAGAGACAAGAGCGTTTTGCTGTAATTGTAAAGAAGTAACGCTGCATCGGTACGAAAGCTTCTCTAAAGCGCAGGAAAAGACCGAGAAAAAAGCTAAAGGTTTCTTCTCAGGTCTATTTGCAGCAATAATTAGCTCATTAATGGAAGGCGAAGCGACTGGTGACTACAAATGTACAATATGCGGCACCAATCTTCACACGCCAGATAATTTAGATTAATAGTCATTGTCTCTAATGCCACGGCTAGTGGCACGCAACATGATTTATAGACGGCTCTAGTGGGTTTGAAGCGTATACACCTTATGCATTGCATTTAGGGTTTTGAGGTTGTGTTGCGGATCAGGTAGTGCGCTTTTATCTTTAACAAGGGGCTAACGCAGAGCAAAAACAAGGGACAAGAAAAGAAGTAGTTTTATTTGAGTATCAATGAATTACAGACACAAAAAAGCCCACCAAAAGGTGGGCTTTTTTAAAATTTGGTGGGTCCGGGCGAACTCGAATCGCCGACCCCTACCATGTCAAGGTAGTACTCTAACCAACTGAGCTACGGACCCAAATTTTTATGTTCCTAACCATTCAATTCAGAATGGTGCGTCCGAGTGGACTCGAACCACCGACCCCCGCCATGTCAAGGCGATACTCTAACCAGCTGAGCTACGGACGCATTTCTCTGGAACGACGAGGATATTAGCTATAAGCGAACGACGGTGCAAGCACAAATTTACCAACTTTGAACCGTTTGGCGAAAATGTAAACTCAACACGCGTTTTCAGATGATTTTATCGACAAGGACTGAGCCTGCAGGGTTTAAAAGTGTGATCTATATAACTTTTATTATCTCACTTAATTGTCGTAAGGCACTTCACTGAGCATCCAAATCTGTAAGGTTTGCGATACCTTAGGGCAAGTGCCGAACAAAATCTGATATTTAGGTTTAAATGGTTCGCCGATATAGGTTGTACGAATCAACTCTCCTGTTTTGACGTCCACTTGAGTGCTCACCCTGCCTTTGAAGTTTTGAAATATGACAAACTGCTCACTGTGGTAAACCATTTGCTCTCGGTAAAACAAGAAATGATCTTGGGGTGTCTCTGTCAATTCACACTCCAGTGGTTTCAAATTAGGTATCGCACTAACATTAGATGCGATGAACAATGCTGACAAAATCCATCCGTATCGCATATGGCTGCCCTATTCTGCACTCTTTTTCAAAGTATAGGTCTTGCCTTGAGGACAGATACAAAAAAGGCTTTGATCATCTCTAATCAAAGCCCCTTGTTTCTGCTGGTTAATTGTCGTGTTTAATCGTCCGCCTCAAACACAACGTTATAATTTTCGGTGTATGTACAATTCGGCTGACGGCTACAAGTAAAGAAACGTCTCCCTTTGAACTCACCTTGGCTTGCGGTTTTAATGATCATCGGACTGCCGCATTTTTTACAAAAACGCACTTCTTTATCGGGCTCAATCAAATCAATGTGTGCCGCAAGCAAACGACGTAATCGCCCAACTTGATAACTGTGCTTTACCGAGGCGCCAATTAAAGGCAGGTTGGCCGTCTTACAAACATGAATCAATAACTTTTGTCTTTCTATCTTACCCTTGTTTAGCTCCTGCCCATTATCCAATTCAACGATAACGCGCGGCTCTAGTGTCCTTGGGTCACAAATAACGTAATCAAAATAGCTTCGAGATATACGATTGTTCGCGACAAAAAACTGCTTCTTATTTTTGATTTCTTTTGGCGTAACCAAACTGGACATGTTTACTTTCGCGAATACTACGGCATGCTCCCCTACCGCCGCTCTTAACGCATTATAGAACGCACCCTCTTGACCTCTGAGCAGAGGGCCTTTCGAGCGATAAGGATAATCACGCGTGTCATCGTGCTTAATCACGTACTTTTGAATAACAAAGAAGAATAAAACCAGAAGAACAACAATGATAAAAATGTTGGTCATAAATAAAGTGCATCCAAAACAACTTGTTGCTCAAAGCGTAAATGGAAATGTTATGCAGAGCAACAAAACCTCGCAATTTTGAGGCGCCACGACGATAGCGAGAAACAGAAAATTTTGCTCACCAATAAAAACGAGCCAATCACACACTTGGATTGGCTCGTTTAAATTTTGTTAATACATTATGTATGCTAAGAATCAACTATTAGCGTCTGGCTGATTCTCTGGCATCGCATCAATAAAAGCTGGCAGTTGATTGCATGACTGCACAACAGCGTTAATGGTTGGATAAAGAGAGGTATCTACACCAAAGCGTTGTGCGTTATAAAATTGTGGTACCAGACAAATATCGACAATAGATGGCGAGCTTGTCAGGCTAAACTTGCAATCACCATTTAGTTTACGATGCATCTGAAGTTTCTCTTCTAATGCTGTAAAACCTTTGTGGATCCAGTGATGAATCCAAGCTACTTTGCGCTCTGGCTCGCAAGCTAACTCCCCCTCTAAATACTGTAGAACTCTTAAGTTATTCAGGGGATGAATCTCCATTGCAATATCCTGAGCCAAAGCTAGCGCTTGGTATCGAAGCGGCGTTTGCTCGGGGATCACAGTGACATTCGGGTAGTGTTCTTCTAAGTATTGAATGATCGCCAGTGACTGGGTTAACTGAACCTCCCCATCCACCAGCAAAGGAACCAGTTCAGAAGCGTTTAAATCATGGTACTCGTCACTGTGTTGTTCGCCACCATTGCGCACCAAGTGTACCGATTTTGAATCATACAATAGCTCTTTAAGATTCAAACAAATACGCACACGATACGCCGCTGAAGACCGCCAATATCCGTACAAAACCATGCTATCGCTCATATCGTCTCCCAACTGGCGCTCTTAATGCTTGAGATATTGGCTAACTTGTTGGTCAATCGAGCCAAAGATGTTGTTGCCATCCGCATCGAACATTTCCAGTTTGATTGAGTCGCCAAACGACATGAAGTTAGTCGACGGTTTACCATCACGAATGGTTTCAATCATGCGAACTTCCGCGATACATGAATAGCCAACGCCACCTTCTTCAATAGAAGTGCCATGTTCCGTTCCCTGCTTGTTGGATACCGTACCTGAGCCTATAATCGCCCCAGCAGATAGCGGGCGCGTTTTAGTCGCGTGAACAATTAAGTCTGCGAAATCAAACGTCATATCGATACCTGCATTCGGGCGACCAAACGGCTTGTGGTTGTAGGTCGAGACCAATGGTAAATGCACTTTGTTTTCGTACCACGCATCGCCTAGTTCGTCAGGTGTTACTGCCACAGGAGAAAACGCAGAAGAAGGTTTAGATTGGAAAAAACCAAACCCTTTAGCTAATTCTGCGGGAATTAGCCCACGCAGTGAGACATCATTCACCAGCATGATCAAACGAATCGACTCCTGAGCCTCTGCAACACTCGCGCCCATTGGTACGTCACCAGTTACCACAGCCACTTCACCTTCGAAATCAATACCCCATTCATCACTCGCAAACTCGATGTTGTCACAAGGACCAATAAAGGCATCAGAGCCTCCTTGGTACATCAACGGATCCGTCCAAAAACTCTCTGGCATTTCAGCGCCGCGAGCTTTTCGAACCAACTCAACGTGGTTTACGTAAGCACTGCCATCAGCCCACTGATAAGCGCGAGGAAGCGGCGACTCGCAGTAGTGCGCTTCAAACTCTTCATACCCTGCAACCGTGCCATTGTTCAGTGCAACGTATAGCTCTTCCAGTTGCGGTGCTAGCGTATCCCAGTTATCAAGTGCCACCTGCATCGTCGGTGCTAAGTTCATGGGGTGGAAAATTTCTGTCGCTGGTACGCAGCGCGTTAAGTCTTTGCTCACGACCATCAACAAACCGTCACGAGTGCCATTTTTCTTGGTTGCTAATTTCATCCTTGCCTCTTACTTCTCTTGCCAGCTATAGACGTATTCTTTGTTTTCTACTTTTTCCAGCTCATCCGAAAACTGAAGTGCGTGACGCGTATCAATCATGACCGCAACTTCGTCGGTGAAAGTCTTCTTATGCTCTCGCCCTGCTTTGAATGCTTTCGGGTGAGGACCATGCGTAAATCCTGCTGGATGGAATGTCACCATGCCTGCTTCAATGTTGTCACGGCTGAAAAAATCACCTGCATGGTAGAACAAGACTTCGTCATAATCGTCATTGTTGTGGTAGAACGGTACTTTGAGCGCTCCAGGATCACTTTCAATTGGGCGAGGAACGAAGGTACACACCACAAATCCTGCTCCTACAAATGTAGTATGTGCAGAAGGCGGTAAATGGTAACGATGTGACATAAGTGGACGAATATCACGCCAGTTCACTTTTACTACCGCCAAATCACCATGCCACCCAATCGCATCCAACGGGTTGAATGGGTAAGTGATAACACTGACTTTATCGTGGCGTTTCACCTGAACCTGTGTTTGATTCTCAGAATATTGAGCACGGAACTGATCGTTGATCGACGGCGTTTCTAAAACCGCTGGATCAAACACCGCGTGGTTTCCAACCATGCCTTTTTCGGGCAATGTATAAGCCGCATCGGTGTTTTCAATCATCAGAATGAACATCGGCTCGCTTGGTTCTAAACGCCAGCTCGTTGAGCGCGGGATCATGACATAATCCCCTTCGCTCACTTTCAAATGACCATAATCACAGTAGAGATCTGCCGTACCTTGGTGGATGAATAGCAGTTCGTCGCCATCTGCATTTCTCACCAAGAAGTCCATTTTTTCATCCATACGCCAAACACGAACTTTACAATTCGCGTTGTGTAATAGATGCGGGACTGCCCACGGGGTAATATGGCTGGCTTTCTCGACTAGATTAAAATCGAACGCTCGTGGACGTAGCTCTCCCTCCCACTCAGACCACCCCGTTGGGGCATGTTGATGATGAAAATGTGTTGCGGGGCCGAAGAAGCCACTTCGACCTGCCTCACGTTCATAAATTGCCTCTTCCGGGAAGTCAGCATGCGCTTGTTTAGAGCACACTCCCTCCCGGTGAGGGAATGTGATCCATTTATGCATCGCTCAATACTCCTCGACGAATTTGGTCTTCTTCTATCGATTCAAACAACGCTTTGAAGTTACCCTCGCCAAAGCCTTCATTGCCTTTACGTTGGATGATTTCGAAGAACACAGGGCCGATAACGGTTTGAGTAAAGATTTGTAGCAAGATGCCATCTTTCGTTGGTGCACCATCAATAAGAATCTGCAAATCACGAAGCTTGCTTACATCTTCACCGTGACCTTCAACACGCTGATCGACTTTCTCGTAATAAGTATCTGGCGTTGGCATAAAGTCCATGCCTCGCTCACGCAAGGTTTTGACCGTTTCGTAGATGTCGTCAGTGGTCAATGCGATGTGTTGAATACCTTCGCCATTGTATTCACGGATAAACTCTTCAATCTGTGATTTATCATCTGACGACTCATTGATAGGAATTCGGATTTTGCCGCAAGGTGCGGTCATCGCACGGCTGACAAGACCAGTCAGCTTACCTTCGATATCGAAATAACGAATTTCGCGGAAATTACCAATGCGCTCATAGAAACCAGACCAGACATCCATGTTGCCTTGCTTAACGTTGTGCGTTAAGTGGTCGATTTCGTAAAGACCAACATTCGCTTTTGATAAACGCTCATCAGCATCATTATAAAAACGAAAATCGACATCATAGATGCTCTGCTTTCCATAACGATCGACAAAATAAAGCAAGCTTTCACCGATGCCATAAATAGCAGGAATGCTTAGCTCCATCGGCCCAATTTCCGTTTTATATTCTTTACCGCCATTCTCTAACGCATGCGCCAGAGCAACGGTGGCGTCTTTCACACGAAATGCCATGCCACAAACCGACGGACCGTGAACTTTGGCGAATCCCTCAGCTTGGCTATGCGGCTGCGCATTCACAATAAAGCTAATGTCACCTTGTCGATATAACCACGCTTCTTTTGAGCGATGCTTTGCAATCTCCGCAAAACCTAACGATATAAACAGATCTTTAAGCTGTTGAATGCCTTTGTTGTCAGCAGCGGTATATTCAACAAACTCAAATCCGTCTGTTCCTAATGGGTTATATGCATCAACCATGACTTTCTCCTTGTCTCAGTAGCTTTTGTTTGGACTTATTTTTCTAACTTGGCGCAGGTCTTGAGAAATTGGAATACGTGGGGAGAAATCTTTATCTTGGCGATTTTTACGCATAATTGTAAAATATATGTTACACACAGAGAGCACATCGAACCCACTTTCGTAAACATCAAACAAATTGCTTATTTTCAATATATTAGATTGATATTTTCGGCTTTACGCCAACATGAAAAATGTAAACAAGTTGTTACTTTGGCATTTTATCTTGGCAACGTAGCTTAAAAGTAAAAGAGGGATAGAAAGCCTATTGCCCCCTATTTCTATCTGCTTCATTCATTTGGTCCTACAAAACATCGAAAGTAATGTTTCGTGACGCTTCATACAGTTCGAAGGACTCATCGGTCAGAATCGTGTCATGGATACCCCTTTATTGATTCACCTCAGTTTTATTCAAAAGTAACTATGCCATAAGTGGTGCTCTGTTCCCTATCGAGCCGAGCCACAAGGCTTCACGCTCGATCAGAAAAAGAGACATCTAATGACACACATTAATCAAGAACGCTTAGTTGAACATTTTTGCCAACTGGTACGTATCGATAGCGAATCAACAAACGAAAAACAAATTGCAGAAACACTGGCAGAGCAGCTAGGCGACCTAGGCTTCACCGTGCACAAGCTTCCAGTGCCTAAGCACATTTCTAACGGCTTTAACCTATACGCCCGTTTAGACGGCAAAAAAGACGGCTCTATCCTAATGAGCTGTCATATGGATACGGTCACTCCAGGCATTGGCATTGAGCCAATCATCGAAGACGGTGTTATCCGTTCAAAAGGCAATACGATTCTTGGTGGCGATGATAAATCTGGTATTGCTGCTATCATGGAAGCCGTTCGTTGTATTCAAGCGGAAAACCGTGAGCACAAAACGTTAGAACTTGCTTTCACCGTGTATGAAGAAGGCGGTTTATTCGGTTCACAATACTTCGATATGTCACACGTCACTTCAACGGAAGCAGTCGTGTTAGATACGGGTGGTCCTATTGGCACTATTGTGACCGCAGCCCCAGGCCAGCAAAAAATCGTGGCAACAATCAAAGGTCGACCAGCACATGCAGGGCTTGCGCCAGAAGAAGGCATCAGTGCGATCATGGTGGCGGCAGATGCCATCAACCAAATGAAGCTGCTTCGCATCGACGAAGAAACGACAGCCAACATCGGTATAGTGAATGGCGGTCAGGCCACAAACATTGTTATGCCTGAATTAAAAATCGTGGCAGAAGCACGCTCCCTGAATGGCGATAAACTAGATGCTCAGGTCAATCATATGATCTCAACATTAGAGTCTGTCTGTGAAAAACACGGTGCAGAAGTCGACATTGAATCTAGCCGAGCCTACGACGCTTTTGTTATTGAAGAAAACCACCCGCACGTAAACGCTATAAAAGCAGCGTTTTCAGAGTTGGGAATTGACGCCTTCACAAAAGGCACTGGCGGCGGTAGCGATGCCAACAACTTTAACAAGAAAGGTCTCACAACGGTCAATCTTTCAACTGGCATGGCAAAAGTACACACGACAGAAGAGTTTATCGCGGTAAGTGATATGGTCAAAATCACTGAGTTCGTGAAACATTTCCTAGTCAGTTAACGTCATGCCTTTTGAAGAGCAGACTGACTATCTTCCCCTTCTAGCCTGTGCTTGAAGGGGATTTTAATTTGTATCGAAGCAAAATTACTTCCCGTCATGCCAACTTGATATCAGATCTTCAAAGAAATTCCCCTAGCTCACTTTTTGAGACCAGACAGCTCAACACCTGACACCCTGTTACAGTAATGTTAAAACTCGATTGTGTAGACAATTTATACAATATACATTTTTGACATCTTTCAGGATGAAAAGAGTGAGACAAGGATGAAATTACCTAAGTTGCTTTTATTAGCGTCGATGATGAGTCCAATACTGGCAACATCAAGCTATGCCGCACCGTATCCCGCAGGTGTGACCCTCGATGAGATACAAGAAATTACGCTAAACAATGGAGCTGAAGTTACTTCTATTGACCCAGCCAAGCAAGCCGCAGAGCCCGCTTTTAATCTCGGTCGAGACCTGTTTGAAGGTCTGGTCATTCAAGATAAGCAAGGTAAAACCATTCCTGGTGTTGCTGAGTCTTGGTCAGTCAATGACAACAATACGGTTTATACTTTCCACTTACGTGATGCAAAATGGTCAAATGGCGAAACGGTCACTGCACAAGATTTTGTCTACAGCTGGCAACGCTTACTGAATCCAAGCACTGCTTCACCCTACGCTTGGTTTGCGGCCATTCCAAATATCGAAAACTCGCAAGCGATTATGAAGGGCGAAGCCGAACCCGAGTCCTTGGGCGTGAAGGCGCTGGATGAAAAAACATTCCAGGTAACACTCGAAGAGCCTATTCCCTTCTTTACGAAACTATTAAGTCATCCAGTGCTTGCCCCCGTTCACAAAGCGACCGTTGAAAAACATGGCAACCGTTGGACCCAGCCTGAGCATATCGTTACAAATGGTGCGTTTACTGTCTCTGAATGGAAAGTTAACGAAAAACTGGTGATGGTTAAAAACCCACATTACTGGGACGCAAGCAATGTAGTGCTGGAAAAAGTCACCTGGCTACCAATTGGTGATGCAAACGTAGTGCTAAACCGCTACCTAGCCGGTGAGATAGACCAAGCGGTTTCCATTCCTGCCGCTCAGAAGAAAAAGTTAATTCAACAACGCCCACAAGAAGTGGCAAGCACCAGTGCGTCTCTTGGCTCCACATTCTATTACCTCAACACTCAACAAGGACCAACAAAAGACGTGCGGGTCCGTAAAGCCCTCTCATATGCCATTGACCGTCAACTGTTAACGAGTGCTATCTTGAGAAACGGTGGGGTTCCAATGTATACCCTTGTGCCACCTCAAACAGATGGTTTTAAATCTCACACTCCTGAGTTCGCAACTTGGAACCGTCATAAACGTATCGAAAAAGCGCAGCAATTACTGTCAGAAGCTGGATACGATAAAAGCAATCCGCTTAAGTTGACGTTTACCGTACCAACTTTCTCGATGGACGTAAAAATGGCAACCACCATGGCAGGCATGTGGAAAAGCCGATTGGGTGCGCAAGTCACGATAAAACAGCTAGAACCGAAAGTGTTCTACGCACTTAAAGAGCCGACCGACATTACTCGCGGCGGCTGGACGGCTGACTACAATGAAGCCTCTACATGGTTGGATATCTTCGTTTCTAGTGGCGAGTACAACGATTCTCGTTATAACAACCCGCAATACGACGAGTTAATGGCTCGCTCAAAGACCATGAGCAACCCATCAGAACTGTATCTACAAGCAGAAAGCATGCTGATTGAAGACATGGCCATTATTCCTATTTATCGTCCGGGTAACGATCAATACCTCATCAAGCCTTACGTGGGCGGCTACGAACTGACAAACCCTGAGTCGTCGTACTACCGCAAGAATGTCTATGTAAAAGCCCACTAAAAGCATGTTTTCGGTCTGAGTCGGCAAGTTCAATGTTTACTTGCCGTTCCTCATATTTCTCGGTGGAGAAGGCAACCTGAGCTCAGACCATTTTTTATTCATAACCGTTCGAAGTGATTTCGGATGACCAAAGGATGATGGATCATGATTTGGTACATTGTTAAGCGATTAGCTATCGCTATCCCCACGCTTCTATTCATCGCACTCGTATCATTTTGGCTGATGCACATTGCACCAGGGGGGCCATTTGATATGGAACGGCCTATGCCAGAGGTGGTACGTGCGAATATCGAAGCAAAATTCCATTTGGACCAGCCCTTCCTTACTCAGTTTTGGATTTACATTGGTAATTTCATACAAGGAGATCTCGGTCCGAGCTTCGTTTATCAAGACTTCAGTGTTACACAGCTCGTCGCACAATCATGGCCAGTTTCAGCAGTATTAGGCGTACTCTCCTTTTGTATTTCCGTTCCACTTGGCATGTTGCTTGGCACCATTGCGGCATTGAACCGAAATAGCCGCCTAGATTACGGCCTGATGACACTTTCGATGACTGGAGTTGTGGTGCCGGCCTTCGTTCTTGCTCCAGTTTTAGTCATGATCTTCGCTATTCAGCTCGGCTGGTTCCCTGCTGGTGGTTGGGAAGGAGGAAAGCTGGCTTTTCTTGTTCTTCCCGTGCTCAGCCTGGCGATTGGCTCCATTGCGAGTATTGCACGCGTCATGCGTGGCGCAATGATTGAAACACTCAACCAACCATACATTCGAACGGCAAAGGCCAAAGGTTTGTCCACAACCTACATTTTATTCCATCACGCTTTGCGACCATCCCTGATTCCCGTCGTTGCGATGCTCGGCCCTGCGTTTGTGTCTGTCGTGACAGGCTCGGTAATTATCGACATTTTCTTTGGTACGGGTGGCATGGGACAACACTTTGTGTCTGGGGCTCTCAACCGCGACTACGGCCTAGTAATGGGCATTACTCTGATTGTCGCTTCACTCACTATCTTCTTTAACCTTGTGGTCGACTTGCTATATACGATTATCGACCCTCGTATACGCGTTTAGGAGTCCGGCATGTTAACGATCAAAAAACTGGATACACAAGCTCTTCAAGATCAAGTCGTCGACAATATTGAAGCCGTCGAAGGTCGCAGTCTTTGGCAGGATGCATGGACTCGATTTCGTAAAAACAGAGCCGCGATGACATCAGTGTATGTTTTGGCGTTCATTACCTTATGCATCACCTTCGGCCCCTCTCTTGCCGCTTTTGGCCATGATGAAATTGACTGGGAAGTGCTCATCGATCCATACGAGCTAGGGAAACCTTCACTGATCAGTGGCCATTACTTTGGTACCGATGATCTCGGGCAAGATGTTTTCGCTCGCACGATGCAAGGTGGCAGGCTCTCTATTTTGGTAGGTTTTGTTGGCGCCTTAGTCGCCGTTGTTATTGGTACGATTTGGGGAAGTATTTCCGGCTATCTTGGCGGCGTTGTCGATAGCGTAATGATGCGCATTATTGAGGTGCTCGATTCGGTGCCATTTATGTTTATGGTTATCCTGTTTGTTACCCTTTTTGGCAACAACATCTACCTGATTTTTATCGTGATCGGAATGGTATCTTGGCTGGGCATTGCCCGTGTTGTACGTGGTGTCACCTTCGGTCTAAAAAAGAGAGAGTTCATCGAAGCCGCACACTCTATTGGGGTTTCTAAATTGACAATTGTCCGACGCCATGTTCTGCCTAATGTGCTTGGGATCGTGATGGTTTATTCCTCATTAATGGTACCAGGATTCATTATGTTCGAATCGTTTTTGAGCTTCTTAGGGCTTGGTGTTCAACCACCAGACACGAGCTGGGGAATCCTAATCTCCGAAGGCGCAAAAACGATTGACGTTGCATTGTGGATGCTGCTTTTTCCCTCTCTGTTTTTAGTTGCCACCCTCTTTTGTTTTAACTTCATCGGCGATGGCTTGCGTGATGCTCTTGACCCGAAAGACCGATAAGGACAAACCCATGCTATCTATTGAAAACATGAACGTGCGCTTCGATACGCCAGATGGGCAAGTGCAAGCGGTCAGTAATCTTTCCTACTCGATTAAAGCGGGCGAAACTCTTGGGATTGTTGGGGAATCAGGTTCGGGAAAAAGCCAGTCTGTTTTCGCATTAATGGGGTTAACCACGGATAACGGCGCCGTGTCTGGAAGCGCAATGTTCCACGGTGATGATTTACTCGCGATGTCGAAAAAACAGCTCAACCGCATCCGAGCAGAGAAAATCGGAATGATCTTTCAAGATCCGATGACGTCACTTAATCCATTCATGAAAATTGGCAAGCAGCTTTGTGAAGTTCTCATGATTCATAAAGGAATGAGCCGAAAACAAGCAAAAATTGAATCGATTCACATGTTGGATGCGGTGCGTATTCCCTCTCCCGAAACTAGGATGAATCAATACCCTCACGAATTATCTGGCGGAATGCGTCAGCGAATCATGATAGCGATGGCATTGTTGTGTAAGCCCGAGTTGTTAATTGCAGACGAACCAACCACCGCATTAGATGTAACCGTTCAAGCTCAAATTTTGACGCTATTACGAGACTTACAACAAGAGTTCAATACGGCTATTTTACTGATCACTCACGATATGGGCGTCGTCGCCGAGATGTGTGATCGCGTATTGGTCATGTATGGTGGTCAAAAAATGGAGCAATCAGATACCGAGACATTGTTCGCTCAACCTGCGCACCCCTACACTCAAGGCCTGCTAAAGGCGATTCCTTCCATCACTGAAGATATGCCGCGTTTACCAACCATCCCAGGTAACCCACCAAGTGCGTTGATTAACCATCAAGGGTGTCCGTTTAGAGAGCGGTGCGAGCATCGAGAGACGCGTTGCCAATACGAAACCCCACGGTTTTCTCCATTAAACACGAGCCAGTCCATTGCCTGTCACGTTAACGCACCCAGTGTTATCACTCCCATTCAAATAAAAGCTTAAGGAGGCGTTATGAATAAAAAAGAAGTCCTCATGTCTGCTCGTGATTTAAACGTCCACTTTCCTGTTTCACGTCATCTTATTCCAAGTCGACGTAAAATCGTGAAAGCGGTCAATGGTATCGACTTAGATGTTTACCGAGGTGAGACACTTGGCATTGTGGGGGAATCAGGCTGCGGAAAATCAACACTTGCACGCGCCTTACTTCGCTTAATTGAACCTACACATGGCGAGTTGACTTGGAAAGGTCAAGACATGTTCGGGTTTAGTAAAAAAGAGCTTTCCTCTCGACGCAGAGAATTTCAGATGGTGTTTCAAGACCCATCCGCTTGTTTGAATCCGAGGTTAACCATCTCAGAATGCATCGCCGAACCACTGCTCACCCACGAGCCAAAGCTTAAACGGGCAGAGGTAGAAAAGCGTGTCATCGCTATGATGGATAAAGTGGGTCTCTTAGCGAGCCAGCGAAACCGCTATCCACATGAATTTTCCGGAGGTCAATGCCAGCGTGTGGGCATTGCCAGAGCATTAATTCTCAATCCAGATTTGGTCGTGTGTGATGAACCCGTTAGTGCACTAGATGTCTCCATACAAGCTCAGGTCATCAATCTTCTAGATGATCTTAAACAAGAAATGGGGTTAACACTGGTGATGATTGCGCATGACTTAAGCGTGGTGCGCCATATCAGCGACCGCGTTATGGTGATGTATCTTGGTAAACCTATGGAAGTAGGACGTTACGATAAAGTATTTGATGATGCACAACACCCCTACACCAAAGCACTGTTATCTGCTGTCCCGATAGCTAATCCGCAATTAGCACGTGACCGTGAAATACAACTATTGCCCGGCGACCTTCCTTCTCCACTTAATCCACCGAGCGGTTGCGTTTTTCGTACTCGATGCCCAGAAGCAACAGAAGTATGCGGGCAACAGAACCCAATAAAAACAGGCTCGGAGCAGCATCATATCTATTGCTCAAATATGACTTTAGGAACCATTTAATGAACAATACTAACTCAGTAAACCAACGCCTTACGTTATTGCGTGAGGCAATGTCCTTTTACAACGTGTCTGCATATATCGTGACCAACAATGACCCACATAACAGTGAACACTCAGCGGATCATTGGTTAGCGCGAAGCTGGATGTCAGGTTTTACCGGCTCAGCAGGCGATGTCGTCATTACCCAACAAGGTGGTGGCCTGTGGACTGATGGTCGTTACTATATTCAATCTGAAGAACAGTTACACGGCACAGGACTTGAACTGTTTAAAGCCAAACAACCAGAAACGCCGACAATTGCCAAATGGCTGGCTACCACGCTCCCAGAAAACAGTATTGTCGCGGTTGACGGGCGCGCCATCAGTTACGCTTTTTATCAAGGCCTCAAACAAGCCTTTGAAACGAAAAACATTAAGATCATTGTCAACCTGGATTTACTCACACCGATTTGGCTTGAAAGACCACCTCGCCCAAGTGCACCCGTATTCGAGCACCCCACCGCTTTTGCTGGCGTTGACACTGAAAATAAGTTAGCGAGAATCCGTTCTTGGTTAACCGAGAACCAAGTAGATAGCTTATTAGTGTCAACGCTAGATGATGTCATGTGGACAATGAATATTCGAGGTGGTGATACGAATTACTGCCCAGTTTCTGAAGCCTATCTAGTCGTAGAGCAATCACTTGCGACACTGTTTATTGATAAAGCCAAACTGCCTCAAGACGTTGAAAGAGCGCTGACCGAGCAGAGTGTACACATTCGCCATTACAACTACGTAAGTCAGTATTTGAATCAGCAATGTGAGGGATTATCGCTCGCTTTTAACCCGACCCACACAGACAGCTTATTGGTGAGTTCGATTGAAGGGAATGTGAATCTAAAGCCAATGGCTTGCCCTGTAACGGCAATGAAGGCCATAAAAAATGCGACCGAGCTAACTAGCCTAGAACAGGCATTAACAGATGATGGTGTGGCAATCGTAAGGTTTATGAACTGGCTCGAAGAGCAAGTTCCAAGCGGACTCGTTACAGAATTGTCTGCTGAGGCACAACTGAATCACTATCGCCGTCAAACCCGACATTATGTGAGTGACAGTTTCCGCACTATCGCAGGCTTCGCAGCTCACGGGGCAAAAATGCATTATGCCGCCGATGAAGAAAGCAATGCGGCAGTCAATGAAAGCAACTTCTTTCTCGTCGATTCTGGTGGCCAATACCTTGGCGGGACAACAGACATCACCCGTACTTTCCACTTCGGGTCACCGACCATTAAGCAGCGCAAAGATTATACCTTGGTGCTCAAAGCGGTCATCCGACTGACTCAGACTCGATTCATGAAAGGCTCTACGGGTGCCAATCTTGATATCATGGCGCGTGGCGTCTTATGGCAACATGGTATTGATTACAAGTGCGGCACTGGACACGGCGTGGGCATTTGCTTGAATGTTCACGAAGGCCCACAAAATTTCTCGCAAAGCCACCACGAGGTTGAACTAAAACCGGGTATGGTCATTACTAATGAGCCAGGCGTTTATCGCGAAGGTGAGTACGGGGTAAGAATAGAGAACATTCTTAAAGTTGTAGAGGTAGAACAAAATGAGTTCGGCACGTTTTACGGTTTTGAGACCATCACTCTTGCTCCAATTGCGACCAACGCCCTTGACTTATCAATGCTAGATCAAGCAGAGCTAGACTGGCTCAATCATTACCATTCACGAGTCTATCAAGCGCTTAGCCCTTTTCTTGATGCGCAAGATAAAAACTGGCTTCAACGCACAACCCAACTTATTGAGAAATAGGATATCAGCAAGTTTTATAACGTTTTCATTTTCATCTCAAACTCCTTGTTTGCCAGCCTTCGGGCTGGTTTTTTTATAGAGATAACGGCGTAAAAAACAAAAACGCCCCGCAATGTTAGCGAGGCGATCAATTAAATTAAAATGATGCAGTTAAAATGCCCTACTGACGACACTTCTGAGCATCAAAATCAACGACGATGGCGGCATTCTCAAAGTCACCAGAGACTTTAACGTAGCCCCAGTAGTTACTCTGATTTGACAACGTAATACACTCTCCATTACCAATATTATCTGACCACCCGTGACGATTAGTATCATCCGGCCAACCGGAGTTACTGTATTCAAGCTTTAGGTTGCCCGTACCGTTCCCCGTCGTTATCGCCAGATTTGAGCTCTCATTCACCGCTGGCACACTCAGCCAAATGGTTTGTTGATTTGCCAAGCAAACAGGCTCTCCTGCTGTTAGGCGTCCACCGCTTACTTTACTTTGCACCGCACAGTCTTGTGGCAATGTGTCATTACCGCTCAACGTTGAGATAACAACACTATGAGTGGCGGTTGCCGTCAAGCCTTCACTGTCTGTCACACTTAGACTGACCGAATACTCCCCTTCACTCCCATATTGGTGCGTCGGCTTGGTTTGTGTACTTGTCGAGCCATCACCGAAGTCCCATAAGACGCTGACGATCTTCCCGTTTGGGTCTGTACTGTTTTCACTGCTAAATGTAATGCTTTCACCGACTTTCCCCTTACTGTTTGCGGTTATGACTGCATTAGGTGCACCATTTGAGACAAGGGCTTGCTGCCACTGCTCAAACTCACTTTGATATAAATTCGCCCATTGGGTGATCGTTGCTTTGTAATTGCTCCAATTCCCCTGGCGTGTTTCCACCAGCATTTGGTTTACGTCATCTTTATGATTTTCAAACATAAAACGTACAGCTAAGTACCCCCAACGATAAATTCGATCGACATCAAACCCATCATAAGTAGTCTCGAAAATCTCACTTAAGGTATATGTCGAGCCGTCTAGAATCGTCTCAAGTGCTGCTTGGTTGTCATTTTCTTGAGCGACATACTCTGCAATGCCTTCACTCCACCACACTATTTTTTCAGTTGGATGACTAAACCCTCCATAGAGATCAAATCGACCATCTAAGTAATGCACGTATTCGTGCTCTAAGTTCCAGACAAAGTGATCCGCGTTCGCATAAGAGGCTTCATAAGCAATAAAGTTGGGAATATTCCCCGGCTGGGAAGGATCGCCCTCCAAGTACATACCGCCATTGTCAGTACTAATATCGAAAATTGGCCCTGCGTACTTACCATAATCGGTGCTTGAATCGAAGATATTGACTTGGAGCTGAGTATTGTGGTCATCTTTTACTGGTTGTTCACCCGTTTCTAATGACTGATGAAAGTAACCCTCTTCGTAACCCATTTTAGAACATGCGGCCGCGTGTTGCTCTTGTGTCATATTCTGGGACAATATTCGAATTGTTGGACTACAAGTATAAGTTTGCGATAGCACTAAGCCTTTTAGCTCAGTTTCGAAATTACAAATTCCGAACTCACTACAATCTGCGTAATATGAAGCGGTGTCCGCCGCCGCAAGCCAAACCGAGTCACCCCGACCATACATTTCATACTGTTCAAAGATTCGACTCAGCTGACTCTTCACAACAGAACTCGCGTTACCCGTATACTTGGTCAGACGCCCGAGCTCTCGCCCCGCATTCGCGGCCATAAACTCATCTTCAGCACCGATTGATGACGCCCTCAGAGCAAAATCGCCTAAAGCTTTGGCAAGGTCTGTTTGGTTACCAATTACTTGCACAAATTGCTCGTTCCACTGCCCACCAAACAAAATAGTGAAAACACCATTAACCGCATTGCGCATATACCAGTGCTGGGCGTATTGATCATTCCAACGTGTAAGCCACTGGGTCACTTGCGGTAAGTACGCGTGCTGCAAGCCCGCACTATCCATAGTGATGATGACTTCACTAAGCACTTTGCCGTGACGGTCGCTGTTCTCATAGAAGTTTGCGTTATTAACAAACGCATCCACGGATTCTTTCACCGCTGGTGTGACCCATTCAATAAATGAGATGTTGTCATTGTAAAACTCGGCGTAATAACCCGCGCGTAAGTATAAGAACAACGTTTCTAGTTCATCGCTCCCGCCACCCATATAACCCTTCGCCAAGGTCGTAGTGTGCTTAGCGATGTTGTACATATGATCGGAGCTAAATACCGACTCCTGAACCCGACTTTCAGCAGAGAATAACTGGTTCACGCACGTCGCGCCCTGACTTAAAATTTCGCTGATCAATTGGTTACTGCTTTCGGTAACCAATGCTTCCAAATCACAAGCAGTGCTCGACTCATCAAGGCTTTCAAGTGACTGTACTCGAGTTGCCTTGGAGGGCTGAATAGGGAGAGTTGCGGTTGGTTGGTATTCAACTCGATTGGATTCAACACCGTGTGTATGAGCCGAATGTGCATGTTGCTCTGTAACTTGAGAAACTGGCTCGCTTAACGCAAATACGCCAGTGCTGGTTAATGTTGTCGCAATCGCGACACTCAAAATCTTCAGTTCCATCTAATTTCTTCTATATTGAGTTTTCCTTAGATGCATTACGTCTTTTGCATCGCCACTGCCCTTATTACTGCAAGAGCATCTCCATATAATCTACTCGCAAGACAAGAAGAAACATTTTGTTAACAAATAGATGTGGCGGTATCAGTTTTTGGTACTCGAGTTGCCGTTGCACGAGCTTGCCAGAAATCGATTTGCTTTAGTAATATTGATCAACTAGTTGTTTATCTTTCCATTCAAATATCTTTTATTGCTCCTCACAAAAGCTATAAAATGGTTTCTTTTCTTTTTGCTAAACAACTCCTATGACCGACGCTGATATTGAGCTACAACACCTTTGGTTAGAAGTCCAAGCCGAACGCTGGCAAAACCTGCCACGCTTTTTATTCAGTTACTACTGCTACAAGCACAACCTTGTCAGTAAAACCAACAAAGTTTGCTGGGAGACGGCACGTGCAAAACTGCGCGCTTCAACCTCAATAAAAGAGCGAAAAAACGCGGTGGTTGAACTGTTAGTCCCTGAGGAAGCCGTCGTTGGATTATTGAAAACCATCAGCAAAGATGGGGAAATGACGTTTGACGTGATGGTTACCACACTTAATACGTTTTTGCACTATGTTGTGATTAGCAAGGAAGAAAAAGCGCAACTTAAATCAAACATGCCAGCTAGTTGGTATCAGCAATCGAACAAGTCGCCTTTGGCACGTTTCGAGCAAGCTGGCATTAAGCTACAAGAGTGATATGTCAGTCATCGCTGAAGATAAACACAAAAGACAAGCGCCTACAATGAGGCGCATTTGATCAAAAATTGAGGTGCCCCTAAACAAAAGTGCAAAGTGACCAACAAAGCAAAAGTTTGGTTATTCTTGAATGCCTCGAATGCGTACATTACGTCTACGTAAAACTTCTAATGTCACGAGCAAACACACCGACATAAAAATCAACAACGTAGCGACCGCCAATATGGTCGGACTAATTTGCTCTCGAATTCCTGACCACATCTGCCTCGGAACGGTTTTTTGTTCTGCCCCAGTCAGGAATAACGCCACCACAACCTCGTCGAACGAAGTGCCAAAAGCAAACAAGCCGCCAGATATCATCCCCGGACGAATCATCGGAAAGGTAATGTGTCTGAAAGTATAAACAGGGCTTGCGCCTAAGCTAGCCGCCGCTTTTACCAAGCTATGGTCAAAGCCGCTTAACGTCGCAGTAACGGTAATGACGACAAAAGGCGTACCTAACGCAGCGTGTGCCAAAATGACGCCTAAATAAGTTTGTGATAAGCCAAAGCGTGTGTAGAAAAAGTACATCGCAGCAGCAGAGATAATGACTGGTACGATCATGGGTGAGATCAACAGCGCCATAATCGTATTGCGAAAAGGCAAATTACTACTTGCTAAACCCAACGCCGCCAGAGTTCCTAGCCCTGTTGCAACGAGTGTCGCCATAAAAGCAATAAACGTGCTGTTTTTCAGCGCCAACAGCCACTGATCACTAGTAAACATTTCTTGATACCAGCGAGTAGAATACGCTTCCGAATCAAGGTTTAACATCCCCTCGGTAAAAGTAAAGTAAGGCGTTGCATTAAGCGATAACGGGATGATGGTCAGAATTGGAGCGATTAAAAAGAACAGCACCACCCCACAAAAAGCTAAGTAACCTGCGTAAGCAACTCGCTCTACTTTTGATGCATAGTTTGGTAATGCCATGGTTATCCCCCTACCTTAAGGTTGTTAATGCCAAGCACACGGTTGAACATATAAAACAGAACCAGTACAACGAACAAAAGCAGTCCACCCAATGCGCCAGCCATCCCCCAGTTCAGTGATGTCTGCATATGATAGGCAATCATATTGGAGATCATCTGTCCGCTTCTTCCACCAACCAAAGCGGGCGTAATGTAGAAGCCAATAGAAAGAATGAAAGTAAGCAAGGCCCCCGCACCTATACCCGGTAACGTAAGCGGCATATAAACTTTGATGAACGCAATGAAAGGCGTCGCGCCTAGAGAACGAGCGGCACGGAAATAAGTTGGGCTAATTCCTTTCATTACGCTATACAGAGGCAGGATCATAAACGGCAACAGAATGTGAACCATAGACACCACCGTTCCGAAGGTATTGTGAATCATCTGAATTCGCTCAGAAGTAAAACCCGACCAAATAAGGAGATCATTAATGACCCCTTGGTTTTGCAGCAGAACAATCCAAGACGTGGTTCTGACTAACAATGATGTCCAAAATGGCAGCAGCACAATAATTAAAAGTAAGTTCGCGCGCTTATCAGGTAAATTGGCAAGCAGGTAAGCAACGGGGTACGCCATCACCAAACAAATTAAGGTGATTGAAATAGACATCCAAAAAGTTTTAAAGAAAAGGTCGACGTATATTTGGCGTTTTTCTGGTTGGGGTTCAATGTCTCCAAACTCATTCACTTGCAAGTCTAGCGCTGCAAGATAATGACTGAATGTTAATGCGCCACTAAGATTCTTAAACGCGGCCCAATATTTAGGATTAGCCCAACGCTTATCCAGCTTAGCTAGCTGTGTCACCGAGATCGGCAGCGACGTCAACCGAGACAACTTTCTGCCGGTTTTCATGAGTAAACTGCGCATACCAGACTCTTCAATATTCATCCGGTTGGCTATTTTCGGTAGCTCTTTGCTTTGATAAAGCGCAAGTACCTCAACAGAGAATGCCTCAATGACTTCTTGATGAGGCTGACCTTGATAATCCCAACTTTCTAAAGCTTGAATAGTTTGTGGGAGTGACAGGGATATTTCTCGGTTATCCACGCTTCGATAAAGCATGTCGAGGATAGGAAAAGCAAACGTAAGCAGAATAAAACACACTAATGGCGTTGTGAGCATAATGGAGCGAAGCTTTTTTCGGCGCTCGGCCTTTTGCAACTGCGCTTTCAAATTGGTTTCTTGCTCATGAACTTGGCGTTCGATTTCCAATACAGAATCTAATGCGGTTAGCTCTCGACTCATGCTGCTACCTCGCTACTTTGAGTTTGTGTCCCATCAAGAGCATGGCAATCGTCACTTTGCCAACCAATACGACAAATTGAGCCAGGCGTTAACTGCAAGTGTTTACGATTATCGTTAGGTACTTTAACGATGAAGTGACCAACGCTCTCTACTTCGACGACCAGACGATAATGATCACCGTGATAAATCAATTCTCGTAGGACGCCCGAGACTTGGTTCTCACAAGACGCTTTCTCTGGTTGAATAACAATCTTTTCTGGTCGAATGGAAAGTGTTGTTCTCTGCCCTTGCTCAGAGACTCTGACAGGTTTCGCAGTAAATAACTCTTTCCCAACGAGCACTTGGCAATACTTTCCGTTCCACTCTTTGACTAAACCTGAGAGTTGGTTGTTTTCTCCGATAAACTGCGCAACAAACGTATTACTCGGAGATTCATAAAGCTCGGTTGGTGTCGCGAGTTGTTGCACTTCGCCGTGATTAAAAACCGCAATACGGTCGGACATAGTGAGAGCTTCGTCTTGATCGTGCGTCACATACAAAATGGTAATGCCAAGCTTTTCATGCAAATGTTTAATTTCCATCTGCATTTGCTCACGCAGCTGCTTATCTAACGCGCCTAGTGGTTCATCCATCAACACGAGTTTAGGCTCAAACACTAATGCTCGCGCTAACGCAACACGCTGTTGTTGACCACCTGATAACTGCTTCGGGTATCGAGTCGCAACATGCTCAAGCTCGACCATTTCTAATACACTCTGAACTTTGCTTTGAATCGTGTCACTGTCGAGTTTTCGCACCTTTAAAGGAAACGCAAGATTCTCAGCAATGGTCATATGTGGAAACAACGCATAGTTTTGAAACACCATACCAATATCGCGCTTGTGCGGCGCGAGATGATTGACAGGAACGCCATCGATATAAATGTCTCCACCGGTCGCAGTTTCAAAGCCTGCTAGCATCATCAAGCAAGTGGTCTTGCCCGATCCTGACGGCCCCAACATAGTAACGAACTCTCCAGGAGTAATATCTAAGTTGAAGTCTTTCACCACCAAATTCGTGCCATCGTAGGTTTTCTTAACGTGTTGAAAGCTGACATAGTCCTTGTTTTCCGTGCTCATGACTTCCCTCTTCTCATTTTTTGAATATTACGAATGAGTAGAGCGTCAGTTAACGCTCTACTAAACAGCACAATTACAGATTGTATTTGGATAGGTCTAAGCGGGTTTCTAACGCATGTTCAACCATTTGAATGACTTGTTGACGCTCTTCACCTTGTAAGAGTTGGCGTGGCGCACGAACTTGTTCAGAGCCACGTCCGCAGACTTGCTCGGCCAATTTTATGCACTGAACCAGCGTAGGAATGGTGTCTAAACGCAGTAGGGGTAAGAACCAACGGTAGATCTCTAACGCTTCAGCATAACGACCTTGGCTTGCCAGTTTATAAATCGCAACGGACTCTTCTGGGAATGCGTTGGTTAAACCAGAAATCCAGCCGGTCGCACCTAGCATCAATGATTCAAGAGCGATGTCATCAACACCACTGAACACGGTAAAGCGGTCATCAAATTTATTGTAAAGCTCGGTGATACGACGAGTATCAGTGGTCGACTCTTTGATAGCTACAATACTTTCAAACTCAGCCAGTTTCGCCATGATATCGAGGTTTACATCGACACCATAAGCAACCGGGTTGTTGTAAATCATGATTGGCATTTCTGGCGTTGCTTCTGCTAGCGTGCGGTAATATTCGAACGTTTCGCTCTCAGACGTGCGGTAAACCATGGCAGGCATCACCATACAACCATCGATACCAATTTTGTACGCATCCTGCATGTAATCAACAGCTGCTGTGGTAATAGACTCTGCTGTACCAGCAATCAAAGGCACACGGCCATTTACGACTTCTTTTGCCGCTTGCAAAACCTGGCGTTTCTCCTCCGGGTACAACGCGCAGTTCTCACCGACAGTACCCAAGCAGATAATGCCATTCACACCATCTTTAATCTGGTTGTCTATAACGGTTTGCGTTGCGTCTAAGTCAATTGACTGATCTTGACGAAATTGCGTACTGACCGCCGGATAAACACCTTTCCAATCAATTTTCATGAACTACTTTCCTTATATGTATATTGTATGCAATTTAAATGAACGAGCGAAAATGCTCAGACATGGCTATCTATGCCATTTTCTAACAACACCGCCTTTACAGCGGCCAAATCAGCCAAAGCACTGCCAACTGATTTGTATAAAGTAATGACCTCATCGTTTTGACGTCCTGAGATTTGTTGGGCGCAAAGCTGCGGTAATTCCCCTTTGATATCGTCTGACGTGAATACGCCCTCTTGAATTGGAATGAGAAGATCGCCCGCTTCGGCTAATACATTAATACGGCTATCAACATACACCTGTGCTCGTTGCACTGCTTCGGAGTCACATTCACGCTTGTCCAAGTCATGATTACCGACCAAATCAATATGGGTGCCCGGCTGCACGTCTGCGCCATTAAACAAAGGCTCTGCTGATGCAGTAATACAGCTGATGATGTCAACGTGTTTGATAACGTGGTCCACTTTTTCTACGACTGAAACGCGAAACCGACGCTCATCAGGAAGCGACTGATACTCTGAAGATGACACAATGGCATCTACCGTCGCCTCGGCTTTATCTGAGTTACGCCCCCAAATATAAACCTGCTTAAGTGGGCGAACCGCAGCGTATGCCCACGCAAAATAAGGCGCAAGATTGCCCGTTCCGCAGATCAACAGACGATCAGCATCGGGACGCGCCAAATAGTCCGCTGCCAACGCAGAAGCTGCGGCGGTGCGCCAAAACGTTAAAACTTTACCGTCCACGAGTGCGAGCGGCTCACCATCGTTTCGTCTAAAAACAAGCAGCTTAGATGCAAGCGTATCTTTGCCTTGCTCAGGGTTATGCGGGAAATACGTAAAGGCTTTCACCGCAATCAACTCCTGGTTCCAAGCTGGAAGTAGCGCAAACGCCTCGTATTCTCCCTCTTCTAAGGGCATGACTCGGCGTTGAGGTATTGTTGCTGGCCGCGAGTACATTTCACGCATCGTTTCAATAAGAGACTTCATTGTTAAACATTGCGCGACTTGCTGTGCTTCGATGACTTTCATCATTTCTCCGAAAACATAAATACAGTTGAGGAAAGTACGGAACCTCGCTTATGGATGAAAACTCGACCCCATACACAAATTAACGCCTAGTTAAGCAGCCAGGTATTGAACTCTTCATTGAGTTCATCCGCGTAGTCTGACCACCATTCATCGTTAATCAGGAAGGCGGTTTGGAAGTTTTGAGGTGCGGTAGGAAGGTTCGCTAAAATGTCTGGGTTCACCTCCGCCGAAGACGACTTACGCGTAGGCCCATAGGCAACGTACTTAGCTTGATCAGCTAATGGTTTTGTTCCTGAAGAAAAAGCAATGAAGTCCAATGCAAGCTTTGTGTTCTCACTCCCTTTAGGTATCGCCCATCCATTCATGTAACCCATTTGACGGTCCCATATAATCCGAAATGGTTGACCTTCATCCTTACGGGCATTGTGGATTCGGCCGTTAAACGCCGAGGCGATCACCACTTCTTTGTCTGCAAGCATTTGAGGTGGCTGGGCACCTGTTGTCCACCACAGTACTTCTGATTTGATCGTATCCAACTTAGCAAAAGCACGCTCACGCCCCGCTTCGGTTTCGAGCAGGCTGTAGACCTCTTCTGGCTTTACACCATCAGCCAATAGTGCCCACTCAAGATTGCCCTGAGGTTGTTTTTGCAATGCACGTCGACCTGGAAAAGTTTTTAGGTCAAAAAGATCGGTCAACTTGCTTGGCAAAGCCTTACCTTTAAACGCGTCTTCGTTCACCGCTAATACAGTGGACACTACGATGGTATTGATTGCGCACTCGTGAATCGCACCATCAATAAAATCCTCTTGTGCTGGTGTTCCATCTGCGCCCGGAGGCAAAATACTTGGGTTCACTGGTTCTAGTAACCCTTCGGCGCAACCACGAACAATGTCTGGCTTGTCGAGAGAAACCAAATCCCAGCGCACGTTGTTCGCTTCCACCTGTGCTTTAATTTCAGCTAATCCGCCGCTGAAATCCTCGGATACGATCTCAACACCTGTTCTTTTAATGAAAGGCTTATGATATGCCTCCACTTGGCTCTTGGTGAATGCACCACCCCAAGATACGACCGTCAATTTGTCTTCAGCATAAGCAGAGGCCCCCAACAGCATTCCTGAAATCAACAGCGCCAATGGTGCTTTGGTCATTCGTGACATGTTTTACTCCTTTTGGTTGTTTTTCTGGAGGCATCCGAGTACGGCTGTTGGACACCATTTTTGTTAAAATCAAGTTAACATTAGCATTTAATATATTTTATACAATATTTAATATTAAATTTTTCAGGCGAATCGTTGTAATGAAAAAGGTGATAGATCAATCGATGTCGGCTTTCCTTCGATAAGCTCTAAAAGGAGATCTGCCGTAATCGCCGCTTGAGTTAATCCAAGGTGTTGGTGGCCAAATGCCAGTAATACATTTCCATCCCAAATGCTATCAATAACCGGTAACGAGTCGACTGTTGAAGGCCGATTACCCATCCACTTTTCTCCTTGCTTGAGTGGATTTAACTCCGATTCAAACATCTCATCACCTAACTGAAAAAGCATTTCTGAACGTTTCATATTGGGTGGTGATTCTACATCGGCATACTCAACAGTGCCTGCCAAGCGTAGCCCGCCAGACATCGGAGTCATGATGAATTTTCTATCGGCAGAGCTAATAGGAAATGGCAGTACATCACGCTTGTCATCCACCATTAGGTGATAACCACGCTCGGCTTGAATAGGCACTTTGACTCCGGTTAGCTGCCATATCAAAGGCTTAGAATGTACACCAGCGGCAACAATGATTCGGTCAAATGAATGTGTTTGAGACTCAACCAACACATCACCATTTTTCTCCAACGCAGATACACCTTTTTGTAAAATCTTACCGCCAAGAGCTTCAAAAGCTTCACTTAGCTCAACACAGATCTGATAAGGGTCTAGCGTATGTCCTGTATCGGGAAAAAAGACGCCGACACGAACCTTATGGCTGAGATCAGGTATCCGCTTTCGAATCGCCTCTTGCGTCCAAACTTGATACGCCACACCGTTTTTGGCCAGTGAGTTAAGCGTACTTTGGTAGTCTTTAAACAGTTTCTCGTTTTCAAAAGTGAGCAATGAACCATTCATTTTTATTAGATGCGCTTTTCCGATTGAATCAAGCACGCCACGCCAACTTGCCACTGACCGCTCGTTAAGAGTTTTAATCGCGTTTTTTGCCTGCTCCGCGGCTGATGGCTTGGTTTGTAATAGAAAACGAATCATCCACCCGATAGTGCTTGGAATATCTTGCCAACGGATCGAAACCGGACTTTTGGGATCTAGCAGCATTTTAGGTAATTGTGGAAGCAGCGCTGGCGTTGCAAGAGGGAAGATTTGCTCAGTCGCGATATGACCTGCATTTCCCTTAGAGCATCCATTCCCCACGCCATTGGGATCAAAAATTGTGACTTGATAACCTTGCTGCTGCAACTTCAATCCAATTGATAAGCCAATAATCCCCGCACCTATCACGGCGATCCTTTCCTTTTTTGTTTCATCCTTGACCAACATAAATATGCTCCGAGTCACACTTGAAAACGTAGATTGTATACAATATATTTTACATTATGTTAACATCACTATTGTTTAATTCAACCATTTTTTCAGCAAGGAGCGAAAAATGAGACAAGGAACTTTTTTCTGTATTGATGCCCACACCTGCGGCAACCCAGTTAGGCTGGTCGCAGGCGGTGTGCCTCCACTCGAAGGCAATACCATGAGCGAAAAGCGCCAATACTTTCTTGAGCATTATGATTGGATTCGTCAGGCACTCATGTTTGAGCCTCGCGGACACTCAATGATGTCGGGGTCAGTTGTCTTGCCTCCTTGCAGCGATAACGCAGACGCTTCAATTCTGTTTATTGAAACCAGTGGCTGCTTACCAATGTGTGGCCACGGCACCATTGGAACCGTCACTACCGCTATCGAGAATCGCCTTATCACTCCCAAAAAAGAAGGCCGTTTGATACTTGATGTCCCAGCAGGACAAATCGAAGTGCACTACCAAACAAAAGGTGACAATGTCACGTCAGTGAGGATATTTAACGTACCAGCTTACCTTGCCCACCAAGACGTAACCGTGGACATAGAGGGCTTAGGTGAGCTCACTGTCGATGTTGCTTATGGCGGAAACTATTACGTAATCGTCGATCCTCAAGAAAACTATGCCGGACTTGAACACTACTCTCCAGATGAAATTTTGATGCTTTCACCAAAAGTTCGCGAAGCGGTATCTCGAGCGGTTGAGTGCGTACATCCAGAAGATCCAACAGTATGCGGTGTTTCTCACGTGCTATGGACCGGAGAGCCCACTCAAGAAAACGCCACCGCTCGAAATGCTGTGTTTTACGGCGACAAAGCGTTGGATCGCTCGCCATGTGGTACGGGTACTAGTGCACGCATGGCGCAATGGCATGCAAGAGGCAAACTCAATCAAGGAGAAGACTTTATTCACGAAAGTATCATCGGCAGCCTATTTCAAGGACGTATAGAAGGCATTACCGAAGTGAATGGCAAAGCCGCTATTTTGCCAAGTATTGAAGGATGGGCACAAGTATACGGTCACAACACAATATGGGTAGACGATGAAGACCCATATGCGTACGGATTTGAAGTGAAGTAATAAGGATAGTAAGGAAGAATGATGAACCCACAAGAACCAACCACTTTTTACGCAGTCAACGCCTTTACTGGTGAGCCTCTACCTATTGCGTTTCCGGTACATGGAGAGCAAGAAGTTAATCAAGCCGCCTCAGCCGCCCAAAACGTTGCGCGTGAGTTTCGCCAACTAAGCAATGCAAAGCGAGCGAGCTTACTTTGCTCTATCGCCTCTGAATTGGAAGTGAAGAGTGAAGAAATCGTTGCTCGTGCTCATTTAGAAACTGCCCTTCCCGAAGCACGTTTAAGCGGTGAAATAGGACGTACAGCGAGCCAATTAAGACTATTTGCCGAGGTTGTGAGATCAGGTAATCACCATCAAGCAATTTTCGATACGCCAAACCCAGACCGTCAACCACTGCCGAAACCAGATATTCGTCGTCAGCAAATCGCAATTGGCCCTGTCGCCGTGTTTGGTGCGTCTAATTTTCCGCTCGCATTTTCTACGGCAGGTGGTGATACGGCTTCGGCACTGGCAGCTGGCTGTCCTGTGATTGTAAAAGGCCATACCGCCCACCCTGGCACCAGTCAACTTGTTGCAGAGTGTATTGAGGCTGCACTTGAGAAAGAGTGCTTACCGCAAGCCATCTTCACGCTATTGCAAGGCAACAAACGCGCACTTGGCCAAGCACTCGTTACCCATCCAAAAATTAAAGGGGTTGGGTTTACAGGTTCCGTCGGTGGTGGCCGTGCGCTGTTCAATCTAGCTCAGCAAAGACCAGAGCCAATCCCCTTCTATGGTGAACTAGGGGCGATTAATCCAACATTTATTCTCCCTTCAGCCATACGAGCAAACGCCTCATTGGCTGAAGAGTTTGTGGCTTCTATGACTTTGGGCTGTGGACAATTTTGTACAAAACCAGGCGTTGTATTTGTCTTGAATAGCCCAGAAACGCAAGCCTTTATCGAAATCGCTCAAGGGTTAATTCGACAACAATCAACGGCCACTTTGCTAACGCAAGGAATCCGAGAAACGTATGAATCCGAAGTGGATAAGCGAGCTTCCGAAACAGGCATTAACGTAACTCGTTCTGAACAAGCAGAAGTGACCAATGTCGCACCAGCACTGTTCGTGACGGACAGTAAAAACTGGCGTAAAAACCCGCAATGGGAAGAAGAAATATTCGGTCCTCAATCGTTGATCGTAATCTGTGAAGATTTCGATGACATGTTGAAACTGAGTGATTCACTGACTGGCTCGCTCACCGCAACCCTTCACGCTACCGCTGAAGACGAAGAACAAGCCAAGCAACTGCTTCCAAGTTTGGAAGAAATCGCCGGACGCCTTGTATTCAACGGTTGGCCAACTGGCGTCGAGGTTGGTTACGCTATGGTTCATGGTGGACCATATCCGGCTTCAACCAATTCTGCCTCAACATCTGTCGGGGCAGAGGCTATTCATCGTTGGTTGCGTCCCGTCGCTTATCAAGCTTTACCAGAATCTTTATTGCCGGATTCATTAAAAGCGTCGAACCCACTGGGTATTCAACGCGCCATAGATGGCAGTGTGTCCCAATAAAATCACCAAATGGCTCAAAAAGGCATCAACTGATGCCTTTTATTTCACTCTACTTCTCAAAACCTTCTTTCCTAGTTGGTTTGTGCCAGAAAAACAATAAACTACTAAAGTAAAATGGATTGGATACAATATTAATTTCACGGGAGACTTCAATGTCACAGAAACCTGTTTTTAAAACGCGTACTCAGCTCGTTGAGGAAGCAATTCGAACTCAGATCTTGAAGGGCGAGTTAAAAACTGGTCAACCTTTACGTCAAGATGCGTTAGCAAAAGAGTTTAATGTTAGCCGAATTCCTGTGCGTGAAGCGTTAGTTCAATTGGAAGCACAAGGACTCGTTAGCTTTGAACCTCACAAAGGTGCGACGGTCACTGAGCTATCTCCAGAGAAAATCAATGAGCTATTTGAACTGCGCGCTGTCGTGGAATGCCACATTTTAGAGCGCGCGATTCAAAATATGACAGACGCTGACCTTGAACGCGCGCGCGAAGTTCGCGAACGTTTCGAGTCAGTAGTGAACAGTGGCGACGAAGTAGAAGAATGGAGCAACTACAACTACGAGTTCCACAAAGCCCTATATGCGCCAGCCAACATGCCTGAAACTATGGACGTCATTTACAACCTGAACACAAAGTGTGACCGATACATACGCATGCAGCTATTGTTTACTACAGGCATTAAAAAGGCAGAAGAAGAGCACTTAAGCTTGTTTGAAATGTGCCAAAATCGCGATATCGAAGGCGCCAAGTACCTACTGAAAAAGCACATTCTAGAAGCAGGCACAGCGATTCGAAACCTGCTGCTTGAAAGGCAAAATATCAGCCAGTAAACGGAATAACGAATAAGGTGATATTCAAGGATGAATGTTGGACCAAAGTTTTTACTTGCAGCGCTACGACAAAAGATTAAAGAAGAAGGGCTTTGCTACAATTCCTTGTCAGAGAAAAGTGGCATCCCTTTATCTAGTATTAAACGCCACCTACATAATCCAGCTTTAGGTTTGGATAAAGTACTTATTTATCTGAACTACCTGAATACCGATCTCATCGAACTCGCAACCTTAGCCAACGAGCTTCAGCACCAAAACGAGCAAATGCTAACAGATGAAGAGAGCGCCCTTTTCGTTGAGCATCCTTACTTACTTGATTTTATTTATATGCTGACTTCTCGTGATATTAAACCGCAAGAGATAGCCCAAACTTACGGACTTTCTGATACAAGCTTACGATTCTATTTGCGTATCGCGGAAATTCTAGGATATGTCGAAAACTTCGGAGACGGCTTGTTTTACCGTTCTGGTCGTCGATTTATTATGGAAGAAGGTACGGCATTAGACACCTTATTCAAAGAGCGATTTCAACAAGATTCGCTTTCTCATGATATCAACCCAGGCGTATGTATAGGTCGCATTAGGCTCACCGAAGAGCAGAAAGTGCAAATAGAGGACGAGCTTTGTAATAAATTAGCGAAACTTAACGCAGTTAACACTTCCAACAATGAAGGTGAACTAATAAATATATTAATGCGCTGCACTCCCGGTGCTCAGATATTTTTCGCTGATGATTTACCTAACATTGACGGAAGCCTATTAAAGCACGTCGCTCAACTCACTAAATTAAGTTAAAGCATCAGACAAATAAATCAAACAAACCCCAGATAACATCATATATCCCTACCAAACTATTGATTCAAAGCGTTTCCTGAATCTAATTCTGATTTTTATTTAGCAAGCATCGCTTAGTCAACTAAGAACTTGTCTTAATTTCACACTTATTAATTGTCTTGTTAGCTCTTTTGAAATAGACAGAAAACTTAAGTAATGACTAATTTAGCTTAAGTATAAAAGACAACTTTTTTACGTTATTTACCTCACACTATTTAACTATAAATTTGCAGACGAACAAATTAAATTAATACATTCACCTGGCTAATAAAAACAAAAGCAAAACACATAATTATAATTCTATTATTTATAAGGACATAGAAAAGTGAAATTTAAGTATTCTTTAGCAACGGCAGTCACTCTCGCATTATTACAAGGCTGTGGCGGTGGCGGCGGTGATGGTTCATCACCTACTCCGTCCACTAGCAGTGCAAACGGTCCAACATGGAAAGCCGGTGATTTTAGCCAACCGTCGAAAACGTTTATCAACCAATGTGAAACGCCCCGCGTCGGACTGGACCCATATGACAACTATGCCGCCTATCCAGATAAATTGGGCTCTGCATTACACGAAAAACTCTTTTTAAGAGCTTTTACTAACGAAACGTATCTATGGTATGACGAGGTTCCTGATAATAATCCAGCAAACTACAAAACTGTTACTGATTACTTCAATACGCTGGTCACCTCTGCTACTACCGCGACGGGTAAACCAAAAGATCGCTTCCATTTTACCGTCCCTTATGAAGATGAGATGAAATCATCGCAATCCGGTTTAGTTGCTGGATTTGGTTTTAACTGGGCATTCCTACGTGGCGTACAACCTCGAGACGTTCGTATTTCCTACACTGAAGAAGCCTCGCCAGCTGATAGAAGCGGCATTGCTCGTGGTGATAAGCTTCTGAAAATCAATAATATTGATGTGGTTAACACCGGTAGTCAGTCCGACATTGATTTTATTAACAAAACGCTCTTTAACCCTGACATCAATCAAGATTACACCTTCACATTTGAGAGTGTTGACGGTCTAGAGAAAACCGTGACGCTTACCGCCTCTGATGTCATGACCTCTCCAGTTAAAAATGCCAAAGTGATTACACACAATGGTATGCGGATCGGCTATCTGCAATACAACTCCTTTGAACCAAGCGCTCAAGCCCCGCTTATTGAGGCGTTCAGTACGCTCTCAGCAGAGAATGTTGACGAGATCGTCGTTGATTTACGTTACAACGGCGGTGGCTTAGTCCTTCAGTCCTCGCAAGTAGGCTACATGCTAAGCGGTGCTGGTCAGAACCGAGTCTTCAGTGAATTGATTCACAATGACAAAGTGATGCGTACCATTAAGGATGGGGATAACATCTATCGCTTTACGAATCTAGCAATAGACTGGGCAGCACAGAAATATTCGGACCAAGTGCTTCCGACACTGAACAAAAAGCGCGTATATGTACTGACTTCAGGAGGCACGGCTTCCTCAAGTGAACTGTTAATCAACGCTTTGCGCGGCATTGATGTGGAGGTTATCCAAATAGGCTCAACAACCACAGGTAAACCGTATGGGTTCTCACCAGAACAAAACTGCGGCACTATGTACTACACTATTCAGTTCAAGTCGGCGAACGAGAAAAAATTTGGCGACTTCGCTGATGGTTTTATTCCTACTCCAAAGAGCCAAATCAATACCGAGCTAGGCTTAAACAATAGAGTGGAAGGTTGCTGGGTCAATGACGACCTAACAAAACCGTTAGGCGATCCGTCTGAAGGTATGCTTTCTGCGGCGCTAAACTACATGGAAACAGGAACCTGTCCGCCAGTATCCCCTTCAAGTTTCAACGCCATGCCGCGTAACATTTCATCTCCGGAGTTAAGCGATCTTCGCTCTCCGCTACGAACAGAGGCAATTCATGTTGAGATCAACTAACTTTTTACGAATGCTGATTCGGGTTGCGCTTTTCTTAGGCACTTCGATTTCTTTGATAGGATGCCAAGCTATGTCACAAGAACCCGTTGAAGCATTGAGTAAAAAGAACTCTCCGGAAACAGTCATAGAGATTCAAAACGCGATCGCAGAAATCCAAGGGACACCAGCACCTAGAATCGCAAATAACGTATTTGAATCCTCACCGCATTTGTTGATTGAAAAAGGACGAGTAAAAGGGAACAACAATCAACTGTTGGATGGCAGCTATACGGATCTTCCAGACCAATATACGTTGCAGATAAGAGGTGAAACCTGTGGCTTGTACTATGCCAAAACAGATACTTTTGTCTCTCTCAGTTCACTAGATTGTGAGCCCATCATTAAGTTTTAGATCTCCCAAAATAGAAGCCCGCTGATATCAGCGGGCTTCCTACTTTATTGTTCAGTGTGAAACGGTCAACGTTACTTTAGTTCAATCCATGCTTTGCGCTGTTGCTTATCCATGTATGACCAAGCTACAAAGCGGCTCACTTTCTGCCCTTGACTCATTTCAACCACACGAATGGCTTTCACACCCAATTTTTCAAGCTGCTTGCGCATCGGGCGAACGTTGTCTTTTTTGGATATAAGTGTTGTAAACCACAAGACCTGTGCGGCAAAAGCTTGGCTTTCATTCGCCATTTTTCGGATAAACGCCGCTTCTCCGCCTTCACACCACAATTCAGCGTTTTGACCGCCAAAATTCAACGCAGGCTTACTTGTCTTTACTGGTGCGGTTTGAGGTTTTAGCCCTTTCTTGCGCTGGTTTGCTTTTAGATTATCGATTTTACGCTGGCTGCCCATAGCGGCATCTTCCGCCGAACGGTGGAATGGCGGATTACATGTCGTCACATCATAACGATCATTCGGTTGAATGATACCTCGATAAATATTGGCATCATTGTATTGCTGTACCAGTGCAATTTTTCCCTTCAAAACACGATTGTGCTCTACGATCGTTTGAGCCGATTGGATGGATTTTGGATCGACATCGCTGCCCGTATAGTGCCAACCGTATTTTGTTACACCAACAATCGGATAAATACAGTTTGCTCCCACGCCAATGTCCAACGCTTTCACTTTTTGGTGCGCGTACTGACCTTTTACTTCACCATCAAGAAGTTCTGCCACTCGGTGAATGTAATCAGCGCGGCCCGGAATCGGTGGGCAAAGGTAGGTGTCGGGAATGCCCCAGAACTCGATACCATAATACGCAGCAAGCAATGCTTTATTGAGAATTTTAACAGCGTTAGGATCAGAGAAGTTTATGGAGTCTTCCCCTTTCGGATTTTTGATAACGAATGGCTTTAACTGTGGTTCACTTTCCACGAGTTTTTTAAAATCGTAACGACCTCGATGAACATTACGCTCATGCAAACCATTCTTCGCTATTTTTATGAACTCGACTTCGCTCTTTCCTGCAGGCTGCGAGGATTTGCGCGCAACTTTGTCTTTAACACGCTTCGGCTTGGCTTTATTCGCGTCTTTATTCTGAGCCGCCTTTGAAGTCTTTGGCTTTGCTTGCTTCGCGTTGTGATTATTGTTCTTCATTCAAATTCGCTTTTAAATCGAGGTAAATCATAAACAAACGAGCATCAAATTCGAGTTGGTGATACTCAGGCTCCATATAGCAACATAGCTGATAGAACGCCTTGTCGTGGTTTTTCTCACGAGTATGCGCCAACTCATGTACCACCAGCATTCTTAATAGTGGCTCGGGCGCATCCTTAAATACATTGGCAATGCGAATCTCGTTTTTCGACTTCAGCTTACCGCCATGGTTTCTACTGATTACACTGTGCAAACCAAGCGCGTTGTTTACCGCGTGAATTTTCTTATCGTAGACGACTTTACTGATTGGCGCGGCTTTCTTCATGTAGCGGTTTTTGATTGCCATGGCGTACTCATAGAGCGCCCTTTCGCTTTTGATTTGGTGCCTGTCGGGATAACGCTTCTCGAACCAAGGAACAAACTTGCCACTCGCTATCAACGAGCTCACCTGCTCTACGATGTTTTGTGGGTAGCCTTGAATGTATCGAAGTGACGGATGCATAGAATTAACGTCTGTTATGACAAAATAAAGGCGCTCAATATACCTGAGATAAAGGACAGTTTCACCTTAGCTTTCGCCTTTCATTTATTGTGAAAGGCCGTTAAACTTCGCCTCCCAATGATAATGGAGAGAAACTCAATGAAACGTGTCGTCCTTTACGTCAAAGACAAATGCCCTCACTGCAAAGATGCTCAACGTTATCTGGATTCGAAAAATATTAACTATCGTTTGTGCAATGCTAAGATGCAACGCGGTCGCAAAGAACTTGATGCGCTTGGTGCTCGTTCAGTGCCAGTTTTAAAAATTGGTGATCGGGTAATGATTGGCTGGAACCCAAAGAACTTCGAGAAGATGTACAAAGGCGACTAGTGCTCGGACGATGAATCTGCGCTGCGTTTAAACGTAGCGCTTGATAAAGTCGATAAACGTTCGATCTGCTATTGATAAATACCCCTGCTTGCGCCAAGCAAGTGCCAGATCCAGCGTCACTGGTGGTTCAAACGGTAAGCCAACAACGCCCGACTCATGTTGAGTCACCAATTCCAGTAACGCGGTAATCGCAAACTCTTGTTTTACAATACTCAAAATCAAAGGCAGTAAGTTGGTCTCGAATGATGACTTCATGGTAAACCCATGCTCCTCACTCACCTGATCCAAAAATTCGCGGTGAAAATAGCCATGCTGAAACATAACCAAATCGTGTTCAAAGAACTCATCAAAAGTAAGAGCGTGTCGCTGGGCTAACTCATGCTCAGGTGAAACAACTGCGACCATTTGGCTAGTAAACAAATGGTCAGTTTCTAGATCATCAGGCACATTATCACAACTGATCACACCAATATCGAGTTGACCATTGAGCAGCATACGACGAATCGATTGAGTTCCAGCTTCGACCAAGGTCAATTTTAACTCAGGGAATTGGCTTTTAAACGCCATCACAATTCGTGGAAAGAAATAACTGCCCATCATTGATGGCGTCCCTAGTCTTACTTCGCCTTTCGCTAAACCTTTCAACTCATCAATCGCGAGCTGCGCGTCGTGCAACTGTTGAATCACCCGCTTAGCATGTACAAATAACGTTTCGCCCTCTTTCGTTAAGCTGATTTTTTTATCATCACGGCGAAATAGGGTAACGCCCAAAGACTGCTCAAACTTTTTGATAGAAATGCTTAATGCGGGCTGGGCAATATGCAGGGCTTTCGCCGCATGGGTAATGTTTCCGTGTTCAGCGACCGCCAGAAAATGTTTAAGTTGTTTCGATTCCATTAGATCAAAAATATATGGTGTCCATATTTTTAATATATTTTTTTAATTTATAACGAACTGATAGATTGATCACAGTCTCTCCATTTGCTCACATTAGGCAGGATTCATGGTCAGTTTTGGCACACCGGAATACAAACGCATTACGCTCTCGCTAGCGCTTGGTTCCTTCTTGGTTTTTTCAAATTTATACCTACTACAGCCAATGCTGCCCACTTTTGCTCAAATTTTCACGATCTCAGAAACGCAAGTGAACTGGTTATTTGCGGCCTCAACACTCGCTCTCTCTTTTAGCCTCGTTCCAATGGCTGTGTTGTCAGAATCAGTGGGAAGAAAGCCAGTCATGATGGCTGGTCTGTTTTCGATTCCTACCCTTTCCGCTTTGATGCTATTTGGTGACTCATTTCTGTTTTTGGTGGTATGTCGAGCACTGATCGGTGTCGCGCTCGCAGCTTTTGCTGCAGTCGCCGTGGCTTACATGGCAGAAGAGCTCGACAAGCACGCTTTCTCGATGGCAATTGGAACGTACATTGCGGCTAACTCATTAGGCGGTATTGCAGGGCGTATTAGCGGCGGCTTATTGGCGGACAATTTCAGTGTTGATGTCGCCATTGAAGTTATGATGGTGTTCACTCTTCTTGGTGTCATTGGCGTTCACTATTTATTGCCAACACAGCGCAACTTCACCCCGTCATCAAGCAGCTTGCGCCATCAAAATCGTGCGCTTATTGGTCATTTTAAAAACCAACGCGTGTGGTTCGCAATGCTGATAGGAGGACTCAACTTTGCTTTGTTCGTCAACCTTTACTCCGTCATGGGTTTCCGTCTGGTGAGTGAACCTCACAATGTGCCCGTCGGGTTGGCCTCACTGATCTTTATTTGTTACTTGGGAGGGACTTTCTCCTCTCGTTGCGCAGGCCACTGGAGTAAACGTTATTCATCAATCCTCGGTATGTTCTTAGGCGCGATAGTGAGCATGGCGGGGATGTGGATTGCGGCGGTTGAAAGCTTGACTGCAATGCTATTTGGGTTGTTGCTGATAAGTTTTGGTGCCTTCTTTACTCATACCCTCGCCTACGGTTGGGTCGGTCAGAACGCCACTCGCGCCAAAGCCACCGCGACAGCGCTCTACTTAGTACACTACTACGTAGGCGGTAGCTTAGGAGGATTCTTACTTCTTTATTGTTGGCAACATGGTGGTTGGTCGAGTGTTCTTATGGGAGGAAGCGCAGTCTACCTAGCGATGTTTGCTGCAATTGCGTATTTGAAACACATTGCCGAAAGAAAGCATACTGACCAAACACCTGACGCTGCGAGTTTAAAGAGTAGCTAAGGTACGCTCATTTGCGTAATACCTCTCTGGTTACTTGGATAACCAACTCTGCTATGCTTGCGCTACTTTAATAAAAACCAGAAAGTCGTATGTCAACGCGTTCAACACAAAACACAGATATCGAAGCGATCACTCAACAGGTCGATCAATGGCTCAACGATGTAGTAATCGGTCTCAACCTTTGTCCATTTGCTGCCAAGCCGCAACGTAATAAACAAATCAAAATCTTTGTTAGTGAAGCGACTCAAGAAGAAGCGCTTCTAGAAGATATTTTATTGCAGCTGATTGAGCTGAGTAACACAGAACCCGAACAACTTGAGACCACGTTGGTTGTGGTTCCCAACATGCTACAAGATTTCTGGGACTACAACTTTTGCATAGATTGGGTTGAAGGATTAATTAAGCAGCAAAACTGGGAAGGTGTTTTCCAAGTAGCGACTTTCCATCCTGATTACTGTTTTGGCGGCGCAAGGCCTGAAGACGACGAAAACCTAACCAATCGTTCTCCTTACCCGATCTTCCATTTGATTCGCGAAGAGAGTATGGAAAAGGTACTAAAACACTATCCTGATCCTGAATCCATTCCCGATACGAACATCGCTCGTGTTTCCGCCCTTTCAGAGGAAGAACGTAAAAAGCTGTTCCCTTACCTATTTCGTTAAGCACCACCATTCCCAAAGGCAGATTTATCACCAGTTAGATGCAATGCCCTTGGGGTTCAAAGTGCGGTTTGGTATCATTGCCGCTTCAATCGATTCAATGGAAATTAGAATGCAACTGTCAAAGCTAACCCAAGAGATTTTTGATCACTTATACCGTGATATCACCGAGTTCCGTAGTACGTTCGACTTACCAGTCGCAGACGCTGCAAGCCTTGATACGCAAGCAGACACACTACACACCTCTTTGGCGATCGAAGAGCTAACAGAGCTGGCAGAAGCAGATTGTAAAACTGAGCAAGCAGATGCCATCGTAGACAGCGTGTATGTATTAATGGGCCGTCTCGTTCATCTTGGCCACAGCAAAGTAGAAGACAACCTGGCGATCAGCTACTTAATTGATCTTCTATTAAACGTTGCGGTAAACCGTGGTATCGAGTTTATTCCTTGCTGGGATGAAGTACATTCAAGCAACATGAGCAAAGTATGCCGTAACGAGCAAGAGTACTCAGAAACAGAGGCATTCTACGCAGAACAAGGCATCAAGTTGATGGCGGTGCAGAAAGGTGAATACATCATCGCGAAATGCGCCGAAGATTTCGTATCGGAAGGTAAAACCATTCGTAAAGGCAAAGTACTCAAATCTGTTTACTACCGCCCAGCAGATCTAAAACCGCTAACTCAGTAAGCGTTGAGTTTGGCTTTCTCGATTAAAAAAACGACCTCAAGTAGGTCGTTTTTTTATTGTCCCTAAATACTAATCAAAGATTAAATAAGGTTGCTCATCTACGATGACCTTTTTGACTTGAGTATTGAACACTTCCCCGAGAGCTTCTTCCGTTAGCACAGTATCGGCACTTCCTGATGAGTGCAGCACACCGTTGTTAAGCAGCAATACTTTATCTGCGTGCTTTAATGTGCGATTGAGATCGTGATTAGCAACCAATACTCCAATTCCCTGCGCCGCCATAGCGTTAATCAATTGATAGAGCAGACCCTCTTGCGCAATATCTAACGGTGCTGCTGGCTCATCCAAAATTAAAAACTGCGAAAAAGGATTAATGGTACGCCACACCTGCAAACATACACCTGCTAATCGGACACGCTGCCACTCACCACCGGATAATGTTTGAATACTGCGATGAAGCTTATCTTGCAGTTGTACCAGCTCCACCACCATATTGACGGCATCACGCACTTTGATATCCGCAATCTCAGCACCACTTGGCAGAGATAAAGCGAGATACTGAAACACATCAACATTAAACGCTGGGCGCGATTGCTGACACAAATAACCTCGAAGATGAGCTTGCTCTGACAACGGTAAAGTAAGCAAGTTTTTGTCGCCAACGTACACTTCACCACTCATACCCTCTCGGTGACTTAAAGTACCAGAAATCGCGGCCAATAAAGTGCTCTTACCCGAACCATTAGGCCCAACTACATGTACGATTTCGCCAGCTTTGCATTCAAAAGAAAGAGGCAATAATCGACTACCAACCGACATATGTTTAACGTGCATCATGACTCTTCACCAGCATCCAGATGAAAATAGGTGCGCCAATCGATGTTGTCATGACACCTAAAGGTAACTCTGCGGAGTCCAATAACAGTCTTGCGCCGATGTCAGCAAATACAAGCAACGCAGCACCAGATATTGCAGAAAGTGGCAATAAATAACGGTTTTCCGTACCAAAAGCCAAACGCAACAAGTGCGGCACCACCAAACCAACAAAACTGATGATGCCACCCAAAGCGACTGAACTACCCACCAAAACAGAAATGGCGAGGATCAGTTTCCAACGCATTTGATGCACATCGACACCCAATTGGGTCGCATGAATCTCACCCAGCATCAATTTATCAAGCGACTTGCCTTTACAACATAACCAGATAAGCACCGGTAACATCACCAAAGTAACGGTATGTTGATACCAACTTGCACCGCCAATACTGCCCATTAACCAATACATCAGTTGGCGTAAACTGAGATCATCACTAAAGTAAAATGCCCACGTCACAATCGCGCTCGATAAAATACCCAATGCGACCCCAACCAAAAGCAATCGAGCCGTCGTCAGGTGCATTGCCCTTGCTATCGCCACCAAAACAAACGTGAATACCATCGAGCCAGCAATCGCTGCCAACATAAAAACAATCGGGGTAGGAAGAACAGGTGACGCGAACATGATTAAGACCATTGCTAAGCTTGCGCCACCAGAGATACCAAGCACGCCAGGTTCAGCCAACACGTTCCCAAGCAACACTTGTAACGTCGCGCCAGATACCGCTAACGCAGCACCAATAATTGCCGCAGACACTAACCTCGGTAAACGCAAGTCCACCAATAACTTCTGTTCAAATGCAGATAAGGATTGAAAAGGAGAAAGAAAAATTTCTCCGACCATCAAGTGAATGGCAGAGAGTACAGCGAGCACGATCGACATAACCATCAGGTTACGTTGCCAGCGTCGCTCCTTGTTCAGGATAAGTTGTTGAAAATCCATAGCAGCCGATACAAACAAACGAGGCTTAACCTTACAGTTAAGCCTCGGTAAATTGCAATTAACTTCTCAAAGCAATGTTGGATTAATCGTAAACCAACTCACCCTCTTCAAAACGGGTTTTCACTTCACAAACCATCAGAGCTGCGCGTTGACCTATTGCGACGTGGCGATTCGGGAAGACAATCGCTTCGTTTTCATTCTTCGCCATTAATGGTTTGTCGCCATCATGACCAAACACTTCGCCGTGAACAAATGAGGTGAAGTTTTCAACATTGTCGTCGAACATAAAGTCAAAGTCTTCGTTCAAACGAACGATTGTGCGACTTACGCGATACTTAATGCATGGTTTTGGTAGGTGTTCTGGCTTCGTTTCCGCAATCAAATTACGTAAAGACAAATCAAACGCGGTCAGTTTATCGAGGTCATTTTCACCAATACGAGCCACGCGTCCAAGCTCCATCGTGAGAGCCTGCGCACCAAAGTTCTCGGCACTGTACCAGCTAAACGTACTCGATGGTGAGTTTGACAGGAGCACAGCTTCAATGTGTGCACTGTCCAAGAAATCGATCAATGCCTTGCTGCGCACAGGATGACGAGTCTTAGGACTTACTGCAAACGTATAGTGCTTCGAGCCTCTAATCGCGCAGTGTAAATCAAGGTGCCAGCGTGTTGTCGGGTCGGTATCCTGATAAAAATCTCGAACAAGCAGCTTAAGCGTATCGGCGATAACAAGCTCTTTTGTCTGTTTGTGTTCTTTTTCGTCAAACAGACGGTTGAGGTTTTCTTCAAGGAATCGCGTGTGCGCCAGAGTGGATTCTGGGTGAGCAATAATGAACAGACAACGGGTATCGACCGTCTGGAACCCAGATTCTATGTCTTGAATAATGGAATCCACCAGCTCCATCGGTGCGGTTTCATCTCCGTGAACCCCACAAGAGATGATGATGTTCTTCGTATCCTGAGTATAATTCGCAGGGATTACTTCTAATACACCACGCTGATAGAGTTTAAGTTTTACACCGTTAGAAAGCACCTGCTCCGCTGGTGCAACATCAATATGAACATCTAACGTGTCAGTTAAAAACGATTGGCGAAAGAGAGATTTCGTCATGCGTTACTCCTTAATAGCACGGCGGATATGTTAATAAATTGTACAAAGGATTTTTGTTGCTGCGATCTCACTTATGAGTAGAAATCACTATTTCCCTCGAAAATCCGATGCCTTTTCGCGCCAGGCACTCAAATCAAGCATTGAGGCGTTTAATTTTCAAACAATTACAAAGTGTTAGGGCTGTGAACTTTACCACAGCCCTGATTAAGATCATTATGATTTGATCAAATTTTTGTAGCTATAAAGCAGATTATGCATCAACACTGCGAAAAACTTAGCCGCGCTGTGCGAGCAAACGCTCAAACTCATCGACTTTTTCACGCACTAGCTCAACACTCTGCTGCCAAAACGTTGGCTGGGTTAAATCCATAGACAGATGCTTTTCGACGACATCTTCCGCCATCATGCAGCCTGTATCGCGCAGCAAATTGATGTAATCGGTGTAAAACGCTTCGCCTTTGGTTTCTCGCTGTGCATAGATACCCTTGCTAAACAAGAAGCCAAATAGGTATGGGTAGTTATAAAAGCTCACGCTATCAATAGAAAAGTGCAGCTTGCTTGCCCAGAAGTACGGATCCGGTTCGCTCATTACGTCGCCATACCATTCTTTCCAAGTTTCTGACATCAACTCACAGAAATCATCTGCGGTTAACTCTCCATCCTGGCGGCGTTCATAAAACGATTTTTCAAACTCGTAGCGAACCGGAATGTTGATCATTAAAGCTAGCGCAGATGACAACTCTTCCCACAACATCTCGAGCTTTTCATCAACGCTCTCAGCTTTCGAAATCAAATGATCACGAACGATGTTTTCTGCAAAGATAGAGGCGGTTTCTGCTAACGTCATTGGGTAGTAAGTTTGGCAAAGTGGCAAATCACGAATAACCCAGTTATGGAACGCATGGCCAAGTTCATGTGCCAGAGTCATAAGGTCTGAACGGCTGCCACTCCAAGTCATAAACACAAGTGGTGTTCGCGTTGCTGGCAGTTTGGTGCAGTATGCGCCAAGACGCTTGTTAGCATTTGGCGCGGCATCAATCCAACCATTTTGTACCATCAAACGGACAAACTCCGACATCTCAGGGTTTACTGTTTCAAATGCTTCACAAATAACATCAATCGCTTCATCAAAGTCGTAAACCTTCGCTTCACCGCTCAAAGCAGGCATAGCCGCCAGATGATTCCAAGGTTTCATCTCATCCAGACCATGTACTTGCGCCATCAATAAACCTGCTTTCTGACCAATAGCTCGACTGTCTTTGGCGACTGTCATCATCGCATTTAAAGTTTCAGCTTGGATTCGGCTACCATGCAAACTCGGCTCTAGGAAGTGAACTTCACGCTTCGTAGAACGCTTTTTGTTTTCAGTTAAGCGCCATCCTGCTAACGCATTCAAAATCGCAGCGAATGATTCTTGGTGCGTTTGCATTGCATCTTGTACGCCTCGCCACGCGGCTTCTTGACGCTCGAATTCAGAACCATAAAGAATGCTTGCCGCTTGAGAAAACCCAAGCTCTTCACTATTACCATCTGTGTACTCAAGCTTCACTTTCAATGAGCCAGTCAGGTTATCGTATAGGTTACCCCAAGCCGATTTGCCATCCACACTCATCGCAGCCAGTAACTGTTCTTCTGCGTTGCTAAGACGAGTATCCGCCAACTTTCTAGAATTCAAGATAGAAAAAGCTTGCCCACTGATATCAGGATTCTCATGGTCTAACACGCGCAAGATAAACTCTTCGTCGGCATGAGTTAATGTCAAATCAAAGGGACTGAACGCTTGGGAAAGCTCCGAAAAGATGCGGGTCATTTTACCAAGTAACGATTTCGCTTCGGCGTTTGTTGCATCAACAGAAGCATAACAACTCGCAAAATTTGCAACTGTGCCCGCTAAACGACTCGCGGCTTCATTGGTTAAAATCGCATTTTGCATGATCTCTACGTTGCCACAATCTGCTGATTGTTTATTCAAAAGATCAATACATTGTTCCACAAGAGCAATATCGTCTTGAATTCGTGGGTCAGAAAGGTCGTTATAAACGATGGACAAATCCCAACTCGGCGTTGTCATTTCTATATTTCCTTTTTATGTAACTGAGTCAATTTTCGCTTCCTGCACCTAGCAGATGGGCTTCCACTGACATCTTCCGTGACTATGCCCGTAAGCAATATCGTTCTGGGCATTTTAATATTTATAAATTAACGAGTTAAAAGAGGTACGCCAATCGAACGCACCGAGGCGTAAATTTGCTCATCTATAGTAATTGTTATATGCGTGACAGAAGCGTTTCCTATCGACAACGTCGAATACCACTTTGGGTTACGCCAATCTAACTCCAATACATGAGCAAGAATCATACGAATGACGCCACCATGCGTGACGATAAGGAGATTGTCATTGATATCGTTGATGATTTGAGACCAAACGCGACATATGCGCTCAGAAAATGTGCTTAAGCTCTCAGCATTCGGCAACGTATGTTGTGCTGGCGATTGCCAAAAAGCATCTAGCTTTTTCCACTGCTCAGTGAGCAGATCAAAAGGCATACCATCAAAATCACCAAATGCCATCTCTTGTAAAGATTCATCCGTCATTACTGGTAATAATTGCTGTTCAGCAATGATGTTTGCCAGTTCTTGACAGCGTGAAAGTGGAGAAGAAATTATTCCACCCACACCTCGTCCACTCTCAGCCCAAGCCCGAGCAATACTCTCTTGATCAGCAGGCGTAACTTTTACATCTGTTTGGCCATGGAGTCCTGGTGGAGCGTCTACTTTTCCATGACGCACAAGATAGATATTGAGTGTTTTCATTTTGTTCCATCCTACTCTTTAAGAACCAACGGCAAACCAGCAGCAACAAAGGTAACGCGATGGCAAACACTGGCTAGTTTTTGATTCATCCGTCCTGCATTATCCACAAAATAACGACTAACCGCCCCCAAAGGTACAATGCCCATTCCAACCTCGTTAGAGACGAATATTAACGTCGCATCTGAGCCACGTACCATCTTTATAAGCTTTTCAATTTCTGCTTCTAGCTTCTCATGGGAACATTCATCACCTAACTCAAATATCCAATTGTTGAGCCACAAGGTTAAACAATCGACCAATACAACATCGGTGGTAGCGAAATTTGTCAGTAACTCAGATAAATGAAGGGGGCATTCATGCTCTTGCCACTCGCCCCCGCGTTGCTTTTGATGATGCGCTATTCGCTCTCGCATTTCTTGGTCAAATGGCAGCGCGGTTGCAACATAGTGTAATGATCGATGAGAAGCGACCGATAATTGCTTAGCTGTTTTTTCTGCCAAATGCGACTTCCCAGAGCGCGCGCCACCGAGTATCAATTGCTTCATGAGGAGTGATACAACCCAATCATAGTGAGATAAATAAGCAGTTCCGACAACTGTTGCGCTGCGCCAAGGCAATCCCCCGTAAAGCCGCCAATTCTCTTGGTTAACCAACGTTTGAACATCAAACGAAATACCACGAGAACAAGCGATATCAAGATCGCATCCGCGATACCAAGCACAAGCAATGTTATGCCACCAGTAAACAACAAAATGGAGACTTCTAGAGAAGACTGGCGACTTGCTAGCGGTTTACTTTTCGACGTATCACTGTCACTGACATAAGGCATGTCATAAATAAGCGTCGCTGCTAGTGCTCGGCTTGCGGTGTAAGCGACGACAATGACCAACCAAAAGTGCGGCAAGTTAGCCAGTTCACTCCAAAAAACATACTTAGCCAATAACGCCATAATGAGAGTGGCGGCACCATAAGTGCCAATACGACTGTCTTTCATAATAGAGAGGCGTCGCTCTACGGTCATGCCACCGCCAATGCCATCCGCCATATCGGTCAAGCCGTCTTCGTGAAAAGCCCCAGTTAACAATAAGCTAAACACCATCGTTAATACTATGGCAACCGACTCTGGGAAAAAAATTGAGGTGAGCGAGAATACCAAAGCGCAAAGTGCTCCAAGCACGAGACCAACTAACGCAAAGTAACGGCCTGCCTGATTCATGCGTTCTTCACTGTAAGGCAACGCTTGGGGCACGGGTAAGCGGCTAAAAAAACTGGTAGCTAATAGAAATAACTCCCACTGGTATCTTAACGATGACGGCATGACTTTCTCAGAATTATCAGGGACTGACACTAAACTGTAACTCCTGCACTCTCGAAGCTCGCCATTTTGTTGTAAAACTGGGCAGCAGCTTTTAACAGAGGCAAGGCAAGAGCGGCTCCTGTTCCCTCCCCTAGCCGTAAACCAAGGTCGAGCAGAGGTTCTGCTTTTAGATGTTCCAATACAAATTTATGTCCATTTTCTTCAGAGCGATGGGCAAACAACATGTATTCACGCGTTTCTTCGTCTAACAACGTCGCAATATAAGCCGCTACCGATACGATAAACCCATCCACTAAAACTGGAGTTTTAAGCCGCTTGGCTTCTAAAAAAGCGCCCACTATCTGTACGATTTCAAAGCCCCCAACCTGTGCGAGAATCGCTTTGGTATCAAGACCTCGACATCGGTTTACCCCCTGTGCTACCAGTTTATATTTGCGGCTCAACTGCTGTTGATTGATTCCGGTGCCAACGCCAACACAATAATCAATATCTAATGAGCTCAGTGCCGATAACAGTGCTGAGGCCGAACTGGTATTACCGATGCCCATCTCACCGAACATCAAGAGGTTTGAACCATGCAAAATGGTTTGCTCAGCAATCTTCGCACCATATTCTAAACCTAACGCCACTTGTTCTGGGGACATCGCTGATTGTTTAGAAAAATTAGCCGTACCGTTACCCAACCGTTGTTCAACCAAGTTGGGATGGGATTTAAATTCTGGAACCAGCACATCAATAGGAGCCAACATGCCGCAATCTATTACTTTGAGTTGAATGCCATTAATGTCGCAAAAACAGTTGATGGCTGCGCCGCCAGCGAGAAAGTTAGCCACCATTTGTTGAGTGACTTCGCTTGGCGCAATGCTCACACCCTCCTCTGCAACGCCGTGATCTCCAGCAAATACCAGCATGCTCGGTTTGCAGATAGCGATGGAATCAACTGGCTGAGGTTTATCCTGACTTTGAATAAGAGCTAACTGCAGTGCCACCTTTTCCAATAAGCCTAAAGAACCGACGGGTTTGGTTTTGTTATCTATGCGTGCTTGTATCTCCGCAGCAAAAGAGTCATCCATTTTTTACGTTCCTTTGATGTTGTCTGGGTGAGAGGTGTTCTGTTGTTCAAGAGGTCTTGTTCAGCGACAGTTTTTGCGCGCCCACTATTGTATACACTTGCATCCAATTGGGGCAGCGCTAATCAAGTTTATCTCAGGATAGTCTGCCGAGTTCGCAGAGCGTCTCACCTTTCTTGCACGAGATTATAAGTAACTCGTTGAAATCCGCTACAATAGCTTAGACTATGTTCCCATATAGGAGAAAAGATATGGATAACAACACCTGCGCAATCATCGCCGGTGCAACTGGCTTAGTAGGCTCAAAAGTCATTGCAAACCTCATAAATCAATCAGGTGTTGGAACATTATATTATCTTTCTCGCCGCCCACTCGATGGCGTCCTAGATGTGGACAACAAGCTTATTCCTCTCATTGATGCAGACCTTTCTATCCACCAATGGGATGAGAACCAACCAACACCAACCATCGGCTTTATCTGTTTAGGTACGACCCTTAAGCAAGCTGGTAGTAAGGATAATTTGCGTAGAGTAGATGTTGATCTGGTGTGCAAAGTCGCCCAACAAATGAAAACAATCGGAGTCAAACGCCTTGCGGTTGTTTCTAGCCTCGGTGCAAATAGTAAATCGCCATCCCATTACTTAGCTTGTAAAGGACAAATGGAACAACGAATCGAAGCTATGGATTTTGAGGAAATCGTATTTGTTCGCCCAGGCCCGCTTGTTGGTCAACGTCAAAACCCAAGAATGGACGAGAAGTTAGTACAAACTCTGTTTAAGGTAATTCGCCCACTTATGCTAGGCAAACTGTCCAACTTTTTACCTATTCGAGCAGAAGATGTCGCCAAAGCGATGATTTATCAACTTTTCAGTTATCAAGAAGACTCGGTGGTTTACTTACAAAGGAAAGAAATGCGTGACTTACTGCATCACTACGAATAACCATTTTGTACAATTAACGTGCTAATTCACACTCTCACGCGACTTAGATCTCGTTTTTATATTCATTTTAGATCTAGCTAATACCCGTTTGTCATTTTTAAAGTTATATCACGAGCGTTATCTTACGCTCCATAAATAAATCCGTATAAAACCCCGTATAAAAAACAACCGCCACTTCGGCTGGTTGATAAGGTCAAATTATGAATTTTGCAGTGATAGCCTCTCTAGCCGTCTTTGTTGGCATATTGTTCTTTCTATTTAACCAACAACAAAAGAAACACACTCTTTCACGTCTCGTTTTGATCGGTCTTGTTACCGGTTCTCTTTTTGGTCTTGCTTTGCAACTCATTCACGGTGAAGGCAACAGCGCTATTGCTCAAACACTTGAATGGGTAGGCATTGTAGGCAGTGGCTACGTTGGTCTACTGAAAATGGTCATCATGCCACTGGTGTTGGTATCGATGATCTCTGCAGTTGTTAAATTGGAGAAAGGTGGATCTTTAGGTAAAATTTCTGGCCTGACCATCTCTGTTCTTTTAGTAACGACTGCAATTGCTGCACTTATCGGTATCTTGGTGACAACGACATTTGGCCTTTCAGCAGAAGGGTTAACTGAAGGTGCGCGTGAAACCGCTCGTATCGCCGTTTTAGAAAGCCGTGCCGGTACAGTAAGTGACCTAACTATTCCTCAAATGCTAGTTAGTTTCATTCCAACCAACCCATTTGCTGATCTAACAGGTGCTCGCTCGACATCAATTATCGCTGTTGTGATTTTCGGCGTGTTAACTGGTATCGCCGCTCGTAAAGTGATGATGGAAAAAGCAGAGTTGGAATCACCGATTCGTACTTTCGTAGAAGCTGCTCAATCTATCGTTATGCGACTAGTGAAGATGATCATGGCCCTAACGCCATACGGCATCGCAGCACTGATGGCAAAAGTGGTAGCGACATCAAGCGCAGGCGACATCCTAAACCTACTTGGCTTTATTGTGGCGTCTTATGTTGCTATCGCACTGATGTTTGTTGTTCACGGCGTATTAGTCTCTTTTGTCGGCGTTAGCCCTGCGGAATACTTTAAGAAAATCTGGCCTGTACTGACCTTCGCGTTTACATCTCGTAGCTCAGCAGCAACAATTCCACTAAACGTAGAAGCGCAAATCACGAAGCTTAACGTACCACCAGCGATTGCAAACCTATCAGCATCGTTTGGTGCCACTATCGGCCAAAACGGCTGTGCGGGTATCTATCCTGCAATGCTAGCAGTGATGGTAGCTCCGACAATGGGCATCAACCCACTTGATCTACACTTTATCCTGTCATTGATTGCGATTATCACCATCAGTTCATTTGGTATTGCAGGTGTCGGCGGCGGTGCGACGTTTGCAGCCTTGATTGTTCTTCCTGCAATGGGCTTACCTGTGACCATCGCGGCACTGCTCATCTCTATTGAACCATTGATTGACATGGCACGTACCGCACTAAACGTTTCAGGTTCAATGACTGCGGGTACAATTGCTAGCCGAGTGCTGAAGTCACCAGAAAGTGAAGCAACATTGGAAGAAACACGAGCATAGAACTCAAATTCCTTCCAAAGCGATATAACGTAAAATATCAAGCCGATGGTTCGCCATCGGCTTTTTTCATTTTCAAAAATTCAACTTGCATCTTTCGTTGCTAGTCAAGGCGTTGAATGGTCTAATACTGTCATCGGTTTTGTAAACGGTAAGCAGAATGCACCAAGATAATCAGCCCACTTTTTTCTTCTTTGATTATGCTCAGAAAAACATAACCATATAATTAAAAAGAAAATTTAAGAAATAAATTCAAAAACAAGACACAATTAAGACGCAACGTTAAAGGCAAAATTCAAGATATTTTTCCCTGAAAGAAGCAGTTCTAATCACAAAATGCTTTTGCTCTCCTCCCCTTCAACCTTCTTAATATCCACTTAAAACAGTCCACATTCGATAGATTTTTATACGCAATTAGAGTCACAAAATATAGCTCCATATAGTGACAAGATTGATTGAACCTAATAACTTGTAAAATCTGTATAAATCAGGTTGGACTATTAATATGAAACGGCTTTTTGCCCTCACTTTAGCGACCACTGCGTTAGCTGGCTGTACTTCTACGGCAAACTTTACAAAAACGGCTCCATCAAGAATAGAAAGTATAGATTCTCGAAGCTATGAGGTTGGAGTAGAAACAAAAGCATACGTCGGTGAAGAGATTCTTACGCGAAAAGCTTATAAGACATTGGTTGAGCCAAATGCTTACCAAGCTAAGCAAGAATTCGTTCTATCTGGGGGCTTATCAAGTGTAGCAGTTAGGCTTGATGGGAAAAAAGGCGACATCTACGAGATTGTCGGTAGCAATGAAAAAGGAAATGATCTCGTCATGATTCCGGGTAGTCACCTGATGTTTGGGATCGATAATAAAGGACATTGGGACAATACTGTCGTTTCAGGTAGCTATTGGACCTCTCCGGTTGGTAGTGGGTCTCAATATGCAATGGAACCAGCTAACGCGATGTTCGAGAAGCATGATAAACGGACACCATTGGAAGAATATGGTTACGTGAACCATGAGTTGATATTTACAGGCCTCAGCGAAAGCGGAATTAATGTCTTATACCGAGAATATACTTTTAACAACCATGCTAGGTCCGCCTTTACGCAAGAATTGATTTATCCGAAGAGTACAAAAACGATTCGATTCAGAAATTATCAGTTATCAATAGATTCCGTTACGTCAGAGTCTATCGTTTATACAATCACAAATGATTAAAGTAAGCCCCATAATGGGGCTTTAACTAAGCCGCTTTTGGGTATCCCTGTTCGTCGGGTTCGTTGTCATCATCCTCATACACGCGCACATCATAGTTCACCGCCTTAACGCTGCACTTCTCAGTGCCTTGTGGCGTCACATCATTAATGAGCGCTGGATAACACCACTTATCCGCAGGCCCAAACAGCCACAATGGTGGCTCCATTTCGCCGTCTAGTGAAGGCGTAAAGCCCAAGTTACTGGTGATGATGACTTCGTTAGGATGACTCCCTTTGGTGCAAACATGCGGCCCTGATGCCCTACCATCGGGTTTTCGAACGGTGATGTGATGCACGCCGCTTTCCCATTCCAGTGGCAAGTCCAGCCATAGGTGCGTCTTGCCGTTCTGAATGCTAAACCCTTCTAACCTGCCGCTTTGCGCGTAACCTGGCACATCGTCACCCAAAGCAACGTAATCGAGGTAGTTAGAGTTAAAGGCATCCATCTCAGTTTGGAATGAATACTGAAAACGTCGATAGCGCTTCTTACGTCGTACTCGCATACCAAATTGCCACGCCTTGGTTGGGTCGGTCACACCAAACGCTCTGACTTTCTCCGGCTTGATGCCGAGGTCACCAGGCAGCAAGCACATTATGGTTTCCGGTTTCCATGTCAGAGTGGAGAAGTATTCCACCTCCACACCGTCGGGCTCTTCTTCGCGGATAAAGCTGCCTGAGCGCTCCAGTCCTTTACCGAGCATGTTGTCCGGTTGGTACTGAAAATCAAAAGTGGTTCTTGGCTCATCCCGAACTGGAATGATTTGACCGTATTTGAGCGTTGGCTCGGCGTAACCGACGAGCAAGACTTTCTTCAATACCTCGAACAAGGTGCTGCTGTCGGTGAATACTGCGTCGAACGTATCCCCTCTGGTTTTCCAAACCTCATGCAAACGCAGCAGCTCGTAATGACCGATGTGAACATCACTCAATCCACTATCAAGAATGATGTAGCGGATAGCCGGTGCTATGTCTCGGGTCGGGTAAAGCGCTTGCGTCCAACCCCCTAGCCCATCTGGAATTTGCAGTTTACGGGTTGGCACCACGCCCAGCTTATTCTCCGCGCTACGTGAGAGCGAGTTACTGCCACGGATTTTGAAGGCGATGGTGGTGAAGTCGTCATACTTGGTGTTGCTATCAAGTCGCGCTTTCAATCGGCGGTACTCGATGCGATCCAAATACTTGAGGTCTTTATTGTCGTTGGTGATCCGATACACGCGCACTTCAGGGCGAACTTTACGACCTAAGTCAATTTCGATAGTTTCCGCAAGCTGATCGCGAGTGCCGTCTCGGCGCTCGTACTTGACTTGGTTCCACTCGGTTTCTCCCTCTCCGCGCCATTCAATCATGGCCTCGACAGTGAGCGCGTTGGTGTCACCGTTCTTGTTCACGTATCCAAGGCCGTCAGGGTGTTTGAAGTCGATGTAAATCTTATCGGCCACCTCTGAGGCTGGGCAGGCAAAGTGTGGACCTGCAGGTTTACCAGGCAGTGCCACTTCGGTTTCAAGCGTCCACCCTTTGTTCTCGCCTTGATGCGTGAAGACATCCCACCACACCTGCGCTTTCGTCCCTTCGGGATACAGCCTATCGACTCGGCCTTTCGGGTTGTTCGCTTCACGGATTATATAGCGGCCATCGTCCGTGCCGTGAAACTTGATGGGATGATGGCGCGTTTCTGAAGGTACGGTGTCGACCGTTATCCAGTAGCCCTCACCATTTAAGATGCGCAGCGCATAGAACGTCTCGCCATTGACCTCAAACGTCTGCTTAATGTCCACCATGCCGACGGAATATTCCACCACGGGGTCGGCTTCATGTGGGACGTAATAGTTAGTCGGGTATTCAACATAATCGCCTTGTTTGCAGTCATGCAAATCAGGGTCACGCGACCAAAAGTTAAGAATGTCTGCTCCATCTTCGTTTCGCCAGCCACCATCACCACTTGCTTCGGTGATCTCACGAATACCAGGCGAACCGGATATCTTGATGATGTGGCCAGCTTCCCATTCAACAGGCCAGTATTCTGTGGCAAGTCCATCCACATCGCTCACCACGCCGAGCGTATCGTCCACCACATTGACTTGGCTCGGAGTGATGGAGTTAATCGGCCCTTCTAGCTCGATCCCTGCCGTGGAAGACGTCGAACCGACCTCGCGTGAGGTATAAATGTTTTCGTGTGCTGGGTGGCTGGTCACGTCCTCCCCTGGCGCAAACACTTGATAACTGATGTCCCCTGCGTATTTCGACACAGGCGTGTCACTGATGGTGATGTCGTCGCCCGTAAGCTCAAACTCGCCATTGCCAATGGCGGTCATCATGAGCAGGTACTCTTCATCTTCTGAGAAATACCAATGCGGCTCACTGATGATGTCAGGGAAGGTTTTGTGGCGTCCAAACAGCTCAGGGATTACCCCCATCAATCGCACTCGGTTGCCTTGTGCGTTGGCTTCATAAATCGGACTGCCTTCTGGCATGGTTTTCTGGAAGTTGTCAGGGATTTGGTTCATGGCGTAGATGGCCGCGCCAGCCGCCACCACTGCGATCACCGCATAAGCGATACTTGCAGGCTCTTTCGGCTCGGCAACCAACTCCACTAAGTCACCGTCTTGCCAAACGTAATCAAACCAATCTGAGGAAGTACGCTGTTTTTTATTCACGAAATAAGAAAACGGCGGCGTTTCTGATACGTAGTAACCTTTGATGTTCGCAGCCATCCAATCATTGAGCGTTTGCCCAGGTTTGATTGGGGTAAACTCGCACTTACTACGATTGAGCTTGTTGGGATAAACCGCTAGTACAGTCATGTTCGATGTAGTACCTCGTAATTAGTGACATACGCTCAAAATCAGACAGGCGACAGAGCCAAGGTCGGCCCATTTTTCGCCCTGTTTGAGCCACTTTCAGCCCGTTTTCATTCACCACGACACCCACATGCACCAAAGTGTCTTCAATCAGGTGGCATGCGATTGCGCCGTCTATCGGGGCGGTTTCAACATACCCACCCACCAATTGGTGATAGGCGTCGGTCATGCCTGCTTTGTCGTCTGGGTCCACGGTCCCAAAGCTGTCTAATAAGGGGAATCCGTGGTGAAGGTGGCGAACCAAACGAACAAAGCCCCAACAATCCAGACCATGCTCGTCACGACCATGGTCAAGATAGGGCACCGCCATTAACTCATTTAAAGTCATTAGTTCCCCTGGTACTTGAGTCCTTTGGTGATCGTTGGCGTGTAGCGGCGCTTTGGCCATGCTCGGTTCACCAAGTCATGAAACGACGCGACAACGCCGACGGTTTGAATGTTGTCTTTTTCACTGACCGCCGTCAGCGTGAGGGGTGGCTCGGCAGGTGCCGAGACATGGGGATACAAGTAAAAGCGATACGTGATGGTCACTTTGCTGCCATCTTCCATGGCTTTATCAATAAAGCGACGGGCCTCGCCCGTCACGTTATCAATCTGGAATTGCAGGTTCTGTTTCCCTTTGACGCTTTTACCCGGCAATGACACCCCGAACGCCGACGCTCGAAAGAAGGTCTCTACCCCTGTTTCTAGCCCAAGATAAATGCCTTCCACACCGTCGACTTCAAGATGATAGAAACCGTCAGCCAGACGAATGACCGATTCCGGCTCGCCTTTTTGATACGCATCTTCATTTTTGATTTCTATGGTGTGGATGGGGATTTTATCGACAGGAGCAGAGGCGTAATAAACCTCTATGGCTTTCATAACATTTATTGCACATTGATGTTTAAAGGAGAGAAGTAGCTGCGTAACTGGCTATTCACTTTGCTGATGGTCTGTTCATCCAACAGCTTGTTGTAAATAAGTAGTGCCGAGACGTGGATGATAGGCTCTCGTCCCACTTGGCTCTCACCCAGACGGATTTTATCCATTGATTTCGAGATTGGGTTCTCCGACGTTTTAGATGCCACCATGTTCAGTCCAGGCACACTCAACTTAACCATGTTTTGGCTTCGCTGAGAAACTGACAGGAATGGGCTATCAACATCAAACGCGAGCGTGCTTGGTTGAACCGCAGAGCCATCAACACTGTCCTTGCCCCAAATGATCAACTTACCTGCTTGAGAATAGACAGTAAACCCATCGGTATACGTACCGACCATAAAGCTATTCACGGCAGGAGTGGCAACACGCTTACCCACCATAAACACGGTCAGTTCTTCGTGCTCAGCATCGACAACATTGGTCGTGATGAGGTCGGTGGCACTATTAATGGTAATGCCTGACTCATCCAAAATAGGATTACCTGTGATGCTCAACTGACCACCTGCTAATGTGGAGATACGACCATCAAAAGTGTAGCCAGCAATCAACCCTTCAGCCTCTACAGGAAAAAAGACAGGTAAGTTCGGGTTGTCAAAATTGGCGTTATTTAAGCGAATAACAGTAGCCATAATTAAATTTCCTTCATGAAAGCGACTAGATAATTGTGAAGAGGGTGAACAACGCCATCTATGTTGATGTGCTCATGCTCAGTGGCCGTGTCACGAACACACCCATCATGGAATCGGGCATAGCTGATTTGTAATGGCGACGACAACGTTCGATCAGCTTTGATTCGAATCGCATTGTCATTAACGATTTCGACAGACTGAATAACCGCTTCACCATTTAAATCCTTTAAACGAAAACCTGCGTGAGACTCACCGGGTTCGATGACTAAGCCCTTATTTGGAACGTGAAGCTTAATGTCAACACTGTTCCCTGAGTAACTGAAAGACACTGGAGATAGTGGTTTCCACTTAATTCCATCCACCATCACGCGTTTCCATGCTTTGCCTAAATAAGCGCCCAACAACTTGTAACTGTAATTCGTCATGTGGATTTCATCGGCAACGAAATCCATCCAATACGTCGGAGTGGCAATAAAGATAAGTGGATCTAGCTCAGAAGCGAGCATCTGAGCATTAGGCACTCCCCACATGCGATCATCGGTGCGATACAAGGCTGGTGCCGTTTGGTAACTAAACATCGGCAAGTTCGCCGCTTGGTTGCCACTTCGGATAGCTTGCATGTCCTTTCTGAGTTTGAGCAGTTGAGTGACATAAGCTTCTGAGTCTGGGTTGCCGAGGTCATTTTCACCTTGAACCCAAAACACTCCAGCTAACGAAGTGCCACGACCATCTCGTTTCGCAGCTTCTTGCCCGTTGAGAACCATTTGTTCAAATCTTGCGAAATTCACCGTGCCCTTTGACAGTTCTTCAATCTTGGTCGAACTGCGGCCAGCGCCTCCCATCAAGAACGCCAACTGAAGCCCACCATTTTCTCGATCACATAAGTCATGAATCATTTGCAAGACACCCGCTTGTGGGGTTTCACGGTTACGATTCGCGGTGCCCTCTTTGTAAGGCATCAGAGGGTAAAACTCGGGGATGGTATTGGATTCAACATAGGCACCGTGTGAAAACATGTAATCAACGGGACTGTCTTGAATGGATATGGCAGGCTCACCTTCGGCACCAACCGATAACGACTGACCGTACATAATGAGCTGCGTCAGTTCAGACAACGGTGGTAGATTTAAATCCTTAGGCTCGATAAGACGGTTTACGGTCAATTCAACATCATCAAAGCCTAACTTTTCCAGTTTGAGACCAGGAATTTCAATCGTGCCATCATCATTTACTTTCAAGGCGATTCTATTTTTGCTGTCGAGCACCACTAGCTCTTCACCGCCGTCTCGCGCTTCAAAGTTCATATTGGCGACACTCAACGTGCCATCGGCCAAAAGCTGCAAAAGGATTTGGTTAAACTGGTTCATAAACAACAGATCGCCAGAATCACCTGCCAATTCCGTTAATAAACCAGAGAACTCAACCGCGCCATTCGAACGCACCCCAATGGCTTGACGGCCATTTCTGTCTGTGACCGCAAACTCCGTATTGCTAGTATTTTTGTTAACGTTTTCAAGCCCTAGTTCATCAACGCGAAATTCAGCTTTATCAAATAGGGCATTGGCTAACAGTGATACATCATAAGGCGATTTTTCCCATATCGTCCCAGTCCAACCGTATAGGCCATTATTTTCCGGCTTCGAGTCGCGCCAAACTTCAGCAAGAACAATATTTTCAGGTGGAAAGACAGGCAAACTAGCTCGGGTTTCGTAAGCCTGTCGACCTTGAACCATCGCTTGTATTGCGGACCATTTATCTGCGATGTCTTTGCTCACTGAGGGTTTGATAACGCCACCGACGGTAACAGTATCTTGCTCGCCACCTATTAGTATTTGGTTCAGCCAGTCAATATACTGACGAAGCTCTTCCATCATTTGAAAAAAATTATTGCTATTTGTCATTCTTCCAGCTCTCTGTGTAATAGCGGCTCATGTCGATCTCTGTCATCAGTTCATTAAGCGTATGAGGGAATAAAATCTGGCTAACGGTGATTTCTTCGCTTTGGATTGGGTATTGGCGAATTTCACATTTCACGGTGTAGTAAAACTTGCCACCTTTTGGCTTGGCGTCTTTGAGTGGGTGGTCTTTCATTTTGATTTGTAGGGGAACCACGCCCAGCTCGGTGCGCTGGTTTAAGGTAAACCAACGAATGCCACCACTGAGTGCATGGTCTACCCAACCAAGAAACGCCGCTGCTTTGTCCTTTGGCATCCGAAACACGAGGGTTTGGAACGTCGGCACGATGATATGCCGACGACGGTCCCGAGTACGCCCTGTCGACATTTCCGTGGAAATACGATTGGACATCTGTTCGATTTTGTCAGGAAACTGAGGATGTGGCAGGTAGCTTGGGTACATCATTGTCATGAGTGCTTATACTCCCACTGGCTTGAGGTCAAAGCGCTGCGCGATCCCTTGAGACATTGGTCCGTCAGAATCGAGGTCTTCCAAAAAGACATCGGCGATGTTTTCACCATTGTCACCTTGGCGCTCTCTCACTTTCGCTCCCTCTGGTGCGCCGTAAATGTTCACCACGTTACGACCTCCAACGGCCAACCCTGCCTTGGCTGAATCCAGGCTTGGATCATTCATCGCGAACTTCTGACGTTGCATGGCCATGATGGCGCTATACATTTGGTCGATTCGGTTCGCGGATTCGTTGGTGTAAACGCGCTCACCTGCTTTCAGCGTCCAGTCGGATTCCATTCGACCACCCAACATCGGCACTTCGGATATCCCGTTGTGCGCCATGTTAGAGACTGAATCGACTTTGCTGGCCATGGAGATACCAAAGCCCATTGCCGTGCCTGCCGCTGCCGCAGCAAGACCAGGACCGACATAAGGAATACCAACCAGAGATTTGTATGCCGCTGACGCTGATTCGTAAGCGTTAAGCATGATTTGGACACGCGCTGCGGTTTTACCAATACGAGCGGCGTTTTTGTTTTCACTGCTTTGCAGCTCGGAGATTTGACCGAGGAAGTTGCTCATACCTCGAACGCGTTCTTGCATCAAGCGCTCTTCACGATACGCCCGTTTTTCAGCTTCTATTTTGGCCTTTTCGGTTTTGGCTTCTTCACTCTTAGCAAAAGACTCGATTGACGCTTCCAAGGCATCATCTTCTAAATCTTTACGCGTCTTTTCTGCATTTAGATAGAACTCTGTCTCACGGTCACGATACTCAGCTTTTAGCGCTTCCAAGGTATCAAAGCCACGACGCTTTAACTCTTGCTCAGACACCTGCATTTCTTCGATGTCACGCAAGCGTTGTTCATGCGCTAAGATGAGCTTTTCACGCTCACTCGCGTACTGCATATCGAGCGATGCTAGGCGCGATGCGCCAGAGGCTTGCGCTTTACCAACGCTAGGATCGTCTTTTAAAGTCCGAATCGGCGGTTGTGGCTTGGTGGTGTCATCACCCGTACCATCACGGTTAAAACCAAGTTCTTGGTCTTCATATTGGCGCTGATACTTATCAACGGTACTGATGAGCGCTTCATACTCTGCAGCGAGCTTGGCAACTTTGGACTCTTGAGCGCTAACTCTTTCACTAAAGCGCGAGTTAGCCATACGTGCTTGAACTTCAACATTGCCTTCAGCACTTCTTTCTGTTGCCTGCAAGCCCTCTAAAGCTTTCTGCGCTCTCTCAAGCTCTATCTTGACGGTTCTCGCTTCGTCGCGAGCATCACCAAGTTTCTTCAATAAGCCATTTTTAGTTTTAGGGCTATCGCTCATGCTGTCGAACAGAGCGCCCCAATAATCAACTGAGACGACGAGCTGATCGGTAAACCAATCTATCTGTTCACTAGCGCCCAATACACCATTAGCAAAAGAACGTTGAAGTTTAAGACCAACATCTGTGAGCTTTTGGTCCATCTCTTTGAATTTCTCAATGTCATACTCCGACATCGACACGTTCAAATCGTCGTACTTTTTGGTCAACTCAAAGAGCTTTTGGCCTTGATTTTCAAGCAATGGCATCAAGGCCGAGGCATCGTTGGCGATACTCTCCAGATAAAATATCTGGCTTTTCATTGGAACGTTGGCTTCGTCCATCGCCGTTTTGATGGCAATCAACGCATCGGGACCCGACAGCTCTTGCAGCTTCTCAATGGTCAGGCCAACTGTTGGCGCGATGTTCTCCATGAAGTCGGCAAATTCACCACCTTCATTTTCGGTAAAGTCGCCCAGCTTATCGTTAACGTCCTTCAGTATCTCGGCCATGTTTTCGCCGCTGATATTGAACTGCTCAGAGGCGTATCCCAAGGCTTGAATTTGCTGGACCGATACCTGAGCAACGGTGGCCATCTTTTCGATTTCGCGCGCTTGTTGCGCCTGCTGCGTAATGAGGTAAGCCGTGGCACCTGTGACGGCACCAATGCCTGCCGAGACATAACCTGCAGCATCTAACACGCCGCGACCTGCGTTTTTGGCACGGTCTGCGGTTTGCTCTAAAGAGCGGCTTAATGATAAGTTTGAGTCGTTCGCCGCTTTGGCTTCTTTGGTGTAGCCACGCAGCATCTTTTTGGCGTAATCCACATCTTTCTGAAACTTGGCGGTTTCAGTATTGAAGCGGATATTAAAATCAGCTATCTGGGCACTCAAGGCGAACTCCTCCTGCCGATGCGCTCAACGCCATCAGCTCTTCGTCGGTGTATTCTTTCGATTCTTCTTCGGGATGTTCTAAGGTTGGCAGGAAGTCTTGGTAGCTTCTGAGGACGCTTTCGTCCTTGCAGCCTGCGGCCATAGCCGTGACATTCCAATTTGAAGAACAGGTCACGGCAAAGCGCAGATTGTCCATCTGGTGCTTGAAGCCGTGTTTTGAAAAGTATTCACGCCACTCCACAACGGCTTCGCCGCTAATGGAAGCCAACAAGGTGCGCCAACAGACTTGCCCGAACTCTCGGGCAAGGTCCATGGCAAACTCAATTTCATCCCGAATTAGACTTTTGGGTCGGTGGATTCCTGAGTTGTGTTTTCTTCCGTTGTAGCGGTTTCAGTGGTAGTAGTGGTATCCGAGGTGCCTTCAGTAGCATCCTGCTTCTTTGGCGTAGATAACCCTGAGAAGTCGGCTATTTCAAAATAAAGCGTTTCAACTTGTGGCGGTGTCATCATCGACATGATCTGCTGATGACGCTCATCTAGGTCATCAACATCACCACGATAGGCATACGCGACTAAACGAGCCTGAGCCATGAAGTTGATGCGGAACCAAGCGTTTGAGTACTTTTTCAAATCAAGAAGGTAACGCTCTTTTTCTTCCTGGCTAGCATCTTCAGCAGGTTCTATTGGTCGGTCTGGATCGGGAATTTCTGCACAATAGTCCATGTAATTCAGTCTATCTAAACCAGATAGTTGAGTAATGGTGACGCTTTGACCTTCAATATCGACAACTTTTGTTTTTAAAAAGTCTGGTGTCATGATTATGCTCCTGCGCCAGCGGCTTGTTCAGCAATCAGCATTTCCGCGAGTTTTGGCTTGCCAACGTTTTTGAATTTAACTGAGCGAGTGATTTTCTCTTTAATCGTCACCGCTTTACCCAATGAGTTGATGTAGCCAGAATACACATCCACCGTGCCATTCGGGTACTTGGCGCGGTACTCGGTCACCACTCCTTTATCGACATCATCAATGAGCTGCTGTTGGCCAGGCTCTCCTGGCTTCCAAACGATAGTTAAATTGGTTTCTCCTGCTGACTTTTGACCTGGCGTTGTTTTAGCCCAATCAGACTCAGGATCGTCTAGGTAGTTATCTTCTTCGTCTTCCACGGTGATTTCACCTGGTTGAAGCTCTTTAACGCCGCCTAACTTGTCCCATTTGTCGTCATTAAGGTAATCTGCAGGCGTTTGCAGTTCTTGGTTGTCTTTCAATCGCCAGAACGTAGTGCCAGCGCCTTTGATTGCTTGAGTTGGGTCCGACATGATTAAACCTCTTCGGTGTATTCAATAGTAAATGTTAAAACCGAGGAACCCCATGGAGCCCCCTCTTCGCGTACATAAGAAAAACCCGCTCGATTACATAGACTGAGCAAACCATTAGCGGTGTAGTGACGGTCAATTACGCCCCGAACTTTCTCACTAAAGTTATCTAGGTCGTCATCCAGTTGATTGGTTGCCAAGTCCATAATCTCTACAGCAAGTACCGAGCTCCACACCTCTTCATCAAAATCCTGCCCAGTGGATTCACCATCTAGCAAGTAGACCGAAATAGCTGGAACTTCGAGGTATCCTGTCTCACCGTCATCACTGGCTGTAACTGGCTCACCTCGGCCAGAAAAATAAGCAGCGATAAGGGGTTGCCCTTCACTGTCAATTAGTGCTTTTTCCAAGTCAGAAATGACCTGTTTTCGAATTTGTTTGTTAATTTCCACGCCCTACCTCTCTGCGGATTACAAGCCTGATTTGCTGCCCCATGGCATAAGAAAGCTCTTTCGGCATATCTGTCTTCATGAGCTTTTTGCTATTTGTTTCAAAGGCAGTGGTGATTTCGTTTTTGATGGGAATTGCGCACATCTTGATTGGGTAACGAGCATCGCTGGTACGTTGCATGATATGCCACTTTCCATTCTCCAATTTCTGAAGAAAGGCATTGTCAAACTTATGCTTACCCACTTTTATGGACGTAAAGCCGGATACTTCACGCTTGGTATAGCGACCATCCTTGCCACGGGTTGCGCTTTGCACCTGGTAACGCCCTTTTTTGCGGCGGATTTGAGTACGGGCTTCCCCTATGTGAATGGCTGGTATGTCATTGCGTCTGACTCTGACGTAGGCAACAGGCTGCTTTGGAGATGCCTTTTTGGATACTCTGGTATAGCGTCTGATGATTTTTTGCTGAACCTTAACCACCTTAGAGGTGTCTTTTACTGAATGGCTAATAGCTCTCTTAGCGATTCGGTTTATTGCCATAGAAGCTGCACGAGGTACCGCTTTTTCGTCTAAAGCACTGAGGTTCTTTACTGCAGTTGCCAACTGGCGGTCTAGTTCATTCATTTCAGATCAAAACTAATTAAGCCATCATGGTACTCGGGCACATCAGCAACCACATGGCTTCGGCCTTTATAGGTAACTTTGTCACCTTTGCGAACCTTCACTCCTGATGAGCCGGAGATAGACAAACGGGTCACATTGGCAGCCATCATCCCAAATTGATCTTGTGATGTATTTGGAACCACTTTTGCAGACTGACCCGCAATGGTGGCTGACTCTCCGAATGCGCTAAATAAAGCAGCATCCATTTCAGCCACAGATTGAGACCAATTACTCATCTTCGTCCTCTTCGACTTCAAGATCGTCTTCTAGTATCCAGACTGCTTTCTTTTGGCCAACCAGAGAACGTGCTTCAGACGGTGTAATGTCGCAGCCTTGCCCCACTTCAAGTGCAGTTTCAGGCTTCAATAATTGACCGCGACAACGAAATGGTTGTGTAACTAAAATTGCTTTAACTGACATTTGTTTCTCCAAATAAAAAGCCACTCGATTGAGTGGCTTAGCTAGTAGTTTTTGGTTGATTAGGCTGCTGGTTTTTTACCTAGGCAGAAAGAAGCAGGATGGCGAACCGTTACATCAGCGTCTTGGAATGCAACAACACGTAAGCGACCTTTCGCACTATGAGTGTATGGGTCAATAGTCAGGTCTAGGCCTCCCCACAAACCAATCAGCATTTCGGACCAGACGCCAAACCAATAATCACCGTTGTTGATCTGGTTAGAAATGTGCGTGCCGTAGCCGTTTACAGTGTTACCCCCTTCCCAAATAGGTGAGCCGTTGGTATTAGCAAACTTTTGAGTTGTCTTACAGTGACCACGGCCAGTAGCGTTCATCATGTAAAGCATGGAACCAACATCAGCATTGTCAGCAGTTATCTCTGTTTCCATGTTTACAATTTCTTGGAACGTCGGATTAACCGCAGTGAAATCTACACCGTTCACACCCGTGATGTTTGCAAGACCAAGCGGTTGATCACCACCAGTGCCGTACAAGGCAGCTTTATCAATAGTAAGAGCCAGAGCTTTAGCAATATCCGCACGAGCCAACATCTCAACATCTGGTGAAGACTGCATCAGCATCTTACGAGTCATTTCTACTAGCGCAGCACAAGTACGGTTTTGTAGGCCACGCTCACCAAAGGTGATTTCAGATAAGGTTGCATCTACATCTTCACCAAGCCAATAGCCCGTAGCGCCACCCTCTTGAGTCGGGATAGATAAATCACCAACTAGGCCTGTTAGCGTAGTTGCGTAGTTCATGACTGCTGATTTGTTATAGAGCATATCAATGAAGCTACCCGCCATATGGTCAGTAGCAATCAAGTTGCTACCGGAACCACCAGCACTTACTGGCGCAGCTGCACGAAGAACATCGTTAGGTACAATAATACCTTGTGCTTCACGCTTCATTTTATCGGCTGCGGCTTCAGAGGCTTCAAGCTCAAATGCAGCTGCTCGACGATACTTTTCATTCATTGGCTGAGACAGGTAACGCAGAACGTTCAGAAATGAATACTGACGAATTTCATTGTCAGACAAGCCAATGTCTGGGCTGTCTGCAACCGTTGGTGTTACGCTACGTGCTCCCGCTGGTTGACCGCCATTCTCAGACGCTGCATCAAGTAAGGCGCGTTGGTAATCGGCAGCTGTCTTCTTTTTGTCTCGAAGATAAGGGTTAGGATCAACTCCACGACTTCCGTATTGCTCGAACAGGTCTAAAATATCACGCACACGGTTTTGCTCTGCTTCAATACCAGCTTGACGTTCTGTGTTGGACTCCTCAAGAACTTCAATAATCTCAACAATCACATCGTTCTCATCAACTTTTGCACGAACTAAGCGGCCACTGGCATCACGCAGGGTTTTAGTCTTCATATTGGATTCACTCCGGTTTTCAATTTCACGTTCATTTTCTGTTGCGCCAGTTGGGATGATGATCCCCATATCACGCAGGTGGTTTTGGTATTTGGTTGTATCTAAGCTGCGCCCAACACCAACGGAAGGGTCAGCGGGAACCGTGACAAAAGACAGCTCGAACGGCTCCCAATCTGTCACACGATAGGTGCGAACATCATCCGTATCACTTTCAAGAACCATCGCATGGACGATGTAACCAATAGAAACGTGCTTACGAATGCCATCTTTAACGTCTTGCCAAATTTCCTCAGCTCTTGGGCTAGTACCGAACCGAACAACCGCTCGGCCCTTATTCTTTTCGATTCGAGCTGATTCAATGACACCAACTAGATCGTCCCAGTCATGATTGACCAAGGCAGAAGCGCCAGCATCAAAACGCGCCATACGTACTGCACCAGATGAATGGTCGAGGACTTCATAGCCAAACCAACGCTCAACTGGATATTCGCTAGAGAAAGCCAGTTCAACCGTACGGTTTTCTTCATCCACTGACTCAACCGTGTAGTTTCGATACACAGGTTGACCTGTGACCTGACGAATCAGATCACTCGTCGTCAGTTTCGTCTTCTTCTTGCTCACTTTGATTTACTCCTGCAGGTTGCCCGTTGGTTTTTATTCCCAAAATCTGGGCTATCATTTCGTCTGGAATCCCTTCCGCTCTCATTGCCTTGATGTCCTCTGCATATCCCTTCCAGACATCTACAGGCTCACGACCAGATTCACGTATTGCTTCACCAGGGGACTTACGACCATTTTCTTGAGCTTCGGTAATGGCTTTCTCTTCTTTAAGAGGGTCAATCCATTCCCAACGGCGAGGTTGCCAATCTGCTTCTAGGAATTTGCCTAAACGGCTAGCTGGGATAGGATTACCATTTGAGTTAATGACTTTTCCGGCAAGTAATGAATACTGAAGCCAACGTTCATAAACTCGATGGCAAACCGACTCGATGAACCATTCTTGTAACTCTTTCCACCCGTCACGTTCGTCAAGCTTGCCTTGGCGAATTGAACTAAGGTTGACACCTTCTAAGTCATTGGCGTACGTGTTGTAAGCCATACCCTGACCTGTAGCCATTCCTCGCAACATATGCTTTGAGAACGTTGCCGTCTCTGTTGAAGGAAAATCCGGCGAGTAATCAACAGGAGTAAAGCCTGGAGGCAAAGTCACAACCGTATTTGGTTCTAACTCAATCTCTGGCTCTTCAAACTCTTCGGATTCATCCGGTTCATAAACATCAGCGTCTGCTTGAAGTACCAGTGTTTTACTAGCACCCGCTCTGGCGTTTACAACAGAAGCTTCTTCAAACCCAGAAAGGTTACGCATTCGACTTAATGATGTGTGATTCCATGGAATACCACGGAATTGCTCAGGATGCTCTTGGTCATAAACGTGCAACATGTCTTCAGCAGAAACACGTTCAAACTCTTTACCTCCATGGCGAAATGCTTCAGCCAAAACACCTGCTTTTGTTTCAACTAAGTAAGCAACCAGGCGTCCATAAGGGGTCATTTCGATGCCGTTTCGAATTACGTTTCCGTTTGCTAGTCGGCTTTCGTTGACCTGAATCGGTACTCTTAGAGGGTCTATGAGCTGAATAGCAAATCCCCAGGGACCAGCATGTGGGCCTTCAACGATTCGTATGAACGCTTCACCGCTCCCCACTACCGTATTGAGAATAACGCGCTTGGCTCTGCGCCAATCAAGACGCCCATCAACGGTACAGTTTTCGCGTCGTCCCCACTTTTTAAAAGCTTTCTCAACGGCGGCATTTCCGTTGGTATCCAATGAACCATCATGCTCTTTGCCCCGAACTTGGAGAACAATACCTTTATGTCCGAGTACATTTTTACGAACTTCTCGGACAAACCCTCGGGCATAGTCATTGTTACTGATCTGTTCGCGTGAGCGAGCGACTAAAACCGCGAGTTTTTGATCAATCATCTTGCCAATGGGCACAGGTGAAGAATCCCAAGTACTATTGTTTCTGTCTGGATCAGCTGCCGAGAATAGGCTTCGAGAAACAGGACTCAATTTGACATATGGCGTCTTGCGACGTTTCTTTTTGGCCTCTGGCTTAGCGTTGCGATTAAAAGGATTCCACATCAGCGCATCCTCACTTTATGTACTGTCAGAAGACCTCGGCCAGACTTCTTACGCTTCTCCTGATTCACCCTATTGAGAAATCGCTGCTCTAACTGCAGCAGTTCGCTCAACGGGGTCTTCTCCAGACTACGACCACCAAACGACAGCTTAAGCTGATCAGATGTAGCACGATTGGTTAACGTAGCCTGAATAGCTGCCAATGCTTTCTCTGCTTCGCTGCGAGGGTCATGTACATCCAATGCTGCCAAGTCTGGCAGTACAGTTAATCGGCTGGTAAGAGGCTGATGTACATCGGTGCCATCAGTTACACGCAACACAACGCTGTATTCTTCTGCGGGCCAGTTCGCTGTCTCGCTTGCTGGTACTGAGAATCGGAACGCATCACCCTCCGGTGTGCCGACAATGTCAGCCTTACCGGATGCGGAACGGAGATAGATAGTGGCTACCCAAGAACTAGCGGGGTAATCTGGATAAGAGAGTGTGAAGTTGACCGACAGACCTGAAGTGATCTTTGTCGGTATTACCATGATTTAGCAAAGTTTCCTTTTCGCCGTACTAAGCGGCGCTTGCGTTTTTTCAACTTAACAGGCTTACGTTCTTCTTCGTCTTCCTGCTCTTCTGCCTCATCGGCTACCGATTCAGGTTGAGTTTCTTCCTCATCATCAATCGGTTTTGGTTTCTTTCGGTCAAGTCGTAGCATTCTGGCCACCATATAGTTCATACCTTCACAGTCGAGAAAGTGGTTGTCTTTGCTGACTCGATTCCACTCTCCTTTTTCATCATCAAACTCCTCAGCAACAATCTGCTTACAGTAATCTTCTGAGACATCGGAAGGCAGTAACCAATCACCAACGGTGCCGCGTTTCCAACGAACGCGGTTATGTACCCACGCTTTAGCCAAGCTGGCATCAAAGTCCCATCGCTTGTCACCACGCTTTCTAACCTTGCCCTGCTTATCAACTTCAACGCGAGTGACACGAAAAGGTTTGGGGAGCTTCTGCCAACCCATTAACGCTCGTGCACGAGTTTTATGGCGACGAACCCAGGCATAAACCTCATCGGTTCTGTAGCCTGCATCGACACCGCACTGCCTGATTTTTAAGTTCCCCCATTCATGCTCCATCAGGTCATCTAGTTCACTCCATACCTCCGGCTTATCGGTATCCCCCCATAGCTCGCCAAACTCAATCAGGCGTGAAGACATACCATCAACCCAACCGCGTACGACATAAACAAGACGGTTTTTCTGGACATCCACAGTACAAATTAGTGTGTGTACCCCATCAGGAACTTCACCCGATGAGAACGTCGAGCGTAGCTTGTAAACTTCTTCCCACTCAGGAGCGTCACCGACAACAGCAAATATTTCTCCAAACCCCGTGTTATAAACCGAGAGTAATTGGTGTGGGTCACCGCTTCTCTGCGCTTGAAGGAGTTTTCTGGCTAGATAGCCATAACTCTTTTTACCGGAGAACGAACAAAGACCACTCACCCAAATACTGAAATGGTTGTTGTCTTCCAGTGGATGAAGCATGGAATGAAATGGGAGGACGGTTGATTCACCGCCCTGTGTAATCAATACAGAGCTGTCGTCGTACTTCTTAGCGTATTGCCCAGGAGCAATAGCAATACCTTGAGCGTTCATTACTTTGCGGTGTTTGTCTTCAATCTGTCCCCCACAATGAGGGCAGACTAAACGGGCTTCACGCGATGCAGCTGCGGGAGAGCTTTCATTCTCTGTGCCTTTGCCTGGCCACCAAAGTAGATCACTTCGTGGTATGAAATACTCACCGCAATCTGGGTCAGGGCATGGGACAGCCCATTCATGTCGAGTTCCTTGTTCCCACTCCAACCAAATCGGGCTCGACACTTTGCCTTTTGGTGCAACTGCCCAATGAGTCATCCCTGTTTCAGGGTGTTCATAGGTACTTGCCTTACCATGCGTTGGCGTACTAGTTAACCCAAGCTTTGAGTCGATATAAGCATCACCACGCGCTTCTGCAATTTCCGCTAATGAGCCCTCACCTGTTGCATTGGTATCAGGACGGTCTAGCTCATCAACTAGCGTGATAACCGCAGAATCCGATGCCAATTCAGTTGCCGAACCAGCCCATGCAAAACGCAAAGACACGCCCCCAATACGCTTTTTATGTTTGGGGCTTTTATCATCGTACTTTAACCACAGCGTTGAGCACTCTCGGAACATCTCCATTATTTTGGGCTCAACGACGTTATTAATGTTCGACTCAGTCGGCCCCACATAGATGATCGGTGCAGGTTGGTCATCAAGGCGCCATCCAATCACGTTTTGCATCGTGGCCGACTTTCCCATCTGCGTTCCCATAACAAAGGTGATTTTTGAATAAGCAGGGTCGGCAAACGCGACGCAAACAGGAATCATGTATGGCGTTGAAGTCGTATCAAACGGACCAGGTATTGGCGAACCCGGAGGCATAATTCTATTCTCAGTTGCCCACTGCGCAGCATTCCTCAGCGGCTTCGCTCTGATCATCTCTGCTACGTTTTGCAAGATACTCAGCAACGAACGCACTGAGGTGGTCAGCGGTGGCAGTGCGTATACGTCGAGCTTCTCGGTCAATTGTGTTTTTGCATTTGGCGGGTTCATGTTCTGACGCTACCTCTAAAGCTGTTCGAGCCCCTATGCCATCCAGCTCACTACCAAATAAGTTTCCAACCATGTAAAGGAACTGGGCTAACTCTCCCAAATCCATCACTGTTTCTTCGGCCTTTTGAGCTTCAATTTCAGCTTTGCGGCGTTTGGCAGCAGTGAGTAATAAGTCTTCACCGTCTTTGGTGCCAACTTTTGGGCTGCTGTGCTCTTTCTCGTACTGGCCAATTTGCTTTTTAATTTCGCGGTCGATAATCCACTGAATGGCTTTATCTGTTTCAATGATTAGAGGCTTACCTCGTCCACCACCGCCTTGGTGTGGCAAGCCCTCTTTGATGAGGTCGCCCACCCACTTCGGTGAGTAACCCATAATTCGAGCAAATTCATTTCGGTTTACTTCAGCCATAGCGACATTCTTCTAGCGTTACGCGTTATGGTTCACTCCCTTCTCGACCCACCCGATAGAAGGGAGTAAAAACCGGACATTAAAATGAGGCGGAATCGGCGAGTCTCAGCCCCGTGGGTTATTGAACCTCTGGGAAGGACCCGCAATCTTTCGCAGCCCTTGTGGGACAAGGCGTGAGTGGGATTTGACTTGAAATTAATTGAACAGCGTTTTTAAACCCAATTTTCACTGTGATTTTCAACCACTCAAAAAACGCTGAAATCAGGCGTTTTTGGGGTCAAAACCAGTAAAACTCCCTTCTACTCCTTTCTCGGTTTTTTGGTCATTTAGACGTCCAAACATCCAAATAAACACCTATCACCACAATTAACAGATTTTCTTAAGAGTTAAATCGGTCAGCGATGCGTGAAGCCTTATCGATTCTAAGCTCACACTAGATGATCATGTTTTTGGATCTTCCCGCGATCTTCCCATGGAAAAAAATAAAGCCCTGCAGATCTAACCAATTGTGATAAGTCTGCAACGCCTTAAGTTTCAAGGCTTCCGTTGTCGTGTGTATGTAAGCTTGGTCTAGGTCTGACATCTTGTGATTAAGAATGCGTTCACGTACAAACTTATCGACACCTAAGTCAGTCAGCCTAGTGCCAACTAACTTACGGCAATGGTGGCTAGTAAACTCACCCTCACTCCATTCCGCATAAGTACTGTTGGCCGTGTCCTTACAGATGGGTGCATCCCCTTTCGCATTGGGAAATATAAACTTCTGTCCTTCCTTTTGGGTAAGGCGATACTGTTGAAGTAGGTTTCTAATCTGCCAGGTCATCGGTAACATCAATGCTTCACCGTTCTTGGCATTACAGGCGGGGATTCGCCAGATATTCTCATCCCAATCGATATGGCTCCATCGAGCTAAGCGGGTTTCACGAATGCGTGTCCCGTGCGCTAACTGCATCAAAACAAACACCTGCTTTTGCAGTGAATAAGTCTTGAGCCTGTCGAGTAATTGGCTTACATCATCAGACTGAATCTTGCCCTCATTCGGCGTGATTTTCTTGCTGATGAAGTCCGTAAACACCATCGCGGCCACTGGATTTGAAGCTATGTGTTCTTCACGATATGCCTGGTTAAACGCTGCTTTTAAAATGGCAAAGTAGCCTTTAACCGTTCTAAGTTCATACCGCTCACGCAGCGGCCAAACCAATAAGTCCTTGATATGGTGCTTCCGAATATTAGTGAGAGGCAACTCCCCAAGAGCTGGTAACAAGTGATTAAAGACCACCGACTTAACGGCACTCTTTCGTTCTGATGAAATATCCTTGTTCGACTCAATATGCTGCACATACCAGCGCAAGCAATCACCAAAACAGGTCCAGTCTGTAACCACTTGGTTAGTATCCGTCGCCATCCTAGCAATCTTTTGGGGTAACAACTCAAACAATGCCTTAGCGCTTAGACGAGGCCAAAGTCCAAGCCGTTCCCATTTTGGTTTTCCGTGTTTTCCGTTGTTCTTTCGTTTATCAATCAACCACCAAGTAGCACTCTCGCGAGACTTGTGAAAACGAAGCTCTAAAGCATATCTTTCATCCCTAAGCCTCGTGACAGTATCACTTTTCAAATAGCTTTTAATTTTCGTATCAGAGATACGCAACCGTACTGTAGTCATAGAGTTAAACCGCTAAATCTGTCTCTCCAGTGTCACGCCGCTTCTTCGCCTGTGGCTGACGTTTCCAGTAATGAAGGGGAGTTTCGCCCCTCAGCTTGAGCTTTATTGATTTTCTTTGTGCGCTCTCATGTTAAGGATTAAGCAACGGGTCAGGTTACTTCATGGTCATAGCTAACACAGAGAAACAGCGAGGCACCTACGCATGTCCGTGAAGACATTAGGAATAGGGTCACCACCGTAAGCACTGTTACTAAATGGCCGAAGCCTGGCAATGCTCGACGACATTGCAAATCGTTAACGTCTTTGCTCTTGGTGGTGAAAATGGGGTTACTGCTCTTTACCAAGGTGCTTTTTCACAATATCAATCAAGCGATCGTCCGTGTCGGTCTTGGTGTTTTTGGCATGAGCATCAGCAATCGTGATAAGCAGCTCAGTCACCGATTCAGGGCTGAGTAGCTTTGCAGCCCAGTAACCAAGCAAGCTTTTAAAGAAGGTAAACAAGAAAACTTTCATAGTATTATCTCCAATAAAAAAGCGGCCGTTATAGGCCGCTTCTAATTCAGTATGTCTTTCGGGAATTTATCGATGAAGTCGGAGACCTCTCCTGCTCCTTTATGTGTGTTGTAATACGTCTTCCAATATCGTGCCAAGGCAGGAATATCACCAGGACTAGGTAAAGACTTAGGAACGCGCAAGTAGTGCACTCGGCACATCGCCACCGCATAAGCTAAGTTCGTGATAAGTTCCTGTGCTGTACCTTCTTTTACGAGCTGGCTTACCTTTTCTTTCAACTCAGCACGATAAGACAAATAGTTTTGCCAAATATCGTCGTGAGTGGCAGGTTCCATCTGCACAATACCTAGAGCCGGACCATTACCAATTTGCTTGAGGTATTTGGCTCTGCTCTCAACAAAGATAGTGCCGACCACCAATTGCTCTGCCGATGCACTATACAAGCCAAGCTGCTTTAAAGTCGGCCTAACGACCAATTCGGTCAGTTGCTTTGCATCCATCTATTTTCTTCCCCTGTTTACGCTTATCGAAATGAACCCAGATATCAAAAATTAGCCTCGCAATTACAACGACAAGACCACCGATAGAAATTAAATTGGCAATGGTGATATCAGGGCTACTGGTAGCCAATTCACTGGATTGTTGGGCCTTAGCCGCCACGGTTTCGCTGAATACGCTGACCCCAGTGCCGCCACAATAAGCGATTAGCCTACCTTTCCATTCATGGAGGTTTTCAAGAAATGTCTTAACCATGTGGAACTCTTAGAAACAAAAAAAGCACCCGAAGGTGCTCCAACATAGTTTTGTTGAGATATAAAAAAACCCCGCCGAATGAGCGAGGTTGTGCATACTGGAAAGAGTGCGCCATTTAGGGGTGAATGTCAACACTCACCCTGCTAATACATTCAAGTTTTAATTGTTCCTCGCCCCACAAAGAAAGGATCAACCTACCCATTTCTCAAGATTCACCAACAATGTTGAAAAAATAGACGACTGTCGCAACACACTGCATATCGAGGTACTAACGTGTACTATAGTTAAAGCATTGTAATCTATTGCATATCAATATGAAATTTAGACAATTAATAAACCAATTTTTTCCAGAGTGCGATTTAACCTCGGATATTATTACAGCTAACCCTATTGAAAAGAGGCCTTGGTTAACTGACAGAGTAAGTAATCTCAATGAGTTAATCAGCTGGCCGCCGAATATATTTCTAATTACATATTCCATCTTCAGCTATACAGACAAGTATCGTTTGCTTGTTTCATCTCAGGATCATTTTGATTGGGATAGGGGCGCATATAACGATATTGCAGCGGTAACAGAACAACTTAAACAATGGGTTGGTTTGCAGATCTCTTTAGACCCTGTTGCCACGCCCAGTCAACCTCAAAACTTTTCATTGTCTTCATGTCTACGAGATATCTTTGGAAAAACCAATTTAGATTGTTGTATTTATGACTTAATGAATGATCCCAAGTTTTCAAAAAGTGTTGCAGTCATAACTGCTGCCATTGATCAAATGTTTAGCCGCATTAACGTTTGTGCATATGACTCAACGGATCCCGTCCAAATTGGTTTGTTGGCTAAGGATATGACTCGGAATGATCGCAATGTTATAAACCTATCGTGTAATCTGCCTAAGTTAGGTTATGTTACTTACAAAACGAGCGTTCCTCAGTCTGGACTTACGATAAATAACCTGACTCAAAACCTTACTTTTGTCGACCCTACGGTACAATTGCAAGTAATAAAAAGTACGACCAAAAAGAAGTTGTTTAACAAGAAAACCTACAATGTTCTGTTTCTACCTTGGCCTACAGAAATTGAAGATAATGCATTTAAAGCTTCTCCTGATCAGCCAGATCAAGTAATGGATGGTTATTTTGGATTTTTTGAGTACGCGCCAAATAAAAAGCCAAAATTAAACAGCTTCTTAGGTGCGTTGATTTCGGCTATTCGACGTGCAGGCTCGATTGACCTGATCGTTTTACCAGAGTGCGCCGTAGATGAAAGTACATACAGTCTGTTCAAAAAGGAACTTTTTAAAATTTTCAACAAAGATGCCCCTACACTTTTGGCCGGCGTCTACGGAGAAAAGAAAAATGTTGCCAACTTATCCTTTATTGGAGAGACACAAAAGTTTGAAACCGTCGTTCAAGCAAAACACCATCGCTGGTTTTTGGATGAAGGACAGTTAAGGAACTACAATTTAAGTGGGACATTAGACCCTGGAAGAAAATGGTGGGAAAATATTCCGGTGGAAAGAAGGAAGTTATTGACACTTCATACACTAAATGGAGTAAAATTGTGCCCCTTAATTTGTGAGGACTTGGCTAGACAAGAGCCTGTAGCAAAAGCCGTAAGAGCTATAGGACCTAATTTAGTAGTTAGTCTACTATTAGATGGTCCACAACTGTCTGGGAGGTGGCCAGGTAAATACTCTGCTGTTTTATCTGATGACCCTGGAGCGTCAGTATTGTCTGTAACCGCATTAGGTATGACTCTACGCTCAACTGGCACAGGTTTTGCTCCAAGTAGAGCAGTAGCTCTTTGGAGTGAACCAAACGGATTTTCTGAGACAATAGAAATATCTAACGATGGTATTGGTATCGTCATTGAGTTAGAAATAGATAATAACGAGATGTGGACAATTGACGGTCGTAAAGAGAATAAACCAGTCCTTCGAAAGAAAACGCACTCGACAATTAACCTCGATGAAAATCTATCAACCGTTCATAAGACTAGACAAAAGCTTATGGGTTTGATTAATAGGAGTAAGGTATGAGTTTAGATTTATACGAAAAACAACTTCTTCGCTCAATATCTGACGTGGTAGCCAGAGATCCTGGTAATGCAAAACTAGTTTTTGAGATGGTTGCGGATACCACAGAAAATGCAGCCAAGCTAATGGCTGACATAGAGCCTATTGTAGAAGTTGTTAATAGTTACCAAAGTATGTGCAATATTGACGAGCACCATTCATACATAGGTGACCTTAGTTCCGCTATCGATAAACTAGGCAATCGTGAAGCTCGATTGATTTTTAAATCATCTTTAGAGCCTGACCTATATATAGAATCTGACCACTCTAGTAGAGCCGTCATAGGCTAACGTAAGCTTATTCGTACCTCAACAAATGCCCCGCCATATACGGGGCATTTTTATATTTAAATGAATATTAGCAGTTACTCACTCGATTGATTCTTCATAGCTTGCATTAGTTCGTCATGTCTTTTTTGCTCCAGTGCTTCTTTCTCACGTTTGCTAATCGACCAAGAGACAAAGATAGACAATACCAGAGTTACCACAAACCCCTGCAATCCAAACAGAAAAGTACCAACACCCATAACTACAAGCATAAGTAACGCACCAAAAATCTTAACAACCGCCATAACCACTCCATGTAAGTAAATAATCACCTTATGAAACCGTATTATTATAGATTTAAGCAACTTGTGATTTTTTGTTTCGTGACATAAAAACAAAAACCCCGCCGAGTTGACGAGGTTTTGCATATTGGAAAGCGGTTTCTATTTGGATACATCCAAAACACTAGCGCTTAAGAACGTAAACATTCTTATCCGTTGAAGGTGCACTCTTAACTGGTCTAGGAGTAGATTTTTCCGGTGACCTAAACGTTAAAAGGTTATCGATATCTTGCTCTTCAGAGAAATAGCCCTTCGGAACCCCGACTAAGTCTTCAACAATACTTGCGGTAAATCCGATTGTATCTAACAGTTCACTTTTCCCGACTCCTGCGCTTACCAACATATCTACTGCTCTATGCAATAGTCTTGGACGCTCCGGTTTAACTTGATCATCATATGGTTCTTTTAAACGCCAGCCTCTAGCTGATAAGTTCTTGTACAGGTTGGAGTATTGCATATCTGTAATGATGTTCAGTTGATGAGCCCTGTAAATCATTGCTGCAATTGAGACTTTCCATCTAGGTTTCAACGTTAAAAATGTTTCTAACGTTGGATTACGTAGATCCTTTGCAAAACTTTCCGCCGGAAGTAACAAACAACTAGCAAACAAGTTCGCTTGGCGCTCAATCTCTTTCAAGTTATTAACAGTAAACTGCCCACTCTGAACACATTTATGCAAAACAATATGCCCAAGTTCGTGAGCTAAGTCGAAACGACTACGGATACCATTATCTTTATCAGAGGCTAACAGAATATATGCCCTATCACCGGAAACAACTCTATTAGATAACCCATCTAGTTTATCAAAGCCTATTTCTGTTCGAGAGCATATAACCCCAGAACTCTCTACCGCTAGCATCAAGTCCTTGATCGGCCCCATACCAAGACCAGCTTTATCCCTATACTCAATTGCAAGCTCTTCTATTTCAGAGTCTGAAATAGCGGTAAATGGTTTATCTACCTCAGGAACATTTAAACTTGGCCAGTCTAAGAAAGATTCTAACGATGTACTAATTTCTATTAGCCAATCGATCTTAGTTTTAGTAACAACCCTGCCAGTTTTGGTAGCAGCAGAAAGAGTACGATAAAAATATGGCGTTGAACTAGATTCCACTACAGGTTTCAAAAACCAATGGACGTCTTGACCTAATGCGGCCGCAATAGCTCTTAACTTATCCTCTTGCGGATTTTGCTTACCACTTTCCCACTGACTGACCGTAGCACTTGATACATTGACTAAAGTCGCTAACGCTACTTTGGGAATGCCTAACGCTTCTCTAGCTTGCGTTAGTCTTGATGGTTGAAATCCCCCAACACCAATTTTCATTATTCATTACCTTGTTTTCCTTCGCGATCCCGAAGAGCAATTTTGAGTGTTGGCCATGCACCATCAGACTCAAGTACTTCTTCCGACTCGTACATACTTAGCATTTCATCAATAGAAAGCCACGCATGATAATCACTCCAGTTAGAAAATGGAACCGCTATATATATATCTTCAGGTACACCTTGCTGGTTTGATGTACTATTTGGTTGAACAACAAAAACGACAACGTGTAATTTTTCACGAAGATCTTCCATCTCGCTGTTGAACATGTCTGGCTGGAAAGGTTCAAGCATTTTGTTACCCATGGAAAGTAACTTTCTGTGCGCTGCCTCTTTCTGAGTCTTTCCATCTTTTACCGCAAGGTGTGAAATTACAATATTGCCCGTGTCGACAACTAAGTAATGTTCTCCTCGTGGATTTGTATACCTTAATTCACCACCAACTTCTGCAAGCGCTTCATCAGTCATATATCGACACATCTGCGGTCGAAGGCGCCCCTTAGGAGTTAACTGAAAATTCTCAGTTAGGAAGTCTTCTGTTATACCGTACCGAATGTAAATTTTTTCTCTGATACCATCGAAAAAGCTTTTCTCTACATTCTTAACAATGTAACCCATTAATTGAGTTTGAATATCGGACATGCTTGCACTTTCCTTGACAAAGAATTAGGTATACCCGAATTATACACCTAAAAATTAAGTTTTGAAGAGTTTTACTTACTTTTCATAAACTCTCTTTCTCTATCCTTTCCATCAGCGCTAACATCGCAGCATTACGTTTTGCGGCTAGCCAATCTGCTAGGCCGTCGAGGACGGGATGGTATTGGCGCTTGAATACCGAGAAGGTACAAACAAAACTACCAGAACACATTGCAGCGAAGCGGCTTTCTAAGTCCCACGCGACTCGGCCGTCGTTGCAATGCACGCATTTTCGGTAGTGGCGGTTTGGTGCTCGGTACTTACCGCTGCCGCCACAGCAAGAACAAATACGGCCTTGTGGTGTGATCGCCTCTTCCACAGCTGCGCGCACAATGGCTGCGAATGCGGCTTCACTCTTTTGACCGCGCCAGTCATCGGTCAGCGTATACAATTCCGCGAGCACCGCCTTTTCCAGTGCTCTTCGAGATTGTGCGTTATCCAGTAACTCCACGAATAAAACAAGAAAACCGACTGGAGATTCCTTCCAGGTTATCCCTACCATGCCGAGTTGGTCTTCCAAAGAAAATAAGCCTTTGCCACCCTTGTGCGGTTCGTAATTTATGCCTTTTAAATCGAACTTAGCCAATAACGTTTCTGGTCGCATTTATGCTACCTCCTTGCTGTTCCTCGCCTGCTTGCGAAAACTCTCCCACGTAAAGCTCACCCACTCGCAGCTCTCCAACAAACGCTCCATCACTCGGGCTCCAAGAACCTGAGTCAGATCATCAGATTTCAGATTAGTCAGAATGCCGGTTGGCTTTTCGTTGGTGTAGCGTGAGTCGATGATGGTGTTAATCATGATCGCCTCGTGGTCATTCATTCGCTGAACCCCAACCTCATCCAACACCAATAAATCGACCTGAGCTAAATACTTCAGAAACTGAGCTTCTGTAACGTTCGATTGGCGGTTGTACTTATCGCGAATTTTCATCATCAACTCAGCGACCGTAATCACCAACACCGTACGATTTCGCGTCATCAACGAGTTCGCCATTGCACAAGCCAGATGGTTTTTGCCCGTTCCTGTCGATCCAGAAAATACAAAGTTTTTCTCATCACCTTCCAAGAACTCAGAAACCCAACGGCGAGAAACACTAAACGCCTGACGTTGGCCTTGGTTCTCCGTCACGTAGTTGGCAAATCGACACTTCAAGTGCTTCTTGCCTACTCCACTGCGACCAAGTAAATCTTGAACTTTGCTCTGCTGGTAGTTCTGATACACCGCATGGCTTTGCTTCTCAACTTCCTGCTGAGCAAGTTGAGCCATCTGCTCTGGCGTGTACGGCACAACGTTCGCAGGCATCGCTTGCTGCAGTTTTTGGAAAAAGCTATTCATTGGTCACCTCCGCCTTGGCGGTCTTTGAACCACTGCGGTGGTCCGTAATCATCAGGGTTGGTTTGGTCTGAAAACTGCTCCACCGGAATCAGCTTCGAGTTTGGCGAGGACAATTTAAGGCTAAACAACCCTTGCCACTCGTTGTCGATGGATTGCTCAATGATTTGGCGCTGCATGCTCACAACGTTCTGGGAGAGCTTGAGCAAGTCGAGCATTTTGGTGCGCTCGCCCCGCTCAGTTTTGAAAGGCTTTTTGATTCGCTTACGGAATGCCAGGTACTCAGCCCAAGCATCGTGATCTAGCATCGCTGGAATTTGTTCCTCAGGAACCAAACTACCCGTGATGGGAGACTTTTTGTTTACTTTTTCTGTAGTAGTCTCTGGTAATCTCTGTGTAGTCTCTGTTTTAGTTTGGCTGATTGGTACAGCACTGCTTGGCGCATTTGTACGTTCTAGTTTGGCGCATTCCGCCAAACCAGTTTGCTCCATTTGTGCAATCAAGTTTGGCTCATTAATGCGGTAGAAAACTCGGCAAGGAACACCTTGCTTTTTCTCTTCCAAAATACCTAACTGACGCAGCTTTTTACGCGCGGTATCAAGCTCTCTTCGAGTCATGCCCGTTTCGTCTTGCCACTCTTCCTGAGTTTTGTAAAACCACCCTGAAGCGTTCGTTCTTCGGCTCCAGTAAATACTCTGGCTAAGCATTAATGCGCCTGTGATACCAATCCCCATATTCACAAACGATCGATGAAAAGCGATGGGTCTATCCAAATACTCAATCACACCGCCGTCCCCGCTTTCATGGATTCAAAGATTTCCATCGCTTTAGTCCGTGATACGACGAAACGACAAACACCGTTATTGGCCACCCAGATATAGCAGCCGTGATAGTTCTGTAAGCTAAGGCTCATTGCACAAAGTTCTCCTAGTTAGATGCGTGTTATGTGGTGGTCAGCCACTACGCTTTTGATTAGGCTGCTTTCTTCGCCATTAACGACTCAAGGTATTCCAGAAGTGGCGCATGAGATTCTTTAGCTTCTTGAACTTCTCGATACGCATCGCGCAGCTGGTCAATATTCGCGTTCTCCCCTAAAGAGATCACCGCACGGAATGCTTCAGATGTTTCTTTGTTGTGGTTATGCAAGAGCAAATCTCGGCTTAAGTTTGCATCACTCGCACCAATGCAAGTAACAGAGAACCCAAGCGGGTTAAGAAATTGGTTAAGCATGTCGCTCGCACGTTTGGCTGGCATGGCTTTAAGTACCGCAGGTAACAAATCCATCATTGTGGCTTTGGCTTCTACGCTTGTGCGCTCGACATAGCGGAAAAAGTTCTGAGCATTGTTCTTATCATCAGCGCCCGGTACTTTAAGTAGCTCTTTACGCTGCGCATCAACCTCGTGCTCAAGATCGAGTTTGTGATATAAGCTCGCGACGCGATGAGCAATACACTCTTTACTCAGTTCCGTGCGCCAACTTTCTATTGCGTTACGCATAACGCTTTTAAAACTATTATTCATGGTTTTTCCTTACTGGTTGTTTGTACAGAATGTGGTTGATCAGCCTAATTTCTTAAACTGGCGTATTCTTTATATGGTCACCCAATAGTTCTTCTATTGGCACTTTGCCACCAGTGGCCTTAGAAATGGCGCAAATATACTTAGCAGGAGCCTGATGTTTTCGATTAATCCAATTCCATACATGTGATTGTTTAACACCTAAAAGCTTTGCAAGTGATGTTTGTCCTCCTACAAGCTCGGTAGCTCGTTCTATAGCGGACATAGCTATCCTCCTAACAACTTTACGTGTTGAACTTTATATACGGTTTACGTGTTTGTCAACTAACACGTTTTGTTGTGATAATTAACACGAAATGGGAAATCAGGAAGATAAGTTGATGAGTTTTGCTGAAAGAGTAAGGCAACGTAGAAAAGATTTAGATCTATCGCAGGCTGAACTAGCTGAACGAATCGGTTTAGCTCAGCAGTCTATTAATAAAATTGAGACTGGCGTTACTTTAAAGCCAAGAAATATTGTTCAGTTAGCAGAAGCTTTAGAGTGTGACCCTACATGGTTACTTACAGGCAAGAGCGCACAAAGCGATAGTATTAAAGGAAGCGGCGATGCTCTCCCTTCAAATACAATTTCTCCTTATTCACTGAAACGCATCCCGATAATTAGCCAAGTTCAAGCTGGCGCATGGGGAGGCGTAGATCCTCAATCCTCCTTAGATGATGATGTTGAATGGCAAATTACGACGATGAATGTAGGTGACGATGCATTTGCGATGAAAGTCACCGGAAACTCAATGACGAACCCACATGGTTCACCTTCAATTCCGGCTGGTTCGATAGTGATAGTGGAGCCATGCGACTGCCCAGATAATGGCAAGATTGTTGTTGCAACCTTAAATGACTCACCAGAAGCAACAATTAAAAAGTTAGAGATCGATGGCCCACAAAAATTTTTGGTGCCATTAAATCCTAAGTACGACCCTATTCCTATTAACGGGAACTGTCGTATTGTTGGATATGTAAAACAAGTAATCATGGATTTATAGCTGCGCAAAACTCAATGACTTAGCTACTTTTCCCCTAACTGCACACTCTTTCAAAAAATTGCCACCTCAACGTAGGTGGTTTTTTTTATCTAAAAATACAACTTTACGTGTTGACATTGTCACGAATTAACAATTATGATTCATAACAACTTAAGTTGTTATGATGAATACAAACAACTTGAACGTTTGTGAAACTGCAGTCTGACCAGCTGCAACTCATCCACTTGACCAATCGTTTATTTAGAACTTTGTGCAATGAGAGCTTAATGATGAAAACAATGACGTTAGACCAAACCCATCAACTGCTGAACAACCTGCAACTACTCAATGTGTGCAGCCATCAGTTTGAAGAAGTGACAGCAGAGCTAAGTAAGGATGATCCGCTCCGTATCGCTGCGACTTCCATCTTTGAAGGAGCCGAAGACTTTAAAGGGCTAGAGATTCACGTAAACGAAGAAGATTTTGAAAAGGCGCAAGAGCTATTCAGCCAGCTGGTTAGCCTGCAAGCCGCAGTGGAAGCAAGAACACTACCCCACTAGAAAGAGAAAACCCCTATCGGTGACCAAACCAACAGGGGCGTTCTTTGTGCAATGAGACTTAGATAACTAACTCTCGCAATCAGTATATCTCTGGCTGACCACCAATATCAAGAGTTTAGGCTGATTGCGGGTATTCACCCCACAACCAATAGGACATGTGCAATGAGTATTTTAACTTACCGCAACAGCCAAGAGGCATTTATAGGTAAACACATAACTTCTCTATTAGAGCAAGACGGCCATGAAGAACTCGACATTAAACGAGCCGTCGAACGCGGAATCGATCACTATCGTAATACCGCTGGATTTGCCAAAGGTAAAGTGTTCGATGAATGCCTAGCCAGAGCTAAACAGATGCTCTCTCCTAAGAAGCCAAAACGTACTAGAAAAAGCAAAATAAAATGACACCTGAAGAGCGTAAACGTAAGCAAAACGCAAAGCGCGCTCAAAAATGTAGAGATAAGCGTAAAGCCAACAACAACCATGATTTGCGCGTATCTCTTAACCCTCAGGAACAGGCGAAGCTAGAGAAAATCTGTCAGTTCTTCGCCTACCCTGCTGAGCCGTACACCAAGGAAGAAGCGCTTCAGTCACTTATCCATCGTGTTTATAACGAAATTACAGTGATTAAAGCGCAATTGGGGAAATGCACTAAGTGCGGAGAACAGTTGCCCGAAGGGTGCGCAAAGTTAAGCGAAGGCGGTTTATTTAAAGGTGACGCGACTTGCTGGCACACCGCTAATCGAGTTCGTATTTATCAACCATCGGAGAAAGACAATGAAAGCAGACCAAGTGGCAGTTAAGGCCAAGGAAGAATTTGACGACATGGTAGATGAAACCGCTCTGAGTGATTACGCGGTAAACGAAGTCGACCTTGGAGAACTTGAAATCAACGGCAAGAAAATGATTGTCTATTTAGGCATTCGCCAGGACTAAAGCATTAAACCGACACAACCGATTGACCACGGTTTACGACTAACAAGATACAGGAGCTTTGTGCAATGACTTACTCGAACCTGAATACATCACCTATGAGCTTTACCTACTCTGCCCCTGCTTTCGTAGTTGAATCTGCGAAAGAAACAGACAAACCTGTTTATGACGCAGAGCGTTACCCAGAATCTTCCAACAAGATCATGTGCCATCAAGAGGTGTTAGATTTCTTCAATAAAAAGCGAACCACCATCATTGCATGGCGCAAGAACCGCAACTTCCCAGAGCCAATTAGCAAATCACCGCTGCGCTGGATTCGCGCAGCAGTGATGGAATGGGTTGAGCATGAAGGCGGATTTAAGGCTGGGGTTTAGGTTTTTTCAGGTTATACTGGTAGTCAAGAGTTTAGAATATGCTACGACTTTTCAACACTCTCCCCTAAACCTATCTACCCGTTTACTCGTTATAGATACAATTTAAGATGTAGTGCTGCGATTAAAATCACCTTGTACTACATAGATTATTTATCTCATAACTTTTGAGTAGTGGATTGTTAAATTTGAGCATTCTTTTGATTTAGTTTGGTACTCAAGAGCTGCGTCGAAATCCACTTGAAAATTAAATGATAGTTTTACTATTTCTCCATCATGCTCAATATTGTATAGATGAGGTAGGGACTCTATTTCACTCGCATATTGCTTAAATTCAACCGAGTTGATAGAAATGATAAGATCAACACCTTTCATTTCATAATTGAAACTAACATATACACTATCATTATCTAATTTGCTAACATAATGAATAAAGTCATCTTCCAACCCTTCATAAACATTAGAAGATATATTTATAACAGTAGTCAACTTATCAGAGAAAATATTATTATCAAACAAATCAGACAGGCCAGCATTATCCAGACCTTCAAGATAATCAATAGTTCCACTAATTAAAAAATTCTCATGGCCATCTAAAAGGAACTGACGTTCAAAAGAATGCTCAACACGATCAACATTGTGGTTTAAAAAATCATAGATATTTCTATATGGATGTATAGTTGCCTCCAAACCTATGTTTTCCACATCTCTTACTAAGTCTGGATGAAGAGATAGCTTTTCTCCTTTTCCCTCAAAAAAATCACTTTTATTGTTAGTAATGAACGCAACATCGCCCTTTACATTAGTTATTTTAAGAAATTTAATAAAAGACAGCCAAATTAACGTATCTCTATAACCTTTTTCACCTTCCGTAAACGGCTTCTTTATATTAAGGGCTCGATTAACAACTTCTGAGTGAGGAATTTTCTCATAATCAATTTTTTTCAAAAAATCAACTTTATCTCCTAGTATAGAAAAAATATCATAATGGGGAATATCAATGTCATCATTTCTAGCGAATGATTCATACCTATTTAGCTTATATAGCTTTTTCTTCGCTACTTCAATATCCAAAATAGCTTCACGAGACTCGCGACCTTGAATATTATTGACCTCTTGAACAACCAACTCAGATAATATTAAACTCAACCTCTCATTATTTAAATAGTTAAAGAGCAAGTTAAAGTTCGCGTTATCTACAAACCAATTATTATAAAAAGCATTTGTATCTAGAAAAACATTCATAATTTCATCTTTATATTATTAAACATACTTATGATATAGAAAAACATTCTTTATTAAAATTTATACTTATATGAAAATAAATCAAACAAAACAATCTATTCACTTTAAATAATAAACCAAACTTTGAGATGAAAACTCCAAGCGCTGTAAATCTGGCTTAAAATTCTTGGTATTTGCGTATTGTTCACTGTAAATCTTTTAATGCCGCCTGTTTATAGGTTTCACTAATACAATCAAAGAGAGATTCATAATCATAATATATTCCAATACCACGGATTTTGTTCAATGTACCTCCAATATTTCGAAGATTTGAATTAGAAGATTCGAATTCATACAGTGGGGCACATACGTTGACAGCTAAACGACCATATCCTGCTTGTTGAGCATATTTCTTAACGAAATTTACATATTTCACTTCATATTTACTCTGCTTCGCAACACACGATTCATCAGATGCACAAAACTCGTCTCTTATCACAGAATGGTAAACTGCTTTTATCATACAGATATTTGGATATGGATGCTGGTTGCAGTGGTTCTTTAAGATATCACATGTCTCGACATCTGCATTACACAACTGTTCGACGTTCAATTCAAAACTTGACTCAGCAGAATCAATAACACTTTTTTCAACTCCTATTTGATTAGAAATTGATGATTTTGATTCAATTGCATTCACAGAAAATGATATAAGACATGCAACAACTAGTATATTTAAATAATTTATCATATATACTCACTTATATTAAGTCCCATTTTATAACAAAGATAACAACTATAAATACACTAGAAATGTTTGACCCAAACCCGAAGAGCATTAGTAGTATATTACTATATAAAAATTAAAGGAGTCCAATTAAACTCGAAAGCCCCACTCCAACAATACTGGCAACTGTTTTATTTTCTAACAAGGACTTAAGTACGTTTTTTGCTTCTGCATCATCTGATGCCGCAACTTTTTCAACGATTTCTTGAATATTTACATTTGCTACTTGAGCATTATTATTACCGACTTGTACGTTACCGTTGCTACTGGAGATAGAACCAATATTTATTTGAGGCATAGGTGACTCTTCCTTTTCTACTAACATTATCCGTTTATCACCCATTATCGTCATGTTCCCGTTACCAAGTCCGATTCCTAAAGATTTTAAATCGCTGTAACCATCCAAGTTAGAAATTATTCTTTGAGAACTCAGAAATCGTAAATGGGCATCAAGTTCAGGTTTAATTCGCTTATTATCATCTTCTATTTCAACACCCAAACTAGGGAGTTTTTGAAAATATTCATTCAGTGTTGGAATAGATCCACCTTGTAGCGGCTTCAATAATAGTTCTAAATATTGTTGGTTAATTTTCATATACTACCCTTAGTACACTGTGTTCATTAGTGAGCAAGGAAACACCCATTATAATTCATTACTCCGTAGAAAAAATATAACTTTTAACAGAGAGTTACACACCATTTAAATTAATCCTAACTGACTTTTATTAATGATTTAATTTATTTTTCCAACGTACAACTACTTCTATCCATGAATCTACTTTACCTTCAAGATCGGATTCAGATAAATTACAAATATCACTCGCCATTGCTATTATTTCACTAGGATTATGTCTAATATCATTAGGATAACCAGAAACTAATAGATCATTCGCAATATCATCAATATATTTTTCTACGAGCTTAAATGCAGAGTATATAGGTTCGAAATTTGAGTACTTCTCACTTGCCATCTCAAAGGAACGGTCTATAAAGGAGAAATCAAACTCACTGTAGTCAGGGAAACAATACTGCATGAACGTAATGAAACTATCACGGTTTAGTGATTGTGTTAAATCAAACGCATTCTTTGAATCAAGTTGTTCCTTAAGCTCTTCTCGGTAAGCATCGATCCCGTCTTTGAGCTCAATAAACTGTTCATCAGCTTCTTCTAATTTTGCACTCAATCTGAACAATTTTCGTTGGAATATTTCAGGTACTTGAGCATCACTTTTATAGTTTAACTTATGTTCGATCTCTGCCCATGCATGCATTAATATTGTTCTAACTTGAACTTCTGCCTTCAAACCATCTAAGCGCCGATAGTTAGGAGCCAACAGCCAGTTGTTATTTAGTTTAACAATATAATGTTGCGACCTATAAGCAAACTCTTTCAATCCTAATAACTCTGATTTATCCTGAGATTCTAGAATAGTAAACTCGTTCTGGATTATTGCATTGATCCTTTCAATATCTGAAAAATAGTAACAAATGACTCTTATTCCACAGATATCTTCAATCTCATCAAATGGATTTGAATATTTTTTTCTATCAATTTTTTCATAGAATGAGTCGAAGCTTTTTACTCTAGAGTAAATATCCACATAGGGAATCCCATGCTCATCTAGAAAAATTTTTAGGGCATCCACAATGTTACTACCAAGCCGTGCGTATTGACCTTTCAAGCCCCTAAACTGAGTTGCTATATTATCTTTACTCATTATTTGTCCTAAAATCATCTCATATACCAAACATAACTTCTATCCGTCAGTTCGGAGCCATCTTTTCTTCCACTATCATGCCGCCTTTCATTAGGCGCTTCAAACCACTATCATTGAGTTAGTGATCTATGAGACTAATTTATCTGCAACAACCATATCAACTCCCAGTTACTTTTTCATGTTCCAACTCTTTTTGAACTTGAGCAAACAAAGCTTCCGCGAACTTTTCATACGCTTCTTTTTGGTCTGACAGCCAGTCGTGCTTGTTATAAATTGCCATTACACCAACCAACTCGTGCCCGAGCATTTTTTCGGTCACGTGTGGCATGGTACCTAGTTCTGAACAAGTAGTAGAAATACTGCGGCGGAAATCGTGGGTTCGCCAGTGAGGTAAGTTCAGGTTATCACGTAACCTTCTTATATAGCGGTTTGCTGCGGATATACAGATGGGTTTATGAAGGGATGCGCCAGGGAAAAGGTATTCATCATAGATGTTCATCAACCTTTCTAGCATCGGCTTGACGTGTTTGGGGATGGGCCTGCGAATGGTGTTACCCATTTTGCTGAGTTCTGGTGGTACCGTCCAAATGTCGTTGACCATATCGAAGTGTTCACGCTTGGCCAAGCGAAGCTCTGATAATCGGTTACCCCATAACATTGTTATTAAGTGCAGGTTCTTGGTCGATGTACCTGCTTTGCTGCGCTCGATAGCAATCCAAACTTTGGCAAGTTCAGGGAGTGATAGAACTCGGTCACCGGCACTTGGTGACTCACCAACATCTTGCTGTCTGATTTTTTCAAAGTGCGTACCATCAATAAGGAACTTGGATTTACAGAAGTTAAGACAAGCGCGCATTTTTGAAAATGCAGAGTTAGCCGTCTTCGGATTCTTCTTGGCAATGTCATCGAACCAATGCATCCATTCACGCGCGGTGATCTTTTCTACATCGACATCAGGAAAGGCATTGTAAAAGTAGTTGTTTGCCACCGAGCGGTAAAGCACCTGCGTCCCCTCTTTCTGAGTCGAGACTTTGTGCTCAAACCAGTAGTCGAGACAGTCCTTCAGGGTAACAAAATCCGTCTCACCAGTAAGGGCTATCTCTGGGTTTCTTCCCTCTTCTTTAAGTTCAAGCATCCTTTTATGGATTTGCCTTGCATTCTTGAGGGTGGTTATCGGATACTTGCCTATACGAATGCGTTTGTTTTTACCATTAAACCTGCAACGGTATTGGAACGTGATGTTTGCTTTGGGTGATATCTTCGCTATTAGTCCTTCGCCGTCATTCAGTTCTGCCGGGCCGCTATATTCGCTTAGTTTTGCAATAGCTTTTAGCTGCTTGTCTGTAATGCTCAAGTTGTCTACCTTAAATTAGGACGCAGCACTTACAAAATTTGGACACATATTTAGACGCAAGTGCAAATGTAAAACGCGTAAAAACAATTAAAACCTAACGAAAAGATAGCACATAGAACACTGCTAATCGACTGATATACAAGGCTAGTTTTGAAGAATAACGAACAGAAAAAGACATCCATGAATAATACCGAACAGCCTACATTCTTCTTCTTTGATTATGAGACATGGGGAACCAACCCCGCGAAAGATCGCCCAAGCCAGTTCGCTGGTGTTCGTACAGATGAAAACTTTAATATCATCGGCGAGCCTTTAGTCATGTACTGCCAGCCACCTGCTGATTATCTTCCGTCTCCTGAAGCTGCACTTATTACTGGTATTACTCCGCAAAAAACGGTTCAAGAAGGCCTTTCTGAGCCAGAGTTTATCGCTAAGATTCACGCTGAACTCGCGAAACCCAATACTACCAGTTTAGGCTACAACAGCATTCGCTTTGATGACGAAGTGACCCGTTATACTTGTTATCGCAACTTTATCGATCCATACGCATGGAGTTGGCAAAACGGTAACTCACGTTGGGATTTACTCGATGTACTACGCGCGTGCCATGCCCTTCGCCCAGAAGGCGTAGAATGGCCAGAAAACGAAGATGGCTTCACTAGCTTTAAATTAGAACACTTGTCTGTGGCTAACGGCATAGAACATAGTAACGCGCACGATGCCATGGCAGATGTGGTTGCGACTATCGAAATGGCAAAGAAAGTAAAAGCAGCGCAACCAAAATTGTTTGATTACTTTTTTTCTATGCGCCAAAAGCGCAAGCTCAATGATTTAGTCGACATCGTCAACATGACACCGTTGATGCACGTTTCAGGCATGCTAGGGCGCGAATGCCAGTACACTAGCTGGATTGTGCCTGTTGCTTGGCATCCAACCAATAATAACGCCGTTATCACCATCGATTTAGCGAAAGACCCTCAACCTATTCTTGAGCTATCCGCAGAAGAGCTGCACGAAAGACTCTACACGAAGCGCGAAGATCTTGGTGAATTGCTACCAGTGCCAGTTAAACTAGTTCATTTGAACAAATGCCCTATTCTCGCCCCTGCAAAAACGTTAACGGCTGAAAATGCAGAGTCTATTGGCATTGATCGCCAACAATGTCTCGCCAATCTCGCTTTGTTGCGCCAACATCCTGAAATTAGAGAAAAGCTGATTAGCCTCTTTTCAGTCGAGCGCAAATTCGATAAAAGTGATGACGTCGATATACAACTTTACGACGGGTTCTTTTCTCCAGCCGATCGCGCAGCTATGGATATCATTCGCGAAACCGATCCGAATAATCTTGCTGCATTAGACATTGAATTTGATGACAAGCGCATTAAACCTCTATTGTTCCGCTATCGTGCGCGTAACTTCCCAGGCACATTAGACGAGCAAGAACAAAGACGCTGGGCACTACACTGTCGAGAAGTGTTTGAAAGCCAAATTGAAGAGTACATGCTGAATTTAGAAAACTTAGTTCACGAACATGAAAGTGACGAAAAGAAGATTGCGATATTAAAATCCGTGTACCGTTATGTAGAGAGCTTAGCTTCCTAACTCCTCCTAATACAAGCGCACCTTATGGTGTGCTTGTTGTTTATATACTGTCAAAATGATTAAAGAACGATTCTTACAACTGATCCAACTGCTCATTTCAATCTTCCTCATCATGGGAGCACTTGGCATCGGAATTACCATTCAAAAGTTCACTGGCGTTTCCGTTCCAGGAAGTGTCATCGGTATGCTCGTACTGTTTTTCTCCATGACTCTTGGGCTTGTAAAAGTCGACTGGGTCAAACCGGGCGCCACGCTATTTATACGCTATATGATCTTATTGTTCGTTCCTATCAGCGTCGGATTAATGCAGCATTTCGATTTACTACTCGCCAATGCGCTCCCTATCATCGCTAGCGCGGTTGGCGGTTCACTCATTGTATTGGTCAGCCTCGCTTGGCTGCTGGATTACTTGCTACAGGAGAAACACTGATATGTGGTTAGTTGTTACCATTGCGGTTTTTCTTATCGCTCGCCAAATCGCAATCAAAGTGAACAATCCTCTAGCAAACCCTTTGCTGATCAGTATCGCAGTGCTCATTCCTTTGCTTACTTACTTAAATGTGCCATTTGAAACGTATTATGCGGATAACGAAGGAATTAGCTTTTTGCTTCAACCTGCTGTAGTTGCTCTGGCTTATCCACTATATGAACAACTACCACAAATTAAAGCAAACTGGCGAATCATCACTTTTGCTTGCACAGTAGGCAGTGTGATGTCGATGATGACAACCACCTTGATCGCAGTCGCTTTCAAAGCGGATATCAGTTTAATCGCGAGTCTAGTGGGTAAGTCCGTCACTACACCAATAGCGATGGAAATATCGAGTCACCTCGGTGGTGAAGCCGCCGTTGCAGCGATCTTGGTTCTGATTGTCGGTTTATTGGGCGCAATTTTGGCATACCCAATTTACAATTTGATTGGAATTAAACACCCGATTGCACGTGGTCTGACAATGGGTACAGTCTCTCATGCCTTAGGCACCGCTACTTGTGCAGAGAAACAGCCCATAGATGCCGCGTTCTCATCACTCGCATTGGTTTTATGTGGGATCATAACTTCTATTTTGGCTCCAAGCTTTTTTGCTTTGGCTGTCTGGCTATATCAATAGTTAAGCGCTCTCGGTCTGCCCTCCTTCCGGCAGGCCGTAGCCTTTCCGCTTCTTCCTTACCCTTTTCAAAACCCTATCTTATCTATCAACCTCACCCAGTAATACCGTGAAGGGACTTGATCGAGATATACATTCATAGCGTTAGCATTCTAGGTTCTACCACTCGCTCTAGATTACGTGGGTATAAAGTAGCATAGCGGTAAAGTCGCGTGGGTAACATACTCCTGCTCCTTGGTCATATGAACATATACTGATATGGTTAATTGTGAGACGGAGATAACGCTTCACACCTGTGCAATCGAATACATGTGTGAGCTCACTCTAATTATGTAACAGAATTATCAATTGCATTATTTATCGTGATCTAACGCACGGAACATTTCTATCTTTCACATAGAATAACTGTCCATGCAATAACAAGGATTCAACATGAAAAGTCGCATTGAACAGGCGCTAGCAGGCGCTCCAGAAGCACTTTCCAAACAACTTGCTCCTATCATCCAAGCTGATGATTTTGATGCTACGCTTTCAGTTCAACAATTTGAGCAGTTGCTTTCAGCTACCGGTCTATCAGACAAAGAGCTTCGTGTTGCGCTACTTCCTTTTGCCGCAGCGTACTCCTATGCTCCCCTTTCTGACTTTTATGTCGGCGCTATCGTTCGTGGTCTTTCAGGTCGCCTTTACTTCGGTGCCAACATGGAATTCTTTGGTGTACAGTTGGGTCAAACGGTTCACGCAGAGCAGTCTGCGATTAGCCATGCTTGGATGAAAGGCGAACGTGGTGTTAAGGATATCACTATCAACTTCAGCCCATGTGGTCACTGCCGCCAGTTCATGAATGAGTTATCTACCGCAAACGAGCTTAAAATCCAGCTCCCAGAACGTGAAGAAAAGTCACTTCATGAATACCTGCCTGAAGCCTTTGGACCAAACGATCTCGGTATCGAGTCCGGCTTAATGGCAGAAGTTAAACACCAATTCTCATGTGATGATGAAGACGCACTCATCCAAAGTGCAGTTGAAGCGATGAACATGAGCCACTCTCCATACACCAACAACTTGAGTGGTTTAGCATTAGAGATGACTAGCGGCCGTGTATTCCAAGGCGCTTATGCAGAAAATGCAGCGTTTAATCCTAGCTTGCCACCGCTACAAGTTGCGCTAATCCAAGTTTTACTTGCGGGTGAAACCTTTGACAGCATCAAAGCCGCTGCATTGGTAGAAAACTCTGAAGGTAAGATCAGTCACTTAGCCGATACGCAATCAACGTTGGAAGCGTTGAATCCAGATATTCCGCTTAGTTTTGTCAACGTATAAACGACAAATTCAACAAAAAGCTCTACAACATGTAGAGCTTTTTTATTACCTAAAAACCAAAAGCAAACGTTTGCTTTGTCATAAAACTTCAGTATGATCTCCTGCAATTTATGTCTCATCACTCTATTTTGTAAGGGAACACTATGTTTGGCACTGCAACTAGCGCAAATGCTACCCGTGTATTACTTTTAGGCTCTGGCGAACTCGGTAAAGAAGTCGCCATTGAATGCCAGAGACTTGGTTTAGAAGTGATTGCTTGTGATCGCTATGCCAATGCTCCAGCGATGCAAGTCGCTCACCGTAGTTATGTTATCGACATGTTAGATGGGAACGCCTTAGAAGAAGTTATTACGAAGGAACAACCTACTTACGTCGTACCAGAAATTGAAGCCATCGCAACCGGCAAACTGGTAGAGCTTGAAGAAAAAGGACTGAATGTTGTTCCAACCGCTAAGGCAACCAGGCTAACAATGAATCGTGAAGGTATCCGACGTTTGGCAGCAGAAGAACTGGAATTGACGACTTCACCTTATCGTTTTGCAGATAACTTTGAAGACTTCAAAGCCGCGGTTGAGCATGTGGGTATTCCGTGCGTGGTGAAGCCTGTGATGAGCTCTTCAGGTAAAGGGCAAAGTGTTATCAAGACCGAAGACGACGTTACAAAAGCATGGGATTACGCTCAGGAAGGCGGGCGTACGGGTGCAGGTCGCGTTATCGTGGAAGGTTTTATCGACTTCGATTACGAAATCACTTTATTGACCATCAGAGCCGTTGACGGTGTGCATTTCTGTGCTCCAATTGGTCATCGTCAGGAAGATGGCGACTACCGCGAATCATGGCAACCGCAAGCTATGTCAATAAACGCAGTAAAAGCAGCTGAATACACGGCTGAGAAAGTGGTAAACGCGCTCGGTGGCTACGGCATCTTTGGTGTAGAGCTATTTGTTAAAGGCGATAAAGTCATTTTCAATGAGGTCTCTCCTCGCCCTCACGATACGGGTATGGTTACAATGATTTCACAGGAAATGTCTGAGTTTGCTCTCCACGTGCGCGCGTTTACCGGAATGCCAATTAATAATATTGTGCAATATGGCCCATCTGCGTCTGCTGTTATTCTTGGACAAGGAACTTCCACAAACATTCGCTTTGAAAACCTAAGCAAAGCTTTAGCTCAACCTCAAACACAAGTTCGTCTATTCGGTAAGCCAGAAATCGATGGCCGCCGCCGTTTAGGTGTTGTCCTTACGCGACGAAAAACCACCGAAGAAGCCGTTCAAGATGCTGTTGAAAGTGCTTCAAAAGTGAATATCATTTATTAAATACGAACCACTCATACAAAAATAGCGCAGCTCAAATTGCTGCGCTATTTCGTGTTCCAAACCGAAGAGAGCCTATTCACTCTCGATTAAGTACACTTCTTCAGAGAAGCGACTTAAGCCTTTTTTCGCAATTTTAGGATGATTCTCGTCAGCTTCATCTACGTTCAAACAAGTAACTTTGTAACCTGAAAATAACTGCTCTATCTCTTCGACCGGCACGCTAAATGGAGGCCCCGCCATCTCTTCTTGAGGATAGTTGAGTGTAACAAGCAAAATACGACCGCCTGGGTTCAGCAGTTGCTTGAGACGCCCTACATACTCCTCTCGCATATCTTGCGGTAAAGCAACCAACGCGGCGCGATCATAAATGATATCGGCTTGAGATACTGGTGCAGTGAAAAAGTCCCCAGTATAAATAGAGAGCTCATCAAATTGATAAAGCTCGTGCATGCCATTAAGAGGCGTTACCGTTGGCGTGTAAAAATGTTCAGCAAAAAAGGCACGCACAGCAATATGGCTTAGCTCAACACCTTCAACCGAATCATGCTTCATCGCTAGCCAAATCAAGTCTTCTGACTTTCCACATAAAGGAACTAACACTTTATCTTCACGCTTTGGATTAGTGTGTTTCCAATATACTGGTAATAGCGGGTTTACATCTTCCAAGTGAAATCCGATCTGATTGCTGGCCCATTTGTTATGCCAAAATTCTTGGTCTCTCATTTTACTTTCTACTTGTCGGCTGTTTTCATTTTGAGAGGTAAGACTAACGTTTTTTTTCAATTTGTCTATGCCGTTCATCTTTGGTTAATACTGCGGTGATAGGATGTAATCGGTCTCATAGGAGACGCGCCTTTATCTGATAATCAGAATAAAGAAAAGAGAAATGGTGATCTAACGCACGATTCTACTTCAAGATAAAACTGAAACCTTGGAATCTTTCGTAATGGCCCCATTTATAAGTTAGTACCTGATTTGCCGAACTTAGCGACCTTTATGTTCCCTATTTTCTAAGTACAAGCAAGTTAAGGAGAGTGAATGAGCTTATTTCTTCGTACTACAGCATTGATGCTTTTGGTACTTAGCCGTGCACCGGCATTTGCCGCACTTCCAATTACCCCTGCGCCTAGTGGCGAACAAAATCGTTCAACCAGCCAAAACGAAGTTTGTTCGAAACTTTTTAAACACAGCCTTAGCGGTTTATATGGCATTCAGTCAATCGACACCACACCAACTCAGCCATATTCTGACTTCGACATCCTTTACAGCAAAGCTCACCAAGCACAATTTGAACTTGAAACTATCTGTAAGAGTACCGCACTTCTTAATGACGCTCAGCCATACTTCGCAGGCGTGAAATCCAAACAACGAGCAGAAGAAAAGATAGCTTTAGAGTTAGATGGGAAAGTTGAACGTATTACTGACCTAGCACGTGCAACGATTGTAGCTGAAGACGTCGCGAGTTTAGTCTCCATTTATGAAACGTTAGAGCGTGAAACAACGATTGTGAAAGTAAAAAATCGATTCAAAAAACCTGGCCCTTCAGGATATAGAGACTTGAACTTGCTCGTTCGTTTACCAAAAACAAACCTAGTAGCCGAAGTTCAACTGCACTTGAAAGCAATCGCAGATGTAAAAAGCGGTCCCGAACACGACCTATACGAAAAAATCCAGAAACTAGAACGTCAAGCGATGTTGGAAAAACGTGAGCTAAGCGAAATAGAGCTTGCCTCTATTCGCAACATGCGTACACAGTCTAAGAACTTGTACCAACAAGCATGGCAACCATACTTAACAACGCATCTAGAAGCGGCGTAACCGATATCATTAAGCGTCTCTCATAAACAGAAAAACCACCGCATTGCGGTGGTTTTCATTTGTATGCACACGAATTTTACGCAAAAAAAGACCACGCCTTAGCGTGATCCATTTATTCGGCTTACTGTACTTTCTTCAGGTTTTCTACACGAGCTTTTAACTTCTGACCCGGGCGAAAAGTCACTACACGTCGAGCAGTAATTGGAATATCTTCACCAGTTTTCGGGTTACGACCAGGTCGTTCATTCTTGTCACGAAGATCAAAGTTACCAAAACCTGACAGTTTTACCTGTTCGCCACTTTCCAGTGCCTTACGAATCTCTTCAAAGAACACTTCCACCGTTTCCTTGGCGTCCCGCTTACTAAATCCTAATTTATCAAACAGGTTTTCTGCCAGTTCGGCTTTTGTGAGCGCCATAAAACTTTCCTCAAAGCTATGTTAAACAATGCTACGTTAGTGTAGCGCCAGAGCAGTTTTACCCTACCAATTCAACAACATATCGGGGTTACATCAGGAAGTGTATGACAAGCTTATGATTTTCGCCAACTTTTTTCTTGGCGAACAAAAGGAATAGCACTACGTAAATTATTGTTAAACGCCAGAAATTTGATATTTTTGTTTTTGTTTCATCTTCATCAGGAAAAACATCCAGATTATAAAACTAAAAATAGTTTAAATGTCAACATTAAACACTATTTAATAAAAATATCAGATATTGGTTATTTAACAGACACTTGACATAGAACTTGTCGTAAATTCAGTGATTTGTATGTAACTCGATACGTAACAATTAGATTAAAAGGTATGACCACCTGTACTTTGCAACTGTGCTTAGAAAGCTTGATTAAACCCACGCTTCTCGCTGTTTAACGATGACGCCATATACAAAGATTGATAATGTGGAAGTTCGTGTATTTCCTCATTGGCTTCTTACACTGCTTCTAGGCGACCATGATTAATCAAATCATAAATATTCTTTTCCCTGTTTTTGCTCTTGTCGGAGTTGGCTATTTGGTCGGTCGTTACATCAAGCCTGACTTTCGCCCAATAAACCGCATTAATATTGAGGTTTTTACGCCAGCACTGGTATTTTCGTCACTCGTTAGCATGCCGCTCGATTCAAATCAGGGGCCACTTCTTTTGGCGGCAATTGTTGCGGTTTTAATTCCCGCACTACTCATGATCCCGGTATGTCGATGGACGTCACTCTCGTTTAAAACCTGGGCGCCACCACATATGTTTCGCAATAGCGGAAATCTAGCTATTCCTTTGTTTACCTATACGTTTGGAGAAATTGCGCTGTCGTCAGCAGTGCTTTTATTTGTCGTGTCAGCATGCTTGCATATCAGCTTAGGCGTAATGCTGCTTAGTCATGGCAACCCTTTTAAGCAAATAGTCAAGATGCCAATCTTTTTAGCAGCGTCGTTGGCTCTGTTTCTCAACGTGTCAAATGTGGGAGCATGGGCGCCTTTATACGAAGCCACGGCTCTACTTGGGCAAGCGGCCGTACCCGTGATGCTTTTATCTCTGGGGGCACAAATGTGTCATTTAAGGTTGGACGGTTTAAAGATTGGTGTGCTGTGTACCGTGCAGTCACTGGCAACTGGTGCTGTCGCTTTTGCACTTATTTATTGGTTAATTCCCCTTCCGACGATGCAATTGCAAATGATGGTGCTCTTCACAATGCTGCCGCCAGCCGTCATGAATTACCTATTTGCGGAAAGGCTGAATATAGAACCCATGAAGGTGGCGTCAATGGTACTATTTGGCAACTTTTTCAGCATTCTTACGCTGCCTCTTCTACTTAGCTATACCCTCTCACTCGCTGCCTAACCGCCAATAAGCTATCGTTAGCGTGTATTAGCTGAAAAACAATACGTTCCTAATCTCGGGTAAGGGCCATCCCTAGTTTGGTCTAGTATTTTAAAGTAATGAGGGGGGGGGGTGCGAGCAGTAAGGAACTTGAACAACGACAAGGTAATCCTAAAAATAAAAAACCCTGCCAAACTGGCAGGGTTTTCATTTCTTAAGAAGATACGTTACGCGAGATTAGTCACGCAGAGACGCACCAAACTTCTCAGAAACGTGAGCAACGATAGCGTCAACCGCACCAGCGATATCTGCATCTTCCAGCGTACGCTCAAGTGACTGTAGAGTCAGAGCGATTGCTAGGCTCTTCTTACCATCTTCAACGCCTTTACCTACGTAAACGTCGAACAGTTTCGCATCTTTAAGGAACTCGCCACCTTGCTCTAGACAAGCGTTAACGATGTCACCAGATGCAACAGCTTCATCCACTACTACCGCGATATCACGACGGTTTGAAGGGAATTTAGAAAGTGCTACCGCTTCTGGGATCACTTTGCTGTTGATTGCAGACCATTCGATTTCGAATACGATAGTACGACCGTTTAGACCGAACTTACGCTCAAGCTCAGGGTGAACGGTACCGATCACGCCTACTTCTTTGCCGTCTACGATGATTGCCGCAGATTGACCTGGGTGAAGAGCTGGATTAGCTTTTTTGCTTTCAGGTGACAGTGCAGCGAAAGAGTACGCTTTTTCGTTCGCAGATAGCTCTAGAATCGCTTCTAGATCGCCCTTAAGGTCGAAGAAATCAACAGTGTTGGTTTCGATATCCCAGTGCTCTTCACCACGAGTACCAGCAATAACACCTGCAAGCATAGGCTCTTGACGCATGCCGTTTTCTGCAGATTCACATGGGATGAAACGTAGGCCATATTCGAATAGACGAACGCGTGGCTGTTGACGCTTCTGGTTGTGAACAACCGTGTTCAGCAGACCTTGGATAAGACCAAGACGCATTGCTGACATGTCTGCAGAAATTGGGTTTGGAAGCACTAGAGGCTCAACACCAGGTACAACTAGCTTTTGTTGCTCAGGCTCAACGAAGCTGTATGTAATTGCTTCGTGGTAACCACGGTCAACAAGAAGATCACGAACGCGTTTCAGTGGAAGATCCGCTTCAACGTGGTTGTGCATCTTAAGTGCTGCTGCTGGGTGTTGGTTAGGAATGTTGTCATAACCGTAGATACGGCCAACTTCTTCAATCAGGTCTTGCTCGATAGCGATATCGAAACGCCATGTTGGCGCTACTGCCATCCAACCTTCTTCTGAAGCTTCAACAGTCAAACCTAGACGCTCTAGGATTTCTACTACGTCGCTATCTGCAATGTGGTGACCTAGCAGGTTGTCTAGCTTAGTACGACGTAGAGCAACTTTGTTTGGCTTAGGTAAGTCTGCTTCAGACTCTACTGCAACAACAGGTGCTACTTCACCGCCACAAATTTCAACAAGAAGCTGTGTTGCACGCTCCATTGCGCTCACTTGTAGTGCGTAATCCACACCACGCTCGAAACGCATTGAAGAATCAGTGTGAAGACCGTAGCTACGTGCGCGGCCACGGATGTGGTCAGGTGCAAAGAATGCACACTCTAGTAGAACGTCTTTAGTCTCAGTTGTTACACCAGACTCTTCACCACCAAAGATACCTGCGATTGCAAGTGCTTTGTTGTGGTCAGCAACTACTAGTGTATCTGCGTTTAGTTCTGCTTCGTTGCCGTCAAGAAGCGTTAGCTTCTCACCTTGCTCAGCCATACGAACTACGATGCCACCTTCGATCTTCGCTAGATCGAATGCGTGCATTGGTTGGCCTTGCTCTAGAAGAACGTAGTTAGTGATGTCTACTACAGGGTCGATAGAGCGAATACCACAACGACGCAGTTTCTCTTGCATCCATAGTGGTGTTTCAGCTTGAACGTTTACGTTCTTAATAACACGACCTAGGTAACGAGGACACGCAGCAGGAGCTTTCACTTCGATAGACACTTTATCGTCGATTGAAGGGGCAACTGCTTCTACTAATGGCTCTGTCACGTCAGCACGGTTTAGTACGCCAACTTCACGAGCTAGACCACGAATGCTGAAACAGTCAGCGCGGTTTGCCGTTAGGTCTACGTCTACTGTTACGTCGTCTAGACCTAGGAATTCACGGAAATCGGTACCGACTACTGCGTCTTCTGCTAGTTCCATGATACCGTCTGACTCAACGTCGATACCTAGTTCAGTGAATGAACAAAGCATGCCGTGAGATGGCTGGCCACGTAGTTTCGCTTTTTTGATTTTAAAATCACCTGGAAGAACAGCACCAACTGTTGCTACTGCTACTTTCAGACCTTGGCGACAGTTAGGTGCGCCACAAACAATGTCTAGAAGCTCTTCTTCACCCACGTCAACTTTAGTTACGCGCAGTTTGTCTGCATCTGGATGTTGACCACATTCAACAACGTGACCGACTTTAACGCCAGTAAAAGAACCAGCAACAGGAAGAACGTCGTCTACCTCTAGACCGGCCATTGTAATTTGGTGAGTTAGCTCGTCAGTAGTAACCGCAGGGTTTACCCACTCACGAAGCCATGATTCGCTGAATTTCATGTTGATGAACCCTCTGGATTACTTGAACTGTTTTAGGAAACGAAGATCGTTCTCGAAGAACGCACGTAGGTCGTTCACGCCGTAACGAAGCATTGTTAGACGCTCAACACCCATACCGAATGCGAAACCAGAGTATTTTTCAGGATCGATACCTACGCTACGTAGCACGTTCGGGTGAACCATACCGCAGCCTAGCACTTCTAACCATTTACCGTTTTTGCCTTTCACGTCTACTTCAGCTGAAGGCTCAGTGAATGGGAAGTAAGATGGACGGAAACGTACTTCTACTTCTTCTTCGAAGAAGTTACATAGGAAATCGTGCAGGATGCCTTTCAGCTGAGCAAAGTTTACGTTCTCATCAACCAGCATGCCTTCCACTTGGTGGAACATTGGCGTGTGCGTTTGGTCGTAGTCGTTACGGTATACACGGCCTGGTGCGATGAAACGGAATGGTGGTTTACCATTTTCCATCGTACGGATCTGTACGCCTGACGTATGAGTACGAAGCATCAAGTCTGGGTTGAAGAAGAAAGTATCGTGGTCAGTACGCGCTGGGTGATCAGCTGCGATGTTTAGCGCATCGAAGTTGTGGAATGCATCTTCGATCTCTGGGCCAGCCTCGGTGTTAAAACCAAGTTCGCCAAAGAACTTCTCAATACGCTCTACAGTACGAGTTACTGGGTGTAAACCACCGTTTTCAATACGACGACCTGGTAGTGTTACGTCGATTGTTTCTGCTGCTAGTTTCGCTTCAAGCTCAGCACGTTGTAGTGCATCTTTACGAGCTGCGATAGCTTGCTGAACTACGCCTTTCGCTTTGTTGATCTCTTGACCAGCTTCACGGCGTTCTTCTGGTGGTAGTTTGCCTAGGCTTTGAAGTTGAGCAGTTAGCTCACCTTTTTTACCCAGATACTGAACACGCACTTCATCAAGTGCGACTAGCGATTCGGCAGCTTCAATTGCAGTGCTCGCGCTAGCAATGATCTCTTCTAGATGTTGCATCGTTTCCTCATCTACCTGTAGGTAGTGTCCATAAGGGAGTGATTGGTTTTTTGATAGCTGTACATAGTAGCCAAACCGGGCACCAATGCCAAATTGAATTACGAAAAGAAGAGGTTATTGAATAAAAAGAGCACAAAAACGTCAAAAATGTCATCTTTAGTTAATCTGCCGTTTAGTTGTGCCCTTTTGTTTTAGAAATAGTATTGAATAGATAGCTCGATAAAATCGTCATCTCTAGCGAAGTAGAGCAAATCATTTGGTGTTTCATTTTTAAACAACCAAGCATCAATTTGCCACTTAACGTGATTCGATATTCGGCTCGACGCCTCTAACTTAGCATTGTAAACATCAGCATTATCTAAATCCTTCGTGATTCCCGTCAATACTTCCGTTCCGTCCTCATCATTGAGCGCCCAACGAATACCTGCAAACACATCATTTTGACCGATAGTTTGTGCGTTGTTTCCACGACTGTCATAGAGGTACTCACCAATAACCCCCACATCCCAAACCGTGTCAAATGCACCGACGAAGGTATACTCAAAACCCGTCACAAGACCGACATGATTATCAGCGCTATCTCGATAAACACTTTCTAGTTTCCATAACCAATCGCCAACAATTCCTTGCACATCGAGACCGACATGACTCATCAGAGCGTAGTAAGGCTTTAATTCTCCGTACTCTAAACGAAAGTAAGGATCCCGGTTTGTTCCATATAAATAGCTTAGGCCTACGTCCCAATCGCCAAGCATTTTCGAATATCGAAAAGCCACATCTACGTGCTTCTCTTCTCTGCTTGATTCATAAATAGCATCATCAGAGACAACGGGGTCGGTTCGCAAGCGACCATCTGTACCCGCAAACGTTCGCTCCCTAAAGTAAGGTAATAACATTGCGTGGACGGTGCCCCAGTCTTTGAAAGAGGTAAAATGTAACATCGGCTGACCGAGTTTATCTTCACCATCGACGGCTTCAATGGCATCTGTTTGGTTTACTACATCAACTAAATGGGCTGATTCAGTCACTCCCCAAAAGACCTTACTAATCCCAACTCGAAGCTCATAATCATCCCAATAAGTCAGATAAAGTGCCTCTCGTATGTCGCCATGACTTCGCTCATCGTCTAGACCATCCAGACGATAGAAAGGTGTGAAAGTAAAGTTTGCATCACCATTTTGCATCTCCCAGTAAAATTCTGGCTGCAAAACCAATGACGTTTGCGCTTTGCTCTGACCCTGAGAGCCCGTTTTAAAAAACTGACGATGCTCAATATTGACTTGTCCTGCGAGCTCGACGGCAGTCAGAGGCATCGAGTAAAAAAAGGCTGCTGCACTAAGCAACAACCCAACATTTAATCGCTTCATTTTTCCTCCACTACCTCACTCGCTTCAACACATTCTTATGAAAGTCATTGTCTTGTAATCCAGTGTTAAAACGCATTTCGCTAGTCGTTAGCTCAGTACTTTTTCCTGTTTGATGGTTTGTCATCGCCATAGTGTGCGCTCGCCAATATTGGTTGAGATATTGCTTGTAATCGGAAAAAGAAAGCGTTTTTAACAAAGAGCCTTTGCGGTCGTAAAACTCAACTTTAAGTGGACGATAATGCGCTTTATCTAACCACACCGTTTGCTTGGTATAACCTGAGTTCTTATCGGTCGGAATTTGCTCTACGACGAAAACATCTTGCCCGTTTATGCTGTCATCTTTTAGGTAGTTGAAACGGTATTTTTCAATCTCAAAGGAACTGAGATCCTCATACGCGAATTCACTGCCCATAAAAGGACCTGATTTGTTACGCGAGGAAATACGTTTCACACGTTTCAGTGCAGGAAGGTAAAGCCATTGGTCATCGGCACCCACCGTATGAGAATGGTTGAGAAACGCCGTGCCTTTTACATCTCTCGGTTCATCAAATATCGTGAGCCCTTTGTCACCATCGCCATCAACTTCAAGTGATTGTAAGCGCATTAAACGTGTGCTGCTTTCTCCTTGCGCGTTTCGCAGAATCATTTGCATCGTAGCAACAGAATCCCCCCACCCTTCATCACGGGCTTTGCGCTCTTGAGCAATCTCTAATCCTTTCGCTTCATCCGCTAACACCGCATGACTCATAAAAAGCGAGACAGAAAGTGCAGATACTTTTAAGGCATTTTTTAGTAAATTCATGTTCAATCCTTTGATTCGTTATGACTGAGTAACAGCCGTGGTTTGAGAGTCAGTTGATTTAAGCTTGTTTCGGCGGTCCACCTCGTCGTAGACGCCTTTGTCAAACAACATCAGTAGAGTCGGTAGGAAGATGAAATCCACAACAAGGGCAATAAAGATGACAATGGCACTCAACTGTCCCATATCGGCATTTAAACGGAAGCTCGACATCGCCAGAACAGAGAAACCAGCAACAAGCACGACCGTCGTAATCCAGAGTGCGCGCCCCACGGTACGAAAGGCGTAGCGAACCGCTTGCTCCGCACTGTGGCCATCTTTACGAGCGTGTTGATATTTAGAAAGAAAGTGAACGGCGTCATCGACAACAACACCAAGCGTTAATGTCACAACGACAGACAATCCCAAGTTAATCTCGCCAGAAACCAGCGCCCAAATACCAAAACCAATAAGCGCAGGAGCAATATTCGGGACAAGACTAATTAAGCCAAGCTTGAACGAACGCAAGGCAAAGATCAGTAATGCAGAGATTAAGACAAGAGTAATGGGCAAGGTTGACAGCATGCTGGCCATATTCGTTTCACCAATATGCGCAAACATCAATGAAGGACTAGACGCAACAACATCATATTGAGGCGCGTTTTCGTTAAACCATTGGTAAATGCGATTTTCCAAATCAACAAGCTCGACGCTGCCCAAGTTCTCCACGGTGAGAACCATCTTGATCGACGACTTATCTACATTGATTTGGTTGTTCAAATCTAAACCATACGGTAGTGACATTTCATAAAGCAGCAGATATTGAGCCGCTAATTCTCTGTCTTGAGGGAGCGAGTAATAAGCCTGATCATCTCCATGCATGTTCTTGTTTAGGCGCTTATAAACATCGCTCAAGGTCGCAACATGGTCCGTTTCTGGCTGCAACCTTAGCCAGTCAGTAAATTTACCCACGGAATTGAGAAAATTAGGATCGGCAATGCCCTGCGATTCGTTAGTTTTTATCGCGATACTGATGTTCGCCATGCCACTGATTCGCTCTTCCATAAAATCAGCCGCTCGGCGAAATTCATTGCTATGGCCAAAGTACTCGACGGATTCATCATTGACTTTGTTCAGCGGAATCAAGCTCGCACTCGCGACAATAACAAGCACCGACAACGGCAATAACGCATGTCGCTTTGACACCACGAAATCTCCTAAATGATCCATAAAGTGCTTTCTTTCATCAGAAGTATCCGACTTCACCGTAACCGGAAGGATATTAAGCAAGGCGGGAAGTAACGTGATGGAAAGGAAACAAGCAACCATGACGCCAAGGGCTGATAGGTTGCCGAAATCTCTCAGGATTGGAGAATCCGACATATTCATCATTAAAAAGCCGATCGCGGTGGTAATGGAGGTAATCAAGATAGGCATGAAATTGAGCGCAATACTTCGCTCAATAGAGTGGGCTTTACTAAAGCCGTTTTGCATAGACTGACGCATTGTCGTGATGATGTGTACACAGTCTGCGACGGCAAGCGTCATCACCAAGGTAGGCACATTAACGGTCGCCGTGCTTAAGAACATACCAGCCCATCCTGACAAGCCCATTGTAACCATAACCGAGCCGATAATAACGATGAGCGTCGCGATGACGCTAAGCAATGAGCGCAACATGATGGTCAGAAACACCAATATCACTAGTAACATAGTTGGCACTAATGTTGCGCTATCATCTTGGGCTGCGGTCATAAACGCGTAGTTCATTGCAATAATACCAGCCTTGTGGAATTCCGTGTCTGGGTACACTTGCTGATAACGCTCAATCATTCCGTTTATGTAAGCAACCACCTCTTGTACTTCAGCAGTTTTATCTATTTCAGGGAGTTGGACCGTAATGTTTACGACCGTGACATCTCCTTTTTCAGAAATCAGTGAACTTTTCAAAACCGGCTCACTCAACGCAATACTTTTGACTTTGTCTATTCGTTGAGGTGTCAATTCATATTCGCTATACAGTAAATCTTCGACAAGAAGATCATCTTCAAACGCTTCGGTATGCTGGTAGTTAGCGAGGGAATCAACGCGGGTGGAGTATGGAACTTGCCACGCCTCGTCAGTGATCTGCTGAATAAGAGATAATGTGCTAGGAGTAAAAACAGTGCCGCTCTTTGGCGCTATAACCAAAGCAAGACTGTCAGATTTTGCAAAGGTGGTTTGAATTTCATCAAACGCAAGTAACTGCTCATTTGTTCCATCAAAGAAGATGTCGTAATCTCCTCTAAAGTAAAGATTTTTTCCTCCAATAGTTGCTATGACAATCAATAAAACGGTAGCAAGCATCACCAATACACTGTAATTCGTTGGTAGCTTACCCCATCCTGAACGGGCGTATTGTTGAACGTTGTGATGTGGCATCACACTCTCCTTTGTGACGTTTCGTCAAATTTAAAAACTAAAAAAACAGCAAATGCTGTAAATAACCAGACAAACTCGACATGCAAACTTTAGATCGAATGAATTTGGCTACATAAGTTAGTTTTTAGTAACTTCCTATGCTTCTCGTGATCATTGGCTGAACGCCAACCTTCGAGATTTAATGACGATTCGTCACAATAGTGCGATAAAAAAGCCAACCATAACGTCAGATTGGCCTTTCCAGTTTATTAGCGATTCACTGACTCTAAATAAGCAAGCTCTTCACTAAATAACTCCTGCTCCACCCGACGCCAGGTTTTACGGTAGTCCCATTCTGTAGATAAAGGCGACCAACCTAAACCATCAAGTAACATATTCGCGTTGTGCAGTACGGAGAATGGGTCTTGAATTCGCTGAATACATCGACTGTTCGATGCATTTTGCGCCAAAGCGTTTGAACCGAAGGCAATAGACCAGTTGGCGAATACAATAGCATCTGAACCAATTGCGGGAGAAAACTTAAGATCACCACATTCTACCGCATTGTTCACTAGCGCATCAGCACCATCTATTACTTGTTCTTCCAAGTTATTCAGTTCATTCACACGTTTAGGCGAAGCCTTCTCTAGAACCCAAGGCGTCTTTGCAACAATCGCACAGGTTGATAGTACTGGCTCCATACGAGCGTAAATACGATAACCTACATGCATCGCAATGATTTTTTCTCTGGTATTACCATTAAATTTGGCGGTACGTTCGAAAAATATTGCTTCGCTTTTCAGCGAATGAATACAAAGCGCAAGAATCACATCTTCTTTGCTGCAAAAATGATTGTAGATCGTCCCTTTAGAATAAGGGCTTGACGCTGTAAGCTTGTCCATCGTTAAGTTGGCAAAGCCTTGCTCTTGAACTAAAGACTTAGCCAATTGAATAAGCTCTATCTCACGATCAGCAATCGCCTGTTGCTTTTTTGTTAGCCCTGAAGACACACGACATCCGTCTTGCTTGCTATATTTTTTACAGCGAAAGTTAAACATAATCCTTTGATCCGTATACCAACACACTCCCAATAATTGTAACACGATTCTTTAATACAGGAACGCAACCAAAGTTGACGAACCGTCATAAATGACACTTCGTCATAATAGATCAAAAAACAAACATTTCAAGTATGAATTTATAATTAGAAGATAAATAGCTACCAATTATGCATACCCAAGTAGCTACTGGATGCTTGGTTCAACGAGAATGGTTTCTTTGTAGAGGAAGCGAGAGAGGCTTTGGGAGGAACAACGAAGGAAATCAGCATGTTAAAAATAACGAAAGTAGATGCTGAACAGGTATTATTCGAAATAAGCCCAAAACACTTTAAGTCTGAATTAAGAGCAAACACCGCTGAATGCCCTACTTACAAAGTATTTGCTGTCTTAGGCTTTTTCTTTTGCAACGCCCTTTCAGAAACTCTCTTCAAAAAAGGCTCAAAATCTATATCGATAGGCTTGGCTTATCACCTGCAGCTGCGATGGCATAACGAATATCATCAATAAATCGCCCCTCTGTCTCAATAATGCCGTCAGAGAATGTGACTGGCTGATGTGGCCCAGCAAGTAGAACAATATTAGTAAAATCAGAGACATTAAAGTTCTCTGCTACAACATTTTTGGAATGAAAATCGATGACGGTCTTTGCGACTTGATCTTCCAGTAACAAAAGCTGTTCTTCGGTAATTTTCATACGCGCCAAAGCAACGCGAACACACTTATCGTGGGTAGTCGTCTGCTCTTTTATGATTTCTGTATATTTGTCGTTGAGCTTGGAGTTCTCTGCATAGCTATAATATAAAGGCCCGTGCAGCGTTATATTTTTATCTTCATCAACGTAAACGAGATCCAACAACTCTAATGCTTTTAAGTAATCGGACATGCTCTGCTCAGACAAGTCATACTTTTTCTTTAAAAGAGAATAGCCGTCTTTACCTCGTAACATTCTCAATTCACGATAAAAGTCGTAAAGGTGAGGGAATTGAAAGAATACTTCATCCTGTGTGCGACTAAAGTAATCCTCGTCTTCACCTTGCAATTGATTTGCGAGCTTTTGTAGTTCATCTAACGTGCAATCAACCGCTCTACAATATTCCAGCAACTTATCTAAAGCGAGATTCGTGCTTGTAAGATGTCTCTTAAAGGTAGATAGTGGCATACCCATTTTCTCAGATAGCTCTCGATATGTTAGCCCTTTTGTTTTAATCGCTTGGCGTAATGCGGCTAGCAAGTATTCGGGAGTCAGATCTCTCATCTACAATTCCTTTTGGCAATGTTACAGCTGTATAGTATTTGTAACAATTTAGAACCGCTTGGCAAGGTATAAGTTCATATTTTTATAAGAAAAACATGAATTAATATACCGAAAAGAGAATTCACACAACAAATGAAAAATTCAATATGAATTCAATTTCATTATAGATATAAAATAATATGCAAAATAAAAGTGAAGCAATTACTCTAAATCATCGTGATTAATTTTAATAGTAACGTAAAGTTGAGAATATAAACCTATTCTCTCTACAAAAATCTAGAATAATTAACCTAAAAGGAACAGAACGGTAAATGCATAATAATTCACCGCTCTCTATTAGCATTTTTGCAATGCTATTCAAGTAGACTAGTCCGCTAGTTTCACTGCAGTACCAAATGCCAAAATTTCCGAAGAACCATCTACGATTGAGCTTGTGGTAAATCGAATCCCTACTATTGCATCGGCACCTTTAGATTCAGCGTCCGCCACCATGCGCTGTATAGCAATATCACGCGCGTCGGTCATCATTTCCGTGTAACCACGAATTTCGCCGCCAACAATGCTCTTGATACCCGCCATGAGGTCACGGCCAATATGCTTTGATTGAACAACATTACCAGTTACAACCCCTCTGATTTCAGAGATCTGCTTGCCAGGAATGCTTTCGGTCGTTGTGTAGATCATTTTTAATCCCTTATAAACGTAAAAATTTATACCCAAGCTACCTTATAACTAACATAAGATGCTAACCAATAAATTGAGAAGACTGATAAACAATACTCTAAATAGCCAAGCTAAAAGTCATTTGGGTATAAATTTTAGCAATAAAAAAGGAGAGCTAATGCTCTCCTTCTCTTAATCCTAAACTGCTAATTAAAGAGCAGCTTTCGCTTTTTCAACTAGAACTGCAAATGCAGCTTTGTCGAATACTGCGATGTCCGCAAGGATCTTACGGTCGATCTCGATAGATGCTTTCTTCAGACCGTTGATGAAACGGCTGTAAGATAGACCATTTTGACGAGATGCCGCATTGATACGTGCAATCCATAGTTGACGGAATTGACGTTTCTTAGCGCGACGGTCACGGTAAGCGTATTGACCAGCTTTAGTAACTGCTTGGAAAGCTACGCGGTAAACACGTGAACGCGCACCGTAGTAACCTTTAGCTTGTTTTAGAACTTTCTTATGACGTGCACGAGCTTGTACACCACGTTTTACGCGAGGCATTATGCTTCTCCTAAACTAAACGATTGATAACTAAAAAGAATTAAGCGTATGGCAACATACGGATTACTGCAGCCACTTCACATTTTGGAAGGATTGCATTCGGACGTAGTTGACGCTTGTTCTTAGTAGTACGCTTAGTCAGGATGTGACGTTTTGTAGCGTGCTTGTACTTAATACCACCAGCAGTTTTCTTAAAACGCTTAGCAGCACCTTTGTTGGTTTTCATCTTAGGCATGATGAATAACTCCGCATTGAGTAGGTTTAATAAACAACGTAATTAGGGCGAACAAAACCCAGCCATATGCCTTTATATAAAGGAAAGCGGCTAGGTTTTAATTACTTGATGAGCCGTTAATTACTTCTTTTTAGGGGCTAGCACCATGATCATCTGGCGACCTTCAATCTTCTTAGGGAAAGATTCAACTACAGCAATTTCTGCAGTATCTTCCTTAAGACGATTTAGAACGTCAACACCGATGTCTTGGTGTGCCATCTCTCGGCCACGGAAGCGAATTGTTACTTTCACTTTGTTGCCTTCTTCAAGGAAACGCGTCAGGTTGCGTAGTTTTACCTGATAGTCTCCAATATCAGTTCCAGGACGGAATTTTACTTCCTTGATCTGGACCTGCTTTTGCTTCTTCTTCTGCTCTTTAGCAGTTTTGCTCTTCTCGAAGAGGAACTTACCATAGTCCATCACACGACAAACAGGTGGCTCGGCGTTAGGACTGATCTCAACGAGATCCATACCAGCTTCTTCAGCAGCTGCAATGGCTTCTTGAATCGATACAACACCAACTGATTCACCGTCAGCGCCTGTTAGTCGAACTTCACGAATACCACGAATTTCACCGTTGATACGGTGCGGGTTTTGTTTTACCGGCTGTTGGCCACGTCTTCCGCCTTTAATAGCTTATTCCTCCAGATTGAGCTTACGGCTAGAGATCTCGTCTTGGATGTATGCAATAAAATCATCCACTTTAAATTTACCAAGATCTTTACCTTTACGAGTACGCACTGCAATTTCGCCAGCTTCCATTTCTTGGTCACCAACAACAAGCATATACGGTACACGCTTCAAAGTATGTTCGCGGATTTTAAAGCCAATCTTCTCATTTCTCAAGTCCGCTTTAGCTCTAATTCCACTTTTTTGTAGTTTTTGTACTATTTCTTGAACATAACCTGACTGTTTATCAGTAATGTTCATAAGAACTGCTTGTTCTGGCGCCAACCAAGTTGGGAAGAAACCAGCATATTCTTCGATAAGGATACCGATGAAGCGCTCTAGTGAACCTAGAATCGCACGGTGAATCATTACCGGTACAAGACGTTCATTGTTTTCACCTACATAAGTTGCACCTAAGCGACCTGGTAGGTTGAAGTCTAGCTGGACAGTACCACACTGCCACGCACGGTCTAGACAATCGTATAGTGTGAATTCAATCTTAGGACCGTAGAACGCACCCTCGCCTTCTTGAATTTCGTATGGAATATCCATCGATTCAAGAGACTGCTTCAATGCTTCTTCAGATTGATCCCAGATTTCATCTGAACCTACACGTTTCTCTGGACGAGTAGACAGTTTCACTACGATGTTGTCGAAACCAAATGTTTGGTACGTATCGTACACCATCTTGATACAGTTTGTTACTTCTTCTTGAATTTGGCTCTCAGTACAGAAAATGTGAGCGTCATCCTGAGTAAAGCCACGTACACGCATAATACCGTGTAGTGCACCAGATGGTTCGTTACGGTGACATGAGCCAAACTCAGCCATACGTAGCGGTAGGTCGCGGTACGATTTTAGACCTTGGTTGAAGATCTGTACGTGACCTGGACAGTTCATTGGCTTAATTGCGTATTCACGGTTCTCAGAAGAAGTTGTGAACATTGCATCAGCGTATTTATCCCAGTGACCTGAGCGTTCCCAAAGAACACGGTCCATCATAAGTGGACCTTTCACTTCTTGGTAACCGTACTCATCTAGCTTAGCGCGGATGAATACTTCTAGATCACGGAAGATAGACCAACCATTGTGATGCCAGAACACCATACCCGGTGCTTCTTGCTGCATGTGGAATAGGTCTAGTTGCTTACCAATCTTACGGTGATCACGCTTCGCCGCTTCTTCTAGGCGAGTTAGGTGCGCTTTCAGTGCTTTCTTGTCGTGGAAAGCCGTACCGTAGATACGTTGAAGCATTTTGTTGTCGCTGTTACCACGCCAGTAAGCACCTGCAACATTCAGCAAAGTGAAGTGTTGACAGAAGCTCATGTTAGGAACGTGAGGACCACGACACATGTCGATGTATTCTTCATGGTGGTAAAGGCCTGGACGATCATCACGAGATACGTTTTCGTCTAGGATTTCCACTTTGTATGGTTCGCCACGTGATTCAAACGTATCACGCGCTTCCTGCCAGCTTACTTTTTTCTTAACCACTTCGTACTTGGTTTTCGCTAGCTCTTTCATACGCTTTTCAATCTTTTCAAGATCTTCTTGCGTTAGAGATTCGTCTAAGTCGATATCGTAGTAGAAGCCATTGTCGATGGTTGGACCGATCGCCATTTTAGCTTGAGGGTAAAGCTGCTTAAGAGCGTGACCAAGAAGGTGAGCACAAGAGTGACGAACGATTTCTAGACCGTCTACTTCATCTTTAACTGTGATGATTTCAAGGCTTGCGTCTTCTTCAATTAGATCACACGCATCAACGCGGTTACCGTTTACACGACCAGCGATAGTTGCTTTTGCAAGACCAGGACCGATCGATTGCGCAACTTCCATAGTAGAAACTGGGTTGTCAAATTGACGCTGACTGCCGTCAGGAAGAGTAATAATAGGCATGCTATGTCCTTTACAGTGGTGTTGCACACCAAGCAACACATGTTATTCAAATTAGAAGCTATTTGTTGAAAATAGTTGAGAGTCAATAAAGGCCTCTCGGTAACACGAATACCGGACCGTTATCGAAAATGGGATTGTACCTAGCTCACATTTAGAATGCAAAGCGCGATTTTGTTTTGTCATAAGAACTTAACCGCAGACCCGTCACTACAATCTGATCATGCTTTTTTTAAGAGACCGCATAGCTGATGAATGGAATTGCCCCTCAATGAACTTACACAACAAATTACAATATCCCCTATTACGTGTGAACCGATACAAAGCCTAACACGCTGGGCGAGAGCTCAACGTGCGATTTAGGTATATAGTTGTTTTATAGAGTAGTTTGTATGTAGGTATTCATCATGGTCTATTTCAAATCGCGCTTTATGGTGCTTCTAAGCACCTCGATATGTTCTTTGCAAGCCTTCGCATCAAATGACTTATATGGCCCGCTGCGTTCTTACGCACAATCCCCAATGCAAGTGGTTAGTCACACCAACATACTGCGTTCAGGACATAGTCTGCCCTATGGTTTTGTCGAAGCCTATGGTTCAGGAACCGTGGCAAGTGTTTGGGCTCATACTGATGAATACGCACTGGATTATTACCACAATCAAATCGAATTAGGCAGCAAATGGCAAGTCAGCAACCGTTGGCAGTGGGAGCTCAACTATCGATGGGTCTTTGCCGCTGACAACCATTTAGATGGACTGACGAAAAGCTTCCATAAACTTTTCGGTATCGGACAAAATGGGCGGGATAAAGTAGACAGAGATCGTTTTTACATTTCAATGCCGCAATATGATGTGCTTGAAGATGATTTCGAAGGACAAACACTGGCCAATAACCTATCTACTTACTTACAGTATCAAGTGTTCCAAAATGAACATCACGGCCTATCGATTGGCGGCAGTTTGTATTTTAACGATGTGGCTCACGGCACTTTTCAAGGCAGCAGTTTCGAGCAAGGCTTCCAATTAAACTACAGCTACTTAAGTGATGCTCATGCATTTTATTCGATGATTGGCATGACTTTTCGTTCGGATGACCGTGCCTTGCTCGATCTGCCTTATCGACATAATACGATTGCCATTGCAGGTGGGTACCGTTATGCCTTAGAAGATAACCATCACCTGATGTTGGAATATCATTGGTATCAAGGCTCAACAGAAGGACCCACAGAGTTTGCTGATGCCTCTAATGAACTGGTATTGGGCTATCGATATCTAATGGAAAATTCAGCGCTTGAGTTTTTAGCCGTAGAGAACGCAAGAAACATGGATAACAGTACCGATATCGCTTTCACAATAGGATATCGGTACATATTTTCATCAAGTTGATGAGAGCTATAGATTTAGCGTTGGTGCAACTGCGGCTGCGACTTGAGCATCGGTTGCATTGATCGGTAACGTAAACGAGCGATATTGGTCACCAGCCAAGCTGAGCGAACGGTCAATCTCTGCCAAACAATGCATGACCTGCCCTTCCAGAATAAAAGAGAGCTCAATTTCTTTTGATGAAATAAAGCCGCTGTTAAGGAACTCTAGCTCTTGATAAATACCAGAGCGAGAGGCAAACGAGCCACCGCGCAAAAAGCCTTTTTCAACATCGGCTTTAACCATAGTGAAGCCAGCTTGCTCAATCGCTTGAATAACCCGAGATGCTACTGGTAGTGGTTTCACTTCAATATAGTCACGGTCACGCGGGTCAATCGCAAAATCAATATCTAACGTCGTCTCGACCCAAACATGACATTGATTCTTAAGTGCGCTAACCGCAGTAATTGGCGTTTCATCATGCAGTTTTAGCTCAAACGGAACCTGCTTTTCTTCATTAGGTTGAATCACAAAAGGGTCAACTGCTTTCAATTGATCAATAGTGAAGGTTTGGTAACTTACGCTATCATCCACTTCGACTTTCATTTCCGTGTTCAATTTAATCGTAATAGCATCAATTTGTTGTTCGACGTCTCCGCCTTTGATATGAACATGCCCTTTCAGCGTCGCTCCTTGAAACACGCTCATTTCGTCCAAAATGGTATCTACTTTTGCAGAGCCGATCCCCAGTGATGCTTTCAATTTTTTAAACATACTTTTCCTTTTTTAGCGATTTTTCTTCTAATAATCGTTTGTTTACACAATTGTTTTCTGCTGTGCAAGCAATAGACCACAAGAAAATGTTTGAATTCAATCATCAATCCAAATAATGCTCAGCAGCAAGAGTCATTCAGCTCTGCAATAGGATTGCTCGGTCACTAAGCGGTACATTCGTCGAGAAATGTTTGCAATTTGTACCTAAATTAAGCAGTATTTGTATAGTCAAATAAAGGGAGATCATTATGTCTGCACCACTCTACATTCAAATTAAACAATTTATCCTGGATAAAATTGATGCTGGAGAGTGGGTAGTTGGTCATCGCATCGCCACCGAGATTGAGCTTACCGAGCAATTTGGTGTCAGTAGAATGACAGTGAACAAAGCAATTCGGGATTTAGTAAATGAGGGCCGATTACAACGTCGCCCACGCTTAGGCACGTTCGTGTGTGATCCTGGTGAAAAGTCAGAATCTCCCCTGCTAGACATTCGAAACATTGCCGAAGAAGTCAGCGATAGAGGGCGAAAGTATGGCAGTAAAGTGCTCAAACAGATTGCCATAAAAGCAGATGACAACATTGCGACAAAACTCGGCGTTATGCTAGGCACGACAGTGTTTTACAGTGAAATTATTCACTATGAAGACCAAACGCCGATTCAATTGGAGCTCCGCTGGGTGAATAGCCAATATGCCCCGAGTTATTTAAATCAAGACTTCACACAAATCACTCCAAATCAATACCTGTCAGATAATTGCCCACTCAGCGCGATAGAACATACTGTAGAGGCAATTGTGCCTGAAAGCCGTATTAAGCAAGACTTAAAAATGCAAGCCAATGAACCTTGCCTTCTCTTGAATCGCAGAACGTGGAGCCAAGATAAGTTAGTCAGTACCGCCCTACTTTATCACCCTGGTAACAAATATAAGCTGAGCTCAAAAGTGCTCATTTAAGGACAAGATTTGTCCTCTAGATCTACGTTTTGATCACATTTTAGCAACATCAATCTTGTCAGTGTTCTTATTTTGCTCTATTTATTTGTATATACATTTAATGATACAAATAAACACAGGGACAGAAACATGGATTTGCTGATTGAAAACGCACGTCTAGTTACCATGCAATCGGGAGAATGCGGATACCTTCCAACGCCTCCAGCGCGCATTGGTATTCAATCTGGAAAAATCGTTGCGATCAGTACTTGTGCCATTGGTGAAGACGCACCGCAAACCGAGTCTCTGCTGTCTGCCCAACATTACCCTCAGAGTATCGACCTTCAAGGCAAGTTAGTTCTGCCAGGTTTGATCGACTGCCACACTCATCTTATTTACGCGGGCAATCGTGCCAACGAATTTGAAATGCGCTTAAACGGCGTGCCATATCAAGAAATTTCCGAACAAGGCGGTGGAATACTTTCAACGGTGCATGCGACGCGTTCAGCAACCGAAGCGCAATTAGTTGAGTTAGCGTTGCCACGTTTAGACGGGCTACTCGCGAGCGGCGTCACTTCTGTCGAAGTGAAGTCAGGCTACGGATTGACACTGAATGATGAAGTAAAAATGCTCCGTGCAGCCAAAATGCTGGAACAAGAGCGCAAAGTTAAAATCACCACTACACTTCTCGCCGCTCACGCCATTCCGCCAGAGTTCCAGGGTCGTGCAGATGATTATATTGAGCACATTTGTCAGGACATAATCCCTGTTGTCGCAAAGGAAGAATTAGCTACGAGTGTCGATGTTTTTTGTGAATCGATTGGTTTCAATCTTGAACAAACAGAAAAAGTGTTTGTAGCTGCAAAACGCCACGGCTTAAAGGTTAAAGGGCATACTGAGCAACTTTCTAATCTCGGTGGTACAGCCCTCACTGCGCAATACAACGGTCTGTCAGCGGATCACATCGAGTTTTTAGATGAGCAAGGTGTTAAAGCACTTGCTCGATCAAACACCGTCGCCACTCTATTGCCTGGCGCTTTTTATTTTCTAAGAGAAACTCAGTTACCACCGATTGAGTTGTTGAGAGAGCATAACGTGCCGATGGCAATTGCTACGGACGTCAACCCAGGTACATCACCATTTTCTGATCTCACACTCATGCTGAATATGGCGTGCACGCTATTTCGCCTTACACCGCAAGAAGCACTGCGTGGTGTAACGCAACATGCAGCCAAAGCTCTGGGTTATCAAAACTCACGTGGCGAAATCAAAGTAGGGTTTGATGCGGACTTCTCTATCTGGGATATCGAAAGCCCTGCGGATTTAAGCTATCAAGTCGGAGCAAAACGTCTGGTAGGTCGTATAGTAAATGGTGAATACATTTCACACGGAGGCCAATAATATGTCTCAATTCGACCTACACTCTCCCCTATTTCATTGGCAAGGCCGTCATGATGCCGAGGACGGCAAGCTTGGTCAGCGAATTCATCACGTTGTTCAACGCCAAAAAGCAGATGAGTTGCGTGCCGTTGCGCATGGCGTCTCATTACTCGGTTTTGCTACCGACGCTGGCGTTGCGAGAAACAAAGGACGCATTGGCGCGAAAAAAGCGCCAGACTTAATCCGACGAGCACTCGCTAATTTAGCATGGCACCAAGACGCCCCACTATATGACTTAGGTACTGTGGTGTGTGAAGACGACTTACTGGAAGAGAGCCAAGCTCTATGTGCAGCAACCATTTCAAGCGCACTGCCCCATACGCCAGTCATCGTGCTAGGTGGTGGGCATGAGATTGCGTGGGCCTCGTTTTCCGGCTTAGCGGAATATTTTAAAGCGCACCATCCAGAGAAGAAGCCTAAAATCGGCATTATTAATTTCGATGCGCATTTCGATTTGCGCGCATTTGAGAGCAACCTCACCGACATAAGACCAAGCTCTGGCACCCCCTTCAACCAAATTCATCATTTTTGCCAACGTAACGATTGGGACTTTCATTACGCTTGTATTGGTGTAAGCCGTAGTAGCAACACTAAAGCGCTATTTGAAAAAGCAGATGCGCTAAATGTTTGGTATGTAGAGGACAATCAGCTCTGCTACTTAAACCACAGTTATCACTTAACTCAGCTTCAGCATTTTATTGACGACTGTGACTACCTCTATTTGACTATTGATCTGGATGTATTCCCTGCTGCAACCGCACCTGGAGTCAGCGCACCAGCTGCTCGGGGAGTGAGTTACGACACTATTGCACCCTTTTTAGATCGAATTCTTCATTACAAAAATAAGCTAATGCTGGCTGATATCGCCGAATACAACCCAAATTATGACGTCGATAGTCAAACTGCACGATTAGCTGCCCGTTTGTGTTGGGATATCGCCAACGCGATGGCGGAAAAACAGCACAAACCATAATGCATCCCAGATGCCACTGATTATTACGACCAAGCAAGTACTTGGTCATCACGAGAAACTAAAGGAGTCTGAAATGACACAGCGCCAGGGACAAGATCCACGACTTGATACAAGCAGAACAATTCGTGCACCTCACGGAGATAAACTGCGCGCAAAATCTTGGCTAACCGAAGCCCCTCTTCGTATGCTGATGAACAACCTTGATCCTGATGTTGCAGAACATCCACATTCACTGGTTGTATATGGCGGCATTGGCCGAGCAGCGCGAAACTGGGAATGTTACGACAAGATTGTTGAAGTACTTGAAAGACTCGAAGATGACCAAACGCTTTTAGTTCAATCAGGCAAGCCTGTTGGTGTTTTCCCTACTCATAAAAATGCCCCACGCGTGCTTATCGCAAACTCAAACCTTGTTCCGCATTGGGCAAACTGGGAACACTTCAACGAGCTAGATAAACAAGGCTTGATGATGTACGGCCAAATGACCGCTGGCAGCTGGATATACATTGGCTCGCAAGGTATCGTACAAGGCACATACGAAACGTTCGTATCTGTTGCAAAAAAACACTTTGACGGTGACGCAAATGGCCGTTGGATTCTAACGGGTGGTCTTGGTGGCATGGGTGGTGCTCAACCTCTCGCTGGTACAATGGCGGGCTTCTCCATGATTGCAGTAGAGTGTGATGAATCACGTATCGATTACCGCCTACGTACAGGCTATGTCGATAAGAAAGCGACTTCTTTAGATGAAGCGCTAGCTATCATTAAAGAGTCAGACACACCAGTATCGGTTGGTCTACTAGGTAATGCAGCAGACGTTTTCTCTGAGCTGGTAGAACGTAATATCACGCCTGACGTCGTAACAGACCAAACGTCTGCACACGACCCGCTCAATGGCTATTTACCACAAGGCTGGAGCATGTCTCACGCAGCAGAAATGCGTTTGCAAGATGAAGCAATGGTCGTAAAAGCAGCGAAAAAATCCATGGCTGTGCAAGTTCAAGCGATGTTAGAGCTGCAAAATCGCGGCGCCGCAACACTCGACTACGGTAACAACATCCGCCAGATGGCCTTGGAAGAAGGCGTAGAAAACGCATTTGAATTCCCTGGCTTCGTTCCAGCCTACATTCGTCCTCTATTCTGTGAAGGTATCGGTCCTTTCCGTTGGGCTGCTCTCTCTGGCGATCCTGAGGACATTTATAAAACCGACCAAAAAGTAAAAGAGCTAATTCCAGATAATCCGCACTTACATAACTGGCTAGATATGGCTCGCGAACGCATCCAGTTCCAAGGTTTACCTGCGCGTATTTGCTGGGTTGGTCTTAAAGATCGTGAGCGTCTTGGTCAAGCATTCAACGAAATGGTGAAAAATGGCGAACTTAAAGCGCCCGTTGTCATTGGTCGAGATCACTTAGACTCTGGCTCTGTAGCAAGCCCGAACCGTGAAACCGAAGGTATGATGGACGGTTCTGACGCCGTATCAGACTGGCCATTATTAAACGCGCTACTCAACACGGCGGGCGGCGCAACTTGGGTTTCACTGCACCACGGTGGTGGCGTAGGAATGGGTTTCTCGCAACACTCAGGTATGGTTATCTGCTGTGACGGCAGCGAAGATGCCTCACAACGTATTGCCCGCGTGCTGCATAACGACCCAGCAACTGGTGTCATGCGTCATGCTGATGCGGGATACGATATCGCTAAACAATGTGCAGCAGAGCAAGGGCTAGATTTGCCAATGCTCAACGAAGAACTGAAGAAGCTCAAGTAAGGATGAAAGAGATGTTAAATTTAACGCTAAAGCCAGGTCATATTAGCTTAAACGAACTACGCCAAGTGAGCCGTTCACCAGTCAACCTTACTTTGGATCCTGAAGCCATTCCGGCCATTGAAGAAAGCACACAGGTCGTAGACCGAGTCATCGCGGAAGATAGAACGGTTTACGGAATTAACACTGGTTTTGGGCTATTGGCTAACACACGAATAGCACCAGAAGATTTAGAAACACTGCAACGCAGTATCGTTCTTTCTCATGCGGCAGGTATCGGTGAGTTTATGTCAGATGAAACGGTTCGTCTGATGATGGTATTAAAAATCAATAGTCTGTCTCGTGGCTTTTCTGGGATTCGCCTAAAAGTCATTAATATGCTGACCGACCTAGTCAACGCACAAGTTTACCCTTGTGTACCTAAAAAGGGCTCTGTTGGCGCATCAGGTGACTTAGCTCCTCTAGCCCATATGAGCACTGTATTACTGGGAGAAGGACAAGCTCGCCACAACGGTAAAATCATTTCCGGGCAAGAAGCATTAAAAATCGCAGGTCTAGAGCCTATCACTCTGGCGCCAAAAGAAGGCTTAGCGCTACTAAATGGGACTCAGGCATCCACAGCGTTCGCATTGGAAGGCCTGTTTATCGCGGAAGACCTTTTCGCGTCAGCAACCGTTTGTGGTGCAATGTCTGTTGAAGCCGCTCTCGGCAGCCGACGTCCATTCGATCCGCGCATTCACCGTGTACGTGGTCATCGCAGCCAGATGGACGCAGCACTCGCATACCGTCATTTGTTAGACACATCGAGTGAAATAGGTGATTCGCACACTAACTGTGAAAAAGTACAAGACCCGTATTCTTTGCGCTGTCAGCCTCAAGTGATGGGGGCGTGTTTACAGCAAATCCGCAATGCGGCCGAAGTATTACAAGTAGAAGCGAATTCCGTATCAGATAATCCATTGGTGTTTGCTGAAGATGGTGACATCATCTCTGGCGGTAACTTCCACGCGGAGCCTGTTGCAATGGCAGCCGACAACCTAGCACTTGCGATTGCCGAGATCGGCAGCTTGTCTGAACGTCGTATGGCATTACTTATCGATAGCGCGCTATCAAAACTGCCACCGTTCTTAGTCGACAATGGTGGTGTGAACTCTGGTTTCATGATCGCTCAGGTGACCTCTGCTGCGTTAGCAAGTGAAAACAAAACGCTCGCTCACCCAGCGTCAGTAGACAGCTTGCCAACATCTGCAAACCAAGAAGATCACGTGTCAATGGCAACATTCGCGGCTCGCAGATTGAAAGAAATGGGCGAAAACACTCGCGGTATTCTGGCGGTAGAATACCTCTCAGCAGCACAAGGCCTAGACTTTAGAGCACCAAACAAGTCCTCTGAGCGTATTGAGATTGCGAAACAAATGTTGCGTGAAAAAGTATCGTTCTACGATAAAGATCGCTACTTTGCTCCAGACATTGAACAGGCAAACACTCTGCTTAAGCTGGCTATCCACAACACGCTCATGCCAGAGAGCTTGTTACCAAGTGTTCAATAACCAAGCATAACTGGCATTTCATCGAATAAACAGATAATGACTTGAAGGCTCAACGTTCAGCGTGGAGCCTTTTTACATACGATTAAACATGTTGATGGCACTATTTATGAACGCCAGTCTACTTTGATGGCTATACTTTAAAAGATAGGCGAGCGAAAAGGTCGTTGTTTATTGTTTTCACAAATAAAAGCGTTGCTAAAGTATGCGTTTTTAACGGTTTATCCGCCGAAATAGTGTCTTATTGTTAGGATACGGTGAAGTTTTCACTGGATGGACCATTGCTACGCAGATATTCGCATATAATCCCACACAGTTTTGGTTACTACGTAAAAATTATGTTTCTAACACCTTATTTTTCAAACACTAATCACCAGTTTCAGTTCACTCGCGAACAAGCAAGCCACTTTGCAAAACGTGTCGCAGGTGACTACAACCCAATTCATGATGAAGACAACAAACGCTTTTGTGTCCCTGGGGATTTACTTTTCGCTGTGCTTCTTAGTAAAGAAGGCGTTAGCCAAAAGATGCGTTTTAACTTCTCTGGCATGGTAAACGATGGTGTAGCACTTCATATTGAAAATAAGTGTGACAAAGAAAGCGCTGTTGTTGACGAGGCAGGTAAAGAATACTTACACATGTCCCGTGAAGGTGAAACTAACCACGATCCGGCATTTATTGAGCATGTAGTGACAAATTACGTGCAATTTTCTGGTATGAACTTCCCTCACATCATGGTTCCTCTTATGGAAGAGAAGCAAATGATGATTAACTGCCAGCGTCCATTAGTTATTTATGAAAGCATGGAAGTCGAATTTTCACGCTTAGACCTTACGCATCCAGAGGTGGATTTCACTGGCGCAACATTCGACGTAGAAGGAAAACGAGGTGTAGTCACCTTAAACTTTGCGTTTAAAGAAGACGGTGAAGTCGTTGGTAAAGGTATTAAGCGCATGGTTGCAAGTGGCTTGAAGCCATATGACCAAGAAGCGGTTGACGACCTTGTACGCCGCTTTAATGAACGTAAGGATGCATTCCTAGCAAAGTTCGTTAAGGCAGCCTAGTCGACTGCCCTATCAGAAGCGCTCAAAAAACGTGTTTACTAAAAGAAAGCCCAACGTCGATCGTTGGGCTTTCTTTTTATGTCTCATCCAAACAAAACTAAACGCAATGCTTAGAGCCAACGACGAACATGATTTTTATAATCCACATACTCCTCACCAAACAATCGCTCTAGAACGCGTTCCTCAGGCTTGATTTGAAACCGATTCATATAACTGACAAATATCACGCCACAAAGCACCACACTCAAGTGCTGCCACCACAAACCAGTTGCTATGATTAGAAGCAATAATGCCGTGTACATAGGGTTGCGTGAAAAGGCAAACACACCAGTTCTTACAACAGAAGATGCCGCTTCAGGTTTTACTGGGTTTACTGTGGTTTTTACTTTGCGAAATTCATACACGCCAGCAATGCCCATGTAGCCAGACAACAAAGTTAATACACCTACTACAAATTCAACAAAGGGTACTCGAATGTTCATGCTCGGCGTCAAAACTTTAAGTCCGTACATCAAAAGTATGACCAACAAAAACACCACAACAGGTGGGACTTTGAGTTCAAGTTTTTTCAAGATTCATATCCTTTGAAAGGGTCTAAATACGGTTTCTAAAAAGCCCAGTAAAACTGGGCTTGATTTAGTCCGATTACAACAAAGTTAACAATGCCTGAACGGGATGCTTGGGCTTCGTTCCTTCAAAGCGTTTAACTTGGCTGCGGCAAGAATAGCCTGTAATCAAACATCTCTCGTTATCCAACTTATCTAAGCTTGGCTTCCAGCTTAAATTGTAAATGTCTTTCGACATCGACAACTTATCAACCTCATGACCAAACGTACCCGCCATACCACAACAACCAACAGGTACCGTATTCAAAACTGCACCAAAGTGAGCAAAAATAGCGCCCCACTCTTTTTCCGCATTTGGCATTTTGGTTTTCTCAGTACAGTGAGCAAACAGATACCAAGGTTCCTGCGCCTTATGCTCTCCGCTTTCAAACGCTTCTAGTCTTGGGTAAAGCCATTCGTGGGCTGTTAGTACATCGAAATCACCTCGCTTACTGCCAAGCACTTCAGCGTATTCGTCTCGATAACACAGCACCAAAGCAGGATCGACGCCAACTAATGGGATATCCAAATCCGCTACCATCGCCAAGAACTTCGCTGTGTCGGCTGCTGTGTCCTTAAACTGACGTAAAAACCCTTTAATGTGTTGTGCTTTACCATTCGGCTTAAACGGCAGAAGCACCGGATTCATACCCAGCTTTTTCAATAACTTAACGAAGTCTTCAACGACATCAGCGTCGTAGTAACTAGTGAATGGGTCTTGAACAATTAAAACATGCTTGCTCTTTTCAGACGAAGACAAACCACTGAGCGCTTGCAGATCATAAGGCGTTGTCAGCGACTCTACTCGTTGTTTCAAGGTGGGTACTGATAACAACGGCGCATCGACATACCCGACCGTAGATGCCGTTAAACTTTTCATCCACGACTGCTTCAAAAAGCCATTTACGACACCTGGCGCTTTTGCCATCATCGGCAGCATAGTCTCAATGTTGGCAACCAGATAGTCTTTTGCAGGACGTTGATAACGAGAGTGATAAATGTTTAAAAAGCGTGAGCGAAAGCTCGGAACATCGACTTTAATCGGACACTGACTCGCACACGCTTTACACGCCAAACAACCATTCATCGCTTCATACACTTCGTGAGAGAAGTCATACTCGTGACGACGATTGATAGAATGACGTACGCGGTCAATCATGGTTTTGATTGATGTTTTGTTTTCTAGTGTTTGCTTTTCTAAGTCAAGAATATCAATGCCTTGCTCAGTAAGCTGACGCAACCACTCACGAACCAAACCTGCACGACCTTTTGGTGAATGACGACGATCGGCTGTTACTTTCATCGATGGACACATTGGCGAGCTGGTATCATAGTTAAAACACAAACCGTTACCGTTACATTCCATCGCTTGTTTAAAGCTGTCACGTACTTGAACGTCAATCTGACGGTCATAGTAACCACGTTTGGTATCGGTAACTTTGACAAGCTCTGCATCACTATCCAGCGGTGTACAGATTTTACCCGGGTTCATTTTGTTGTGTGGATCGAATGCCGCTTTCACACGTCTCAGTTCAGTAAACAACTCGTCGCCGAAAAACTCAGGGCCATATTCTGAACGGAAACCTTTGCCGTGTTCACCCCACATCAAACCGCCGTATTTCGCCACCAGCTTGACCACTTCATCAGAAACTTCGTGCATCAATGCTTCTTGGTGCGGGTCACACAAATCCAACGCAGGACGTACGTGAAGCACCCCAGCATCGACGTGACCAAACATACCGTAATTCAGAGACTTGCTGTCTAACAGTTCTCGAAACTCTACAATGAAGTCCGCCAGGTTTTCTGGTGGCACACAGGTATCTTCAGCGAATGCGACCGGTTTAGCACGACCTTTTGCTGCGCCTAACAAACCCACCGCTTTTTTACGCATGTTGTAAATACGCCCAATGCTCGCTACATCGTTACAAACTTGGTAGCCGATAATGCCCGCTTCTTCTGTTTCCAACATGGTATCGAGCTTGGCGGTCAATGCTGCAACCTGAGCAGCAACTTCCTCTTCGTCCTGACCTGCGTATTCCACCATATTGATACCAAGCATCTCTTTATTTGGAACATCGGTAAGTAAATCGCTCACGGTGTGCCAAACGATATCTTGCTTCGCGAGATTAAGCACTTTTGAGTCAACGGTTTCTACAGACAGCGCCTTCGCTTCTACCATAAACGGTGCATTACGCAGTGCAGAATCAAAGCTGTTGTATTTAACGTTAACCAAAGTACGCGCTTTCGGAATTGGCGTCAGGTTAAGCTTCGCTTCGGTAATAAATGCCAATGAACCTTCCGCGCCGCACAGTACTCGTGTGATATCGAAACGGTCACCGTCTTCATTCAAGGCATTTTTTAAATCGTAGCCCGTTAAAAAGCGGTTAAGAGGAGGAAACTTATCTACGATCTGCTGGCGTTTTTCACGACATACGGATTCCGTTACACGTAGCGCCTTGGCAGCAAACTCGTCTTCTTTTGGGTAGCCGTTGGACAGGTCTGATTCTAAAACTGAGCCATCAGCAAACACCGCTTGTAGCGACAAAACATGATCGGATGTTTTTCCGTATTTCAGAGAACCTTGACCAGAAGCATCGGTGTTGACCATGCCGCCAATCGTTGCACGGTTACTGGTAGATAAGTCTGGAGAGAAGAAGTAGCCATAAGGGCGAACTGCGTCATTTAACTGGTCTTTCACTACACCAGTTTGTACACGAACCCAGCCTTCTTCCTCATTAATCTCAAGCACTTTGTTCATGTGACGAGACATATCCACCACAATACCTTTGGTTAGCGACTGACCATTGGTCCCTGTGCCGCCACCACGAGGTGAAAAGGTAATTCGTTCGTACTTTTCTTTATTGCTCAGTTTCCCGAGGAGAGAAACATCTTCTGTCGTTTTGGGATGAACGACAGACTGAGGAAGTTGCTGGTAAACACTGTTGTCAGTGGCAACCGCTAGTCGGCTTGAATATTGGCTTTCGATATCACCAGTGAATCCGGCGTGCTCAAGCTCTTTCAGAAAACTAAGAACAAGAGGATCGACATCAGTTTGCGAGTGTAATCTTGGTAACATTTGCTTCCTGCCCCTACGACGCTGATCCGATCAGCTGCGGGTTGTGTAATTATTTGCTCACTTCTCATACAAATTGGCGCTAAGCGAAAAAAAACACCACAAAAGAGTTAGTGAAGTAATATTCTTTGAATTTCGTCACTTTACAACATTTAAAAAGACGAGCAAATCAGAATCTCGATACAATAATTAAACTTATGCTTTATTTTTTCACGCTTGATGCCTTACATTGGGGAACGAATCGCGTTTCTAGATGAGTTTTCAGAATGAAAAAAAATAAAATTGTGACCACTGAAGATATCCTTCTCAAACTTTGCCAGTCTGTTTCTGGCGTACTTACTTCGGCGACATCTTCTCAAGTAAATTATTCAGCAATGGTGCAAAAAATCCACAAGACTAGCCTCAAACCAGATTTTGGTTGTTTTGTTCTGTTTGATGGCGGATTTACCGGGCTAGTTGTGATTAATTTTACGGCAAAAGCCGCACTGGAGATCTACACCAACTACATGCGTAATATGGGCATGCCAGAAGAAGAACTGGCAATATCTCATACTTCTGACGAGGTAGGCGATGTTCTGGGTGAACTCATGAATCAACTGGTCGGAGACTTCACTAATAAAATTCGTAAAGACCTGCAAACGAACATCACACAAAACCAACCAAAAATGCTAGCGCTGAATAAGCAAGTTATCTTACAAGTTGATACCAACCTTGACCGCCCTCAAGCGCGCAGAGTGACGTTCTCCACCGAAAACAACAATATTTTCTATCTCGAACTAGCAATGGATAAAACTGAGTTCATCCAACTGGAAGAGTTTGAAGTTGCTGAAGACGAAAACCCAGACGACATTTTAGAGGCAACACGTAAACAGTTGGCTGAGAAAGAATCTAAATCGTCGGGATCAAACGATGATGCCGATGACTTGCTCAACCAGCTCGGGTTGTAATTCTAACGAATCTTAATGAAGAATGGCTTCTTAGACACAAGTACGACTTCATACTGATTACGACGAACTAAAACGCCAGCCTCGTTTAATGCGAGGCTTATTTTTATGTGCAGAAATTATCTTCAGTCCCACCTTGTATTTCGTTTTTATGTCAAAAAAGGTAATATGTCTGACTTCATAAATTTTCTGCTTTCGTTACTGGTTGTCGATGGATAAACAAAAAGCTCTGAAAAAAATCGCCAAGTGCTTAGAACTGGGCAATTCCGCTAATGTTAATGAGGCTGCCAATGCTATCAAAATGGCACATCGCCTCATGCTTAAATATGGTCTCGATAAAGACGATATTGAGTTCATCAGAATGGGAAAAACACAATCTTCTCATCTGCTACCAGCGAACATCAGTTCTACCATATTGCGAGTGATTCGCGGCATTAACACAAAATTCGGTGTCGAAGCAGTATTGTTGAATCACAAAGGGCTCAAACGTGTCGAATTTATCGGTGAAGCAGATCGCGCTATTTTTGCTGCATTTGCTTTCGATATTGTTTATCGCGAGATGAACGAAAGTACCGGACAATTCCGAAACAGCTTTGCTGGCACCGGCACCTCTTCTCAGGAAGTGACTCGCCGTGTGAACTCATTTGTATCTGGCTGGGTGGAAGGCGCGATTGAAAAATTGCCAATTATTTCTCCAGATGAAGAGTCGGCCAATAAAATTAATGACTATATTGATAAAGAATTCCAAAACATTGACCGCGAAACGTTCAAGAAGCAATTGAAAGAAGCGATGAAAAACCTAACTGAAGACTACGAAGTGGGCTTAAAGAAAGGTAGAAAGGTTTCAGTTAATCGTGGAGTGGGCGGCGAACAAGCACGCAAAATGTTGGGCGATTCATCGAAATAGCCAGAATAGTAAAGGATTCACATAAGCAGCAATGACTTCGATGTCGATGGGGCTTACTTTGAGAGCTTTGGCAGTATTGATAGGAATTTTCTTACAGAAACTCTTATCAATCTTACTTTCTCATAACAAATATTAATGCTTGTTTATTCATAATTCGCATCCCATTATGAGGCATGGTTTCGCCTCAGTTTTATACGGAGATTTTCCCTTGAAAAAGATGCCTATTGCACTAGCTCTAGTGCTAGCTCTTACTGGCTGTCAAGCCACTCAACGCCAAAATGCAACAACGGGTGAATACGAAACTAACTCCACCACGCAAGGCGCGCTTATTGGTGCGATCGCTGGCGCAGCAATCGGCCTAGCAACGGGTGATGATGCTAAAGAACGTCGTCAGCATGCACTCATTGGTGCAGCCGCAGGCGGAGCGACTGGCGCTGGCGTTGGTTACTACTTTGACCAACAAGAAGCGGAGTTACGTCGCGCTTTGCTAAACTCTGGCGTACAAGTTCAGCGTGTTGGTGAAAATCAGCTTTTACTGCGTATGGAAAACGGTATCGGCTTCTCTTCAAGCTCTTACCAGCTTGATGCTAGCATCCATAATACTCTACGTGGTGTTGCTCGCATCCTAGTTGAGTACCCAGATACCAGTCTCGTTATTGATGGTTACACGGATAGCACAGGCAGTGAGTCATACAACCAAACATTGTCAGAGCGCCGTGCAGAGTCCGTACGTCAATTCCTAGTATCTCAAAACGTTGCACCTGGTCGTGCAATTGCACGCGGCTACGGCGAACGTAACCCAATTTGCTCAAACCAAACTTCTGAAGGTCGTGCGTGCAACCGTCGTGTTGAAATCCAGATCTTGCCACTGAAGTAATTTGGTTGCACCATAACGGTAATAATAAAAAATTACCGGAGCAGGCCTAACCATTATCGTTAGGCCTGACATATTAATGTCTGTCAAAACGTCTGCCCTACTCTGCTTATTTAGCCTCAGCTTTTCTGGCTACTCACTTGCCTCTCAAGCTCCAAATGACCCCATCGAACAATACGAGTACGCACAACAATTATTGGCATCAAACAAAGCTGAAGCCTCACCAGAAACGCGCTACTGGCTAGAGCAATCCGCCAACCAAGGTTACCTCCCTGCGCAAAAACAGCTCGCGAACGACTTTGCTAAAGGGATAAATGGCGAAAAAAATGAAACACAAGCGTTATATTGGCTAACCTCTATCGCACTCAATGACCCAACCGATCGTGGCTTTCTTCTCGCCGATTTTATTCAGCGCAATCCAGATAAGGTCACAACTGCTCAATTGACTGAAGCCTTGTATCAAATGGCTTCTCAGCATAATCCAGCAGCAGAACAAGCTTATAATCAACTGTTAGAGCAGCGCTTCAACCAACTGCGAGCTAAACAAGTCTCGCAAATAAAGTCGCTCGATAAAAAGGCTGAGCAAGCACAGGAAGAGAAAAGCACAGTTGCAAACCCCAAAGTAGAACACTCGCAGTTTTTATGGCTGATCTGGCTAGCGGCGATACTCATCATCAGCGGCTTAAGTTTTCTCGTAATCAAGAAACTTAAGCAGAATAGAAAAGCGCTTGAAGCCAAAGAGGAAAGCCAAAATCAACGAATGGCGAAAAAAATAAAAGAGCTAGAGTTTACGAACAAGCAACTGAAACGCCAGCTAGAGAAAGTATTCAAAGAATTTAAGAAATCCAAAACCCAGGCAGAGAACCATAAGCTAAGCGTCGCGTGTGCTATGTTTGGCTACACACCACAACACATCCCTGATTTACAAGCAATCAAGCTACGCTATAGACAGCTATCAAAGCTTTATCATCCTGACACAAGAGGCAGTGAAGAAGAAATGAAGCGACTCAATCATGCCTTTAAGCTCGTCTCACAAAATGTTACAAAACAGTAAAAATAGGTCAGGATACTTTGGCTAGCATGCTTTTAGACCTATATAATCAAGCGCCGCAATCGATCTCCCTCTCAAACAAATTAACAGACATTTAACTTAAGTCGCGCTTTTATGCCATAATGCCCGGCGCAAAATAACACCTAACGACTCAAATTAATCTAGGTGGGGAGAAAATCAATGTTCACTGAAGAAGGCACCTGTGATTGGTGTAAAAAACCTAGCCTTGTAACTCGTCACGATTATTTAGATGGCAAGCACCACTACTCATGTAAAGCTTGTTACGACATGGCGAAAATCGACGTGCGCCTATTTAACCAAGGCGAATTACAAATGCGCGAACGCTTGCAACGAGCGAGCTAAGCAAGACGGAATCAACGGAACTGATTTTCAAAGGCGCCTCTTAAGGCGCTTTTTTGATCGGCCAAGCCCTATTTCCAATCTCTATCTCGTATTCCCTCCTATCTTACATAGCACGTCGCATCGGTTATCAGCCCTCTCCCACTGTATACAAACCATTGTCCGTGAAAAACACCTGTATATACAGTAGTAAACCCCTGTATGTCTCTCGTCCAGTTTTCTACTCACCTCACATTTTTAAATTGATATTAGACATATCAAAAATGAAAAACAACCACATAAATTCAATCACTTAGAATCAAATCCTTTTATTTCCTTCTCAAAAAACCGCAAATAACTTTTGAGAAACTGGTTGATCAGGTCACCAAAACAAACTACTGTATACACATACAGCATGTATAAAGGAACAGTAAGATGCAGTTACAAAGTCAATCTCATACATACTCTCGCTACAACGTATTGGCACAAGCAACTAAGCCCATGGCCGTTTCGGATCAGCTTCTATCTAAGCTGGCTGTTTTATCGCAGCAGAAACAATGGATTTTGTTTACAGCAGACTGCCCTCGTCCAGACTTTGAACAACTCACTGCTTCTAATATTTGCTGTAAAAACGTTATTCAAATGAAGCCCTCTCAACAGCTTTCAGAAGTCGAGATCGTGATAAAAGCCATCCGATCAGGTAATGCCAGTGCTGTTGTCGCATCCAATAAAATTGCACTTATGAATCAATCTATGTTGCGCGACGTGGCGCAGCGCTATCAGTGTGAAGTCTTTTTCGTCGAAGGCAGAGTTAATAAGTACCACTAATAAGTTCGACGTTATCTATCCTGCATCTCGCCTCCTTTTTAAGGGGGTATTTTTTTGTATTAAAGAAAACAGGCAAACGTTTGCTTTTTCTCTGGCGAGTTAAAATAGTTCTGGTATGATGCCCACATTCGATTTATTCAGCGCCCACATTTTGCTGAATATCTTCTCTTTCTGACGTTTGATTAAGATGATAGGAATGTCGCAATGAGCCTTGCTAATCAAGTACTTGCCGTCAATGACGACCTGCCAATTCGCACCCATAAACCCGTTCATAGTGGAAAAGTTCGTTCAGTTTACTGGTTAACTGAAGAAGACAGCGCCCGACTGATCAAAGAAAAAGGATACAATGTCGCTCCAGATGCGCCTTTGGCTATCATGGTGATTAGCGACCGAATCTCTGCATTCGATTGTATTTGGCATGCTGAAGGTGGTCTTAATGGTGTCCCGGGTAAAGGGGCTGCGCTTAATGCGATTTCTAATCACTGGTTCAAACTGTTCAAAGAAAATGGCTTAGCAGATAGCCATATTCTAGACATTCCTCACCCTTTTGTTTGGATTGTACAAAAAGTCAAACCGGTAAAAATCGAAGCCATCTGCCGCAAATACATCACGGGTTCGATGTGGCGCGCTTACGCAAATGGCGAGCGCGAGTTTTGTGGAATCCAACTTCCTGAAGGGTTAGAAAAAGACAAAGCACTGCCAGAGTTGCTAATGACCCCATCCACAAAAGGCATTCTAAAAGGCATTCCCGGTGTGCCAGAAGCGGATGACGTTAATATTACTCGTCAAAATATCGTAGACAACTACGAAGCATTTAACTTCTCAAGTGCGGACGATATCGCACTCTACGAAAAACTGCTGAAAGAAGGCTTTAACGTTATCAGCCAAGCATTAGAAACAATTGACCAAATCTTTGTCGATACCAAATTCGAATTTGGTTATGTTCATGATGCTGCTGGCAATGAAAAGCTGATTTACATGGATGAAGTGGGTACACCAGACTCATCTCGTATATGGGATGCTAAAGAGTACCAAGCAGGTCACATCGTAGAGAACTCAAAAGAAGGTTTCCGCCAGTTCCTACTTAACCACTTCCCTGACCCAGATATCTTGCTAAATAAAGAACGTATGCCAGAGCGTGAAGCACTCGCTCGTGATAATGCTTTACCCGTCGAATCTTTGATGGCGATTTCGAGCACCTACATTGGTATTGCCGAGAAGATTACAGGCAAGCCGATTCATTTGAGTGAGAATCCGAAAGCGGAAATCATCGAAGTTCTGAGCAAAGAATACGGATTGATTGACTAGCACTGTCGCTAGATTGCTAAACGCTTTCCAATAAAAAGTCCGCACTAGCTTGCGGACTTTTTTCGTATTAGGCTCAGTTTAGCCGATATTTAACGTAGTGCCATCTGTTGTGGAGGCTGACTTGGTCGTCACCTGATATGTTTTGTCTTTAATCGTTGATACGAAATACCAGGTCGACTCTGCCTTGCCGGGCGTAAAAGTAACGCGCATAAAGCCACGCTGTTTGATGTCTGCCCACTGTAATTCTGACACTAAGTGCGGCAGCGTGTATTCCATTTGAGCGATCGCGACAGGGTCTAACGCGAGGTAGGCCTCTAACCCAGGGGAACTCACAGAGCTAGTCGCAAACTCTACCCCGATAGGATGCTTAGATACGTCTTTAAGCTCACTTGCCCATGCGTTGTGCGTATCTCCGGCCAAGCAGACAAAGTTACCACTGCTGGCTTTGACCAGTTGATAAACTTTCTCTCGCTCAACGTAGTAGCCATCCCATGCATCTAGGTTATATGGCAAAGCAATGGTATCTAAACTTGGGTCAGAGAGATAACCCGTAATCGCAGAGTTTACCGCTAATAACGCCTCTGTTTTTTGTTCTTCAGTGGCAGTAAACAATTGAAACATCGCGGTCATAACCGAACTTGGCAACTCCATACGAGACATTAACACTTGTTGCCCTAGCACATTCCAAGTTGCGTCGTGCGTACTGAACGCATCCATCAGCCAAGCGAGTTGGTCACCGCCTAACAGCTCTCGGTCTTGACTACGCGACTGGGCAACTAAACCGCCAATAGCTTCCATCGTTGGTGAGCTGAGCGAGAAATAATCCAACGGTTTATCACGCCCCACAAGTCGCGTGTCGAGCATCATCAAATTGACTAAACTTCCAAACGAAAACTGACGGTAAATCAGCATGTTTGAGAAAGTGTTTTCACGAACGGGCAACCATTCTGTCCACGCGGCAGCCGCAGCTGCACGACGATCATTAAAACTGCCTTCCTCTTCTTGATGGTTTTCCGCACCATTTTTCCAAGTATCATTTGCAAGCTCATGGTCATCCCAGACAGCAATCATTGGTAGGCTCGCATGTAACGCTTGCAGATCAGCATCTTGGCGATATTGCGCATACCGTTTTCGGTAATCATCTAAGGTAATGCATTCAGTGCCTTTGCTTGGCTCTCGCCCTAGATCCTCAGCATCTTCAATAGCGTAGCCACCAGCACCATACTCATAAATGTAATCACCGAGATGAAGCACCACATCAAACGGGTCTTGCTCATGTTGATTTAAGATCTCTCGATACACATGGAAATAGCCAGCAGGATAGTTTGCACAAGAAACAACCGCCATGGATGCCTTTTCTACACCATCCTCTGGTAATGTTTGCGTTTGCCCGACTTCGCTAGTGACATCTCCAACCATGAATCGATAGTAGTAGCGAGAATTTGCGTTGAGATTTTGAACATCGACTTTTACCGTGAAATCTCGGCTCGTGTCTGTGGCAAAAGTGCCACTTTGCACGATATCAGTAAAATTTTCGTTAGATGAAACTTGCCAGCTTACATCTGCGTAGCTCGCTGAGGTTGTAACACGAGTCCAAATAATTACTTGTGTTTGAGTAGGATCTCCACTCGCCACTCCGTGCTCAAAGGTAACCGCAACAGATTCACTAGCATCGCTACCACAGCCCACCAGCCCGGTAACAATCGCCGTTGAAGAGGCAGCTTTCATAAAGTCTCGACGAGACAAAGACATATTGACTTCCTTTCTTATTGTGTTTGTTTTTATGCCCAAATGACGTGGTGACTCGATCATCCTTGTGTGCCAATAAGGGACGTTAATTCGAACTTACAGTACCAACCACTTAGTCGGTAATTTGTCCTAAAAACACAAAGTTAGAAGCTAGTTATGACAATTGCATTTCCAAACGTTACATTTTTGTTAATTTAAGTGCAAATACTCTATATTCATCACACTTCCAAGACCTGTGACAAAAACCTCAAAATAAAAAAGCGACCTACTTTGAGGTCGCTTTTCATTGCACTATTGTTAAGTGGTACATCGATGAAGTGGAAATGCTCAGCCTAAAACTTGATGTTAAGGACATCTTGTTCTGACGTATCCACCTTCAACTGACTGCGAGATTCTATGTACTCGATTTGCTGAACATCGAGCGAATATGGCATAACGACTCGCAATTCATTGATCCCTTCATGTTTAGCTAGCTGGGTTAAGCGGACCAAATTGGATTCATCACTTTTACGAGAAGACATCGATTTTAATGCGGCATCCCACAACCGATCTTCAGGCTTGCTCAATTCCGCAATGTTCTGTTTCCACATCAAACCGAAAATAGGCGCGATGGTGGCAAATGCCTCTAAAAAGGTCCATTTCTTACTACCTGTCGCTCCTAAAAAGCTAGTGTAGTCGAATTCAATGCACGTCTTTCCTTGTTGATCCATTCTATGCCCCCGACACTCGAAAATGAGATATACCAAATATCGTTCAACTGTTTTGATATAGCAATGGGATATAAAACATTCGTCTTTTATGCCCTAATTTACATACAAAAGGAAATATTAAAACCAGCTTTGTAACAACTGATGTACAGCTTCGCCATATATAAGCATTCAATTGATTAATATTTCAATTAAGAAACTAAAAACAACACACAAGTAACGCTATCAATATGAAATAATTATAGATTCACCAAGAAAATATCAATTCTTGTCACAACGTCATCCGCCGACCTACTTCACATCAATCACTCGACTGGCCTTTTTATACTGTATCTTCCAACCAGCCCAGCGTGGCAGCTCCCAACGCTTCGGGTCTCCCTTACGGTTTCCCTCTCGATAAACGACCTGTACCAGCTTGCGAGACGCGTAATACTCGACATCTAGTTGGAGTTCTGGCAGCGAAAGTTCTAAAGGGTACTGCTCCGTGAAATCGTCGTATTCCCATTCTGGAACACCGTTAAATGTTAAGTCTTCTGGTTCAAACAACGCCATATCATCGATATTTTCAACGCCTAATGTTTCCAACTGATCCTTTAACCAGCTAGAAAATGTCAAGGAGGCCAAGCCGTTAACCTCTTCTCCTTCGGCATTAAGGCCCAATGCGTTATAGAGCTTCCAGTGTTGTATTTGCTGTTTTCTTTGAGAAGCAAAACCTGGTAACAGTGTCTCGTCTTCTATCATTTCGACAATAGACTGAACAGCAACATCACCTTTTAACGCTTGATGTTCAGTACAGATTGTTCGCCCGGCGTAGACCAAATGCATCGTTGCTCTTGGGGTCTCCTCTTCATAATTCGTCTCACCTTGTTGCCACTCCCCCACCTCAAGTTCGCGTAATAACGTCAGGGGAATAGGCATCATAACCGATGCGAGGTTTAGTGTTTGCTTAACACCTCGTCCTGGCACGCTATGGCTGTCTAGCACGATTGCCGCTTCTTCTTTGTCAGGAAAGCGGCTGTTACGCCCAACCAGCATCTCGACTACGCCATTTCCTAGAGCATCCCTTCGACGAGCTCGTCGGACAAACACAAGCTCAGGGTGCAATGAGGCGATGGAGAAAAAGAGCGCTTCACGTTTATATCGAGAGGCAACGTCAAGTTCCGGCAATTCAAACACTTCTCGCATTTGTTTCGCTAAACCTTGTGCCTCTTCGAGCGCGCTAGCATCAATGATAATGCCTGAGAGTTGCTCCCCCCGAACCAAACGGATCAGTAAAGAGGCATCACATCCGTATGGCTCATCTTGAGATAGAAGCTCAGCGACTTCACCACTTTGTCGCTGATAGAGCTGCGCAGGCACAGATAAGGCGGCAGCCAAATCAATCATTGCTTCCTTCTCTGGCTTCGCTTGAATTCTGGTAACGAGATCGGCAAACAGTGCATCAATAGGTAGTGGATATACTTTTCTCCCGTGCTGCGTGACATTGCCATCCTCATCAATCGCTTCCATGGATAACAACGTCGAATGAGATGCCTCTAGCGAATTTGGGGGAATTGAGTCGAGAAAATCGAGTGTTGAGAGACGGTACCCACAACAAGCCGCTGCCAGCATGGGCTCGACGAGCTCTTCTCTGTGTAATTCTGGAGGTGTCACCAACTCTAAAGGCGCGTGCTCACCATATAGACGAATACAAGCCCCTTCGGTAACGCGACCAGCTCGCCCCATTCGCTGCGCGGCACTGGCCTTAGAAATGTTGGTTAATGTCAGTGCTGTACGTCCATTTCGTTGTACAGTTCTGCGCTCTAAACCACTATCGATTACCACACGGATATTAGGAATGGTCAGAGAGGTTTCCGCGACGTTGGTTGCCAATACGACTTTCCGTTGCTTTTGTACCGTCAGCGCACGATGTCGTTCTTCATCACTGACCGAGGCATGAAGTTTAACCACCATGACATCACTGCTGCTTTGTAGCATCTGCGCGCATTGGGCGATCTCTTTACGTCCTGGGAGAAAAACAAGAATATCGCCATCTTCATCTTCCAGTGCTTCTTTTACCGCTCCGACAACCTCCTGTTCACATCCCTTTTTGTTCGGTAAATAGCGGCTGTCTGTAGAACGATGTGTCACCGTGACTGGAAAGCAACGTCCCTCCGAACTCAGGCGCTTAGCATTCAGGTAACGAGCAAGCTTTTCGCCTTCTAAGGTAGCGGAAGTGACGATCAATCGATGTTGATTTTCTTGCTTCAAAATGGCGGTTAATAGATCAATATCCCAGCGTCGCTCGTGAAATTCGTCCACTATCACGACATCAAAGTCTGCTAGCTTGTTTTCCGAAAACCAACGCAGTGCAACCCCCGGAGTCACAAATACAACTTCGGTTTTTTCATCAAAGTAGGCATGAAGCTTGATCGCGTAACCGACTTTGCGACCTATTGGCTCTCCAGATTGCTCCGCAAGAAATTCAGCCAGCGAGGTACAAGCAATTCGACGTGGTTCAATAACCAGAACGCGTCCGTGTTTTGCCGCCCACATGGGCAAGCGGGTAGATTTACCCGACCCGGTTTCGGCTTCCACCACAAGATGGTTAAGGCTTACATGATGGTCAAACTCGGCTTGCAGGCTGTCGATAGGTAGTTGAAACATAGAAATTGGATTTGATTTGATGATGCAAAACATTATACCCAAGTAAAAAAATCCTGCTTTAGGTATCTCTAAACAACCAATATTGCCGATATTTTCGTCGGTATCTGAATTTTTTTGCGACATTACATTGATGTGCATCAACGCATGTTTACAACTAAATAGTGAACCCGTTAAAATTTGGTGCGCATCCTTCAACCCTACATAAGGCACCCAATGAACAACGATAAACGCCCACTATATATTCCATATGCGGGTCCGGCTCTTTTAGCAACCCCTCTTTTGAACAAAGGCAGTGCATTCTCTGCTGAAGAACGTAGTTCATTCAACTTAGAAGGTCTGCTTCCAGAGTCGACCGAAACTATCCAAGAGCAGGTGGAACGTGCCTACCAGCAATACAAAAGTTTCGAAAGCGATATGGATAAGCACATTTATCTGCGTAATATCCAAGACACCAACGAAACATTGTATTACCGCCTAGTGCAAAATCACATTTCTGAGATGATGCCTATCATCTACACACCGACTGTTGGCGCAGCATGTGAAAACTTCTCTAACATTTACCGTCGTGGTCGCGGTCTGTTCATTTCATACCCAAACCGTGACCGTATTGACGACTTGCTGAACAACGCAGCAAACCACAACGTTAAAGTGATTGTTGTGACAGATGGCGAACGTATCCTTGGCTTGGGTGACCAAGGTATCGGCGGCATGGGTATTCCTATCGGTAAACTGTCACTATATACCGCGTGTGGTGGTATCAGCCCTGCTTACACGCTACCAATCGTGCTTGATGTGGGTACCAATAACCCGCAACGCTTAGCTGATCCGATGTACATGGGTTGGCGTCATCCTCGTATTACGGGTGCAGAATACGATGCATTTGTAGAAGAGTTTATCCAAGCGGTACAGCGCCGTTGGCCTGATGCTTTGATCCAGTTCGAAGACTTTGCTCAGAAAAATGCGATGCCTCTTCTAGAGCGTTACAAAGACCGCGTGTGTTGCTTCAATGATGATATTCAGGGTACTGCTGCTGTTACTGTTGGCTCTCTACTTGCAGCTTGTAAAGCAGCAGGAACTCAGCTTTCTAAACAACGTATTACCTTTCTAGGCGCAGGGTCTGCTGGTTGTGGTATCGCAGAAGCGATCATCGCACAAATGGTATCGGAAGGAATTTCTGACGAGCAAGCTCGCTCGCAAGTTTACATGGTTGACCGTTGGGGTCTGTTACAAGAAGGCATGCCTAACCTTCTTGATTTCCAACAACGCTTGGTGCAAAAGCATACCAATACGAAAGAGTGGGAAAATGAAGGAAATGGCTTCTCACTACTCGATGTAATGCGTAACGCGAAGCCAACGGTACTAATTGGTGTTTCTGGTGCTCCTGGCCTATTTAGCCAAGAAGTCATCGAAGAAATGCATAAACACTGTAAGCGTCCGATTGTCTTCCCACTGTCGAACCCAACAAGCCGCGTGGAAGCGACACCGAACGACATCATTCGTTGGACAAATGGTGAAGCACTGGTTGCAACAGGTAGCCCATTTGAGCCAGTGGTTCATGAAGGTCGCACTTACCCTATTGCACAATGTAACAACAGCTACATCTTCCCAGGCATTGGCCTTGGTGTACTTGCTGTCAATGCAAAACGTGTCACTGACGAGATGCTAATGGAATCAAGTCGCGCGTTAGCAACATGTTCTCCTCTAGCAATCAACGGTCGTGGGGCTCTACTTCCACCACTAGAAGAGATCCACTTAGTATCGAAAAAAATCGCATTTGCCGTTGGTAAAAAGGCAATTGAACAAGGTGTCGCATTAGAAATTACTGATGAAGCATTGAACGTGGCGATTGAACAGTCGTTCTGGCAACCTGTTTACCGCCGCTACAAACGCACTGCGTTCTAAGCTTGAGACAATTCGTTTAATAATTAGCCCCTACCATGTAGGGGCTTTTATTTTTTTATCATCCTAACCAGATTTTGGCATAAATGGGCTTCTCTCTTTTTGTTTCTATCAGATATGATGAGAACTACATTTTTAGTTAAGGATATAAAACGTTTTGTTGTTTTCTCGCATAAGATCAAAGTGGAAGCTGAAATTTTCCTGGAAGCGATTTGCTTTGATTTTGTCGATCTCTGCACTTAGTCTGCTTGTTTCTGTTATTGCCATCGACCGATGGGTGGTTTTACAAGCCAAAGAGAGCATTTTCACTGAATACGAGCAAATCCCTCAACATGAGGTTGCCGTAGTTCTTGGTACCAGTAAGTACATCGGAAAGATCCTCAACACTTACTACACTCATCGCATTAATGCGGCGATTGAGCTTTACAACCAAGGCAAAGTAAAACAGTTTTTATTGAGTGGCGATAACGCCCACCGTTCATACAACGAACCGTGGACAATGAAACGCGATTTACTTAAAGCAGGCGTGCCTGAAGAAGTGATTCACCTTGATTATGCTGGCTTTCGTACCTTAGATTCGATTGTACGAGCTAAAAAAATTTTTGCTTCGGAGCGATTTCTGATTGTGACTCAGCGCTTTCACTGTGAACGCGCACTGTTCATCGCTGATGCTTACAGCATTGATGCGCAGTGTCTCGCGGTAGCAGGGCCGACGGCCAACAAGCAAAAAACATCGATGCGTGTTCGAGAACTGCTAGCCCGTGTGAAAGCGTTTTTAGACCTGTATATTATCAATACGCAGCCTAAGTTTCTTGGCCCTCAAGAACCTATCGTTGCAGTAAAAGAACCAAATAAAACAGCTAACGAGCCCCTTCAAGTCCCCGTCGAATAGAGGAATAACGTGGCTCATAAGCCTAGTAACAGCCTAGTAACATTTCTATAAAACAAATGGGTAGTTTTCTACCCATTTCCAATTCTCAACATCACACTTTCTAATTTGCTCTACGATTCAGGCAAAACTCTTTTTCGCATTCAAAGTAACATTTCATCAATAAATAACTACAAGTCAGTTACTTTGCCATAAAAAACCGACAAAAGGCAATGCAAAAGGAGCACTACCCATGACCGCACTCGCTGTGACATTGAAGAATTGGTTCTTCACTCGCAACAGCATGATTTTGAACGCGAATATCCTATTGTTCATTATCTTGTTTAATACCTTACCCTTTGAACCACAAGTAGTAACCGGCCTGAGCATCTTAGTTTTTGTTGCTATTCTGTGGCTAACCGAAGCGATTCACGTCAGCATTACTGCGCTGCTCATACCACTACTTGCGGTATTTTTGGGTGTGTTCAACACTCAAGCCGCACTGAATAACTTTTCCAACTCCATCATTTTTCTATTTTTGGGTGGTTTTGCACTAGCTGCGGCTCTACATAAACAAAAGTTAGATCAAGCGATTGCAGATAAAGTACTATTGCTGGCAAGAGGAAAAATGTCTGTCGCTGTATTCATGCTATTTGGTGTGAGTGCTGGCCTGTCAATGTGGATTTCAAACACCGCCACCGCCGCGATGATGTTACCGCTTGTGCTGGGTGTGATGACAAAGCTAGACGCCAAGAAAAACCACAACACCTTTTTGTTCGTTCTACTCGGTATCGCTTACAGTGCTTCAATTGGTGGTATTGCAACACTGGTTGGTAGCCCACCAAACGCAATTGCAGCAGCTGAAGTTGGCCTTAGCTTCACTGAATGGATGAAGTTTGGTGTACCTATTTCCCTAGTATTAATGCCAATCGCTATCCTCGTATTGTACACGATGACTAAGCCTGACCTTAGCCACAAGTTTGACCTTGACCATCAACCAGTCGAATGGACAAACGGCAAAATGATTACGTTGGCGATTTTCTTACTGACCGTGACGTTGTGGATATTCAGTAAGCCTATTAACGCTATGCTGGGTGGCTTCGCGAAGTTCGATACTCTTGTAGCTATTGGCGCCATCCTTCTACTTGGTGCTTCTCGCGCCGTCGAGTGGAAAGATATCGAGAAAACAACCGACTGGGGTGTGTTAATCCTATTTGGTGGTGGTATCTGTCTGAGTAACGTCCTAAAAGCAACCGGAACAAGCGTATTTTTGGCTCATAGCTTGTCAGGCTTCCTTGAGCAAGCCGGTATTCTCTTAACGATTCTTGCAGTGGTTGCTTTTGTTGTCTTCTTAACTGAGTTTGCGAGTAACACCGCCAGTGCTGCACTACTTGTCCCTGTATTTGCGACCATTGCAGAAGCCTTAGGCATGTCTCCGGTTATTCTTTCTGCACTGATTGCCGTCGCTGCATCTTGTGCATTTATGTTACCAGTTGCAACACCTCCAAACGCGATTGTGTTCGGTACGGGTCATATCAAGCAAAAAGAAATGATGCGAATTGGTTTCGTATTAAACATTGCGTGTATTGCTGCACTAACGCTCTTCGCTTGGTTGTTCTGGTAAAAATAGCAAGTTCGATTAGCACTACACTGCTGCTCACGGTAATCGTATCGATAACCCAAACTTCCCCCCTAAGTGGTGTTCAGCAGTTTCCCTCTTGGTGGCCAGTTGGCCACCTTTTTTCTTTCCTTTCAGTGAACGGCTATCAGGCTTGCTTCTTTTCGCAAGCAAGTAAACCATAATGAGCTTCCACTCGGTTGCGGCCATTGCGCTTCGCCTGATACAACACTTCGTCAGCTCTCGCCATGGTTTCTGAGACGCGTTCATTCTGCATTTGGGCAACGCCAATACTGCAAGTTAATGAATCACCGTGCACCCACAAATGATCCTCCACATTTTTGCGAATCATTTCTGCCTTCTCTAACGCTTGTTCAATATTGGTATCAGGGCAAAATACGACAAACTCTTCGCCGCCCCAACGAACGAGTCGATCGTCTGAGTAAATAGAAGTCGCTACCACCATGACAAATTCGCGCAATATGTCATCCCCCATTTGGTGCCCAAATTTGTCGTTCATTTTTTTAAACTTATCCAAGTCCAAATAGAGAATACTGAAGGTGTTATGCCCCCAGCGAACCTGACGAGATTGTTGTTCCAGCCAGTGTTGCACAGCATATCGGTTCATCGCGCCCGTCAAAGCATCTCGATGCGCTAACTCTGCAAACTCATAGTTTTGAGCTCGCAAAGTATCATTCACCTTTTCCAAATGACGGTGACGCTTTTGCGCTTTTTCATAAGCCACTCTATTTTTTCGTAACTCATGCAGTGAAAAAGCCAGTCCAAGCGCCATCCAAGAGAGTAATAATGCATACAACAATGTTTCTTGCGCAAGGTAAGCGCCTTCAAACTCAATTTTATCAATCACAATTCTATGTTTACCAAGTGCCGCACCAGACCCAGTTGCAATATCAATACGTGTGATGTTTGAAAATTCAGGTGCAGAGTGCTCAATCGCGACTCCGTTATCTGCTAACCACCAGGTCATCACCTGAAGATTTTTAATCGGAATTTCGACAATATCGCTCGAACCCGACGGAGAAAACTGCATGCCATTATATTTAATGGTGTACTCGTCGTCCGGCTTGGAATACTCAGAATTATAATTGCGAAGATACAAACGTAGGTCGTGGCTAGGGTTAGCCCCTATTCCTGCCTCTTCATATCGCACCTTCAATCGAATCGTATGGTAGTTGGAAAGGTCAATACCCTGTGTTGGCGTTGCTGAATCGGTATAAACCGAGATTCCGCAGTAAGGCCAAGCATACGAGCTCTGCTTTAGTTCACAGCTAAGGACTAGGCTTTGCCGATCGTATGTGATATCTGCATCACTCACACCTCCTTCACTGGCATCTTTAGTTGCATAGATATTGAAATGCTCAGGTGTAATGGTCAGCTTTCGCGTATCGCCAAGCACACTATAAAGGGCAACCAAACTGATAGTGCAAATAGAAAGAGCAAAGATAAAGTTATGGATCCACTTCATGGGCAAGTGACCTGCTGAGATTATACAATACGTGGGGTTCAATAATTTCAAAAATGAAATCAAGGTGATTTATCAAGAAATAAAATCGCTTTTTCATTCAATTCTTAGTTTCGACACATGGTAACGGATTTTGAACCGTTATCACGTTTTAAAATTTCTAAAAAGTGCAGCCCAACTTCTATTTGCGAAGCATTTCACAGCCATAATTTTTAGAAAATAAAACACGATGCATAATAATTTAGTGCAAGACATTTACTTTAAAGCTCCTGTCAACCCTGCATCTCTTCTCCACTTCAGTATATACTGTGCAAAAACACAATAATGAGTAATGTCATGTCATTAATTGCAACTGGCACGCTAAACAAAATGCGTGCTTCTCTGGAAGGTGCCGTCAACTACCGTCTTCCTGTCGGTGAGGAAGAGATCGACTTAACTCCTTTTCTGGGTAAAACGCTCACACTGACTCACACTGGCAATATTTTTTGTTGCTCATGTGGAAAGAAAACGAAAAAGAGTTATTCGCAAGGCCACTGTTTTGTATGCATGAAAAAGCTAGCAAGCTGCGACATGTGTATCATGAAGCCAGAGACCTGCCACTACGATCAAGGGACTTGTCGCGAACCACAATGGGGTGAAGATAATTGCATGGTGGATCACTTTGTCTACCTGTCCAACACATCCAGCTTAAAAGTTGGTATTACTCGTCATACTCAAATCCCGACTCGTTGGATTGACCAAGGCGCGACTCAGGGCTTGCCAATTTTTAAAGTAAAAACTCGCCATATCTCCGGTTTAATTGAAGTTGAACTGGCGAAACATATCGCAGACAAGACCAATTGGCGCACACTGCTTAAAGGTGACGGTGAACCTATGGCATTGCAGGACCGTTTTGCTGAGCTATTGCCTTTAGTCGAAGAGAAAATTGCCGAGATAAAACAGCAATTCGGCGAAGATGCCATTGAAGTATTAAACGAAAGCATTACCGACCTTAGCTACCCGGTACAACGGCACCCAACGAAGATCACTTCGCATAACTTCGATAAAAACCCGGTTGTTACTGGCACTTTGCAAGGCATCAAAGGTCAATACCTCATCTTTGATACCGGCGTTATTAATGTAAGAAAATTCACTTCCTATGAAGTTGAAGTTAGTGCGTAATCGCTTGCAGAACGCGTTGATTCAAATAAAAACGAAAAAAGCTCGAGTTTGACCCGAGCTTTTGTTTTTCTATCAGGAAGAAATCGTTAGTTATGCGTCAAGGATGCTTTCAAGCACATCGAATAACATATCGACTTCTTCTATTGTGTTGTAATGCATACAACCAATTCGCACTACACCACCCGATTCTTCTAAACCAAGTTGACGAACTAAGCCCAACGCATAAAAGTGACCATTCCATACACAAATGTTATGTTCACCCAGTGTTTTCGCGATGAACTCTGGAGAATATCGGTCAAACGTTAGCGCAAAAGTTGGCGTGCGGAGTTGGCTATCTTCCTTTGCGATACCGAATAGATTGACACCATCTAATGCATTCAAACGCTGTAAGAAACGCTCACTCAAGCGCTGCTCATGTTGTTCATACAGTTGGTAGCTTTGCTCCAATCGTTGGCGAAGAGGTAAACCGACTTCACCAAATTGAGCCAGATACTCAACCGCAGAAACGACACCAGCAAGACCTTCAAAACTTTGCGTTCCTGTTTCAAATCGACCTGGGCCTATATTAGTGGCAGGCTCGACTTTGTAAGGGCGAATACTGTGGAGCCACTGATCGGCTATGTAAGCAATACCAACGTGCGGTCCGAAAAACTTGTAAGCTGAGCAAGCTAAAAAGTCACAACCTAACGCTTGAACATCAACCAAATGATGAGGCGCATAATGGACGGCATCCACATAAACTTGTGCCCCAACATTGTGCGCCATGCTGACTACTTGCTGTACATCCACAATAGAGCCCGTCGTGTTCGATGCATAAGTCACAGCGACAAGGCGCGTTTTATCAGAAAGAAGGCGGCTTAAATGCTCCATATCCAGCGTACAATCTTCTTCGTTGATACGAACTTGATGAACCGTAACGCCTTTATCTTCTGCCGCTTGCTGCCAGCTGGATACATTTGAATAGTGATCCAAAGCGGAAACAATGATCTCATCTCCTGCTTGCCAATCTCGACTAATCGCGCGACTAAGCTGAAAGGTTAGTGAGGTCATATTGGCACCGAAGACAATATTGCCAGATGAAGGGGCATTAAGTAGAACCTGAGCCGACTCACGCGCATTTTGCATTACGTCAACGGTCACTTGGCTAGAAAAATAATGCCCGCCTAAGTTAGCGTTGAAACGACCTAAATACCCTACCATGCTGTCTAGTACTGATTGAGGCACTTGTGAACCACCTGGACCATCAAAAAACGTCACGGGCTTGTCGTTGTGGTATTGAGCCAACGCCGGAAATTGCTCTCTGATCTGATTAAGATTGAAGTTCATTACGCTTATCCGTAGCAGTGAGTACAAATACATCCATATGGCCCGCTTCGTCATCAATAACAGAGCGGATTGGGCACGCGTTATGCCACAGCTTGCTATCAGCCAAGATTGCGACCTCTCCGGTTTCTAGCACTTTACGGAAAAATGGGGCTTGGTTATGGCTGCTGTACAGCATGATGTCGCCACCGATGATGTTATGGCGTCCCACACCAACCATTGCAATGTGATCAAAACCGTCTTGGTGCACACCTTCAGGTGCTACTTGGGTTTCTTCTTCCAGTGCCCTGATACGGATTTGGTGAATTTCTATTTCTTGACCGTTTGGCAGATGATTCGCATTGACAAACAATTCACACATTTCTCGAAAGCCATCGCTGGTAAGAATATCCTTCTCAATTGGCTCGAATTGTCTTACAACATCACCTTGAAATCGGTTGATATCAGAGGATTGAACAAAGCTATTTTTATTTAAGTCGATGACTTTGCCGTTATCAAAACCAACCACAGAATAACGTCGTAGTCGATACTGACCATCTGCATGTTCGGTACGAGGCAGTTCTTCAAACGATGGGGAAAGCTGCTCAATTGCTGCCATGCTGAGCTGTGTTAAATGTAGAGTATTCTCACGTGAATGTAACATCATTTGCTCCTTTAATGAGGCACATTAATTAACATTTAATTTACACACTAGGTTACGCAAATATTCTGCAATTACCAGTTTTTAACGTTGATAGCTTCAACAAAACGACGAAAACAACATAACAAACCAAACCAAGCCACAAAAACAGAGCCATGTTTCAGTTTTACGCTTTGACAATATTTGAAACTAGACTTCTCTACTACGAATAGAATTTTATGCTAGAAGTCAACGTTCTCAATCAATATTTAGTGGGTTCTAATCTATAACCAATTATTCGATCACAATCGTTGTTTATGCTTTTAAAGCACTAAGAATTTCCATACAATCGAGGGAAATGTTACGCCCTTTTTGGAGCCATAATGAGCGACGTAAAACACTGTAAATTATTAATTCTTGGTTCTGGTCCTGCAGGATACACAGCTGCCGTCTACGCAGCGCGTGCAAACTTAAACCCTGTGCTTGTGACGGGAATGCAACAAGGTGGTCAGCTAACCACCACAACTGAAGTTGAAAACTGGCCAGGCGATGCTGAGGGACTGACAGGTCCAGCATTGATGGATCGCATGAAAGAACACGCCGAGCGTTTCGAAACTGAAATCGTATTTGATCACATCAATGAAGTAGAGCTATCACAACGCCCATTTCGTTTAAAAGGCGACTCAGGTGAGTACACTTGTGATGCCTTAATCATATCTACCGGCGCATCAGCAAAATACCTTGGCCTTGAGTCTGAAGAAGCATTTAAAGGTCGCGGCGTTTCTGCTTGTGCAACCTGTGACGGTTTCTTCTACCGTAATCAGAAAGTTGCAGTTGTGGGCGGTGGTAACACGGCTGTTGAAGAAGCGCTATACCTATCTAACATTGCGTCAGAAGTTCACCTGATCCACCGCCGCGATTCATTCCGCGCAGAGAAGATCCTTGTGAAACGTCTGATGGATAAAGTTGAAAGCGGTAATATCGTTCTTCATACCGATCGCACTCTCGATGAAGTACTGGGAGACGATATGGGCGTAACGGGCGTCCGCATTAAAGACGTGAACAGCGGTGCGACAGAAGATATCGATGTAATGGGTGCATTCATCGCAATTGGCCACCAGCCAAACACACAAATCTTTGAAGGCCAAGTAGACATGAAAGATGGCTACATCATCGTTCAATCAGGTCTTGAAGGCAACGCAACACAAACTAGTATCGAAGGTGTATTTGCAGCTGGCGACGTAATGGACCACAACTACCGTCAAGCGATCACCTCTGCAGGTACAGGTTGTATGGCTGCATTAGATGCTGAACGTTTCTTAGACTCACTTGGTGACAAATAACTTTTCACATTTGTGTCATATCCTTAAAGCCCAGCGGTATTCCCGCTGGGTTTTCTTTTGTATACTACCGCCTCATTAAAACAATTATCATTAAGCCTTCACGATGGATAAGAAAAAGCAAAGCAGCTTGAATAAGTGGCTGAAGCAACAAAGTAAGTTAGCCAAGCGCTGGCTTATGATTGCGATAGGCCTAGGCGTACTTTCAAGCATGTTTTTATTGGCTCAAGCAGCCCTGCTCGCCTCCATTCTGCACCAGTTAATCATTGACCAAGTCGACAAAGCCGACCTCATCTGGCATTTTGTTGGGCTCGGTGGCACGGTTATCGGTCGAGCTGCTTGTACCTGGGGTCGAGAGCTTGCCGGTTACCGTTGCGGGGAGCAAATTCGAGTTTATATTCGCCAACTCATTTTAGATAAAGTTCATAAACTTGGGCCAGCTTACATCAAAGGCAAACCTGCTGGCAGTTGGGCAACGCTCATCTTAGAGCAGGTAGAAGATATGCAAGATTTCTTCTCACGCTACTTGCCTCAAATGTCATTATCGGTACTAGTGCCTTTCATCATTTTGGTTGTCGTATTCCCAGTAAACTGGGCAGCAGGCTTGATCTTCCTGGTCACTGCACCACTAGTGCCTATTTTCATGGCACTGGTTGGGATGAAAGCCGCAGAAGCAAACCGTAAAAACTTTAAAGCGATGCAGCGTTTGTCGGGTCACTTTTATGACCGCTTGCAAGCAATGACAACCATTCGCTTATTCGATAGAACAAAATCTGAAACTGAGACGCTAAAGGGTGCTTCAGAAGTCTTTCGTACTCGTACCATGGACGTTCTGAAAATCGCGTTTCTGTCTTCTGCGGTGTTAGAGTTTTTCACTTCTATTTCTATCGCAATTACCGCTGTCTACTTTGGCTTTAGTTATATCGGGGAGCTGGACTTCGGCTACTACGGCACAGGTGTTACGCTCTTTGCTGGTTTGTTCATTCTGATTCTTGCGCCAGAGTTTTATCAGCCATTACGTGATTTGGGCACGTTCTATCATGCGAAACAGCAAGCGGTTGGCGCAGCAGAAAGCATTGTCGAGTTTCTGGGTTTGGAAGTCGATCAAATCAAAGATGGTACCCAAGCGTTAGATAAAAACAGCCCTATCCATATTGAAGCGGACCAGTTAACCATTTTTAGTCCGGAAGGTAAGCAGCTCGCAGGTCCCCTATCCTTCTCTCTTGAAGCCAACAAAAGTACGGCTTTAGTTGGACCAAGTGGCGCAGGCAAAACAAGCTTGGTAAACACCATCCTCGGTTTCATGCCTTATCAAGGTAGCTTGAAGATTAATGGTTGTGAATTGTCGCGACTGGATCTAGCCACATGGCGAGAGGCAGTAAGCTGGATTGGTCAAAACCCGATGCTATTACACGGTAGCATTCAAGATAACATCACACTAGGTAAGCACAATATTCAGGATGCAGACGTACATTCTGTGTTGAATGACTCTCACGCTGCTGAATTTGTTGAAATGCATGGGTTGGATTATCCGATATCTGATCGTTCTGGTGGTTTATCTGTCGGCCAAGCGCAGCGTTTAGCACTGGCTCGCGCCATGCTACAAAATGGTCGTTTTTGGTTATTAGATGAACCAACCGCAAGCTTAGATGCTCGCAGTGAAAAACTCGTGATGGAAGGCATTAACAAGTATGCGCATGCCACAACGAATTTGATGATTACTCACCAACTTGCGCCTTTACAAAACGTATCGCAAATTCTTGTTATGCAGGACGGCCAGATTGTTCAACGTGGTGATTACGCCACACTGTCGACAGAATATGGCTTATTTAAAGACATGTTGGAAGCGAACCTCGCACAACGTGAAACAGACAAGGGGAACTTAGATGCGTGATTTACTCCCTTATCTAAAACTCTATAAGAAACACTGGTTTGGTCTTTCGCTAGGTATGCTACTGGCATTTCTGACCTTAGCGGCGTCTATTGGCTTATTAACGCTATCAGGTTGGTTTATTTCAGCCGCAGCGGTGGCAGGCTTGACGGTTGCTCGTGAGACCTTCAACTACATGTTACCAGGTGCCGGGGTACGCGGCACTGCAATGGCTCGAACCGCAGGTCGATGGGGAGAACGTGTCGTTAGCCACAATGCAACGTTCAAGCTGCTTACCGATCTACGTATCTTCTTCTTTAAGAAACTTGCACCACTGATTCCGGGTCGTGTTTCTACGATGCGTGATGCCGATCTGCTCAACCGCCTAGTAGCGGACGTAGACGCGATGGATCACGTTTACCTTCGACTTATCAGCCCTGTCGTGATTGGTATTTTTGGCATATTGAGTTTAACGGCTGTCCTGGCTTTCTTTGATTGGCATCTCGCCCTACTGCTTGGCTCGATTCTTACCGTCATGTTGTTTGTATGGCCAGTACTGTTCTATAAACTGGGTAAAAACAATGGCGAGAAGCTCACTCATCATAAAGCGCAATTGCGAGTGGCGACACTGGACTGGCTTCAAGGCTACAGTGAACTGAGTATCTTTGGAGCAGAAGAACGTTATCGTAATCTCATTCTAGAGAAGCAGAAGCAGTTGCTGTCTAACCAATTTGTGAACGCGAATTTAACGGGCATGGCTTCAGGCCTGCTTATGCTGGTGAACGGCCTTACACTGGTTGTGATGCTTTGGTTTTCTGCAGACGGCGTAGGTGGTCGTGCTCCTGATCCTTGGATTGCGCTGTTTGCGTTTGCAACCATGGCGAGCTTTGAGATTCTGATGCCTATCGCGGGCGCATTCCAGTATCTTGGTCAAACGTTGACCTCTGCTCGTCGTTTAAATGAAGTAATTTTGGCTGAACCTGACGTTGTCTTCCCTGAGCAGTCGAAACATAAAGACACAACGTTAGACATTGAATTCGACAACATAGATTTTACTTACCCTGACGGTCAGCAAAAGGTACTGAAAGACTTGTCACTCTCACTACCGTTGGGCACTAAAACTGCAATTGTAGGTCAAACAGGTTCAGGTAAATCAACACTGATTCAGCTTCTTTGCCGCTACTGGGATGTTAACCAAGGTGAAGTTCGAATCGGTGGTACAAAACTGCAAGATTGGAGCGAGTCGGACCTGCGAGCAGCAATGACTGTGGTCAGTCAACGCGTAGATGTACTAAACGGGACACTACGTGACAACTTACTCATGGCCGCGCCGGATGCAAGTGATGAGCAACTGTCTACTATTTTACAAAAAGTCGAGCTTGGCGGACTTCTTGAAGAGCCGGGTTTAGACGCTTGGTTAGGCGACGGCGGTCGTCAGTTATCTGGTGGTGAGAAACGTCGAATCGGTATTGCTCGAGCATTGCTACGTGATGCCCCAATCCTACTCTTAGATGAACCGACTGAAGGCCTCGATAAGCGTACGGAACAAAAAGTGATGGCGCTTTTCAATGAACACTTTGCTAATAAGACAGTAGTATTCATTACACACCGACTGATAGAGTTAGAAAGTATGGATAGCATCTGTTTGATGGAACAAGGTGAGATCATCGAACAAGGCGACCATCCAACGCTACTCGCTCAAAAAGGTCGTTACTACCAGCTATTACAATCTCTATAATTCGATTTTCAGTGACGAGAAGGGCTCATCAAACGATGAGCCCTTTTGTTATTCCTGTATTATTAGTTACCTAATTAAGCACGTATACAGTGCTGATTTACCGACCAGATTTTTTGAGATAAGCCGCCATTTCATCTTCCGGAACCATGCCCCCACCTGTTGCCCAAACAAGATGTGTTGCGTTTTTGAGTTTTTCTTCGTCAAATTTCATTCGAGACTGATAAGCATGGTTATTCGAGACGTGCACTGCCCCAATCATACCGGCTAATGCAGAAGGCTCTAGATTAATACCTTCCAGTTCACTTAACTCACCCAAGTGGTGATACATACGAGCGTCATCAATGGTGTAAAAACCATCAAGTAGCCTTTCCATCGCTCTTCCGACAAATCCCGAGGCACGACCTACTGCCAAACCATCAGCGGCGGTGATGTTATCGATACCCAAATCTTGTACCGAAATATCGTCATGCAAGCCTGTATGTACGCCCAACAGCATGCACGGTGAGTGCGTTGGCTCTGCGAAAATACAGTGGACATGCTCGCCAAATGCTACCTTCAAGCCAAATGCCACGCCACCAGGCCCGCCGCCAACACCACAAGGAAGATAAACAAACAATGGATGATGCTCATCAACCACGATTCCCAAGTCATCAAATTGCTGCTTAAGACGCTCACCCGCAACAGAGTAACCTAGAAACAGCGTCCGTGAGTTTTCATCATCGATAAAGAAACAGTTGGGATCTTTTTCTGCCTCTTTACGACCTTGCTCGACAGCAATACCATAATCTTCTTGGTGCTCTACGACATTAACACCATGCGACCGGAGCTTATTTTTCTTCCATTCCCGCGCATCCGCAGACATGTGGACTGAAACTGAAAAACCCAGCTTCGCACTCATGATGCCGATGGACATACCAAGATTGCCGGTTGAGCCAACCGCAATACTGTACTGCTTAAAAAACTGCCGAAACTCATTGCTGAACAATTTTCTGTAATCATCGTTTTCACAGAGCAAGCCGGCTTCAAACGCCAACTTTTCTGCATGAGTGAGCACTTCATAAATACCACCTCTCGCTTTGATCGAACCAGAAATTGGCAAATGACTGTCTTTTTTGAGCATTAAATGGCCCAATATTGGTGTGTCGTATTGCTGCTCCAAACGCACTTTCATATTGGGAATATCCACCACTGGGGACTCAATAATGCCACGCGACGTTTCCGTTTCGGGAAACGCCTTCATCAAATAAGGCGCAAATCGTGTTAGCCGTTCACTCGCAACTTGAATATCTTGTTCACCTAACCCGACATGAGGTAAGCCTTCCTCCAAGGAAGTGATATGGGGGTTAAACCAACAAACCTCTTCAAGATCAATAAGTGCTGCCAAGAGTGGGAACTGCTTAGTCAGCGCTTCAATATTTGCCTTGGTCATTTTACCTTCCTGGAATGATGTGAGTTGAGATAAACAAAAGCGCCGCAATAGCGACGCTTTGGAGAACAACTATCAGTTTGAGCTTACGCGTAGTTTTTCTCAAACTCTTGCATGAAGTCTACTAACGCTTGAACACCTTCTAGCGGCATTGCGTTATAAATGGATGCTCGCATACCACCAACTGCTCGGTGACCTTTTAGCGCTTTCAGCCCTTTAGAGTCTGCTAGCTCAAGGAAGGTTGCATCTAGTTCAGGCTTAGCAAGTTGAAATGGCACGTTCATCAAAGAACGGTTTGCTGAGTGCACGCCATTACGGTAGAAATCAGACTGATCGATGTAATCATACAGTAGCGCGGCTTTAGCGCGGTTCACTTGCTCAATTGCTTTTACTCCACCCTGTGCCTTCAGCCATTTGAAAACAAGACCAGACAAGTACCATGCAAAGGTTGGTGGCGTGTTGAACATTGATTCTTTTTCTGCCAAAACAGTGTAATCCAAAATACTTGGTAGTACCTGCTTCGCCATACCTAATAAATCATCGCGCACGATAGCAATAGCAATGCCGGAAGGACCAATATTTTTCTGAGCGCCCGCGTAAATCACACCGTATTTCGACACATCAATTTCACGAGAAAGAATTGTCGAAGACATGTCAGCAACAATCGGTTTGTCGGTGATAGGAAGATCGTTAATCTCAATACCATCAATGGTCTCATTTGGACAGAAGTGAACGTAAGCCGCTTCTGGAGCAATTTTCCATTCACTTGCAGGTAGAACCGCGACTTTCCCGTTGATTTCTGTTCTTGCATCAAACACGTCTGGTTCGCAGTATTTTTTCGCTTCAGCTACCGCGCTTTCAGCCCAATAACCACCATCGATGTAAGTTGCCGTATCGGCATCACCAAGTAAGTTTAGAGGAACAGCAGCAAACTGAGCACGAGCACCACCTTGGCAGAACAGCACTTTATAGTTGTCCGGAATATTCAGAAGATCACGTAAATCCTGCTCGGCTTCTTCTGCAACTTTGATGAACTCTTTGCTTCGGTGGCTGATTTCCATGACCGAAGTACCAAGGCCTTGCCAATCGATTAGTTCCTGTTGTGCTTGCTGCATAACTGCTTTAGGCAGACCTGCTGGCCCTGCACTGAAGTTAAATACGTTGTCCGTATTTTGTTCCATGATGCTCATTGCTCCTGCTATGTAAATATTACGAAATTAATATCACGTTTTCGCAGTGATAAAAACAAGAAAAGAGGTCTTACGACCTCTTTTTAAAGACTAAGCGTTGAATTGGAACAAATTCGCAACAACACGAATTACTGTTGTTGCATCAAAGCAGGCATAAGTAGAGCCACCAATGGGAACTCATGCCCATTTTCGAACTTCAATTTGCCTTCACCAATTTCTGCTTTTAATTGATAACCGCCCTCTACTTTTTCGATCAACTCCATAATAAGGAGCTCATCAATCCCTTCTTGAATAAATGGGTAATGCGTTACTAATTCATCAGAGAAGTAAGTGCTAAGTTCACCAGTAGTGGCCGTCACCAACTTCATTGGATCTTGAGTAATATGCTCAGTACCTTCAGGGATGGATAGTTGCCACTCATTGTGGAACTTGCCGTCACCGAACGCGAGTGAAAGCTCGTTCACGGATAAATCAAAACCTTTGCTAAACAGCGTATCGACATGCGGCAATAAATTCGCAATTTCCTGCTCATCTAGCATAGGAGAGCTTTGATAGATAGACATAATTTGATCAAAAGACTGGCTATCCACATCTGCAATTGAGAAATCCAACTTAAAGTTATCGACATCCGTCCCATCAGTTAAACGTAGTTTCTTAGCATCTAGGTTTAATTGACTGTTCAGCTTATCACCAGACTCACTCATCGTAGTGTTACCACGGTAGCTCGCATTTTCAATCAAAAAGACAGGCGTTAAGTTCGCATCAACCACATCTAGCTTCTCTAGAGAGAAAGATTGCTCGCCTAACCAGTAGCCTTTTGCTTGCTTTCCTTTACCTTGCCCTGTCAATGCATTCAGATGAAGCTCTTCACCGTTTTCAAAATCCACTTGAACAGAAGGAACGGAAACTTGGTAATTGAGATCACCCAATACCGTCACATCACCTGTTACTTTTGCAGGGCTTGTAGAAACAGAAACACCTTGCGCTTCGTTACGATAATGCCAACTGTCTAGGTCGAGGATAAATGCTGTATTGCCATTTAGTTGAGTTTGGCTATGCATCGTGAGAGGCAAAAAGTCATTGTCCACCAATTTTGAATCAGCTGTTAGGCTTGTTAGACCGTGGCTAACATCACTGGTTACGTCAAACGTCGTTGGCATACCATCACGCTCTAGCTGCGTTTTAAGCTCAGGATCAACAACTGAATAACGAGTCAGCACGACTGAAGACAAATAGCCACGCTGATACTCGACCACTTCGCCTTTAATCATTTCATCATTCATATTGGTAATACCATCTTCAATGATGGACTGACCAATTTGTCCGACAGCCAATGGCCAACACAGCGCTAATGAGATAGCACCACCAATGGCGCCGATTTTTTTAAGATTTTGCATAACGTCACTTATTAGATATTTTCGGTCAGTCTACCCCAAACCACCTGCGGAGAAAACATTGAGACAAATCAGACTATTGATGCTTATTCTAGTCCATTAATCAGGAATCATACTTGGCTCCCACTCATCATGTCCTTTTATTGTTAAAGTTTGCGTGGCGAAGTTTTAACCGGAGCTAAAACATCTGTGAATCGTTATGCTGTGTTGTGTCTCGACAACAACCCAATCAGTGCTGAACAATTTCGATTGGAGCTGTCTGCCTTCTCAAGTAAGTTTGATATTTTTTCTGTCGAATCGATAGAAGAGGCTCAAAGCGCTTTAGAGTATCTAGAAGAAAGAGAACAGACTGTTGCTTTAGTTATAGCGAGCCATCACGCTCACTTTAACGGCGTGGATTTTCTTATTGGTTTAGACCGGATGCCGCATACCGAGCAAGCAAGAAAAATTCTGATTAGCTGCTCGTCTGATATAGAGGCAATTCTCACTGCCGTTAATGAGGGCAGGCTCGACCACTGCCTCACTAAACCTTTGCCAGATCACGTCTTATTTAACACAGTGCAAAAAGAGCTGACCCAATTTATCTTGCGAAATGGCAAAGAAGACCTGCTAAGTTACAGTCAGATATTGGATCATCACAGCTTGTTGCGAGCGCACATCAATAACCAGATGAGCCATTATCAAGCCGGATTCTTACACGACTACCACTCGATGTCTGATGCCGAGTTAGCCGAGCAAGTGATCTCCGCTCTCCAGCAATTTTTCAAAGACAATGACGAAACAAGAGCGTGCCGTACATACTCACCTGAACACTTATTAACCGTGGAAGGCGAGCCAAATTGCTTTTTGTGGTTTATCACCGAAGGTGAAGTGGCTCTGTACAAGCGCGATGAGCAAGGCATGCAGCGAGAGGTTGTACGCCATAACAAAGGGAATATTGTCGGAGGCATGTCGTTTGTTACTGGGGAATGTTCTTTCTCGACAGCTCTAACACTAACCAAAACAGAAGTTATCAAACTCGATCGCAACGTATTCAATAAAGTGATGCAAAGCGACTCAAACTTACTGCCTCTTTTTACAAACTTGCTTTTACGCCACTTCAACCGCCGATTGCAAAGAAGCATCAACACCAAACTGCAACTTCAAAAAACGCTCGAATCTTTAGAATCAGCCCACCAGCAGCTCATTGAAAGAGAAAAAATGGCGATGCTTGGTCAATTGGTTGCGGGAGTGGCCCACGAACTAAACAATCCAGTAGCCGCGATATTAAGGGGCGTAGAGAATTTAACGCATACGCTAGAACGATTACTTAACGATGCGCCCAGTTCCGATATACAAAGCAAAGGCATTGAATTACTGAACAAAGCGCAAACCTCAAAACCCGCTTCAACCGCCGAGCTCAGATCACGCGTAAAAGCGCTTAGCCATACACTTCCAGACCGAGCATTAGCAAAGAAAGTGGTGAGCCTTGGTTTAGAATCCGATCAAGAGCTACTTACCCAACTAACGAGAAAGCAGCAAGCGTCTTATCATGCTCTCAATACACTAGAGCAATACCACAAAGCAGGTTCTACACTTCGCTCAATTAATGTCTGTGCAGCACGAATTGCTGATATGGTAAAAAGCCTGAAAGGATATGCTCGGTCAGATGATGAGACCCTGCACTATGCCGATATTCATGAGGGTATTGAAGACACCTTGGTGATTTTCGAGAACAAATTAAAAATGCACCAAGTTTCAACCGACTATGCAAACTTGCCTTCCATCCTTTGTCAACCGATCGCACTCCAACAGGTGTGGACGAATTTGGTCTCTAACGCCATTGACGCATTTCCAGAAAAAGGGGTGTTAAACATACAAACACGCCTTGTAGAAAAAGAGCACACAAATTATGCCGTTATCTCATTTGAAGATAATGGATGTGGCATTCCTGAGTCGCAAAGAGACGCCATTTTCGAGCTAAACTTCACCACAAAAAAAGAAGGTAACTTTGGCTTAGGCATCGGGCTGTCCATCTGCCAGCAAATCGTAACAGCACACAGAGGGTGGATTGACGTCGAATCAGAGATCGGCCAGTTCACACGAATGACCGTCTGGTTACCAGTCATCGAAGAAGGAGATGAAACATGACCAAGTATCTAATTTTATGTGTCGATGACGAACGAGAAGTCTTGGATAGCGTGCTCCAAGATCTTGCTCCCTTCGAGGAGAACTTTGTTGTCGAAGGAGCGGAATCAGTGACTGAAGCTCGGCAAGTGATTGAGGAGATGGCGGAAGAAGAAGTTCAGCTTGCTCTCATTTTATGTGACCACATTATGCCGGAACAAACTGGGATCAGCTTCCTAATCGAACTCAGTCAAAATGGTGACACAAAAGCAGCGCGCAAAGTTTTACTCACAGGACAAGCCGGTTTGGAAGACACCGTAGAAGCCGTAAATAACGCGAGTCTCGATTATTACATTGCCAAACCTTGGAAAGGCGAAGCATTGAGAAAGGCAATCGTGTCTCAGCTTACCGCGTTTGTGATTGAGAATGATGATAACCTGCTATCCTGGACTCAAATCCTTGATTCTGAGGCAATCCTCAACGCCATGGCAAAAAGAAGAGCAAGCTTTGGCGAGTAATAAAGTGTTTAATTCTAACTTGAACTCAACGATGGTCATTGAACCACCTTACCTCGCATAGTAGAACGAGGTTAGAAAAACATCGTTACTTGTCCGAGTGAAATTCTCGGACACTACGTATATGGCGTAGTTTTTGCTTAAACCAAGGAACTATTAAGTTAATTGACAAAACATCGACACATTTTTGTTGGTCGTGGACCTTCCTTTTTATTATGATGTCGGACAAATCAGATTACGGTTCAAGTGGTTGCTTGAATCCATGGAAATAATGAACAAGGTTTATCGTTAGTTATGCGTAAAACACTATTAGCCGCTGCCTTACTAGTGGCATCAAGCCATGCCCTAGCTGCAAACGATCGCAATGCGCCAGCAACTATGAGCAACTTTAGCTACGACTATTTCGAAGCACGTATTGGCGCAAGTCCTGTGACATTTGGTGCTGGATTCAGCAAATCAATTCACCCGAACGCGCATGTTATTGCTCGTATTGACTCTGAGTTTGAAAGTGATTTTGACTCAGCTGCAGGCTTTGGCTTCCATTCTCCGCTAAACAACTGGGCAGATCTTACTGGTGAAATGCTAATGCGCGTTGTGCAACCTTCGAATGAGAGCAGCACAGATGTTGGTATGGAGCTGAACTTAGGTGTTCGCCAATGGTTGGGCCCTCAATTAGAAGTAGGCGGCAAAGTCGGCTACGTTTCTATCGATAACGATGACGATTGGACTGGCTCTGCCTACGCTCGATTCCACTCAACAGAGCTTTTCTCTTTGGGTGCTGAAGCACGTATCAACGATTTTTACGGTGATCAGGTAATGTTCACTACGCGTTTTAAGTTTTAAGATTTGTGCTGTAAGAAAAGAGCAAATTAAAAAAACAAAAACCGAGGTCTCTACCTCGGTTTTTTTGTCTAATTTAATGACTAACTCAATGAAGTGGTAAAAAACTTCAACGTCCTTTTTCCGCTTTTCACACTTGCCTTTACGACCCGCTAACTCCATCGAAACGAGTCAATCATTGTGCGATCAGCTTCGCTTAGTCACACAGTGCCAATAACTGTTTTTTACGCGGCTCTTGGATCAGTTTCCAATGTACGCCATCAGTTGCACCAGCAAATTTCCACAGTAGCTTTACATCAACATCATTACCGTAAGCCGTTTTAACTTTGTTGAAGACTTTTACAGGTCCAAGTTCTAAAAAGGTTTCTACGTCATCAACACCGGCTTTCTTGACCATACGTTCAAGGGTTAGTTGCATGTTGGGTAAGTCTCTTAAGCGTCTACTGGCAGAGGACTTTTGATATTTCCGTTCCTTAATTGAGTATTCAATTGATTTCTGTACCAGTTCATCAAGCCCTACATATCCGGATTCGAATAAATCGGTTACATCATAATAATTTACGGTTGCCGTCGTCTGTTTTTTGACGTGCTTATACTTCTCACAGCTCAGTTGAGTAAACACTTCATCTAGCCCATTACCACCACGTAAGTAGCAGCAATCATTGCTGACAAGCGCAAACATAGCATCATCGGTGAATAAACCAATACCACCGAACATAGAACGTTTTTGGTACTCACTGAAGGTGCGTACATATTTAAAAAAAGCTTGGTCTGTCATGTCCATTGACCTCTTTAATCTGAATAAATTACCCCGATTAGCGATGTCACCAGATAAACAGCAGCTTATAGCGAATTATAAATGTCGATTTGTTGGCGATATTTTTGTGAGTTGTGCTCACCAACTTGCTTAATCATACTTAACGTTGAAAAATAAGTTAGGACATAGGTCACATATAAAAAAGTATAAATTCTGCATACGTGATTAGTTTCACACTTATTGTTCGTGTGGTGATATTTTTTTGACGCATAGCATGCCTAAAACGCGCCATCATTATGATCTCGCTGGCAATTACGGGCACATAATACGCATTTAATTGATAAAGAATACGCTGTAAGGGTACACTGTACGAAAGATCTCAAGTACAGCGTCACAATGGAACATTTATCATTTTTTTGGCTGCCAAATAATAAAGATAAGCTTATAAACGCACTGGAATCCGAGTTTGCTCAGCTGGTAGAACAGTCCATCGCCACGGGTAAGATTTCGTTACCTCCTATTCCTGATGTCGTGCTTAAAATTCAGCAGTTATGTGTCGAAGAACACACCACGATTGCCGATGTTGCTAACTGTTTATTGGAAGATCCCGGATTAGCAGCGGTCGTTTTACGAGTCGCTAACTCTGTGATTTTCAATCGCAGAAATATCACCTGCAACGACTTAACTACAGCGGTATCTCGTCTCGGAATACTTCGTGTACGTGATATTGTTACCGCACAAGCGATCGAGCAACTTAAACACTCAGTTAATCTCACTAAAGAATGCAATGCCATCTTGGTGAAGAGTGCGGCGATATCTCGTGAGCTCGGTGCCGTCATGGTGATGTTGGTTCAATCGTTTCGTAGCCACGAGCCAGGCACTTATGGTCATCTAGAGCAAGAAAAGGCGTTATTGGTCGGTCTATTAGCCGATATAGGGCTATTTTGCCTAATTAATGAGTACCACTTGTACTTAGATAGGGGCAATTACCTAGACCCAGATATTGCATTGCAGATCTTCCAAACACGTTGTTCTGCCACAAGTAAACTGGTACTTGAGCGTTGGGGGTTTGACAACGACTTCAGAGAAGTATCCTCAAACGAAAAATACGAATTAACGCGACCAGAAGTGAGTTATCTCGACATCGCTAGAATTGCGCATCATTTATTGATGTTCCGCAATCACGATGAACGCATTGACGAACATGAAGTTGAATTCAACTTAACTGGTGCAGAAGTCTTGTATGAACTTAGTAACATGAGTGATACTGACTTCAATGATCAAATCCGTGCTGTACTCAATGCTAGCGGTTTGTAATTTATCGCTTTCTGATAATACCTTATCCGTGATAAAACGATTCGCTCAAGGCTGAGCTGTGTGTGGTGAAATGTCTTTAATTTCAACCGATAGATAATTTGATTTATGCGTGTTGATGTTATCTCAAAAAGGAATCATTGAGCTTTATGTTTTCAGGGATGCTATTTATTTTCGCTCCGCTTGTGGTGGGGTATCTAATTCCTATATCTCGATCTTCGTTATTGGAGAAGATCAATCAGTCAACGTCCTACCTTATTTACGTCATTTTGTCGTTGATGGGTCTTAGTTTGGCGGCGCTCGATAATTTAAGCAGCAACTTACAAAGTATTCTCCTCTATGCGAGTACGTTTTTTTTGTGTCTAAGTGCCTGCAACCTGTTGGCTCTGCCTATTATTGATAAAATTGTTCCACTTCAGACCAATCAGAATCAAAAGAAACTACCGTTATCTTCGATGGCTTTAGAGTCTGTTAAGCTTATCGTGGTCGTTGGCGGAGGGTTAGTGGTTGGCCTGCTGTTACCCATTGATTTGAGTTGGGTAGATACAGCAAGCGAATGGATACTCTTTCTACTTCTATTTTTTATTGGTATTCAGCTGCGCAATAGTGGACTTACTCTGCGTCAAATCCTATTAAATAAACAAGGAATGGCCATTGCGGCTGTTGTCATCGCAACATGTATGCTTGGTGGCGTTCTTGCAGCGGTGCTTTTGGATCTTCCTCTTTATCAAGCACTCGCAATGGCTTCAGGTTTTGGCTGGTATTCACTCGCAGGTATTTTAATGGGTGACGCTTTTGGTCCGGTATTTGGTGGCGCGTCGTTCTTGATTGAATTGATGAGAGAGTTAGTCGCACTGGTTGCCATTCCTCTCTTTATTCGTAGCTATCCGTGCACCGCAATTGGTTATGCCGGTGCAACAGCAATGGACTTCACCCTACCCGTTATTCAAACTACCGGTGGTGTGCGTTGTGTTCCTGTTGCTATCGTTAGCGGCTTTATTTTGAGTTTATTGGTACCAGTTATGATGCTTTTCTTTGTATCACTTGCTAGCTAGATCTCAGGTTTTCGCTTTAACATCCATTACAATACGGCAAAAATTTAAATACCCAGTTAACGTCAAAGTGGTCAATATTTTTTGGCAAGACCCCTCTTTCTTTTCGTCATTCAGCCCAACGATTTGTCACGACCAAATAGAAAGAAGGGAGAAACATCAACTGATGTGCATTGCGTTAATAAAGGGATAACAACCAGAAGGAAGAAGAATGAAACGCTTTGTCGTTGCAGCGCTCCTCGCTACAAGCTCAACTTTTACGCTTGCCGCAGATCAACAATGTCTTGCTAGCAAATACGATGGCTACGTCGATGCCTCACTACAGTGGTATCAAGATCTTGTTGATTTGACGGTTACCCAATATCCAGATCTGAAAGAAGTTAGTCAATGGTTCTTGGATGGACGTAAACATCACTTTGAATTAAACCGCGAAGCGGTTCACTACTTTCTAGAGAACGACCCTAGCCGCGTTGCGACGGAACAGCCAATCGAAGCATGGTTAAAACTAGAGCAACATGACGTTAAGCAGTTAGCGACCCGAAGCGATAAGTTAGGTGAAGTTGCAAAACAGACATTTAGCGACCGTCAATCAACTAACCACCCAAAAAACTACGAGCTTCGTTCAGCATTCGCTGATCTGCTTAGTCATCCCCAACAAATTGATACCGCACTTAATAAGTACAATCAGTCAATAGAAAAGATTGAAAAGCAGAAATGTGACTAAGATTGCTCACATTAGTCGTTGATTAGCATTCGATAACATCAGAGTGTTTTAACGTACTCAATCTAGAATTTTTTAATGTGAATATCGTAACCTTCACCTAAAATTTTCATTTCTACAACTTGGGTTTCAACAATTAAAACGGGACTTTGCGCCCGTTTTAGTTTAGATTGTGCCGCTCGCATTACCAAAATAACTACAAAGATTCTTTGCTATGGTTAAGGAACAAAAAGCCGCTGATGTTAGCTTTGAGAGCTTGCTAAAGATCTTCACTGTCCCAGAAGGTCCGGACTCAACGTTAACTAAAATTGACGAGAGCCTCTCGCGAAATCTAAATCAATTTCTTCGTGAACACATCGTGGCAGAAGAAAAGCCTTTACGCGAAATCGAAAAAGACTTTTCTTCTGCTCAGATTCCTGAGCAGCCAGAGTTCGTGTCAGATCATACAGAGCACTTACTCGACACTTTGGTGTCGCACTCAGTTCACACATCTTCACCAAGCTTCATTGGTCATATGACATCGGCACTGCCTTATTTCTTGATGCCACTGTCAAAGATCATGATCGCCTTAAACCAAAACCTGGTAAAAATAGAGACTTCCAAAGCCTTTACGCCACTTGAGCGTCAAGTTTTGGGTATGCTGCATCGCTTGATATATGGTCAGAATGATACGTTTTACAATCAGTGGATGCACAGTGCAAACCACTCATTAGGCGCATTTTGTTCCGGCGGCACCATTGCCAATATCACTGCGCTTTGGGTAGCACGTAACAAAGCGTTAAGAGCCAATGGCTCATTTAAAGGCGTTGAGAAGGAAGGCCTTTTTAAAGCCATGAAGCACTATGGCTATGATGGCTTAGCGGTGCTAGTGTCTGAGCGTGGTCACTACTCCCTTAAGAAAGCAGCCGATGTATTAGGGCTAGGCCAAGAGGGCTTGGTTGCGGTTAAAACCGATGCCAACAACCGTATTATTGTCAACGACCTGAAAGCGAAAATTGTTGAGCTCGAAAAACAAAATATCAAGCCTATTGCTGTTATTGGTGTGGCTGGCACAACAGAGACAGGTAATGTTGATCCATTGCCTGAAATCGCTGAAGTCTGCCAAGCTCACAGCTGTCACTTCCATGTGGATGCCGCATGGGGTGGCGCAACACTTATGTCTAACCATCACCGTCACCTTCTTAAAGGTGTGGAAATGGCAGACTCAGTAACTATTGATGCGCACAAGCAGCTCTACATCCCGATGGGCGCTGGTATGGTTCTGTTCAAAGACCCTGACGCAATGAAATCCATAGAGCATCACGCTCAATATATATTGCGAAAAGGTTCAAAAGACCTAGGCAGCCATACATTAGAAGGTTCACGTTCGGGTATGGCGATGTTGGTCTACGCCGCAATGCACATCATAAGTCGCCCAGGTTACGAGCTTCTGATTGACCAAAGCATTGAAAAAGCTCGATACTTTGCGGATTTAATCAAACAGCAAGATGATTTCGAGTTAGTTTCTGAACCAGAGCTTTGTCTGCTCACATACCGTTATTTGCCGCCATTCATCCGTGAAGCATTAGCACAAGCAGAAGGCTCACAAAAAGAACAACTGAATGAGCTGATCAATGAGTTAACACAGTTTATTCAAAAGCGTCAGCGCGAAACGGGCAAATCGTTCGTTTCACGTACAAGACTGAACCCAGACCAATGGCAACACATGAATACGATAGTGTTTAGAGTGGTTTTGGCAAATCCACTGACTACAAAAAAAATTCTGAGTTCAGTGCTTGATGAACAACGCGAAATCGCCAAGCAAGCACCAAATTTGATGAAAAGAATTCAACAACTGGTTGTTGATATTCAATCGTCTTAACAGCCAGATCGAGTTACATCAATTTGAAATTTTTTTTCGTTTTGATGTAACTCAAACATCATTATCGTGCGACTAGCGCAACAAAACTTCGTTTACACATCCAATTCTGTAGTTTTTACAACATTTTGTTTGAGGCCTGTCAAATTCTCACTAAATAGTACCCGTTATTGGTTTAGACTGATTGAAGATCAGGTTTATACTGATTCTATGGCGCTGGTTGTTTTCGTTAACGCCCCACTCTACTCCGGAATCTTCGTGTTTCCTTTCGTTAGCAGAGCCAGCGAGTTGTTCTCTATACCCTCGTGAACACTATGAATACATTAGAAAAAATTCAAAAAAACCTGGAGAATTTCAGTAAGTCAGAGCGCAAAGTTGCGGAAGTAATTATGGCGTCTCCACAAACTGCAATTCATTCAAGCATTGCAACGCTGGCTAAAATGGCCGACGTTAGTGAGCCCACTGTAAACCGCTTCTGTCGTCGTCTGGACACCAAGGGCTTTCCAGATTTTAAGCTTCACTTGGCACAGAGCCTAGCCAACGGCACCCCTTACGTTAACCGTAATGTGGAAGAAGACGATGGCCCAGACGCGTACACCCATAAGATTTTCGAATCGACGATGGCGTGTTTAGATGTCGCGAAAAATAGCCTAGATCCAATGCAAGTGAACCGTGCGGTCGATTTGCTAACGCAAGCGAAGCGCATTTCATTCTTTGGCCTTGGTGCATCATCTTCTGTTGCCCGAGACGCACAAAACAAGTTTATTCGCTTTAATATTCCAATTACTTGTTTTGAAGATATTGTTATGCAGCGCATGAGTTGTATCAACTGCAGTGATAATGATGTTGTGGTTCTTATTTCTCATACCGGTCGAACAAAGAGTCAGGTAGAAATAGCGAACCTTGCTCGTGAAAATGGCGCAACGGTTATTGCGATTACAGCGAAGGATTCTCCTCTAGAAAAGGCAAGCTCGCTGGCCATCACGCTCGATATTCCAGAAGATACCGACGTTTACATGCCAATGGCAAGCCGGGTTGTACAAATGACAGTGATTGATGTGCTAGCAACTGGCTTCACTCTTCGCCGTGGTACAGGTTTCCGTGAGAACCTAAAACGCGTAAAAGATGCGTTGAAAGACAGTCGCTATGACAAATTAAGCCAGTACTAAGCACTAAAGCATAGTCAATACTTTATCTAGGGGAGCTCAAGGCTCCCCTTTTGTTTTAATGCTGCTAAGGGAGCAATCACCCTAAGTCGTTGACACTCGATAAGTCCGTTCTTGATTCCAGTACTTCAACAGAACTGACATGTTGTGCACTCTCAGCTGCGCACTCTCCGCTACAATCACAGACTTGCTGCAATATGTGTATCAAACGTTCCTGATTAAGAGGTAAAGGATTCCCTTTGATTGCCATTGATTTAAGCGCATCATTCGCCACTTGCTCAAAAGAGGTTTGGCATACTCCAAATTGAGCCAGTAGCGGTAACGCTAACTTATCTAGCACCATATTTACCCAAAGAATTCCATCGTGTTCGTTCGCGTTTACTCGCTCAGTGACTAATTGGGCCAGCTTGCGATAACGACTTATCACATCATTCCTACCCGCGAGTTTAGCGGCGTTAATGTTCTCCTGCATCACGTGTGGAGCTAGGCGAGCCGTAATAACGCTATGAGGGGCGTCTAACTTGCCTCCTAACGCCGATGCTAACCCATGAGCGGCACCTAATTTGGCATTAGTAATCGCCATACCACCAAGCAATGCAGCGAACGATAAATCAGAGCGCGCCCTATGATTATCTTGCTTACAAGCGGCAATCACTGAACGGCTTAAACGGCGTAGCCCCTCTTCGCAGACCATATCAGTAAGAGGGTTTGGCTCACCACACACATACGCTTCCATTAAATGAGTGAACGCATCCATTGCGCCACGTCCAGATGTGTATTGGTCGGTCCCGTAAGTAAGTGTCGGGTCTACAATGGCAACGTCTGCGAGCATATCAGGGCTTCGAAGACTCACTTTCACTTTATCTTGTCCAGATTTCAGCACAGCATTTCTGGTCACTTCTGAACCGGTGCTTGCTGTCGTAGGAATTGCAATAAAATGAAGAGGCTTTGCTTTTAAAGGGACGCTTCTTCCTACCACTTCTACGTAATCGTAAACATTGCCTTGATTGGGAATAATGGCAGCTAAGGCTTTGCCCATATCGATGACGCTGCCACCACCTATCGCAACCACCATATCAGGTTGGAATTTTCTACCGAGCACTGCGGTCTCTTCTACCATCGTGATGTATGGTTCTCCAACGATAGCTACGTGCTGGTAACGCATATTTTGAGCTTTAAGATATTGGACAATGGGGGCAGCTCGTTGGGTGTCCTGCCCAGTAACCAGCAAAACACTGTAGCCAAATTGGTTAATAACGGATAATGAAGATTGAAGTGCACCTTCACCAAATATAATCCTTGTTGCAGTCATAAACTGAAACATACACACCCTCCCAAAAGAATATACCCAAATAACCTCTCGCCCTCTGATTTAACACTTATGTTAGAGTTGAAGTTATTTGCGTATAGCCAAAATAGATTGCTATTTTTTTAAACAAAAAAAATTGACCAATTCCACCTTGCCATCATTAACCCTTTAGAATGTATGTTTTTTATGCGTCACTTCACATACTTCAGAGCCGTAAAATAAGAACACGCGTTTAGTTTTTATTCGATAGATTTCACCTATAGAACCAAGAGGTAATTGCCGCTTTATTTCCGTATCTGGATCGGGCATAGTTACTCCAACAAAAGAAAGCGCACTCAGCCGCTATGTTTTGTACGCTTTCAAAAAAGAATAGATTTAGGAGAAATAAGATTATGTTCGTTGTTATCTTTGGTCGCCCTGCATGTCCTTTCTGTGTTCGTGCAAAAGAGCACGCAGAAACGCTAAAAGCAAAACGTGATGACTTCAACTACCGTTACGTTGATATTCACGCTGAAGGTATTTCTAAAGCAGATCTTGAGAAAACAGTTGGTAAACCAGTTGAAACCGTTCCTCAGATCTTTATCGACCAAGAGCACATCGGTGGCTGCGACGAGTTCGAAGCATACGCGAAAGAGCACCTAGGTCTATTTGACGAGTAATAAAGACTGTTTTCAAAAAAGCCGCTTCATGCGGCTTTTTTATTATTTTTCAGCTGGTTATTACGTTAAGTCAACTAATGGTAAAACCTAAAAAAATTCACTTATCTTTTTGCTATATTTAGTTACAATTCACAGTTCTTAATCTTTTTTGGCACACACTCTACCGAGCCACACAGTGAACATAGACGTCGTATACCTTCTCGAGCAAAACCCTATCCTTCTAATCTTCGTCGTATTAGCCATTGGCCTTGCCATCGGAAAAATTCGATTTGGCAAATTACAACTAGGCAACTCTATTGGCGTTCTTATTACCTCTTTGGTAATGGGCCACCTTGGTTTCTCATTTAATGCAGAAGCTTTAACCATTGGCTTTATGCTGTTTATCTACTGCGTTGGCATTGAAGCTGGACCAAACTTTTTTGGTATATTCTTCAGAGATGGTAAGCATTATTTTATTTTAAGCATGACCGTTCTCGTGTCTGCGGTCAGCTTAACGTATGGCTTGAGTCACTATTTCGGCCTCGATTTTGGCTTATCCGCCGGTATGATGGCAGGCGCATTGACCGCAACGCCAGTACTGGTTGGTGCACAAGATGCTCTTAACTCTGGCCTTGCGACTATACCGCGGAATATGGAATTTTCTCTGGTATTAGAAAATCTATCCGTAGGCTACGCGATGGCTTATCTGGTCGGCTTAATTAGCATGATCATGTTTGCTAAATTGTTGCCAAAACTGCAAAAACAAAACCTTTCTGATTCCGCGCAGCAAATCGCACAAGAACGTGGCCTTGGAAATTCAAGCCAGAGAAAAGTGTATTTACCCATTATTCGAGCTTACCGAGTGGGCCCAGAGCTAATTGACTGGACTGATGGTAAAAACTTACGAGAACTGGGGATTTATCGTCAAACTGGCTGTTACATTGAACGAATCCGTCGCAATGGTATTCTCGCCCACCCAGATGGTGATGCTATCTTGCAAGAGGGAGATGAAATTGCACTGGTTGGCTTCCCTGACAGCCATGCTCGCTTAGACCCTAGCTTCCGTAATGGTAAAGAAGTATTCGACCGTAACTTGCTTGATTTGCGCATCGTTGAAGAAGAAATCGTCGTAAAAAGTGACGCTATCGCTGGTAAGCGTTTATCGGATTTGAATTTGTCTGAGTTTGGCTGTTTCTTAAACCGCGTAGTTCGCGCTCAGATTGAAATGCCTATGGACTTAGACATTGTGCTCGCTAAAGGGGACGTCCTTCAAGTGAGCGGCGAGAAAAGCCGAGTACATGGACTGGCGGAAAAAATCGGTTTCATCTCGATCCACAGTCAAATGGCCGATTTGCTCGCTTTTTGTAGCTTCTTTATTTTGGGTATTCTGTTTGGCCTCATCACAATGACGTTCGGTCAGGTGTCTTTCAGTTTGGGTAATGCGGTGGGTCTTCTGTTGTCCGGTATTACGCTTGGTTTCTTACGAGCAAATCACCCTACTTTCGGTTATGTCCCACAAGGGGCGCTGAATATGGTCAAAGATCTAGGGTTAATGTTCTTTATGGTGGGAATTGGTCTAAGTGCAGGTGGAAAGATGTTCGAGCACCTAACGCAAGTAGGACCAAAAGTCATTGGTTTGGCATTTATTGTCAGTGTTGTGCCTGTGGTTCTGGCTTACTTAGTTGGCGCACACGTACTCAAGATGAACCGTGCCCTGCTCTTCGGTGCCATTATTGGCGCCCGTACTTGCGCTCCAGCTATGGATGTAGTTAACGACTACGCTAAGTCCACCATCCCAGCCCTTGGTTATGCGGGTACCTATGCGATTGCGAATATTTTAATGACGCTAGCTGGTACGATTCTGATAATACTAAGTTAATACTCACTTTGACTATGAAATACAAAAAGGCGCTCAATGAGCGCCTTTTGTTTATTGGTTATCTAGTCTGTGATTCGATTAGATTTGAATGAAGTCTGCTTCAACTGCTGGATTCACATCCGCTTCGTAATCTACGCCTTCAACGCCGAAACCAAATAATTTCAAGAACTCTTCTTTGTACTCAACGTAGTCAGTCAGCTCTTTTAGGTTCTCAGTCGTAATTTGAGGCCATAGCTCACGACAGTGCTGCTGAATGTCGTCACGAAGTTCCCAGTCATCCAGACGTAGGCGGTTCATCTCATCAACTTCTGCCGCGCTACCGTCTTCTTTGTATAGACGTTGGCTGAACATACGGTAGATTTGTTCCATACAGCCTTCGTGTACACCTTCTTCGCGCATTTTCTTGAATACCATTGCGATGTACAGTGGCATAACAGGAATTGCAGAACTCGCCTGAGTTACAACAGATTTAAGTACCGCAACATTGGCACTGCCGCCTGTTGCTGCTAACTTGTCGTTTAGCGCTTTCGCTGCACGGTCTAGGTCCATTTTTGCTTTACCTAGTGCACCATCCCAATAAATTGGCCAAGTTAGCTCAGTACCAATGTAGCTGTACGCGACGGTCTTACAACCTTCAGCAAGAACACCAGCATCAGACAACGCATTGATCCAAAGTTCCCAATCTTCACCGCCCATTACAGTGACAGTGTCTTTGATTTCTTCTTCTGTTGCAGGCTCAACGCTAGCTTCGATGATCACATCTTTGTTGGTATCAACAGCCGTTGATGTGTAAGTTTCACCGATAGGTTTAAGAGATGAACGAACTAATTCACCAGTTTCTGGCATTTTACGTACTGGAGATGCCAGTGAGTAAACCACCATATCGATTTGACCCAAGTCTTCTTTGATCAGCTCGATAGTTTTCTGTTTCGCTTCATTTGAGAAAGCGTCGCCGTTTAAGCTTTTTGCGTACAGACCTTCTTCACGCGCTAGCTTTTCAAAAGCAGCGGCATTGTAAAAACCTGCAGTACCTGGTTTCTTCTCAGTACCTTCTTTTTCGAAGAAAACACCGATAGTTGATGCACCGCCACCAAATGCCGCAGCGATACGAGAAGATAGACCGTAGCCACTTGATGCACCAACAACAAGAACACGCTTAGGTGCGTTTTTGATTGGACCTTGCGCTTTGGTGTACGCAATTTGTTCTTTTACGTTAGCTTCACAACCAACAGGGTGCGTTGTAGTACAGATAAATCCACGAATTCTAGGTTTGATGATCATATTCAACTTCCTTTAAAAAACCTTGTTAGGATAAAAGTTTCGTTGGGATTTCGCATCTAATTTCTGTAAAAATGCTCTTAAAAGGCAAGTGGTTGGAGCACTATCCCACCATCCACTCCCCAAGAATACAAAAAAGCACCTCATTGAGGTGCTTTTCTTAACATTAGTTGTCTATTATGCCGCCGGATTCAACTGCGACTTTTTTGGGCTATGAGTTCGAACTTCAGAAAAGTCATGACTAAAGTGGTCAACTTGAATCGCCTTGTAGCGCAATTTATCTGCAGCCATGATTTGATCAATTTCTTGCTCAGTTAACACGCCTGCTTCAAATGCTTGCTGCAAACGATCATGTAGCAGACCTTTACGAGCCACTTTACCATCCTTCGCAGCCTTCATAAGTTTACGCTCCAAAGGTTTAATGTCGTACATTGCAAGGAATGCATTCTCCATTAAGCCTACGCTGTCATTCTCTGATTTCCCGATGTAACAAAGATGCGTAAGTCGATCACGTTGCGCACCTGGCGTCATCATCGCTTCAGCCAAATTCACACACAGCTCATCACTTGGCTTATTGAAATGATTACCAAGCGGGAACAATAGCCCCTTAAGCACACCGCCAACGTATTTCACAGGGAAGTTGGTGCAAGCCTCATTTAATGACTTAGAAGCGTTATACAAACAGTGTTGAACAGCGTAATGAACGAAGTCTAGATCGCCTTGTTGACGGCCTTCATCTTCATACTTTTTCAAGGCAGCAGATGCCATGTATAGATAGCTTAACCCATCACCCAAACGTGCGGAGATCATTTCTTTACGCTTTAAGTCTCCACCTAAGGTTAACATCGCAAAGTCTGCACTTACTGCAAGTGCACGACTGAGACGAGTAATGTCTTTGTAGTATTGCTGCGTTGGGCCACTCATGTGCGCGTTGACAAATCGAGAACCAGTTAGTGCTGCACCAAATGCACCGAATGTATTACCGAGCGCGTGCTTGATGTGTTTAAAGAGTAAGTTGTCAAATTCTTTCGCACCTTGTTCAGAATCTGGATTCGCCGCGGCTTCCATTTCTTTTAGAACATATGGGTGACATCGAGTCGCACCTTGACCAAAAATCATCAGATTACGAGTCAGAATATTCGCGCCTTCAACGGTGATAGCAACCGGGATACCAAGGTAATGTTTAGCAAGATAGTTCATTGGGCCATCTTGAATCGCACGACCCGCATGGATATCAAACGAATCATTTAGAATGGTACGCGCGATTTCCGTCATGTGGTACTTGGCAATCGCGGTTACAATCCCAGGTTTTTCTTTCATATCGAGAGAAGTCGTCGTTAGCGTACGCGTCGCTTCTAGTAGGTAAGTAAGACCACCAATGCGCCCCATCGCTTCTGCGACGCCTTCAAACTTACCGATCGACATTCCAAACTGTTTACGCACGTAAGCATAAGCACCTGTTGTACGTGTAGTAAGGTGACCAATCGCTGTGCCAAGCGCTGGAAGAGATATACCACGACCAGCAGAAAGACACTCAACCAGCATACGCCAACCTTTACCTGCGTAATCAGCGCCACCGATCAACCAGTCCATAGGGATGAAGACATCTTCACCACGAGTTGGGCCATTCATGAACGCAGACCCCAGAGGATCATGGCGCTCACCTATCTCGACACCTTCATGGTCAGCGGGAATCAACGCACATGTAATGCCAACCTCTTTCTTGTCACCAAGTAGCCCTTCAGGATCCTGCAGTTTAAATGCTAACCCGAGCACTGTCGCAACTGGCGCAAGCGTGATGTAGCGTTTATTCCAACTAACTCGCACGCCAAGCACTTCTTTGCCTTCATGGGTGCCGTAACAAACCACGCCTTGATCAGGTATGCCACCCGCATCAGAACCCGCTTCAGGGCCAGTTAGGGCGAAACAAGGGATGTCTGTACCATCAGCTAAACGAGGCAACCAGTAATCTTTTTGCTCTTGCGTACCATAGTGCGATAGCAGCTCACCAGGGCCAAGAGAGTTCGGTACCATTACCGATACCGCGGTACTGATACTTCGAGTCGCAATACGAGAAACAATGGTTGAGTTCGCCAAAGCGGAAAATTCACGACCACCATATGCTTTCGAGATGATCAAAGAGAAAAATCGCTCTTTACGTAGGTATTCCCATACTTCAGGTGGTAAATCCCTGTCTTCTTTGACAATCTTCTGGTCATCAAGCATTTCTAGCAGGGTTTCAAGCTCATTATCCATAAATGACTGCTCTTCTGCCGTCAGTGTAGGCGTTGGATAATGATGCAATGTTGTGAAGTTTGGCTTGCCTGAGAATAGTTCGGCATCCCACCATACACTACCCGCTTCCATCGCCTCTTTCTCGGTGCTAGACAGAGGTGGCAATACTTTTTTGAACACTTTAAAAGCCGGGTCACTAATCCATTTTCTTCGTAGAGAGCTCATAGTTCAGATCCTTTTGTTCACGTAACCGCTCGGGGTATAATCTTATTATTGGTTTAACTTTCTTATTTGTCTTATGCCAACTGCTTTGCTGACATTCCTGCTGACAAATATGGAATCAGTAAATCGACGACAGATTTCACATCGACTTCCTTTTCAAACTTACTTTCTGCCAGCTCCGAAAGAGCCTGGCTTGAAGCCATCGTAAATACACAGGTTCCTAACGTGAAGTGCAATCGCCAAAACAACTGTTCTTCACATAGTTCCGGGTTCGCCTTCATTATCGAGAAAGTGAAAAGGTTCAGTACCTCTTCGTATCTGGTGGTAATGAACCAGCGTAGATGACCTTGAACGTCTGTATAACCGCGGCCAATTAACAACATAAATAGCGCAGTACCATTTGGGCGTACATCATTTAATGTACGTAAAGGTAATCGCAATGACTCAAAGACATCGTCCATGTTGTAGCTATCGCGCGTGTTTAGCTCAATTAATGAAGTCTTAATGCTCGGCATTAGTGCTTCTAAATACCTATCTAAAACCGCTCTAACCAGCGTTTTTTTATCGCCAAAGTGATAGTTTACCGATGCTAAGTTAACGTTAGCTTTACCTGTTATCGTTCTTAGCGAAGTATCATTAAAGCCATGTTCAGCAAAGAGTCCTTCTGCGACATCGAGTATTTTTTCTTTTGTTGATGTTCTCGGGGCCATTTTAATCACTCGTATTAAACAACTGTTTGAAAATATACTCCCGAAACTTAAGATTAACAAATGATTAACATCACACTTTAACCAATTGGTCTGACCAGACAGCAAAAGGTGTGATCTAATCTTTTGAAATTCAATCGAATACTCCAGTGAAGCTTGTCAGAAGAAAACGATCAAACTTCTCAGACCATCGCAATTGAAACGCTAACAATGCCTTGACGGCTCGGAGTAAGCGACGAGAGTATGAAATACATCTTCGGTTCTAGGGGAGATAAAATGAGAAACACAGAAGTTAGTCACTTCACCAAGTTGGTAATCCATCTCGACTTTTCTATTACTTTCGGGTGTGTAAGAAGCTAGAAAGCATTAAGTAGAAATTTTTTGAAAAAAAATGGAACTGTTTGGAAAAGGCTCGGTCTGAATATACGTAACAGTTAGGGCATTTGAAGTTTCACTGGCCGTCAAACTTGTTTCCATCTAATTGTTACGTTGCTGCTTTTTTCTTATTAACTCCTATGTTTGTATCCGCCCAGTCAAATTTTCGGCTGGGCTTTTTTTCGCCTGTAGATTTACCAAGCGCCTCTTTCGATGATTTGCCCCAACTCCATAAGCTAGACCTTAGTTGGTCACAAAAGTAACCACCCTGAAGTGGTTGATGTGCCGATCTGCAGACATAAAAAAGCCTCCCGAATGGGAGGCTTTACTAAACAGTGTGTATCTTACGCTTGCGCTTTCTTAGGCAAAGAAAAGTGCAGTAACGCGTAGCCAAGTAACGCGGCTGTCGTCGAGCCCATTAAGATGCCTAGTCGAGCATAGGTATCAAACTCAGGGCTTACATTTCCAAACGCTAAAGAGGAAATGAATATAGACATTGTAAAACCGATACCACACAACACAGAGACCGCAAAGATATGCTTGAAGTTAATGCCTTCCGGTAGCTTAGCTACACCCATTTTCACAGCAGCCCAACTAAAGGTGAAGATACCTAGAGGCTTACCAACCAGTAGCCCCAAAGCAATACCTAATGGCAGCATTGAAGTTAGGCCTGACATCGATACGCCTTCTAGCGAAATCCCCGCATTTGCAAATGCGAATAGAGGTAAGATACCAAATGCCACGTATGGATGAAGTGCGTGCTCCATGTGCTTAAGTGGGGAATGTTCGCCCTGTTTACCCTTAAGAGGAATAGCAAAGCCGATCACTACGCCTGCAAGTGTTGCGTGAACACCAGATTTAAGTACCGCAAACCATAAGATCGCGCCGACTATCATGTATGGTGTCAGTTTCGTTACTTCCTTCGCATTCAACATGAACAGGACACCAGTCATGATGAAGCCAACAAGCAGCGCCATGCTAGAAAGATCACCTGTGTAAAACAGTGCAATAATAACAACCACGCCTAAATCGTCGATAATAGCGAGAGCTAACAAAAACACTTTAAGGCTTACTGGTACGCGCTTACCTAGTAGCGCCATGATACCTAGAGCAAATGCAATATCCGTCGCAGCTGGAATGGCCCAGCCAGAAACCGCCTCTGGGTCGTTAGCATTAAACGCAACGTAAATAAGAGCAGGGGCTAACATACCACCAACCGCCGCAATAGCAGGGAAAATTGCGGTTTCTTTTGATTTTAGCGCTCCTTCAAGTAGCTCTCGCTTCACTTCAAGGCCAATAAGTAAGAAGAAAACAGCCATTAGGCCGTCATTAATCCAGTGAGAAACTGACATACCGAATACATAAGTATGCAGTACAGATTGATAAGTTTCGCCCAGCGGTGAGTTAGCAATGGTCATCGCAATTGCCGCTGCAATTACGAGAAGAATACCACCTGCTGATTCCATTTTGAAAAAGTCACGAATGACATCGTTCATGGTTTCGTCCTTATATTTATTATCTTAATAAACGATTAACAAAGAGTGATAAGAGTGTATAGCTGTCGAAAACTTTAGAATAATCGCTTCTTCAGAGTATAAACTTCGGTTTTTTCGATGTTAAGTTTACTATACATCGTATTTTCCAACATGACACTCAATTTTGATCGGAGATCGTATTTGTTTTTGTCGCACCAAATATTTATCAAGATGATGAGAAAATCAGCATAACACGGCTTGTACCATCATGATAACCCCGTACTTTTGAGAAAAAGCTAGGAAGCTTCGCGCACTAAAAAACCACCCGTAGGGGGTGGTTTTCTTCACAACTCAATAGCCTGTCAGCTGCATAAAGCCCCAAGCCTCATTGGAGCCGGAGGCTAAAGTAGGCCCTTCCCAGTAAGGTATTACAAAGGGTAGCCACATATCTGACTTGATAATGCGGGTAGTCAAATTAATTTGATGCTTCGGAATATTGATAATCCACTGCAAAGGTAACCTTCTTCCATTGGATAAACTGGTCACTTGCATTGGTTTAATACTGATATCATCGTCTGAGAGGTTGATGACTTTACCTGAGCGTGTCGACAACGTGCCAAATACGTGCGGTGTTTGCCCATGGTGACGATAACGGCTAACAGTTAATGCTCGACCATCATCTAAATTGAAAACAAACCAATCCCAGCCTTGTTGCCCCTCACCAATTAAGCCGCTGCCCCATTCTTTTTGCGCCCAAGCAGAACCCGTCACTGAGAATCGCTTACCATTTAAGCTTAAGCTACCTTTTACTTTTAAAAATGGAGCACTGAAGCTAAAAGAAGCAACAGATTGCAACGCATGTTTAACTTGGAAACCTTTGTCTCCATTCACGACAAAGGGGCCGCTTGTCATGGTATTGAGCTCAAGTCCAAACGTATCAGTATTCACATTCAAGTTGCCCGGGAAAGGCGTCGCACCGAGTGATCGCCAAGTCCAATTATCAATCCATAACCTGAAAGGGCGATTGATCATACCAGCTTGGCCTATCCCACCTCTAGCTACCCGTTGCTCTTTCCATACATGCGAGCCATGACTGACGACAACATGTGAAATGTACAATTGAGGGTTCTGCCAACCGCTGGTTTCTCGCTCGTCCGTCGCAACCCTAAAATAGCTCCATTGAACATTGTAGATCTTGCCTTGCTCATCTTTTAGTTTCGCAAAGTAGTGCCACCATTCATGCTGATACTCGGGATGAAAGCGAAAGTCTGAGGGTAAAGAGACATGCTCATTAGGTAGTACAGGCTCGAAAATCGTTTGATTTTCACGCGTTAAGATAGAATCAAGTTCGCTTTCTCGTGTTGCTGTCGCCTCTAACCAAAAAGTTGAGTAAAAAGCAGCCCCAGTCAGAAAAGCGAACGTAACAACAATGAGCGTTGAAACCAACAAGCGTTTTTTAGAGCCCATTTTTTTCATTACAACGCGTCCCTTAATGACTTCATCGGTGTACTTTTGATCATTCTAATAACTGGCAATGCGCCAGCAACCATAATGGCAAGCATCGCCCAAGCAATGGTTTGAGCATACTCCCATGGAATCGTTTGAAGCTCTAGAGACCAGCCAAATGATTGCTTAATGATAATATCAACGATCAAATGTGCGAGCGCCAAGCCGAGCGGCACTGCAATAATCGCAGAAATGGCTCCGAAGACGAATAGCTGCAAACCACCTAATACGACAAGTTCTTTTCCGGACACACCCATACATCTTAATAAGGAAAAATGCCGCTGCCGTGAAAGTTCTCCTGCCAACGTCGCAAAGAATAAACCAAACACGGCAATAATCAGCGTGATATTGCCCAAGGTTCCTGCTATAGCAAAGGTATGATCAAACACTCTCATTGCTTGGCTATAAATATTACCGTTATCAAACACACGATCTTGCGGAAGACGGAATACATTCTCTAAGCGATTTTTCAGCCCTTCTCCATTGACGTTATCTTTTAATACTACGCCAAGACCAACATTACCCGTACCTGCAAATGCATACAGCCAATTCCGGTGCGACATCATCACCTGGTTATATGGGTTTCCATAATCGTAGTAAACGCCTACGACTTGCCAATCACCACCAAGCGGTTCTTGCAAGTTAATGAAATCGCCAGGGCGGATATCCAGCTTCAAGGCCATCGACTCACTGACCATTAAGCTCTTGGTAGCGTGCAGTTGATACCAGTAATTTGGGACACCTAACTTGACGGTAAGTGAGTCTAACTCACCTTCAGAAGAGCCCGTACTCACAACTTGCAGAGCACCATGCTCGGTCGGCATATCTTTTTCCCAGCGCCACCAAACCGAGTTCACCTCTGGCTGATTCTGGAGCCATGCGCTCATCCTAGCGGCTGAATTGTTGGTCGGATAGATGTACACATCAGCCGCTAATCGCTGATTTAGCCACTTATCGGTTGTATCTCGAAAGCTTCCGACCATTGTTTCTACACCAATGTTTGCCGCCAGCGCTAACATAAACGCCATCGTAGCCACACCGCGATAGCTCATGCTGGCTGCTGCATCAGCAAAAAACCAACGGACACGAACCCATCGCATGGTATAAGAAAAACTTTGGAACATATGCCACATAATAAATGGCATAAACAACGCCACACTAACCAACATCAGCGCAATAATAGCAAAGCCGGTTTCTTGTGTTTTCGGCGCCTGATATACCGCTATTGCAGCGACACAAAACGCACATGCCGCAAGCGCCTGCCAAGAGAACTCTCTTCCAGCAAATCGCATTAGCGACAGTCGAGAAGAAAGGCGGATTGGTTGTGACTTCAACAAACGGATTAATGGCCACAGACACGATATCAACGCACCCATCGCTGCCATGATTAGACTGTATAAGCTAGATTGCCATGACCATCCTATGGTTAAGCCTACGTTGGCATCATACAAATCACTCAGGCTCGAAGACACTGCTGGGATAAGTTCATTTGCTAAGATCAAGCCAAAAAAGTTACCACACGCCCACGCAATAAAGACGAGCAAAGACAACTCTAGCAATAAGGCTTGCGCTAACTGTGTTCCGTTAACACCAGTCTGTCTCAAAATACCTACCAAACGTTGTCGCTGGATGAAAGACAGAGACATCGCTTGATAAAAAATAAACAACCCAACCAAAAACGAGAGCATTCCCATCGCGGTGAGATTCATATGGAATGCGTTAGTTAGCGACTCAAGCTCAGTACGCGTATTCCTAACGAGCGTCATTCCGTTTGGCAACATGTTTTTCAGTGCTATCAGCTTTTCCTCTGGCATTTCGCCACAAGAAATCGCAGACAAACCTGAGCTCCGCTTGAGCATACGCAACAACGATATATCAGTAACCAACCGAGTACCCGAAAGCATCTTGTCCTTATCTACTTGAATAGGCCCAAGACGGCTTCCGTCATTCATCTCAATGAAGTCCCCATCCTGCCAACTCATGTAAGCGGCTAAATCTTGACTAACGAGAATAGGATAAGGAGGCTTCATTAGAGATAAAACAGGCATCTCACCTAGCGATTTTCCTTGTTGTAGTGGGATCATCGCGACAGGATCAATCCCCACCAACATCAGGCTCATATCGGTCTTGGCATCTAGATGAAGCACGTCAAACGGTGCACATTGGTTAAACCCAGCTCGACGTAACTGAATATAAAAACCTTGAGGAATTTTATTGGCAGAGTGCTTCGTTCGGATTCGGTACGGCAAAGGATTGGAGAAAAGCTTTTCACCAGTGGCATAACTTTGTTTTGCATGCTGGTTGATAGAAGTAACACCAACAAGGAGGGACACGCCTAAAGTTAATCCCAGCCAGACAAGAATAATTTGTAGAGGGTAACGACGGTAATGACCGAGTAGTGCCTTAACTACGGGCCATAACATGTAGCTGCCCTCCTTGAAGTCGAATCTTTCCTTCCATATGGGCGGCCACTTTTTCACTGTGCGTCACTAACAGCAAAGTACACTCCAGTTGGCGAGCGAGGCTCGTTAGTAAGCGCATTACTGCTTCTGCGTTTCGCTCGTCTAGGCTACCAGTTGGCTCATCAGCAAGCAGGATTTTTGGCTCCATATAGAGTGCACGAGCAATCGCCGCACGTTGTTGCTGACCACCAGACGCCTCTTCCGGATAACGTCCTAGCAATGGCATTAAGTCCAAAGCAGAAAGAATTTGACGCCACAACTCTTTATCTTCCGGCAGACCTTTTAACTGACGACAAAAACGAATATTGTCGGCAATATTAAGTGTAGGAAGCAGGTTGAATTGTTGGAAGATATTCCCAATATTGTTACGGCGATAAAGGGTTCTTAAATGCTCCGGTGCTTCATGCATAGCAAAATTTGGAAACTGTACTTCACCAGAGTCGGCAGTATCTAATCCGGCGATTAAATTCAGCAGAGTACTTTTACCCGAACCACTTTCTCCCATCAGAGCAACTTGGTCGCCTTGCTGCAATGTTAATTCTGCCCCTTGTAATACAGGGTGAAACTCTCCCCCGTCTACATAGCCTTTACATAGGTCTGACAGTTTTAACATTGATTATGCCGCTCGGATGGTGTTTAAAAATTGGGATCAGAATCTACACTAAAATCCTGTTAGTAGAAAGTATTTTGAATGCTTGATCACACTATGGAAGTACAAATGCAACTCGATTCACTTTCTGTTGCTAATTTTGTTGACGTTTTGAGCAGATTTTTGCAGCCAAAATAAACTCTGTTCCTCCTTACTGGCCAATCAGGTTTTTCATCCATTTTCGGCTAACCATTCTTGGCAAGCAAATCACCCACTTCACAACTTCTTCTGTCAAAAAGAGTAAGTAAACCCATTGTGGGTCCCAATTGAGATAAATCGCTGCAAATGCTGCGAGTGGAATCCCGATCACCCACTGCGCCAAGATGTCTTGATACAAACAAAACTTAACATCACCGCCCGCGCGTAATACACCAACAATCGCCATCATCGGCACCGAGCGTAACACGACACCCAACGCTAGAATCACCATAAACTGTTCAGCTAGCTCGCGAGTGTCTGTTGTCAGTGCACTAAACGCATTAAGGATCCATTGATTTGACACTATCAACAAGACGGCGACCACAAATGCGATAAGCACATTCAAAATGACCGTAGCCCATGCTTGATAATAAACGGGTTCAAAATTACGAGCGCCGAGTTGGTTCCCGACTAGAACTGCAGCCGCATTCGATAAACCAATCATCATCGCCAATGCGATCGACTCAACAGGTGTCATTACGGAAAGTGCCGCCAAACCTTGTACACCTGCTTGCCCCATGATGGCGTGATAAGCAAACAGCCCACCAGCCCACGCCAAGAAGTTAAATGTGGTTGGCAAAGAGAGGCTCAAGAAACGCGTAATTTTATCTAAGACCAATCCTGCGCGTATATCATCCCAACCAAATGCGATTATGTGTTTTTTCAACCATAGATAACCAAACAGGCAACCTACTTCGATCGCGCCACTGATTACCGTTGCTATCGCTGCTCCCGTAATACCCAGAGCAGGAAAGCCTAATTGACCAAAAATTAAAACCCAGTTAAGAAACACATTAGATAAAATGCCTATACCACTAAAAAAAGTGCTTAAGCCTGGTTGGTGCATCGCCCTTAGGCCCACCGACATACTGGCCACACATGCAACAGCAAACATGCTAACCGACGAAATAATGAGATAGCTGGCCCCTAGCTCAATCACTTCTTGTGAATCGGTAGTCAAACTCATGATGGGCTGTGGAAAAACAACAAACAAAGCAACAGCAATCGCAGCAAACATCATTGCGATCATCCATGTTAAAGCGGTACTGCGACGCACCCCAACTTTATCGCCAGCCCCCCAATATTGAGCGGTTAACAACGCACCGCCCGTTGTCACCCCAACTAACATGATGGTGGTGACGAAAGTCGCGCGCGCAGCAACTCCAACAGCGGCAATTTCTGCTTCACCAAGTTGACCAAGCATAAGAACATCGACGAGGCTTCGGCTTGAAAACATCATGCTTTGCAGTGTAATTGGTAACGCGATTGCAAATAAACGACGTAAGAATGCTTTATCTGCGTGTATTGAGAGTTGAGAAAGAAAAGTCACAAGCGCTCCAACGACAACTTATTGATAGAATGGGGAAAGTGTCTCATGATTATACTCTGTGGTGTTTATTCCACCAACGATAAAAGGACAGATAATGAAAAAGGTGTTGGTACTAGGCGCCTCGGGTTACATTGGCTCTCAACTTCTTCCGTTACTTTTAGATAAAGGTTACGCCGTCACAGCAGCGGCGCGACATATTGATTATTTAGAGTCAAGAACTCAGCCTCACCCTAATTTAACGTTAAGGTATCTCGACTTGGCTGACGCAGAGACCACGAAGGCTGTAGTGAACGATTTTGATTTAGTATTTTTTCTCGTGCACGGGATGGCTCAAGGTGATGACTTTGTTGAGTACGAACTAAACCTTGCTTTGAACTTCAAATATGCGTTGGAACAAAGCTCCGTCGAGCATGTTATCTATTTGAGTGCCATTCAACCTCAAACCGGAAACTCTCGCCATTTAGCCGCTCGTAAAGCCACGGGAAAAATAATTCGACAGTCTGGTGTTCCAGTAACTGAATTGCGTGCTGGCGTTATCATCGGCCCCGGCTCTGCCGCTTTCGAAATCATGCGTGACTTTGTCTACAACTTACCTATTTTGATCGCGCCTAAATGGGTCGACTCAAAAGCGAACCCTATTGCCTTGCCCAATCTCAACCACTATTTATTGAAGTTAGCAGAAGCCCCCTCTCCAGAAGAAAGTCACATTTATGAAGTTGGTGGGCCAGATACACTTAGCTACCGCGAACAGTTCAAAGTCATTTGCCGAATCACGAACAAGCCGTATCGGCTGTGGTCGACCCCGCTACTTACTCCGAAAATGGCATCGTACTGGCTAGGTTTAGTTACCTCAGTGCCAACTAGTATCGGTAAAGCATTACTTGCGGGCTTAGAGCACGACTACATTGCAGACTCCAAAGCGATTGAAGAACGATTTCCTCAAACGCTGATCAGCTACGAGCAAGCGGTAACTGATACCATTCAAGATGAAGGCACATTTGTACGCAGTAATGTCTGGGGGTTTGAACCCGCAGCGCTTCGTCGATGGCAACCAGGATATGGCTATTACCCAAAACAAGCTGGAGCGAGCATTAAAACTCATGCCTCCGCTGCGGCATTATGGAAAGTGGCGCAAAAGATCGGGAGTCGCGAAAAAGGCTATTACTTTGCCAACATCTTGTGGCGTACACGTGAATGGCTCGATATCTTTTTTGGTGGCGGAAAACCGATTCGCGTTTCTCCTCCTGGACCAGAGCTTAAAGTCAGTGATTTTATTGACTCTTGGAAAGTGATTCGCTGCGATAATAATCAGTTTCTTTCACTGTTTTTTGGTATGAAAGGCCCAGGCCTTGGGCGTTTAGAAATTACCATCAAAGATCTCGGTGACGAACGAGAGCTGGATATTACCGCCTGGTGGCACCCGCAAGGGTTTCTTGGGCTGCTTTATTGGTTTGCAATGATGCCAGCCCATCTCTTCATATTTAAAGGCATGGTCAAAGCCATCGCGAAAGAAGCAAACCGTTTAGAAAACAAAAAGCCCCAATAACAGGGGCTTCTAAAAACTCAAAATGTCACTTTAGTCAGCTTTGAACGAGAGTGGAATTTCGGCTAACTGGTTGCCTTCGTTTGCTGGAAAAATAAGGTACTCGCCATGGTATTTCACCATCGATTTGTAGTCTGTTACCTTATGTACCATAAAGCCCGCTTGCGCTGCTTTCTCAACAAACTCAGCATGATTGCCACGTACAAACCAACTCATTGGCTTTACGAGCAACTCGCCATCAAAACAGCTTTCGCATTGGTCTGCACATAACGCTAAAGAGTTTTGACCTTCAGTGAAGATTTGTACTTTGCCGCACCCAATCAGTTGCTCAGACGTCGAGACTTCCCAGCCTGCTTGCTCCATCAAATCAAGAAAAGACTCAATATCTGAATCTTTGAACACTCTGGAGTCTTCACCTTCAGGGAAGAATTGCGCATAAAAAGCAGAAATACGCTTGAAGATAAACAACAAACCAGCATCGTTCCCCTTTGAGCGACCTGCTTTTTGCCAACGCGTTAAGTCATCGCCTACCGTACGTCCGAAACGTTGTGATTTTAGCGCCTTTGTTACCCAACGCACTAAATAATGGTTATTCGCAACAGGGGCATTGGCTAACTTACCTGAGCGATGCTCTTGATCTAACTCTTCAAGTGCTGAGTTAACCAAGTTTTGAATTTCTTTGGTGTAATTCGACATTACGCCTTTCTTCCTAAAGTCCAATAAAACAGTGCTGAAAGCACAGAACAAGCAAACATTACGATGATCATCGGCCAAGCAACATTCCCGGGCAGTGATGCCACCAGCGCACCAACCAATGAACCGATACCGAATCTTAATGTCCCCGCTAGAGACGACGCCGTACCCGCCATTGATGGGTAACCACTTAAAAGCAGCGCCATCGCGTTACTACCTATCGTCGACAATGTACCGATAAACAGCACAACAAAAGGTACAATGCCCCATAATCCGAAGTCCATTAACCAACTTACGAATAAACCAATCCCCGCCAAAAGTTGCACGAACAACCCAAAACGAAGCATGGCATGGGAACCAACTTTCTTCACCAAGCGACCATTAATACTGGTCATGATGATCATCGCCACAATGTTCAAACCAAATAGGTAACCAAAGTGGTCTGGTCGAACACCATATAAATCAATATAAACAAACGAACCCGCCGTCAAAAATGCAAACATTCCGGAAAATGAAAACGCACCTGAGAGCATCAAACCGATCGCTTCAGGATTGGAGCATAATCTGGCGTAGTTTCTCAGCGTCGTGCGGAAACGAAGAGGCTGACGATTTTCAGGCTGTAACGTTTCAGGGATTTTCCAAAGTACGAGAAAAATCACAACTACAGCGAAAATAGCTAGTACCCAAAAAATGGAACGCCAACCAAACCAAATCGCGAGATGGCCACCGATCATCGGTGCCACCAAGGGTGCCATTGTGATCACCAAGGTGACGAAAGACATTGCACGGGCAAAGTCTTCACGGTCAAACATGTCACGCACCACTGCTTGGATAATGACCGCCGCTGCCGCGCCAGCAAAACCTTGTGCCGTACGTACATAGGTCAGCGCATCAATGCCATTTGTTGTCGCACTCACAACAGCAGCCAAGCCGAAGAAAAGTACGCCTAAAATCAACACAGGTCTGCGACCAAAGCTATCGGCAAGCGGCCCGTGAATTAACTGGCCGATCGCAAAACCCGCGGTATAAGCCGTCAACGTAATCTGAACCGCGCCAGGCGCGACCCCCAAATCTTTCGCAATTGTCGGCATCGCAGGCAAATACATATCGATCGCCAAAGGCGTCAAAGCACCAATCGCTCCTAGTACCAGAAACAATAGAAAACTGATTTGGGATTGCGGAGCACTTTGAGCTTTTTCTGTCATTCTTTTACCTCTTGTTGGAGCCCTACCGTCAATACTTGCAGAACAAAGTGAAAATAACGGAAGTTCTCATATCGCTGAATGTAGAAGCCAAAAACCTGTTCTATCCAACGTTCGAGAATCATAAGGGCAAATATGTACCAAGGTGTGACCTTGACGAACTCGACATAGAAAAGCATGTGAAAGCGAAATGTGTTTATGGGAAACAAACACAATGCAGTAAAAATGATGGCGTTGACACCATCATTCCATTCACCGTAGCCGAAGGCTTTGCAATAAGAGTATGCATGCATCAGCTAAATGCAAAGGCATATCACTGAGATGAGTAAGCACACCGGAATTGTCTAGGCACTAATTTTGGTAGGAAAATTTATTTTGAGCCAATTCCTACCAAAAGACTAGTTCCTATTAGGAACTAAAGAATTTCCCATGCCGACAATTAATTCCAAATAGAATCAATTTCTTCTTGCGTGAGGTAGCGATAATCACCTGGTTCTAGTGCCTCATCAAGTTCGATAGAACCAATACGCTCACGATGTAAGTACTCAACTTTATTTCCTAACGCCGCGAACATACGTTTCACTTGGTGATACTTACCTTCCACGATAGTTAACAATACTTCATTCTCGGCCTCGTTCACGATTTCCAAACGAGCGGGCAATGTTGCTTCTGATTCATTGCGCAAAATGATGCCTTGTTCGAGCTTTTCCGCGTAATCTGGCTGAATAGCATCGACGAGCCAAACACGGTACGTTTTCTCACACTTATGCTTAGGTGAGGTAATACGGTGAGACCACTTACCATCATCCGTAATCAACACTAAACCAGTTGTGTCGACATCTAATCGGCCCGCAAAGTGAAGGTTTTCAATTTTAGGCTCATCAAGCAATGCGAATGCAGTTTGGTTGTAGCCATCTTCATGTGAACAAACAAAGTCAGCAGGCTTATACAACATAATGTAACGAGGACCAGGAGCACCAATAACACGGTCTTCCCACATCACTTCCGCACCTTTGGGTACTTTAAATGCACCACTTTTTTGAACCTCACCGTCAACGGTGATGTCTCCACTTTTGATGATCTTTGTTGCCTGTTTGCGTGTTGCACCCAGAGCGTCACACAAATATTTATCTAAACGCATGAATACCTCATTGAATTATACCCAAGTGATCTCTAAATCTTGGTTTAAAGGTCACTTGGGTATAAAAGTCAGGTATTATAGCGTTCCTCGTTCGAATAGTTGAGCAATTTCACATATTTTCATGTACACACTTCGTCCTTATCAAGCCGACTCGGTTAAAGCCGTTATTCATTACTTTCGTAAACACTCGACACCAGCAGTGATCGTGCTGCCAACCGGTGCCGGGAAAAGCTTGGTGATCGCAGAACTTGCTCGCCTTGCGAAAGGACGAGTGTTAGTCCTCGCCCACGTAAAAGAACTGGTCGAGCAAAACCACGCGAAGTATGAAGGTTATGGTTTAAAAGGTTCTATCTTCTCAGCAGGATTGGGACGAAAAGAAACTGACCAGCAAGTCGTGTTTGCTTCGGTTCAATCGGTCGTACGTAACTTAGATTCGTTCAAAAACCAGTTTTCTCTGCTCGTTATTGATGAGTGCCATCGTGTGCCAGATGACAAAAACAGCAGCTACCAAAAAGTTATTACTCACTTACGAGAACTGAACCCTGGTATTAAGGTGCTGGGACTAACTGCAACGCCCTATCGTTTAGGAATGGGCTGGATTTATCAGTATCACACCCGAGGTCAAGTGCGAACCGAAGAGCCTCGATTCTTCCGCGATTGTATTTTCGAACTGCCGATCCGTTACTTGCTCGACGAAAACTTCCTCACTCCAGCCCGCATGATGGATGCGCCCGTTTTGTCTTACGACTTCTCTCAGCTGAAGCCCGCTAACACCGGACGCTACAAAGAAGCAGAAATGGACATGGTGATCGATAAAGCCAAACGTGCGACTCCACAAATTGTTGAGCAAATCATGCAATATGCGAAAGAGCGTCAAGGTGTCATGATCTTCGCTGCAACTGTCCGACACGCACAGGAGATCCACAGTTTATTGCCAGAAGGCGAAACTGAAATCGTCATTGGTGATACACCTACGCCGGAGCGCGATGCGATCATCCAAGCGTTCAAGAATCGCCAAATAAAATACTTGGTCAATGTTTCGGTACTGACAACCGGTTTTGATGCGCCGCATGTCGATTTAATCGCGATTTTGCGACCAACAGAGTCAGTCAGTCTGTACCAACAGATAGTAGGACGAGGATTACGCTTATCAGACGGAAAATCAGAATGTTTAGTGCTTGATTACGCAGGCAACAGCTACGATTTATACCAACCTGAAGTCGGTGATCCCAAACCAGACTCTGACAGTGAAATTATCACGATTCCTTGCCCGGCTTGCGGATTCAATAACAACTTCTGGGGTAAGTTGGATAGTAACGGTTTCTTGGTTGAACACTTTGGCAGACGTTGCCAAGGTTACTTTGAAGATGAAGACACAGGCGAACGTGAACACTGTGGCTACCGTTTTCGTGCCAAATACTGTGGTGAATGTGGTGCGGACAACGATATCGCTGCACGAATTTGTCATGAGTGTGACGCGACGCTCGTTGACCCAGATAAAAAGCTAAAAGAAGCCCTTAGTCTCAAAGATGCATTAATCTTTGAATGCACAGAAATGGACCTATCTGTATTTAAGTCCAGTGATGGTAAATCTCAGCTAAAAGTGACGTATTCTGGTGAACCATACCAAGGCGAAGGCAATGCGTTAGTTCATGAGTTTTGGTCATTGGGTACCAAAAAACAAAAACAAACGTTTAAAGATCAGTTCGTACGTCCCCACTTAGCAGACAAGCATCGCCCTTTTGAAGAGGCTTCACCGACACGCGTTGTCGCTAATCAACATCGTTTCCGTTTGCCTCAGTTTGTTATTGCTAGAAAATCTGGTCGCTTTTGGAAGCTGCGAGATAAGATTTTTGAAGATGAGTTGAAATAACATCGACAACACATGGCAAAACTTAATTAGCTGATTCACTCTCTGTTCATCTATATCCGATATACTGCGGCTAACGCTCCAGAAAAGGTTTGACTATGTATAAAGCAACGACTTCTCTACATTCTGCGTTACTTTTCGGCCTTATCACGACATTCATGTGTGCACCAAGTTTTGCCAAGCATGGCAACGAGTACACATCACAAAATGGCCACGCCATCGTGCAAGATGTCGAAAAGCCAGGAACACGCATCGAATTCGATGAAGATCAAGATGAGGTCTATCGCGCGGTTCAACAAGGATATATACGACCATTTTCGGAACTTTACGCCGCAGTAGAAAACGACCTATACGGCCGCATCATCAAGGTCGAGCTTGAAGAAGATGATGATGCTTGGGTGTATGAATTGAAAATTCTGTACAACAATAGCGTCCTGAAAGTTGAGTACGACGCCGCCACGCTAGAAATGCTTGAGATCAAAGGTCGCAGCTTTAACAAAGCGTTAAAGCCGCAAAACAACTAAACTTGTCTAATGCGTCATCCAGACACGATGCGTAGCTTACTTCGATAAAAATCCAAACATAATAAGAATCATCAATATGAAAATACTTGTTGTTGAAGATGATCCTCGTTTAGGCGAGCAAATCATCGAAACATTAGAAAGTACCGGCTGGGTACCAGAATTGTCCCAAGATGGCATAGACGCTCTGTATCGCGCGACTTCGGAAGAATGGGACGCCATTGTTCTTGACCTCGGCTTGCCAAAACTGGATGGTCTTACCGTCCTAAAAGGCATCAGAGATGAAAACATTAATACTCCTGTCGTGATTCTAAGCGCTCGCGACACCCTAACGCAGCGAGTTGAAGGCTTAAACGCAGGTGCAGACGATTACCTAACTAAACCATTTGAAATGGTTGAGCTTATCGCTCGTATTCGTGCACAGCTTCGAAGAGCCTCTGGTAATGCCTCTCCTGTGATGCAAATTGGCGACTTGAGCTTGGATACACGCACTTCTAAAGTCATGTGGCAAGGTCAAGCGGTAAGCTTGACGGCGCTAGAGTATAAAGTGGTCGCTTACTTTATGCATAACCCGGAAAAAGTGATTTCTCGAACCGAACTCGTCGAGCACATTTACAAACAAGACTTTGATCGTGACTCCAACACAATCGAAGTTTTTATCGGCCGAATTCGCAAAAAAATCGCACCAAAGATCATCAAAACTGTCCGAGGGTTGGGATACCAATTAAATGCCGAATAGAAACAGGCTACCGTTGAACGCAATAAAACGACTGAGTATCAAAAGTCGCCTCGTTTTAGCGGCGATCGTTTGGTTAACGGCAATGATCCTCGCCGCTGGTGTGACGATACCGACGCAGGTCTACAACTATATGGTTGATGACACTCGCTCACAGCTCAGCATTTTTATGGATGAAGTCGCAGCTCAGTTAGAAGTCGATAACACCGGGCATCTTTCACTCGCAGCTCAGCTATCAGACCCTCGATTTAACCGACCTTACAGTGGTTTGTATTGGAGTGCCTCTACAGAGGCAAGCCTCGAACGTTCTCGTTCGTTGTGGGACAAAAAAATCGAATACAAAGGTTTGGATAAAGATGCGTATGGAGCAAGAGGCGAAAAACTAATTACGCTAGAAAAAGCACTGTACCTTCCTGATTACGATGGTCCTATTCACATTATTATTGGTATTGACGAAGAGCCCATTAAAAATACCCTTCAAACGTTAATCGGCCAACTTTGGCTTATTTTGGGTTTATTATTCGCGGGCGTACTTACCGTCATTTTACTGCAAATTGCTTGGTCATTGAGTCCGCTTACAAAGCTACAAAAAGAATTAGCCGAGCTGAAGTCTGGTAATAAAAAGAGTCTAGAAGAAACCTACCCAAAAGAGATTTCTCCTCTAATCTTCGACCTCAACGCTCTGCTGTTCCATTACCAAGAATTACTAGAGAGAGCTCGCAATCATGCAGGTAACCTATCTCATGCACTTAAAACGCCACTTTCTGTTCTAAAAAATGAAGTTCAGACGTTAGAACCTGAGGCACAATCCCGTCTCAGAGCTCCAATCAATCAAATACAAGACCATATCGATTACCATTTGGGTCGTGCCCGTATGGCCGGATCGATGAACATATTATCAGTGAAGTCGAACCCAGCAGATCGTGTGGATGCTATCTCAATGGCGTTTGATAAAGTGTATGCGAGCCGAAGCATTACCTTAATTAATGAACTTGATTCAGAGCTGAATGTAGCAGTAGAGCAGACCGATCTCGATGAAATGCTAGGTAACTTGCTAGAAAATGGCTATAAGTGGGCCAACAGCATGATTCGTGTGCACTCCTCTCAGGATAAGGAAAATATACACATCATTATTGAAGATGATGGGCCAGGCATCCCTAAAGAGAAACTGAGTCAAGTAATCAAGAGAGGAGTTAGATTGGATGAAACAACCCCTGGCTCAGGTCTTGGTCTAAACATAGTCAGTGAAATGGCACACAGTTACCGAGGTCAATTAACATTGGATACAAGCGCTTTAGGTGGATTAAAAGCATCTTTAGTCTTACATCTCAGCCGAACATAAAGCATATAACACATAAACTTTGTTTTTCGGACCATGATCAGTAAACCGATGAAAATGAAGTCGATGTGAACAAAATCCAAGCAAAGCGTTAAAAGGGATAGCCTTCCACCCCGCTAAATCATACCTTTTTGTTGATTTGGATACGATTTGGGTTGCCCATTTATAATTGGAATGATAGTATCCGCGCTCGCTTGAACAGTTCCTGTTTCAAGCTTTACCACGAACAACAAGGTCGCATTGTTGATTGTGAACATTTGATTTTTACTAATTTGAGAGTAAATACTATGAAATTCGAAGCAGTAGTACGTACTGAACTAGGTAAAGGTGCGAGCCGCCGCCTACGTCACGCTGGCAAATTCCCTGCAGTTGTATACGGCGGTGAAGAAGCAGCAGTAGCTATCGTTCTTAACCACGACGACATCGTAAACCAAATGGACAAGCCTGAATTCTACGAAGGCATCGTTCTAGTTATCGATGGCAAAGAAGTTAAAGTTAAGCCACAAGACGTTCAACGTCACGCGTTCAAGCCAAAAGTTGAACACATGGACTTCATCCGCATCTAATTCCCTACCAAGGAATTAATCGGATTAAATCCAAACCTTTTGCATAAAAGATAATCGGACTTACCAACCGAGACATCTAAAAAATTTCAAAACCCCGGAGTCTTACCACCTCCGGGGTTTTACTATATTTAGCATATAGCATTTGATTTATGAGCGGGCAATATACTTCACTAAAGTGAGATCGGTCAGCGTCATACTCTCAATCACTTCCGACTCTTCCTCTCCAGTACGCACAAAACCACACTTCTTGTAAAAGTTAAGCCCCTGTTGATTAGTATCCAGTGCTTTCAAACTGATCTGCATAACTGACGTAGAGAGCAAACGTGTCTCTAACTCATCTAACAGTGCACTTCCTGCTCCTTGCCCATAATGTAGCGGCGTAACGTAGCAACATGTCACTAATGCCGTTTTATCTTCGCTGGTGTGGTTAGGTAACTCGTAACTTAAAAAGCCAACAATTTCTCCTTGCCTCTCAACTACGATCAATTGGGCCAGTTGCTCCGTCATCACTCGTGCCCACATCCTTTCTCGACGCTCAATCGTAAACTGCTCTATGTAGCTCTTTGGCATTAATCCTTTATACGCCACCAGCCAAGAATCAACGTGTATCTTGGCGATTTGGGCTGCTTCCTTTTTGAGTGCGTCCCTTACTGTGTATCTCATAAGCATCCTTTATTAGCGTTCACCACTTACAAATTCTTTTAACCCTACCCTTTAAACCAAAGCTCAAAGATAACGGCTACAGTCGCAACGCTTTACATTAATCTATTTCATTTTCATTAATTAAATGATAGTTCACATCATAATATTCGAAGAAGAACGATCCATTATTTACTTTTCATTTTGACTCATTAGGTTGAATCTATTTGTTTAAACACTCGAGTGTCAAATGCGGAATAAGCACGATAAGGTATCGGATGAGGATAAATAAACGATGCCTAAAGCATAAGGTTTCTAAACGATCGCAATTATAGTAAAGAGATAAATACAATTTTTGATAGAGTTTGGCAGAATAAAGCCATGATCAAATGAGTTTAAGCTCTGTGCTGTTCATTATGCATACAAACCGAGCCCCTCATCATTAGAGCGAAAATTTATAACGATTTGTGTCATACCTATTAGGAAAAACATAAACTTGGCAAAATAATCACCAAAATCAGCGTAATACTTCGCAAAAATGCGCATTGATTCACACAAACAACACACATTCAATTAACTACCTCACAAAAAATAGAGCTAGCGATACAAAATAAATACTAAATACCAATTCTGTTTATTTATAGACGTAGTTTGCAGGCTTATTAATTCATTTCTCCGATAGAAGTATAAATAAGAGATAGATCACTAAAGTTTCACATTAATTCCGTATATTTCACGCCGTAACAATAACAAAATCACAAAGAAAGGATCCCTTATGAAGTTTTCCAAATCTCTTTTGGTAGTGGCAGTGGGCGCTGCGCTAGCAGGATGCGGCTCAGACAGCGACAATTCTCCAGTAACCTGCGAGACTGCAGATTCTTGTACTAAGTTCACCGTTCTCCACACTAACGATAACCATGGTCGCTTTTGGCATAACAGCGACGGCGAATACGGCATGGCTGCGCGTCACACTTTAATCGAATCTATCCGCGCAGAAGTCGAAGCAAAAGGCGGTGAAACCATTCTGCTATCTGGCGGTGATATTAATACCGGTGTACCAGAATCAGACATGCAAGATGCGGTTCCAGACTTCGTAGGGATGAACCTACTTGGTTACGATGCAATGGCTGTCGGTAACCACGAATTTGATAACTCACTAGATATTCTCGATATGCAAGCCGAGCTAGCTGACTTCCCTATGCTGGCTGCGAATATCTATAAAAAAGATACAAACGAGCGTTACTTCGACCCTTACAAAGTATTTACTATCAACGGCCTTAAGATCGCTGTTATTGGTCTAACAACGCAAGACACTGCGAAGCTAGTCAATCCAGACAACGTATCAAACATCCACTTCGAAGACCCTCAAGTAGAAATCAAAAAGGTACTGAAGGAAATCGAAGAGAACGAAAAGGTAGACCTAGTATTTGCAACGACGCACATGGGTCACTACGAAGATGGCAAAAACGGTAGTGAAGCACCAGGTGACGTGAAACTCGCTCGCTCTCTTGAAGAAGGACAGCTAAACGCTATCATCGGTGGTCACTCGCAAAACCCTGTATGTATGGAACCAGGTACCAATGAGTATGCTGATTTCAAACCTGGGGATGATTGTGCCCCAGACCAACAAAAAGGCACTTGGATTATGCAAGCGCATGAGTGGGGTAAATATGTGGGTCGTGCAGACTTCGAATACTACGACGGCAAGCTTCACTTAGCGAACTACGCACTGATTCCTGTAAACCTTCTAGACGAAAACGATGAAGTTATCGGTGAACGAATTCAACAAGATGCAACAGTAAAAGCGTTACTACTGCCATACCAACAACAAGGTCAAGAGTTATTAGATGAGAAGATTTCTAATACGACGGGTAAGTTAGAAGGTGATCGTAACGTAGTTCGCTCTCAACAAACTAACCTAGGTCACCTACTCGGCGAGGCATACCGTACTTACAAAACGGTAAATGCTGACTTTGGTGTGATGAACTCTGGCGGCGTGCGTGATTCAATCCAAGATGGTGATATCACTTACCGTGACGTACTAACGGTTCAGCCATTCGGTAACTTCGTGACTAAAGCAACTATGACAGGTAAAGAAGTTAAAGAATACCTAGACGTGGTTGCGACGAAATCTGCAGGGTCTGGTGCTTACGCTCAACTAGATAACATCACTTTAGATGTAAATTGTGATGCTGGCTCAGTAACCATTACCGATATTAACAATAAAGGCTTCGATCTAGACGCAACGTACACATTCTCTGTAATCAGCTTCAGTGCTGCTGGTGGCGATAACTATCCAATCATCGATGTTCAATCTACACAGCTAACCGATGCATACGTTTTGCGCGAGTTCTTCGTAAACAACCCACAAATCTCTGCGGATAACTACAACAAGAACTTAGAGAACATCAAGTACTTCAGTAATGGCCAACCAGTAAAAGGTTGTCCTGCAACTGGTAGCTAATACTCAACACCTTCCCCCTGGCGCTAAGAGCTTTTACAAGCAATTTCGTCAGGGCTTTCCTTAAAACCGAAGCTTTGTGCTTCGGTTTTTTATTTTCGATAAATTACTGAAAACTCTCCACCTTCACAATATGTTCAAAAATTGTTCATTTGTGTTATTGACGCCCCTGTGTTGGGCTTCTATGTTTGATAAGGTCTTTTAAATATGCAGGTTCATCGGCTAAATTTCGCGAAACATTTTTAATAGCATAGTCAATGATTCTGAGAAAGATGTGAATGGCGTTACAAACACTGCTCTCAAACAATTTGTCTTTGGACTTCAAACGATGGTGATGTGCCTCCACGCGCACACTAATGAGCAGCGATCTGGACGTCAATGTGTTCAAACTGCTGCCATCGAGTTCTGGAGGTCAAAAATGAAACGAGCCAGCAATAGCTACAGACTCCAAATGATCAAAGAAGTAGTTACCCGTAGAGAGCGTGAAGCTTGTACGGATCCTATGGCGAGATATATTCATCAACTGATGGATGAACGCCCAACAAGTAAATTAGATGTTGAATTCAATCATAGATTTTCAGGAAATCACTTCGACGAACAAGCGGGAGGCTGGGTTAGCGACCGTTGGTCGATGAAATAACGCCAATTACCGCTCTATAGGGAAAATGGATAGGAGATTCCCGGTTCTTAAAGGACACCTTGCCGGACCGGGAATATGTAAAAGCCTAATCAGAACCGAAAGCGAAGGCGTAACCCCACAGACTGAACAAGAATTCTAGAATAAGTCTTGTTGAGGCGATGACTCATCTTGAAGCTGTTCTGGCTTCGTCTTCCCGGCCAACATCTTTCTTCTGTACCTTTGACGACACAACTTAATAACGTGCAACTGCTGAGCGGGGGTTAAGTTAAGCCAATTAAACCTTTCCTCTCTCTTTCTCATACACCCCTTGCAATACCCTTTTTCATCGGAGGTACATACTCCAACACAAGGGCTTGGGACAGTAAAAAACTCCAGTTGCTCCATACTAAAACCGCTCTTTCCATATTAGGGCGTATTGGCCTAGTTTAAATAATGAGAAGATTAGTCAGCAACAAAACTTGCTATATACTTCGTTATGTCAAAAACATACGAAACCATAACCTTATGCTGACAAAAACAGTGTTTTATTACTTATACTTACCGCGTTTATAAAAACGGAGTCTATAAAATGAAGCTTAGCCTAAAAACGTTAGTTACAGCAATCTCTCTCCCTGTTCTTATGACTGCTTGTGCTAGCAACGGTGATGATGTGAAAGAAATAACGGCTCAAGATTTGCAGCACCACAACTGGGAACTTGTTCAAGTTGATGGCAAAAATATCGTTCTAGACGAACACCAAAAAGCGGCTCGCCTAGAAATCGGTGAAAATCTAACCGCAAACGGCAACGCAGGTTGTAACAACTTCTTCGGTCAAGCCGAGTTGAAAAACAACCAACTACGCATCGAAAAAATGGGCATGACCATGAAGATGTGTATGGAAGATCAAATGAAGATCGAAAACGCAATGACACAAACACTATCTAACTGGAGCGATATCACGCTAACTAAAGATGGTCTTGTTCTGAAAAGTGCCGATCACGAATTGACGTTTACACTACGTGACTGGGTAAACTAATCCCAACTAAGTAAACCAGATAGTATCTTAAAGCAGCCAAACGGCTGCTTTTTTTATATCGATGAATCGTTAGTCATGCATGCTAAAGTCATTTAAATGGCCAACTTTCTTTCTCTTTTCGCCCTCAATTCCATGCTTTAGACATCAATTTTGCTCTGTAAAACAACCTATTCATATCTCTGGGGACAATAATTTTCAATTACTTGAAAGAATATCCTCAAACAAACGGTCCGCTCCTAAAATGACACCAAATTTGTCCTTTATTCGTTTTGCTTCACATTGAGAGTAATTCTTTGAATCAATGAGTGATTCCGTTTGGGATTGGCATTGATAATAGAGAGAGATGAATTACTATCCTTGTAACAGAGCGGAACGACTTGCGAAAACGTCAATAGAAACGAAAGCAAGAACCAAAAGACATAACACGGAATAGATATGAAAAAGCTACTCAGCAGCATTGGCATTTTAGCCACGACTTTTGCGACACCTTCTTTTGCCGATTCATCAGTGAATAGCGAATGGCAAAAAATCGAACAGCAAGCCGACGGGCAATCCGTCTACTTTCATGCTTGGGGCGGGAGCCAAGAAATTAATCGCTACATACAGTGGGCGAGTAGAGAGCTAAAATCACGTTATAACGTGACGCTAAACCACGTTAAAGTAACTGATATTTCTGAGACCACTACTCGACTTATCGCAGAAAAAGCGGCAGGCAAAAACAGCGGTGGTAGTGTTGATATGGTTTGGATCAATGGCGAAAACTTCAAATCAATGAAGGATAACCAATTGCTATTTGGTCCTTTTGTCGAAGGTTTGCCAAGCTGGCAATATGTGGATAAATCTCTACCAATTGATGTGGACTTCTCCGAGCCAACAGAAGGTCTAGAAGCACCTTGGGGAGTAGGACAATTAGTGTTTATCCATGACGAGCAAACCCTCCATAACCCTCCAAAATCATTCTCAGAAATGCTGAGCTATGCAAAAGCGTTCCCGAATCGCCTGACTTACCCTCGACCACCAGAGTTTCATGGCACAAGCTTTATCAAAGCATTACTCATTGAACTGTCTAACAACGCCCCTGAGCTGCAACAACCAGTTACCGATGACACGTTTGAACAAGTCACTCAACCGCTGTGGTCTTATCTAGATGAGTTCCATAAAGTCGCTTGGCGCGGTGGTAAGCAGTTTCCAGGCGGTACAGCAGAAACCCTTCAGCTACTAGATGATGGTCAGACTGACCTGGCGATTACCTTTAACCCGAACGCGGTTTTCTCTGCGCAGTCGAGCGGTAATCTTGCAGAGAGCACCAAAGCGTACGCAATGGACGCAGGAGCACTCTCAAATATCCACTTTTTAGCGATTCCTTGGAACGCAAATGCCAGTGCTGGTGCACAAGTTGCGATAAACTTTTTATTGAGCCCTGAAGCACAGTCTCGCAAAGGTAACCTAAACATCTGGGGCGACCCTTCGGTACTAAGCAACCAATACCTAACTGGTTCGGCCAAAAACACTCAACAATTCAAATCTATCGCTGAGCCACATCCAAGTTGGCAAGCGGCGTTGGAAAAAGAATGGTTGAAACGCTACGGGAATTAGTAAGAATCCATGTTAAGAGCGCTGTATTTAGTCATTATCGCAGTTTGTATTTTGCCTACCATTCCGGGACTACTTGGAGTGGTGGTCTCTGCGCTCGGTTATGTACCTCCTATCGGTCTACACCACTTTTCTTTTGATGGCTTCAATGCCGTCTTTGATTGGGAAGGTGTTTGGACATCCATCGGGCTTACTTTCTACTCCGCCATTTTCAGTAGCTACTTGGCTTGCTTCATCGCATTTGCAATTCTACAAGCCTCTTGGGGCAGTAAGTTTTGGCGAAAAATTGAAGTTAGCCTTTCCCCACTTCTCGCGATGCCGCACGTCGCGTTTGCGATTGGCTTTGCGTTCTTGTTTGCCCCAACTGGTATGGGCGTTAGGGTTCTCAACCAACTGTTTGGTTACGACCCGAATGCACAAACGGTGAATGACTTAGCATTGCTGATTAAAGATCCGCACGCACTCGGTTTGGTCATCATGCTTGCGATTAAAGAAGTGCCGTTTTTATTGTTGATGAGTATTCCAATTCTTCAGCAATTGAAAGTCGATAAGATTGAAAAAGTCAGTCATTCGATGGGCTACAGTTCGGCGCAAGCGTGGTGGAAATGCGTGTTCCCACAGTGGATAGCAAAACTGCGCTTTCCAATGCTGGCGGTATTGGCTTACAGTTTGTCCGTTGTCGATGTCGCCCTGATTATTGGCCCCACCAACCCGCCGACGTTTGCGGTTTTGGTATGGCAATGGTTTAACGATCCAGATTTATCGCTCCTACCAAGAGCGGCCGCTGGCGCAGTAATACTGTTTGCGATCGCAAGCCTTTTGATTGGATTTGCACGCTTAATGGAATGGTGTATTACCAAAGGCTTCAAACTCTGGCAGTACTCTGGTCGAAACGGGTTTCGTTTACCCGGTAAAACCCTATTTTCACTGGTCGCGCTACTTGCACTTCTAATGATTCCACTCATGGTGCTGTGGAGCTTTGCCCAACGTTGGCGCTTTCCAGATTTGCTCCCAAGCCGTTACAGCCTGCGTTTTTGGGAATACGAATGGCACAGTATTCTAGGGACTCTAGAACAAAGTATGTCAATCGCCCTAATCAGCGCGACTGTCGCGCTAGTTCTTGCTTTAATAGCACATGAGTATCGTCTCCGTTATCGCTGGCAGGTGCCCGGTTACATCATCGCCATCCCAATGCTGATTCCTCAGCTATCCGTGCTATTCGGTATGCAAGTAGTGACGCTGTACTTAAACAGTAATGCGTATTTCTTTTGGGTATGTTGGGCGCATGTATTCTTTGCGTTCCCATTTATTTACCTCTCGCTAGACGGTCCGTGGCGCAGCTTCGATAACGGCTTAACTCGCGTCGCACTCAGCTTGGGTAAATCACCGATGCAAGCTTGGTTAAAAGTGAAACTGCCAATCCTCCTGCCTGCAATTGCATTCGCGTGGGCTGTCGGTATTAGTGTCAGCCTGGCGCAATACCTACCAACATTGGTGCTAGGGGCTGGGCGCATTAGCACCATCACAACCGAAGCCGTTGCACTATCCAGTGGTTTTGACCGACGTGTCACCGCTATTTACGCCATTTGGCAAGCTCTGCTGCCATTCTTGTTCTTTTCTTTTGCGATACTGCTTAGCCACTTGCACAGGAAGTATCGCCGCTTGTCTATAAAAGGTTTACTACTGAATGAGTCTTTGTCTCGAAAACCTCGCCATCCGTAAAACCAATGGCGACGCGCTTTTTTCAGCGTTCAACATGACCGTAGAAAAAGGTGAAATCGTTACCCTGATGGGGCCTAGCGGTTGTGGTAAATCCACTTTGTTGGATGCCATTGCCGGGCACCTATCCGCCGAGTTCAACTACTCTGGATCCATTACGCTTGATAACGAAAAGTTGGATGCCCTCCCTGCCCATAAGCGTCAGGTCGGTATTCTATTCCAAGAGGATTTGCTCTTCCCTCATTTAACGGTGTGGGAGAACCTTGCCTTCGCGCTACCAAACTCAATCAAAGGTGAAGAGCGTAAAGCTCACGCTATGCAAGCACTGAAGAACATTTCATTGACCAAACTAGCAGAGTCCTTTCCTGACCAAATTTCGGGAGGGCAACGTGCCCGTATCTCATTGACTCGTATGCTGCTAGCAAAGCCAAAAGTTGCGCTACTTGATGAGCCCTATAGCAAGCTGGATAAAGACCTGCGCGTGCAATTTCGCAATTGGGTGGTCGAACAATTGCAGCAAGCGAACATCCCTACTTTGATGGTAACGCACGATGAAGACGATATTCCTGATGGCAGCCGCTGCCTAAACTGGCCGTGGGAGACAAATCATGCTTGATAGCCTGAGTATAAAGCTCATCCGCAAACCGCTGGCACTCAGTGCGAAATATCTCGATAAATGTGGTATCACTGCAAATCAGACGACAGTATTTGGTTTTGTGCTTGGCTGTTTTGCCCTGCCTGCTTTGATCGCCGAACAGTACTTGTTGGCGTTGCTGTTTATTTTGCTGAACAGAATCTGTGATGGGTTAGACGGTGCACTGGCAAGGATTCAAGGCATTACCGATGCGGGTGGTTTTCTTGATATCAGCTTAGATTTTTTGTTCTATTCGTTGATTCCTTTTGGCTTTGTGCTTGCCAACCCAGAGCACAATGCCGTTGCAGGCGCATTTTTGATTTTTTCCTTCATCGGCACTGGTAGTAGCTTTTTGGCTTTTGCCATCATGGCAGGAAAACAAGGCATCGATAATCCGGTATATAAAAACAAATCGCTTTACTACATGAGCGGCTTAACCGAAGGTACAGAAACCATTGGCTGCTTGGTTTTATTTTGTTTGCTACCGCAACACTTTGCCGTCATCGCGTATATCTTTGGCGCGGCATGCTGGTTTACTACTTTTACACGTATTTATTCAGGGTTTCATACGCTTAACGATCATTAATACTGCTTAGACAATCGCGTTTCCTTAAGGGACAAGCCGCTAAGCCACTGTTTTATAAAGCACCAAAACGCAGGTTAAATTGGGGTATATACTCTTTGAATGAAGAAACCATTCGGAGGCTATATGAAAAAACAGATTAATTTAGGCATGTTGCTCACCATTACTTGTGCGCTCGTGCTTGGCGGCTGTAGCTCACCTAACCCGTACGGAGATGCATACGGCTCATCCGACACTCGCAAAGTTCAGCAGGTTTACTACGGCACAGTAGAAAAAGTAGAACCCGTAACCATTGATGCCTCTACCCAATCCAATGCCATTGGCACCATCGCTGGTGCTGCCGTGGGCGGGATCTTAGGCTCAAAAGTTGGGGGCGGTTCTGGCTCGGATATCGCTGCCATTGGTGGTGGTCTATTGGGTGGCTATGCAGGCAGCAAAGCGGCTGAAGCAACCGCGAAAAGAAATGGCGTGAATCTGACCATTCGTTTAGAGGACGGAAAGATTATCTCTATTGTTCAAGAAGCAAATCCAAACATGATTTTCCAACCAGGCCAAGCGGTCCAAATCAATGTTTCTGGTAATGACGCTAGAGTCGTTCCTCGTTAATTCGGACAAACCAAACCTTTGGCCTGCTTTAATTCAAACACCTAACCCGCGCAAGCTTACATCACTGGCTTGTTAACTTGCGCGTTTCTTTTCGTATCAAACTTGATCGTCGTCAATGGAACATCAATCTCCCACACCTTTCGATGTTCAAATGACATCAAGTTGCTAGCATGAGCCCATTCCAGATAACTTTGGGCTTGTTATGACTCCGACTGTTGACCACGTACTCCTTAATATCGCGCTAAACCTCAGCTCAAATCGCTCTCACGAGCAGCAATATCAAAATCTCATTGATGGGGTCGCGCAAGTATTCCCATGTGATGCGAGCTGCCTGTTTATCTTCGATGAGGATGGTTTTCTAACTCCTGTCGCGGTAAAAGGCTTATCCAGCTCGGTCTTAGGTCGTCGCTATTTCCCCAAGGCGCACCCTCGCTTAGATGCCATTATTCATAGCCGTGAACCGGTGCGTTTCGATGCCGATTGTTCACTGCCGGATCCTTTCGACGGCACACTATTAACTGAAGACCAATGCATTGATGTTCACGATTGCATGGGCTTTAGCTTGTATGTCGAAGGCCAACTTGTTGGCGCACTAACGATGGATGCACTAACGGTGGGCGCGTTTGATGGCATCGATCCTGTCGCTATCGAAACCTTTGCGGCTTTGACCGCTGCGACATTGCGTAACATTGCGCAATTAAAAGCACTCAAAGCACAAAACCAGAAGCAAAAAAGCGTCACTCAAACCCTTATCCAGCAAGCCCGTTCTCAACATGGCGAAATGGTGGGTTTGAGTCCGCAGATCAACCAGTTACGAAACAACATTGCGACCGTTTCTCAATCAGATTACGCGGTACTTATCACAGGAGAGACCGGTACTGGTAAAGAACTGGTCGCGCACTCGGTGCACGCGCAATCTCATCGTAGCGATAAGCCGATGATTTACGTAAACTGTGCGGCCCTGCCTGAAGGTCTGGCTGAAAGTGAACTGTTTGGCCATGTCAAAGGCGCATTTACAGGTGCTAATAGCCACCGTGCCGGTAAGTTTGAACTGGCAGACGGTGGAACGATTTTCCTTGATGAAGTGGGCGAACTGCCTTTGATTTTGCAAGCAAAATTGCTGCGCGTAATTCAGCAAGGCGAGCTGCAACGTGTAGGTAGCGATCAGCATTTGATGGTCAATGTGCGCATCATCGCAGCGACCAATCGACAACTAGAAAAAGAGGTCGAAGCTGGCACGTTTCGAGCAGACCTTTTCCACCGTTTGAACGTGTTCCCAATCCAAGTCCCCCCACTGCGTGCCCGTGACGGGGATATTCCCGTTTTAGCAGGATATTTGTTGGAAAAAGTACGCCAACAATTCAATGCACCCAATCTGCACGTTCACCCTAAAGTGTTGACTCAATTGGAATCTTTACCTTGGTACGGAAACGTGCGCGAGCTCGAACACACTTTAACTCGCGCGGCTTTACACGCCATTCAACAAGGCGCAAGCACGATCATGCTTAACCATTTCGACACCTCATTGGCTCTCGATGATGTAAAAAACACATCGCATTATCTGCCTAAAGAAAGCCAACCAATGCGAGAGCTAATAGAAAGCTATCAACGTGATTTAATTGAACATGCTTTGAGCCAAACTGGTGGCGTTTGGGCAAAAGCAGCGGAGTTTTTACAAATAGATCGAGGGAACTTATATCGGATGGGTAAAAAGCTCGGGATCAATAAATAACCGACCACAAGAAGCCGATGTGATTAAGACATCAGCTGCGTTGTCTTAATCACATCAACCACTCTCCTAAATCTGATAAAATTCAATACAAATCAACAAGATAATAATTGGCACGCATTCTGCTCTCTAGTGGTCAACATCACGACTATTAAAACAATCACTGGAGAACCCAATATGTTCTGTATTCAATGTGAACAGACAATTCAAACCCCTGCTGTTAAAGGTTGTTCTTTTGCACAAGGTATGTGTGGTAAAACTTCTGAAGTATCTGACCTTCAAGACGTGTTGGTTTACACACTGCAAGGGGTTTCTTTTTGGGCATCAAAAGCACTTGAATTCAACATCATTAACGATGAAATCAACCAATGGGCACCAAAGGCATTTTTCTCTACATTGACGAACGTAAACTTTGACCCTGAACGTGTCCTAGAGCTAACTTCTCAAGCGGCAACGTACAAAGCATTGCTAAAAGAGCAAGTAATGTCTGCTGCAACACTCGCCGATACCGAAGTTGCTGACATCCCTGTTGTTGCTCACTTTGAGCTACCAAATAGCGCAGAAGCAATCTTAGCTTTTGCTCCTCAAGTCGCGGTTAACCGTGGTAAGGACCAAGTACATGAAGATGTGATTGGCCTACGCCTACTTTGCCTATACGGCCTTAAGGGTGCAGCCGCGTACATGGAGCACGCACGTGTTCTTGAGCAAACCAACAACGATATCTATGCCGAATACCATGAAATCATGGCGTGGTTGGGCACAGACCCTGAAGATCTCAGCGAACTACTTGATTGCTCAATGCGCATCGGCCTGATGAACTACAAAGTGATGGAAATGCTCGACCAAGGTGAAACAATGACCTTCGGCCATCCAGAACCAACCACGGTGAACGTCAAGCCAGTAAAAGGCAAATGTATTCTTGTTTCTGGCCATGATTTGCATGACCTAGAAAAAATCCTGCAACAGACTGAAGGCAAAGGCATTAACGTTTATACCAACGGTGAAATGCTGCCTGCACACGGCTACCCTGAGCTGAAGAAATATCCTCATCTTGTCGGCAACTACGGCAGCGCATGGCAAAACCAACAGAAAGAATTCGCAAACTTCCCTGGCGCAATCGTAATGACGTCAAACTGCTTGTTGAATCCAAATGTGGGTCAATACGCAGACCGTTTATTCACTCGTAGTATTGTTGGCTGGCCTGGTGTGGCTCACATCGAAGGCGATGATTTTAGCCAAGTGATTGAATGTGCTCTAGCGCAAGATGGTTTCCAACACGATGAAATCGAACACCACATCACGGTTGGTTTTGGTCGAAATGCACTGATGAACGCCGCCCCTGCGGTTATCGACCAAGTGAAGCAAGGCAACATCAAGCACTTCTTCCTAGTCGGCGGTTGTGACGGCGATAAAGCGGAACGTAGCTACTACACCGATTTTACGGCTGAAGCACCAGAAGACACGCTAATCCTGACCTTGGCGTGTGGTAAGTTCCGCTTCAACAAGAATACGTTTGGCGATATCAACGGCATTCCTCGCCTATTGGATGTGGGCCAATGTAACGATGCTTACTCTGCAATCCAGCTTGCACTTGCACTGGCGAAAGAGTTTGACTGTGACATCAATGAACTGCCACTCACGCTTGTGCTTTCTTGGTTCGAGCAAAAAGCGATCGTTATCTTGCTAACGCTATTTGCATTGGGCGTGAAAGGCATTTACACAGGCCCTACTGCACCGGCATTCCTAACGCCAAACCTAATCGCCATCATCCAAGAGAAGTTCGATATGCGCAGTATTGGCAATGTTCAGGATGATCTAAAAGCCATCCTAGCAGCTTAATAAACTTGCTTGTTACGCGCCTCCTTACGCGGAGGCGCTATCTATTTCGAACCAAAAATAGCCACAACCAAAGAGATTGTTATGTTTTTTGAATGGCAAGGTAACCAACCCGTCACACTCCGTTGCATCGACAAATACTTCGAAACACACGACACCGTCAGCATAAAATTGGCCGAACTAACCGAATCACTTCTGTTTCAGTTTAAGCCTGGCCAGTTTATTAACTTGGGCGTCGAAATTGATGGAAAAATGGAGTTTCGTGCCTATTCAATCAGCTCGATCAATGAAGACGATCACCTTCAACTCACCATCAAACGAGTATCTGGCGGTAAAGTATCGAACTACATCGTTGACTCGCTGCTGCTCGGTGATACTGTTCAAGCATTACCACCAGCAGGCGAATTTAACTGCATCGACCATCCACCCGTGTTACGTGATGGCGAAACAAAAGCCTTGCTTATCAGTGCAGGTTGCGGCGTCACGCCCGTATTTTCGATGGCAAAGCACTGGCTGAGTAATCAAGATGAAAACGACAACGATGTGGACATCGCATTTCTTCATATTGCACGCAGCCCAGAAGAGACGATTTACTACGATCAGCTAGAAACGTTAGACGCTGTGTATCCCAACTTCAATTTAAAGTTGTTGCTGAAAAACCGCGAAGGAACATCGCATCCACAAGGTCGTTTGAATGCCGACTGGCTTAAAGAGCTTGCTCCTGATTTCAAACAGCGCACCGTTTACCTGTGTGGTCCAAGCCAGTTTATGCAAGATGTTCACGGCTATTTGAATGACCTTGGTTTTGACATGACGAACTTCTACCAAGAGAGTTTTACGCCAGCGACTGGCGCAGAAACATCGGTCTCCGATGAAGTTGTTCGTGTTTCTGTTCCTGACTTTGCTCAAACCATCGATGCGCAAAAAGGTCAGGTACTGGCCGATGTGCTTGAAGGCGCAGGTTTACCATTAATCGTCGCTTGTCGTAGCGGCATTTGTGGCTCATGCAAATGCAAGGTTCGTCAAGGCAACGTCTCTTCCACCAGCCTAGAAACATTAACGCCAGAAGAAATTGAACAAGGCTATGTGCTCGCCTGCTCATCAACCATCGAAGCGGATCTTGAAGTGCAGATTGGTTAGTTTTCCAAATACAAAAAAGCGCCGCGATACGTCTGTCTAGTTGTTTCGCGGCGCTTTTTTTGATGTTACTTCTGTTGCAACAAAAGTCTTTTAGCTAAACAACAACACTTTCAATGCTGCTTCGCTGTCTACGTCCATAAACTCTGGTGGGTTATCCAGACGCTCACGGAATGTCAACTCTGGCGCTTCTTCTTTCATGCTTTCAATCAAGAAGTCGCTTGTCACAGATGGCGAGTTCACACATGCCATCACTTGACCGCCGTCTGCCAACAAATCCGGCAATCGACGTAGAATCTTTTTGTAATCTTTCGTCAGCGCAAAGCTGCCTTTCTGGAATGACGGCGGATCGATGATAATCAAGTCATACTGACCTGATTTTTTAATCTTACCCCACGATTTAAAGATATCGTGCCCCATAAAGCTTACCTGGTTGATGTTATGACCATTTAGCTTGTGGTTCTCACGGCCTTTAGACAACGACGCTTTCGCCATGTCGACGTTAATCACTTTATCTGCACCACCCGCAATGGCAGCGACAGAAAAGCCACACGTGTAAGCAAACAAGTTGAGCACGTTTTTATGCTTCGCATTTTCCCGTACCCAATCACGACCGTAGCGCATGTCCAAAAACAGACCGAAGTTTTGGTTGCGGCCAATATCCAATTGGTATTTCAAACCGCTTTCTTCAACGACAGGGCGAGCATCTAATTCACCGACAAGCACTTCTGAAGGCGCACCATCGGCATAACGGTGCTGAATAACCATAGTACGACCTTGCTTGTCTGCCCACAGTGGTGATTGTACCAACGCATTGAGGCCGCTTTTCAGCTCAGCGAGAAACACGTCGTCGACTTCTTTAAACAAGTTGATGATCAACTGACCTTGTAACCAGTCACAGGTGATTTGCTCTAGGCCCTCAAAACGACGACCACGACCATGAAACAGTCGACGAATTTCATTCGGAGCTTGCGCTAGCTCGGTTTCTAGATGCTGAAAAAACAGCGGAAGTTGTGATGCTTGCATCGAGTTCTCTTATTAGTTTTCTTTGTGACGGTTATTTGATCGTAGGCCAGTTCAGTTCCCAGGGGGAAAGCCAAGTATCCAAACCCTGAGAGACGATTTCACTGTGCCATTTGTTACCAAGCACTTTGTATTCTCGTGGATCGCAAACAAAGCGATATTGCTCATCTCGGTATTGGAAGCAAAGTGAAAATGCATGCAGATAACCGCGATCAGCCTCATTGCCTGCATTGTAAATCGGGTCGCCAACAATACCTGAGCCAACCGATTTTAATGCCACGCGGATTTGATGCGTTTTACCAGTGTGCGGCTTACATAAAAATAAACGCTCTCCGGGCTCTGCCGCAAGAGAGAAAAACTGGGTAACGGCTGGGTTATTTTTGCTGTTGACCAGCTTCCATGATGAACGGCGCGAACGCTCCATATCACCAACGACCAAACCTTGTTTCTTTTTCGGCTTTTTAGAGCCAATCGCCAGATAGAACTTTTCCACTTGGCGGTCAGCAAAAGCTTGCGATAACGCACTGCCCGCTTTGGCGTTGCGTCCGAGGAGCAGAATACCCGATGTCATTTTATCCAAGCGATGGATAAGATAGAGATGCTCATCACCACTCTGCTTAGCCACTTCTTGCAGCAGCATTGTGTCGCCATCGTCTTTATGAACAGAGACGTTAGGATGCTTATTGATGATCAGAAAATCGGGATGGGTATGTAGAATATCGAACATAAAAAACTGGCTCCACGTTTGGAGCCAGCAGTATACATAAGTTATCGGACAAAGCTATCGAGGCTTGCCCCCAAGGTATTTGCTAAAGCTTCTTCGAGAAAATGCCAGCAAGACCAATGATTGCGATACCCAGCAGCATGATTTCACCTTTGCCACTATCAAAGCCAGACTTAATCCCCATGAAGGCAACAATAGCAATCGCAACAGGAATCAGGTATTTAACTAGGTTGTACCACAATCCAAATAGCGGGAAGGATACTTCGCCGTCATTAGTGATCTCTTTTTCTAGCTCAGCACGGCTTAGGCGCCATCCTGCAAAGATACAAACCAACATACCACCAACCGCTAAGAAGATTTTGTCCGTTAGCAAGTCGAAGATATCAAAGGCACCGGTACCGAACAGCGTTGGCCCCATTCCACCTAAAGATAGTGACGCAAAAATACATAATGCCGCCATAACTGCACTTGCAGACAGAACAGCGTTAGAGCGCTTCATGCCTTTCTCGTCGATTAGGTAAGACACGACAACTTCCAATAATGATACTGAAGAAGTTAATGCCGCCACCGTCAAACCGATGAAAAATAGCAACGCGAATAGCAACCCAATCACACCGCCCATTTCAGCAAATAGCTGAGGAACGACAACGAATACAAGACCAGGGCCTGCTGCAGGCTCCATGCCAAAGGCAAACATTGCTGGGAACATAGCAACACCAGCAAGAATCGCGACACCTGTATCCATCGCAGTAACCATACCGGTTGTTTGAACTAGGTTCTCTTTCTTCTTCAGGTAAGAACCGTACGTCATCATACAACCCATACCTAAGCTAAGTGAGAAAAACGCCTGCCCTAGTGCAGCAAGAACTACGTTGCTGTCGACTTTAGAAAAGTCCGGCATGAATAAGAACTCAAGGCCAGCCATTGCACCTGGCAGCATCAAGCCTTTAACAGAAACAACGATTAGGATTAAGAACAGAAGCGGCATCAGAACCTTACCGGCTTTCTCAATACCACCCGAAATCCCTTTCATCACGATCATGACGTTAAGGAACAGGTAAACACCCATCCACATTAAAGGTTGAATCGGATCTGAGATGAAACCGCCAAAGCTGTCGCCAATTGCTTCTGGCGCGCTGAGTAGACCACCGCCCACTTTAAAGATGTAGGCCAATGCCCAACCACCAACCACTGGGTAGAAGCCCATGATCAAAAGACCACTGAAGACTCCCATAACGCCAGTGAACGTCCAGCGTCGGTCAGTTGTTTTGAATGCACCTACGGCAGAAAGACCTGTCTTACGACCAATAGCGAACTCTGTCAGCATCACGCTAAAGCCGATAAAAATTACAAAGATAAGATAGATAGCAACGAATGCACCGCCGCCACTCTCACCTGCTGTGTAAGGGAATTTCCATATATTGCCTAAACCGACAGCGGAACCCGCTGCTGCCATTACGAAGCCTAGTTTAGACCCCCACGTATCACGTGGTGCTGCTGTATTAGTTGTAGCCACGCTTTTTCTCCAAAATTAGTTTGTTGTGTATGCATAGAGATAGGCGTCTAAAAAGTTTATGTAAAAATTATTGTACACTTATAAAATAAGCGTTCGACGCACTATATCTAGAAAGTAAAGCAGCTCCCCTTTAAAATTGGAACCCCAAAAAAGTACATTTATCGCACAAGTGTCGAGTTACGCAGGTTAAATGCTGCTTTTTTGTTCAAAAGTTAAAGAATGACCTTATTTTTCACATTAAAATAACAGAATCAGCTGTTATGAAATTCGTTCCTCATATAAGGTCAATCCCACGTCTAAATGGGAAATCTATTCCCCCAACCCACTTTTATGCTTAATATCCTAGAAGGGCATATTACTCTGAGCGTATATGGACAAGTTTTATCACTTTCTTACTTTAGCTGGCATCGGGCTATATTGGTTACTGGTCGCAGGTGTGACCATTCGTGTCGTTTTAAAGCGCCGTGCAGTGAGCGTGTCTTTAGCTTGGCTAATGATCATTTATATCCTTCCCGTTCTGGGTGTCGCATGTTATTTCCTCTTCGGTGAACTGAACTTAGGCAGAAAACGAGCCGAACGTGCGAAAGAGATGTTTACACCATTCGAGAAGTGGTTCAGTCAGCTTAACGACTGTAACGCGCACAACCCAGAAACGATGGGAAGGCACATCTACCGAATTGATGAACTTTGTAACAACCGCCTTGGTCTTCCCGCATTGAGCGGTAATACATTGTCGCTGCAACAGTCACCTAATGAGATTTTGCATTCCATTATTGAAGACATCGAAAACGCGCAGAGCAGTATTCGAATGGTATTCTACATTTGGCATCCGGGTGGTTTGGCTGACTCTGTCGCTTCTGCACTTATCCAAGCGGCTAAACGCGGCGTAGATGTCAAGCTATTGCTCGATTCAGCAGGTAGTCCACGTTTTTTCAGAAGTCCTTGGTATCGAATGATGCAGGATGCTGGAATTGAAGTTATTCAAGCGTTAGAAGTGAAGATGTGGCGTATTTTCTTACGTCGTCTTGATCTTCGCCAGCATCGCAAGATCATCGTAATTGATGATGAAATTGCTTATACAGGTTCAATGAACTTGGTTGACCCGGCTTACTTCAAGCAAAATAGTGGCGTTGGGCATTGGGTGGACATCATGGTTCGCATTACAGGACCAACGGTAAACGTATTGAGTGCCATCCACTGTTGGGATTGGGAAGTCGAAACTGGCGAACGTCATTTACCAAGACTACCTGAATGCAAGATCGATGAGAGTGAATTCCAACACCCTATTCAGGTTGTGCCTTCTGGCCCAGGTATGCCGGAATATCTGATCTATCAAGTATTAACATTGGCAATAAACCAAGCCAATCGCTCGGTACGAATCACAACACCATATTTCGTGCCCAATGCTGATTTACTCGAAACGTTAAAGATGACAGCACAACGAGGCATTGACGTTGAACTCATTATTCCACATAAAAATGACTCTATGATGGTGCAATGGGCGTCACGCGCTTTTTATAGTGAGCTCTTGAGTGCAGGGGTCAAGATTTATGAGTTTTATGGTGGTTTGCTGCATACAAAATCTGTCGTAATTGACGACCAATTCTGTTTAGTTGGCACCGTAAACATGGATATGCGCAGCTTGTGGCTGAACTTCGAAGTGACCCTCGCCGTTGATGACGAAGAGTTCACCAAGCAAATGTCTTGGTTACAAGATAGCTATATTAAGCAATCTCACACTGTTGTATTGGAAGAATGGGAGAAAAGGAGCCTATTTTCTCGGTTCTTAGAGCGAGTGTTCTATCTCTTCAACCCACTCCTCTAATACCTCAAATACACAGGCTAAAAAACCTCCAGCACTACATGCATCCTGCTGGAGGTTTGTTCTTTTAGCTCCCTATCTACACGATACCTCTCGACAGCATTACCTGTTCATCTTGGCTGTTATTGGCTGATAGTTGACTTTTCCCTTGCATAACCTACGTCGTCCATGTTTTAAATATTCAAAACCGCAATATTTAAGACAGGGAACTTTTATGTCAGAGGGAAAAAAAACCAAACTCATTACCGCTGGCCGCGATAAAAAGTGGACAAATGGTGTTGTAAACCCACCCGTTCAACGCGCTTCAACCGTGGTATTCAATACCGTTGCAGAAAAGAACCAAGCCACCATTAATCGTGCAAACAAAACATTGTTTTATGGTCGCCGAGGCACCAACACGCACTTTGCTTTCCAAGACGCAATGGTTGAGATTGAAGGTGGAGCTGGTTGCGCGCTTTACCCTTGTGGAACGGCAGCAATTTCAAACGCCATCCTCTCTTTCGTTGAAACTGGCGATCATATTCTAATGGTGGACACTTGTTACGAACCAACTCGTGACTTTTGTAACACCATCATGAAGAAGATGGGCATCGAAACCACCTATTATGACCCAATGATCGGTGAAGGTATCCGAGACTTGATTCAGCCGAATACCAAAGTCCTTTTCTTGGAGTCTCCTGGTTCAATAACCATGGAAGTCCAAGATGTGCCTACATTAGCGCGCATTGCCCACGAGCAAGATATCATCGTGATGCTAGACAATACATGGGGAGCTGGCGTGAACTTCTCTCCTTTCGAGCATGGGGTAGACATTTCCATTCAAGCGGCAACTAAGTATATCGTTGGACATTCAGATGTCATGCTAGGTACTGCTGTGGCTTCTGAAAAGTATTGGGATCAGCTTCGTGAACAAAGCTACCTGATGGGTCAGTGCGTTTCTCCTGACGACGCATACCTAGGTCTTCGAGGTATTCGCACGTTGGATGTTCGCCTAAGACAGCACGCAGAAAGCAGTTTAAAAGTCGCTCAGTGGCTCGCTTCTCGCCCAGAAGTTGATCATGTCCGCCATCCAGCTTTAGAAACAAGCCCTGGCCATGAGTTTTTCAAACGAGACTTCACAGGTGGAAACGGCTTGTTTTCTTTTGTTCTCAAAACGTCTTATCCAAAAGCGACAACGGCTCTGCTTGATGGTATGAAACACTTCAGTATGGGTTACTCTTGGGGCGGTTATGAAAGCCTCATTCTAGCTAACGAACCTAAGAGTTTTAACAGCCTGAGAACCGTAGCTCACCCACACTTTGAAGGTACTTTGGTTCGTATTCATATTGGCTTAGAAGACGTAAATGACTTGATCGCTGATTTAGAGGCTGGTTTTGCGCGTTATAACGCCTTAATGCTTGAAAAAGAAGTCTCCCTATAACAATGATTGAATCGCCCTGCATTGCGGGGCGTTTTTATAAACCCCTGACTTAATTAGAATTAACTAACATTCACCCCGACCATCAATTAATGTTAATCATTTGTGTTGTTTTTCAATTGAGCAGTCACAGAATGAATTAATGTGCCACAAATAGGCTTTCCAAATTTAGGGTTTCTCTCCTACTTTTTATCATTCATAAGAGGTCATACCACAAGGAGATAGTTTTGAAACTCAAATTTATAGCGCTAATGCTTTTTACCTTAATTACCGTCCCAATAACCTCCGTATACGCTGCAACAGGTTATACCCAAACCAAGTATCCGATTGTTCTGGTTCATGGATTATTTGGTTTTGATACCCTCGCAGGCGTAGATTACTTTTTCGGAATACCACATTCCTTAACGAAAGACGGCGCTAAAGTTTATGTAGCGCAGGTATCCGCGACCAATAGCAGCGAAGTTCGAGGGGAGCAACTGCTTGCTCAAGTAGAAACCTTACTTGCAGCAACAGGCGCAGAGAAAGTCAATCTCATTGGTCACAGTCATGGTGGTCCAACAACGCGCTATGTTGCCTCTGTCCGTCCTGACCTAGTCGCATCAGTTACGAGTATAGGAGGCGTTAATAAAGGGTCTAAAGTGGCAGATCTAGTTCGTGGAACCGTATCCGAGGGTTCGGGTAGTGAGCAGCTCGCGGTAAAACTGGCGCAAGGCTTAACTACTCTTATTAATCTTCTATCAGGTGGTTCTGATCTCGACCAAGACCCTTTAGCCTCACTAGCAGCATTAACCACGGAAGGATCATTAGCGTTTAACCAACACTACCCGGAGGGAGTCCCTACCAGTGAATGTGGTAATGGTGACTTGCTGGCTTCAAATGGCGTTTATTACTACTCATGGACCGGATCATCCACTTTTACAAACGTTTTCGATCCGACCGACGCTGCCATGATGGTACTTGGCTTAGCCTTTGATGGGCCAAATGATGGCTTAGTTGGTGCGTGCAGCACACATTTGGGCAAAGTCATACGTGATGATTATCAAATGAACCATTTGGATGAAATTAACGGCCTACTCGGTATTCATCATCTTTTTGAAACCGATCCAGTCACGCTTTATCGCCAACATGCAAATCGTCTCAAACTTCAAGGTTTATAAGAGGTCATCACAATGAAGAAAGTCGCTCTCACCACTTTTATCCTGCTCTCGATATTTGGCGTGGGAGCGCTTTCTCTGTTGCAAAGCGACAAACAACAAGAGATAACCTCTAACCATTCGCAATCTCAGCAAGATATAGCCGCCGATGTCTCTTCTCCAAAAGATTTCTTCGAATATTCTCTTAGCCGGCTGGGCGAAGAAGATCTCGATACGATCAAAGCGGAAGTCAATGATGACACTTTAGCAAAGCAAACTCTGAATATTGATGCCACACTTTTTCAAGCCTACCTTTCCTACAAGCAAGCACTCACTGCATTAGAGCCTTTTGAGCACAACCACCTAACGCTTGAACAGTTAACCATGCTGAATGAAGCAATACTGAACTTACAGCTTCAATACTTTAACGAGGTGCAGATAACCCAATTGTTTGACGAAGAAAACCGACTTCGCCAACTTGCTTTAGAAAAGCTGACGATTAAAACACAGGCATCGGATATCGAGAGTCAAGCACACCTTCTCAATCAAGCGCTATCAGAACAACCGGATTACATACGAGAAAGTGAACGCAATAACGCATTAGCAGAGCAGCTCGAGCAAGCTTCTCAGCTTGATTCACAAGACAAGTACATCGCCCGTGTTGCTCTGGTAGGAGATGCCGGAGCGCAGAGGCTGCAAAAGCTTGATGAGCAAAGAGCATCATTTGAGACTCAACTCGCCACTTACTTAAAGCAGCGTCAAAATATTCTGAATAGGGATTTTCTAGGGCAAGACGAAAAACAGGCAGAAATCATTGCTTTAAGAAAACAAAGCTTCGATGCCACTCAATGGCGTCGAATCGAAGCTTTGGAACGTATTCATGATAGCCAGAACTAACAACATTAGCTTAATCGCCAAACGTTACTTATTCTGCTTTTTAGGACATCCCACGATATGGTCATCCACCATGCCGACGGCTTGCATGAAAGCATAACAGATGGTTTCACCGACAAACTTGAAGCCTTTCTTTTTTAGAAATTTACTCATGGCTTTGGATTGCTCTGTCGAAGCTGGTACGTCACTCATATGTTGCCATTGATTGACGATTGGTTCACCGTCCACGAACTGCCACAACGCGTCTGATAAACTCCCGTATTCAGCAATTAACGCTTTGGCCGCTTTGGCATTACTGAATACCGAGTTAATCTTTCCGCGATGTCTCACAACATCGAAGTTTTCCACGATGTATTCAGCGCGTTCTTCATTTCTTTGTTCCAACGCATCTAGATCGTAATTCTCGAACGCTTCTCTGTAACCTTCGCGCTTTTTAAGGATGGTGATCCAACTAAGACCAGCTTGCGCACCTTCCAAAGTAATAAATTCAAACAGGACTTGGTCGTCATATACTGGCACGCCCCATTCGGAATCATGATATTCGCGCTCTAATGGGTGATTCATCGCCCACGCACACGTTTTTTGTTCTGTCATTATTCTGCCTTAAAAAGCGCCTCTAACTGATGAGCTAGAGGCGCAATACTTTTCATCTTTATATCAGTAGCACTAAGCCTGTTTCGGTACTGCCACTTTATGGAACAAACGATACAACACTGGCACGACAATCAGTGTCAGGACTGTCGCAAAACCCAAACCAAACATAATCGTAACCGCCATTGGTTTGAAGAAAATATCTGGCAACAGTGGGATCATACCAAGGATCGTCGTGATAGCAGCCATACAAACGGGACGGACGCGACTTACCGCAGCATCAACAACCGCGTCATAAGCCTCTTTACCGGACTTCATTTCAATTTCAATTTGGTCCAGTAATACGATGCCATTTTTGAGCACCATTCCCGATAAGCTTAAGAAGCCGAGCAATGCCATAAAACCAAACGGCGTGTTGAGCGCCAACAAACCGGTAGTGACACCAATTAACGCCAGCGGCACGGTAAGCCAAACAATGAGTGGCTCTTTGATAGAGTTAAATAGGAATACAGTGATCAAGAACATGAACAAGTACCCCATTGGCATGGTAGTAAACAGCGACTCTTGAGCATCACCAGAAGATTCGTATTCACCACCCCACTCTAGTGAATAGCCAGGAGGCATTTGAATCGCTTCGATTTGGGGCTGTAAACGTTTTTGCAACGTCGATGCGGTTTCTTCACCTAGAATATCAGGGTCTGCCATCACAGTGAGCATACGCTTACGGTTCTTACGTACGATGATAGGATCCTCCCAACGCATGTCGTAACCCATTGTGACTTGTTGAAGTGGGATAAACTCACTCTGTGCTGGACTCCATATTTTCATGCCTTCAATGTTACGAATATCAATACGTTCATCTTCAGGTAAGCGAGCCACGATAGGCATGAGCGTAGTGCCGTCTCGGTAAAGGCCTATCGTCATTCCAGAGAATGACATGGACAAGAAGTCATCGACATCTGATTTTGTAATGCCATAGCGACGTGCCTGACTCTCGTTAAACTGCGGTTCAAGAACTTGGGTTCGTTCACGCCAATCATGCCTGATATTTGTTGCCTGAGGATCGGCGTACATGATGTCCTTGACCTGAGCGGCTATCGTACGAAGGACGGTTGGATCTGAACCAATAATCCGCGCTTCAATTTTTGCACCACCACCAGGGCCTAACTCGATCTGTTTGAGCTTGTAATTGATTTCTGGGTAGTTGGCTTTTAAATACTCTCGAAACTTCGCCATTAATGGTTTTAACGCTTCGTAGTTTTCCATACGAGTGGTTATCTCACCATAAGCCGCATAACTTTTCTCTGGCGCGTACGTTAACATGAAGCGCTGTAAGCCTTTACCCGCGGTCGTCGTGATATGGTCAACATGCTCATGCTTAGCTAACCAACTTTCTAACTCTTTAAGCGTTGTGTTGGTTGCTCGAATATCAGTTCCTTCTGGCATCCATACATCTAACTGAAAAATCGGCGTTGTCGAAGATGGGAAAAACGCTTGCTTCACAAAGGTGAACCCGTAAACACTTGCCGCTAATCCCGCAATCAGCACCACAACGGTAAACCAAGCACGACGCATACAAAACTGAAGAAACTTTTTATAAATAACGAAAATAACCCCGTTATATGGATCATTTTCTTCCCCTTCACCTTGTTTAATCTTCTGGCCTTTAAAGAAGATGTCAGCAAAGAATGGTGTCAACGAGATAGCGGTAAACCAGCTCAACATTAAAGAGATCAGCAGAACCGTAAATAAAGTGCCACAGTATTCGCCCGTCGAGTCTTCAGACAGTCCAATTGGCGCAAATGCAGTTACCGCAATCACAGTTGCCCCAAGTAATGGCCACTTGGTTTGGGTAACAATGTCGGTCGCTGCTTGGAGTCGAGTTCGCCCTTTTTGAGTACCAATCAAAATCCCCTCAACCACAACGATGGCATTGTCCACCAGCATACCTAACGCGATAACCAAGGCACCTAATGAAATCCGCTGTAAATCTATCGCGAGATACTTCATGAAAATGAACGTACCCAGCACCGTCAGCAGCAAGATTAAACCGATTAGTAGCCCAGAACGTAGCCCCATAAAGAACAGAAGTACGATAATGACGATACCGACAGCTTGAGCCAAGCTCACAACAAAACCGCTAACCGATTTATCCACTTCTTTCGGCTGACTATAGATTTCCGAAATTTCGATACCGACAGGTTGCTGGTACTTTAGCTCGGCAAGGCGATGATCAAATGCTTTTCCGACTTCAACGACGTTGACGCCTTCAGCAAAAGAAACGCCGACGTTTAGTGCAAGACTTCCGTTAAAATTAATAATATTATTCGGGACTTCTACGTAACCACGTTTTATTTCCGCCACATCTTTCAAGAAGATGAGCCCCTGAGCACCCGACTCAGTAATCAACAAATCGCCTAGCTCATCCACACTCTGGAACTCGCCAGTCGGCTGAATTCTGATGTACTCATCACCAATTCTGATCGCTCCTGCGTCAGAAACTACGTTTTGCGTCGAAAGAAGATTAAACACGGTATCCGGAGCAAGACCTATACTGCTCAATTTTTTCATCGATACTTCGATGAACACTTGCTCTTGCTGTTGCCCAGATACCGAAACTTTACTCACGCCATCAACCAGTTCGAGCTCTCGGCGTAAGTAATCGACGTAATCCAGTAGCTCTTTATAGCTATAACCGTCGCCAGTCACCGCTAACAAAATCCCGTAAACATCACCAAAATCATCGATCACTTGAGGTTCATTCACACCTGGAGGCAACGTCCCTTTAAGGTCGTTCACTTTACGGCGTAACTCATCCCAGATTTGTGGCAGATCATCAGGGCCATAATTGTTCTTCATCGTGACCGTGATTTGCGATAATCCTCGGCTAGAAATCGAATTCACTTCATCAACATAAGTAAGCTGCTGAATCGCTTTTTCGATTGGGTACGTCACTTCTTCTTCGACTTGTTGCGGTGTCGCACCAGGGTAAGAGGTCACTACCATCGCATCTTTAATAGTAAAAGCAGGGTCCTCAAGACGCCCTAAACCAAAGAATGCGGCGATACCACCAATCAAAAATATCAGTGCGACCATCCAACTGATGACGCGATTTCGGATGAAGTACGCAGCAATACCGGTCACATCATCATCACTTTGAGGCACTGATTTATTAAGGTCGCTCATAGACCAGCCTCCTGCATAGCCATTTCCTGTATCACTTCCACTTTCATGCCATCCCTTAATCGAGAAACACCGGCAATCACAACTTTGTCTTTGAGCATGAGACCATCAAGGATTTGAATGGACGTTTTAGATGCCTTACCTGCTCGCACCTGTTTGCGCGATACCGTATTGTCGCCATTCAGTACCCAAACAAATTTGTTTTCGCGCCCCAACTCGTCACCATCCGCATTAAAAATGGCTTCGATAGGGACATTAATTCCTAGGTTTAGATCAAGCCCAACATTCTCGTCTTTAGACGTTACTTCAACAGCCATCCCATCTAGGATGTACTCTTCTTCCGGCATAGGAAGCGACAGTGTGACAGTAAACGTACCTGTTGTTGGGTCGGGTTCGGTTGTAAATTCTTTTACCGTCGCGTTATATTCGTTACCGCTGGGCACGCGCACCAATGCTTTGATCGCGGTGAGTCTTTCTTCCGTTGGCGGTTGGTTCACATAGAGGCGGTCTGGAAGCTGAATCAACACTTCGACTCGCTCCAAGCTGTGAATATTAACGATATGCTGTCCGACTTGAACATTTTCGAATTGGTCGATATTAACTCGCGAAATAATCCCATCCACGGGCGCTTTTAAGGCAGTAAATGATAGACGAAGTTTGGCTAACTGAAGCTCTGCTAAGGCGATTTGTCGTTGTGCTGCAATTTCATCAAACTGAGACTTAGCTAATAGGCCTTTATCAACCAAAGGGCGTGAGCGGCGATACTGACTGTCGACAACAGAAAAACGCGCACTCGCATTATCTACATCCAACTCATAGTCCGTGGGATCTAGCGTTGCAATAACATCACCCTTCGTGACTTTGTCGCCCTCTTTTACCATGATGCGGCTGACTTCTCCTGCCACTCTGAAGCTCAAATGAGAGCGATCCGCTGCATTCGCAACCGCAGGGAAGTACAAGTTGTCGTCCACCTTGTTTCCCGCTAATGACGTAACTCTAACTCGTGGCGTTTCGAGCTCTTTTTCTGGCGCCTTATCCCCACAGCCAACGAGAAAAAGCGTTGAAAGTAAAGTCGCTAGAGAGATGATTCCTTTCATATTACAACCCTCTTTCCTTAATCCACGCTCTTACCTTAATTCCGGGTTCAATTACACTGACACCCGAGATAATGATTTGGTCGCCATCGTTAAGCCCAGCTAACACTTGATTTTTGTCATTCATCTCAATTGCGGCTTTGGACACAATGCCTTGCTCATCGACACGCCAAACGTATGTTTTGCCGTTCTCTACTAGCAGCGCAGAGTTAGGAATCTTTGTCGCTCCTGCACTTTTGGACAGGAGGTAAGCATTGCCAGACATTCCCGGCAAAAGGCCTATTTCTGCTGGCCGTTCCATGACCATCGTGACTTTGTAACTGCCTGTTTTAGGATCGGCTTCTGTATCGATTTCCTGAAAGGTTAAATCAAAGGCTCGCTCGGGGAACGCATCAAATATCATTCTGGCAGAGACATCGCTCCCCTGCGTGTAACGATTTAGAAGATAGTCTGGGATTTGGAATATCACTTTGAGGAGTTGGTTGGACTGAATATTCATCACCCCTTCTTTCGCGGCAACATATTCATGGTTTTCTGCTGGAATGTACGAAATGGTGCCATCATATGGCGCGACAAGTTTGGTATACCTTAAGTTTGCCTTTGCTTGATTCCATTGAGCTTTTGCCGAGTTGTGATTCGCTTTTGCCTCATCAAAATCTTGCTCAGATACTACTTGGTCTTTACGTAGCTTTTGGTATCGCTTGTATTGCACATCTGCGAGCAAAAAATTTGCCCGGGCTTGCTGTTCGAGCAGAGAATATTCATCTGGGTTTAATGACGCCAAAACATCACCTTTACTGACGACTTGACCTTCATTCACTTCTATCGTTTGAAGAAGCCCAGGAACTCGAAATGTCAGTACTGCTCTATCGCCAGCTTCCGTCGTGGCAGGAAAATGTCGCTCAAACTGGGCATTGCCAACAGATACTGTAAATAGCTTCGCAGGGCGCGATTCAGGTTCAGGAACAGGAGGAAGTTCTTTACCGCACCCCGACAAGACAGCCGAGATGGCAATAGGAATGAGCAATTTTCTCATTACATTCATCCATAAAAATTGGGGGATTATTTTTAAAGTAGATGAATTTTGAACGAACTTCCAGAGCAGAAAAGATTAATAGTGCTTTAAAATTAGTAATTTGTGATAAAAAAGCAGGCTTTATGCCTGCTTCAGTTAAATCTTCTTTGGATACAAAATGCCTAGAGCTTACTGAATTCTCTGTTCACCCTATATGTATCAGACGTAACATAAGCTTCCATGTTACGAATTTTGCCATCAAGACGGTCAAAATCCCTTTCCAACACACTGAGCAGTTGATCAGGGCTTTGCCCTTTCTGCCAAGGCTTACTTTTGAGCGTATGCTCTTGCTGCGCTCTGATATTTTCAGAATACGTTACTGGTTGCTTTTCTAACATAAACGCCATCGCGATGTACGCTAACAATACCAAAAACGTACCACCTAACAGAGCTGCAGAAATCACTACAATACGAATCAACCAAACTTCTGCACCAAAGTAGTTGGCAATTCCGGCGCAAACACCGGAGATTTTGCCATTTACTGGATCACGATACAGTTCTCGATTATTCATACTTTCGTCTCCATGTTGGTGACTCAGCATCCAAGATGCGCTCCAATGTATCAACTCGGGACTGCATCGCTTCCGCTTTTTCAGATAGTACCTGAAGGCGCTCTAAATCTTGGCTCGACAGTGCACTATCTGTTTTGCGTTTGCTGCGATAGTGTAAGAAGAGCCATAGTGGAGCGACAAAGATTAAAAAGACAATCACTGGTCCTGCTATAAAAAATGCCGACATAGATGGCTCCTTTCTTATTTATCTTTCGATGACATCTGTTCTTTCAGTTTTGCCAACTCTTTTTCAATTTCGTCTTGTGCCTGCAACTCTGCAAACTCTTGTTCTAGCGATTTAGCATTACCAGTTTGAGCATACAGGTCTGCTTCCGCTTCCATTTCATCCACTTTACGTGAGTACTGCTCAAATTTCGCCATCGCTTCATTAGTGCGGCTAGTGTGCAGGTGTTTTTGCACATCACGACGGTTAGATGCAGTTTGGTTACGAATTGCTAGTGCTTGCTGTTTTGCGCGCGTTTCGGCAATTTTGCTTTCCAACTTACCAATCTCGCCAGTAAGCTTATCGATCGTTTCTTCCACTAAGGTTTGCTCAGTGTGGAGGCCTTTAATCACTTGCTCTAGCTTTTGCTTTTCAATTAACGCTGCACGAGCTAGATCTTCACGCTCTTTCACTAATGCTAAGCTCGCTTTTTGGCCCCATTCGCCAATTTGCTCTTCTAACGTTTCAACCTTACGAGCCAACTCTTTCTTGTCTGCAATCGCTTTAGCCGAGTTAGTACGCACTTCAACAAGTGTGTCTTCCATTTCTTGAATGATAAGACGGATCATTTTTTCAGGATCTTCCGCCTTGTCCAGTAATGCACTGATGTTTGAGTTAACGATATCTGCAAATCGAGAAAAAATACCCATAACGGAACTCCTCTTTTTTCCTATTAAAACTCGACAAGGTGGTGATTAACCTTGTGTCTCCCTGAATATATAACAAGTAACGTGCCAACTTATAATTTTCTTTTAAATCAGAGTGTTATTCATTTTGTTGTCGTTACACACTATTGTGCTATGATGTTTTTCACCAACTGTTGGTGAAATTTACCAACTCTATCCCTGAATCATGGCTCGGCTGTTAAATAAGAAGGATTTTATGAAGCAAAACCTGATTGGTGAATCACCTGCTTTTCTCGCTGTACTAGATAAAGTATCACAACTTGCACCCATTGAGCGCCCTGTCCTCATCATTGGTGAACGAGGTACGGGTAAAGAACTCATCGCTCAGCGTTTGCATTATTTATCAAGACGTTGGGATAAACCACTACTATCACTCAACTGTGCGACATTAAGCGAAGGGCTAATAGATTCCGAATTGTTTGGACATGAATCCGGCTCCTTCACGGGCTCTAAAGGTAAGCATAAAGGGCGTTTCGAGCGCGCCGAGGGCGGTACTTTGTTTCTTGACGAACTGGCAACCGCACCACTTTTAGTTCAAGAAAAGCTATTACGTGTCATTGAATATGGTGAATATGAACGAGTTGGCGGTCATACCGCTCTCAATGCGGATGTTCGACTTGTTTGTGCAACCAATGCCGACCTACCAAAGTTGGCAGAGCAAGGTGATTTTCGTGCAGATCTGCTCGACAGGCTAGCCTTCGATGTCATTATGTTACCCCCTCTTCGCGAGCGCAAAGAAGACATTCTCTCTTTAGCAGAGCACTACGCGATGAAAATGTGTCGTGAACTGCAACTGGAATACTTTGTCGGTTTTACCCCAAAAGCGCAGCAGTCGCTTATTGAATATGAATGGCCCGGTAACGTCCGCGAACTAAAAAACGTGATTGAACGTGCGATTTACCAACATGGTCTGAATGCTCACCCAATTGATGAACTGATTTTCAATCCTTTTGAAACAGTTTGGCTCAGCGCGCTTGGCCATAGTGCAACACAAGCAGAGCAACAAGAAGAGGAAGCATCAAGCAACACCATCCAATTCCCTCTAGACTATAAACAATGGCAAGAGGAACAAGATATCCATTTACTCAATCGTGCATTGGAAGAAGCCAAGTTTAATCAACGACAAGCAGCCGAGCTACTTGGCTTGAGCTATCACCAATTACGAGGGATGGTTAGAAAATATGGTTTGGTCGGACAAAGCTAACTTGACCGAGAGTACTCAATCAATACACGAGCTCGTGACTGCGCTCTAATTCGCATGCATTTATGGCATAACACCTTACAGTGTATGGATTTTATGTTTGGAGCGAGTTCACAAAGGTGATAAATTAGCGAGATCATTTTCGCTTGTTAGCTTTGAAAGAGTAAGATCAAACGAAACGAGCAAGATCCAATGAACATTTCATATTATGAATGCTTTTATAAGATTATCGCTGAGCCTTATTGGGATTAGCCTACTGACCGCTTGTGGCGATGAAATTGACCACAATGATATTCGCAAAGCTGGCTTTGTGTTTTGCGGACAAGGTAAGCCGACCACGTTTAACCCTCAGCTTATTGATAGCGGTATTACCGCAGAGGCTCTGAGCCCGCAGCTGTACGATACGCTGCTCACGCTCGATCCTAAATCACATCAGCCCGTGGCAAGCATCGCCGAGAGTTGGTCAGTAAATGAATCAGGGACGGAATACACGTTTAAGCTTAAACGTGGTGTTCAATTCCAAACCACGCCTTGGTTCACACCCACTCGCCCATTGAATGCAAAAGATGTGGTATTTAGCTTCAAGCGAATCATCGATGTAGACCATCCTTTTCACCAAGTAGGTGGTGGTTTTTATCCATGGTTTGCAGGGTTAGATTTTCAAAACCTACTCCAAGACGTGGTTGCAATAGATGAGTATACGGTAAGGTTTACGTTATCTCAGCCAAACTTTTCTTTCTTGGCCAATATTGCCACCAGCCATGCGGTTATCTTGTCTGCGGAGTATGGACAGCAATTGGCAGCAAAAGATCATAAAGAAGAAATCGACCAACTTCCTATCGGTACCGGCCCTTATCAATTAAAAGAGTACCAAGTGAACGACTTGATTCGATTAGAGCGTCATTCTAATTACTGGAAGTCACCAGCAAAAATGGAACAAGTGGTGTTCGATATCTCTCACAGAGGCACGGGTACATTAGCTAAACTTTTAAGAAACGAGTGTGACGTACTCTCTTCACCTATTTCGAGCCAAATACCTGTCATTCAAGAAAATGACAACCTTGAGCTGACGGCTACACCAGCTAACAACGTTTCCTTTATTGCGATAAACACAGAAACCACCGCGCTGAGTGATGCTCGAGTTCGCCAAGCTCTTAACTTAGCGATCAACCGTCAAAATATTTTAGATTCGGTTTACTACGGAACTGGCTCCCAAGCTTATACCTTGCTACCACCAAATTCATGGGCTTATCAAAAAGACAGCGTAAAAATTCGTTATGACCGGAATTATGCATTGGCACTACTTCGAGATGCAGGCTACGAAGACGGCCTAGAATTGACCATGTGGGTACCACTTGAACCACGTGCTTTTAACCCAAGCCCTCGCAAGACCGCAGAGCTAATCCAAGCGAATTTTGCCGATATTGGGGTTAAATTAACGCTACTGACCGATGATAGGTTTGAACGTGTGGATTTGGAGAACATCAACGATATCGATTTACTTTTAACAGGTTGGATTGGTGATACCGGGGATCCTGACAACTTTTTCCGCCCTTTATTATCTTGCGAGTCTGACCGCGTTGGCCTTAACGTATCCATGTGGTGTAACGATGACTTCGATTTCTTGCTCGATTTGGCGTTAGAAACTCAAGAACCGCGTTACCGTTTGAACCTATATCGCCAAGCACAGAACATTTTGAATCAAGAGTTCCCGGTTATTCCTCTGGCGCATGGCGTGCAGTTCCGTGTGCACGACAAATCGCTGACAGGCTTCAAATCAAGCCCTTTCAATGCCCAACCGTTTGATAGAGTTGAGAGAATTCACTGATGTTTTGGTATACCGTTCGACGCTTTAACCTATTTATCATCACTTTGATGATCCTTACATTAGTGGGCTTTTCTCTGCTACGCCTTGACCCTCTCTCGCACTGGGCAAACGTTGATTTTTGGTCTGGTTGGCAAACTTACTTAATCAACCTTTCTCAGCTTGATTTTGGCATAAGTAAAAACGGCAACGCGATTTATGACGAGCTCGCCGTTGTATTCCCAGCCACTTTGGAATTGTGTTTCTTTGCCTTTTTGGTGTCCCTTTTGATCGGTATTCCACTTGGAACCGTGGCTGGGATGAAGCAAGGTAAATGGCTCGATACCAGCATTTCATTCATGTCAATGTCTGGTTATTCCGCCCCAATCTTTTGGGTAGCTCTGCTACTTATCATGGTCTTTTCATTGGAATACCAACTATTTCCCGTTGCGGGACGGTATGATTTACTTTACGAAATTGATCATGTAACCGGGTTTGCCATTATCGACGCATTCATGGCGAAAGGCGAATACCGCGCTCACGCACTGCAAAGCGTTATTGAGCATATGGTACTGCCATGTTTGGTGCTCGCTTTGGCTCCAACCACCCAGGTTGTCGGACTAATGCGCTCCTCGGTAGCGGAAGTGATGAGCCAAAACTACATCCGTGCAGCGAGAATCAAAGGTCTTTCGAACCGCGAAATCGTAACTCAACATGTATTGCGGAATGCGATACCGCCTATCATTCCCAAAGTTGGTGTTCAACTTTCGAGTATGATTACCTTAGCTATCATCACGGAGTCTATTTTTAACTGGCCAGGTATTGGTCGTTGGCTTTTAGATGCGCTAGCAAGCCAAGACTATGCATCTATCCAAGCTGGCGTGATGGTACTTGCGACTTTGGTTCTTACCGCTAACATACTCTCGGATTTGATTGGCGCGATGATTAACCCTTTAGTTCGAAAGGAATGGTATGCTAACAAATAACGTTTATCAGGAAGAGCGCATTCCAACACAGTTTGAGCGTTTTTGGCGAAGCTACCGCGCCAACGGACTAGCCATGTTTGGCTTGTGGTGCTTGGTGTTTATCGTCCTTATTACCATTTTTGCCCCCCTACTTGCACCATTTGACGCCCAAGCACAGTCAGGTGAGTTGCTTGTGCCGCCATCATGGGCCCCAGCAGGAACGGTTGATTACTTTTTGGGGACCGATGACTTAGGTAGAGATATTCTTTCGCGCCTGATTATGGGCTCTCAGCTGACATTTGGCGCTGCTGTCGCCATCACCGCAATTGCTGCCGTTGTAGGCTGTTTAATTGGCGTATTGGCAGGTATGACGAAAGGCTTACTGTCGAGTACTCTCAACCACTTGCTCGATACCGTCATGTCGATCCCGTCGCTCTTATTAGCAATCATTTTTGTGGCATTTCTAGGCTTTGGTGGGTTCAATATTTTACTCGCAATCTGCTTGGCTTTGATTCCGCGTTTTATTCGCTCCGTTTATATCGCAGTCCACACCGAAGTTGAAAAAGACTACATAATGGCAGCACGCCTTGATGGCGCTAATGATTTCTACTTACTGTGGAGTTCAATTCTTCCTAACATTCTGACGGTCATTGCCGCTGAAATCACACTCGCGCTCTCTGCTGCGATTTTAGATATTACGGCACTGGGTTTTCTTGGCCTAGGCGCACAGGCCCCAAGCACCGAGTGGGGAGCAATATTAGGTGACTCTGTCGAGCTTATTTATATTGCACCTTGGACAGTGACCCTACCCGGCCTGACCATCATGTTTACTGTTATTACCCTAAACTTAGTAGGTGAAGGTGTACGTCAAGCGCTTAATGCGGGGATCGAATAATGCCGTTGTTAGATATTCGACATTTGACCATTGAGATCGAAACACCTCAAGGGTTGGTCAAAGCCGTTGACCGAATGAGCCTAACTTTGAACGAAGGCGAAATTCGTGGTCTTGTAGGTGAGTCTGGTTCAGGGAAAAGCTTAGTTGCAAAAGCGATTGTCGGGGTAAGTAAAGATAACTGGCGCATCACCGCAGACCGTATGCGCCTTGGCAATATTGACTTGCTTCAGCTTACACCAAAAGAGCGTCGGCGCGTCATTGCTCGTGATATTGCGATGATTTTCCAAGAACCTTCAACTTGTCTTGACCCTTCAGAGGAAGTCGGGCGTCAATTGATTGAATCCATTCCATCTCGCGCATTTGAAGGGAAATGGTGGGAGCGATTTAAATGGCGTAAAAAACAGGCCATCGCGCTTTTGCATAAAGTGGGTATTAAAGATCACAAGCGTTTAATGGGTAGCTACCCTTATGAACTGACTGATGGTGAGTGTCAAAAAGTCATGATTGCCATGGCGATAGCGACCAAACCAAAGTTGCTGATCGCAGATGAGCCAACCAACGACTTAGACCCGATTACTCAATCGCAAATTTTGCGTCTGTTGAGCCGCATGAACCAACTTAATAACACAACCATTTTGCTTATCGGCCACGACTTAGCGACCATAACACAGTGGGCAGGACGTATTACGGTAATGTATTGTGGTCAGTCGGTGGAGTCTGCCGATACCAGTAAAATCATTGCGGCACCCAAGCACCCGTACACCGATGCCTTGCTTAAAGCGATGCCTGACTTTAATGATTGGGTACCACACAAGCAAAAACTCCAATCCCTACCGGGCTCGATTCCGCCATTGCAGCATCTGCCTATCGGTTGTCGCCTCGGACCACGTTGCCCATATGCGCAGAAACAATGTGTAGAAATTCCACACACCAGACGAATTAAGAATCATAAATTTAACTGCCACTTTCCATTGAACACGGAGAAAAAGTCATGAGTGCGTTACTTGAAGTCGATAATTTATCGAAGCAATTTGTTACGCGCTCCCGTCTGTTCAAACGTCAGGTTAATGAGGCAGTTAAACCGGTAAGCTTTACTTTAGAGCCAGGACAAACTATTGGTTTTATTGGTCAAAACGGGTCAGGAAAATCCACACTAGCTCGTATGCTTGCTGGCGTTGTTGAACCAAGCTCCGGAGAGATCCGTGTGAATGGCGAACGATTGGAGCACAAAGATTACGCGACACGCTGCAAGCTCATCCGCATGATTTTCCAAGATCCAAACACATCGTTAAACCCACGAATCCAGATTGGTCGTATTTTAGAAGGTCCGCTAAAGCGAAATACCAACATGCCGCCAGATGCGCGCATGCAGCGTGTAAAGAACACCCTACTCCGCGTAGGATTGCTGCCTGAGCACGCCTATTTTTATCCACAAATGCTAGCTGCCGGTCAAAAACAGCGCGTGTGTTTGGCTCGTGCACTTATTCTTCAACCTTCCATCATTGTCGCTGATGAGGCGTTAAACGGTTTGGATATGGCAATGCGCTCGCAGATCATTAACTTATTCCTCGAGTTGCAAGAAGAGATGGGATTGTCATTTGTGTACGTGTCTCAGCATATTGGCATTGTTAAGCATATTACTGATAAAGTGATGGTGATGCATGAAGGTGAAGTGGTCGAGTTTGGCGAGACCAACCACGTACTGACTCATCCCGAGCATCCTATTACTCAACGACTAGTCGAAAGCCACTTTTATAAAGCGCCAAGCCATCAAACAAAATAGCTTATCAAAGATGTAATCGTGCAAATGTAAAGAAGCCTGCTTTAACGCAGGCTTCTTTATTGCATGGGTACTAATCAAAGAACTAACGGCGGCTCGCTTGTTTGCGCAGTTCAAAATCAAACTCGTCAGGAAACAATACGACCCCTTCTTCATTTTGATTTGGGAATACAACAATCGATAGCTCGTCATCCTCTAGACCAGAGGTCCAACGGCTGTGCCACTTGTTTAAAGAGATCGCCTCAGGCTCGCAATCTTCCCAATCACCATTCGCCCATTGCAAAGCAAATTCTTCGTTTGGCCATACTGGTACACAATCATCATCTTCTGTATTTAACATGACACAGCCATGTTCGTCTTTTAGAATCCAAACCTTACGATTCGCCACAATCTCTTTTACGCAGTACTTTAAACGTTGCTCTTCGTTGTAGCGATTAATGGTATCCATCTGCTCTTGGGTCAGCTGCTCAGACATATTCGTCTCCTATTTCCCATAGAAAAATGCCCGCAGCTAAGCGGGCATTTAAAGTATATGCTAGAAAATTAAGCTAGTTCAGTTTGAAGCCAAGGCCAACCTTGCTTCTTACGGCTTAGCGTGTTTTCCATCATTAGCATGTCGTCTTTTTCGTGCTTAACAAGCTTCTCAGCCCACTCACCTTTGTATAGAAGACGAGTTTGAGCAGTCGTGATGTCTGTTAGCATTACAGCAGCGAACGCTAGGTTATCTTTCTCACAACGAGATTCTAGGTCTGCTTCTAGTGCTTCGATCATACCGTCAACTTGCTCAAGAGTTGCAAGTTCAACCTGACCAACCACTACGTCACGACCGTTGAATGGGTAACCTTTAAGGTCTTTCTCAACAAGCTCAGCCGCTGATAGACCTTCGATGTTTGTTTTAGCAATTAGAAGATCTTTAGTGAACGCGTCAACATCTTGTACGTCTGCGATTGCCGCTAGTTCAGCAACGGCATCTTTGTCTTTTTGTGTACAAGTTGGAGAAGCAAAACCTACTGTGTCAGATAGAATTGCTGACATCATTAGCTTAGCAATTTGTGGAGTAATCGCGTGACCTTCAATCTTGAACATGTTGAATAGAACAGTGTTGGTACAACCAACAGGCCAGATCCATGCTTCCATTGGGTTTACTGTCATCACGTCACCTAGACGGTGGTGGTCAACAATACCCGCAATTTCAGCTTCTGCGATATCGTCTGGTGCTTGTGCTAGATCTGAGTAATCTACTAGCCAAACGGTCTCACCCGCAACTGATGTGCGAAGCTCAGGAACTTCAGCGCCAGCAACTTCTAGGATGTGCTGAGTTTCACGGTTGATTTCGCCTTGGCGAATTGGCATAGCTTCAACGCCACGCGCTTTTAGAAGTTCAGTTGCAACGAGTGCACTACAAATACTGTCACTGTCTGGGTTCTTATGACCTACAACTAGAATCATGTTTCTTCCTATTCAAGTCAATTTTATACGCCGCCTAATACAGTTAATTAGGGCGTGTTTGCTCACAAAGGCCGATACTTTACCTGATTTCAGAGAGTTTGACACGAAGAAAAGTTCACAATGCTATTGCGAATAAATCTCATTTACATATAATGATAATTATTCCTATTTGCATTTGAGTAAACGATGAACGCGACCCAATTATTACACTCTGCACAACAGTTGTTTCAGCCTACTCAGTTTCGTTTAGCTTATAAGCGATTGCTGATCCCTATCGTCATGCTCATTTTGCTAGGCAATGAAAATACACGTGACGTAGCCGTACAGACGCTATCCGACTCATTCTGGGCAGTGTCATGCTATGTTGCCGCCACATTGGCTATTTATCATTATCTTTCAAACTTTATGTCGAAAACCAATCGAATTACCGAGCTATATCATCGCTCGCGTAATCATCAGGTTTTCTTTGCTTCTTTGTTGGGTGCTTTGCCTGGCTGTGGTGGCGCTATTGTTGTGACAACGCAATTTATTAGTGGCCGAGTAGGATTTGGTGCGATTGTCGCGGTACTTACTTCAACAATGGGTGACGCTGCCTTTTTACTTCTTGCCGCCAAGCCAAGTGTTGGATTAGGCGTGGTTGGATTAGGCATTATCGTGGGTACTCTTTCAGGGTTAGCCGTTAATGCTTTTCATGCTGATAACTTTCTGCGCCCAGAACCAAAAGAACCACCTCAGACACATGCTTGCTGCCAACACCAGACAGACCGACACACGCCTCTTGAACAACGTGCAATCAATCTACAAGGCGCATTTTGGAAATGGCTTATTGTGCCTGCTAGTGTCGTTGCTGTGTTAATGTCTTTCCAAATAGATATTAATCAGTTGCTATCTTTGAAAGCCAACACCATTGAATGGCTGGGCGCTATCTTCGCGGTGATCACAATGTCGTTGTGGGCTATGACAAAAGAGCTCGGCGATTATCAGTCAACGGTCTCTGAAGATGAAAAAATTGTGGACTCGCATCCAATTCAAAAAGCGGCTCAAGACACAAACTTCGTCAGTGCTTGGGTGATCGTGGCGTTTCTGGCGTTTGAACTGACGACCTATTTTTCTGGACTCGACCTTGTAGAAACCTTTTCTCATTGGGGGATATGGATGCCATTAGCTGGCTTAGCCATTGGTATGCTACCTGGTTGTGGTCCGCAAATTTTAGTCACTAGCCTGTACATTTCTGGTGCAGCGCCACTTTCTGCGCAACTGGCCAATGCGATTTCTAACGATGGTGACGCCCTATTCCCCGCCATTGCAATGGCACCGAAAGCTGCTTTGGTCGCGACTATTTACTCGTCCATTCCTGCGTTTATTGTTGGATACGGGTATTACTTTTTATTCGAGTTCTAACGCTCAGAGCATCAAACGAGAAAGGAGCCGCAATAGGCTCCTTTCTTGATCTTGGTATTGGGCGATTTACTTCACGTTATGCTGTAACGATCGCTTTCGCATTGAGCCCTTTATCCACGCTCACCATTAACAACTGGCAAGGTTCTTGGTTTAGCTTTTCGCCTGTCCAGTAATCATACCAGTCCACCGGTTGATCAGACGTCAGCGTAAATTCCATCGCTCCGTAACTCGCATAATTAAACAAACAATGGAGGTCATTCTTCGTCGTTAGTTTTAAAAACGCGTGATTTAAACTCAAAGCGGTAAACTTTGCAGATTGCTGGTTACGTTGTTGACGTAACATGAGCTTAGCCAGTGTCTTCTTAGCAAACGGCGTAATCTCAGGGAGCGGGTCACCAGACAGCAGCAAACCACCACTCGCTAATAACACCGTGCGATGAAATTCATACTCTTCTCTGGATGCAGATTGATTAGCTAATGAAGTGAACGTGGCGCAATCCGGGTCAATTTGCCACAGTTTTCGGTGCTGCCAACTACGGTAAAAGGTTTCTTTGGCTATCTGTTCGAATCGACGACTATGACGCTCTACATCGTCAGAAACACGCATTGCATCCACAAGTCCCAGAGATGGCCACATTGGCGCGTTGCAACCTAAAAGCCACGCATCACCAGCGCCTTTAGCAATCGCTTCCATTCCTAAGCGATACGCCTCAACGCCTGTAATACCAGATTGTTTGCGAACACCTTTTAAGGTTCCCCAATAGTTAGCGTCTAGCTTGAACAACTCAACGCCCCACTCTTGTCTCATGACAGAGACCACATGCGTCAGATGGTCTTGCACTTCTGGGTTTGAGGTATCGAGTATGTACCAAGGCGTGCATCGCCAACCACCGTATGTGACATCTTCTGCTTTAAGTAAGCCACCATCCTTGTGGCGAACAAACCACTCTGGATGCTGTTTGAAGATCTCCGACTCAGGCTGTGCAATGAAAGGCGCCATCCAAATTGCCGGCTTTTTTCCTTTTGCACGGATATTATGAATGAGCTCTTTTACGCCACCAGAAAACTTATCTGATGGGGTTAACCAATCGCCCATAAAGGCTTGATAGCCATCATCCAGAAGTACCCACTCTAGGTCTTCGAGCTTATCTTGCATGCAATCCACGTTCTGCATGATGTTTTGCTCTGTCACGTCTGCGTAGTACGCGTACCACGAACACCAACCAACAGGCGCATCTTGTGTCACACCTTGGCGAACAGGATGATGCTTTGCAATCATCTCGCCATAGGTTTGATAAAGCTCGGACAGCGATTGACCACAGAGTACCGCCACGGATTCAAGTTGATTACTTTCCCAATCCGCCACTTGAGTCAACTCACCATCAATTGCGGCTGATAAAACCCAATGCCCATCACGCAGTACAACATCAAAATAGCCTGCAAAGCGATGACATGATGTGAAGCCAAATAATGTGTAGCCAGCCGAGCCTTCCACCACTAAATAGTTGTAATAACGCTTAGGGGCATCTTTAGGATAGATTCGATAAGAAGGATTATTGTCTGGGCAGCGACCAATATCAACGGGGTGATTGATCGTTCCCGCCGTTTGCGCCAACATTTGAAAACCATCCCCAATTACGTTGGCCTCGTGCTCGTACAAAAACGGCATTTCGAATAACACTTCATGGTCGGTAAAGGTTTTATTGTGAAGACCAGCAAAAGAAAAATGTAATTGATTACCCTCGACTTCAACTTGGAAGTCATTGTTATTCACAGTGATCTCAGTGTGATTTGCTAATTGAATGCTCTGAGCCATAAAGAGTCTACTCACTTAATTATTATTGTTTAGCTTGGCGCATTATCTCCTGCTTGTCTCACCCAATTCGTTACCATCATCACGAATACCAGTCTCGTTTAACGTTATGAAGTTACTATTGAGACAACGCTCACTGAAATTTTGATAAAAAAATACCAGCCCTGAGGCTGGTATTTGGATTTATGCAAACTGCACTAATTAAGCAACTTCGATCGGACCACCAAATGAAGTGACTGGCGGCACTTTACCTGTGAACTTCTCGAAGTCTACGATACATGTGTTCGCAGAAGTCGCCTGTGCAAGCTCAGAAGAACCGATGTCTTGCGTTAGCGTGTTAGGATCACCGTAGGTACAGATTGCGCCTTCTTTCTCGTTTAGAGGACCGTACCACGCACCTTCTTCGATACGAATAACGCCACGTGGGTAGCTGTCAGTCAAAACAGCACCAGCTAATAGCTGACCACGACCGTTGAATACACGTACCAAATCACCATCTTTGATGCCTTTTGCTTTGGCATCCGCTGGGTTGATGTAAACCGGCTCACGACCTTGTACCGCGTAAGTCGCGCGGAACTCTTCAGACTCACACATTTGAGAGTGCAGACGCTTATCAGGGTGGCAAGACTGCAACCAGAATGGGTATTTATCTGAACCAGGACCACCGTGTGAACGCTCTGATTTTTCGAACCACATTGGGTGCTCTTGACAGTGTTCGTAACCGTAACGGCCGATCTTACGAGACGTGATCTCGATGAAGCCAGACGGCGTACCTAGTGGATTCAGCTCAGGGTCTTTACGGAAGTCCGCATGACGAACCCAAGGTTTACCTTCACCGAAGTCTAGTACGCTCTTCTCCCAGAACTCGTTGAATTCTGGCATTTCAAACTTACCTTCGTTCGCTTTTTTACAATCGTTGTAAAGGCTTTCGATCCATTCCATCTCACTCATACCACGAGTGTATTCTTCGCGGCGACCAAAACGCTGAGTGAGTTCACTCATGATTTGGAAATCAGGCTTAGATTGGAACAATGGATCAACGAGGCGATGCATCGCAATCAGACCTTTGTTCGAGTATGAACCGTATACGTCGATGTCGTTACGTTCCCATTGCGTACACGCCGGTAGAACGATATCTGAGAAACGACATGTCGCAGTCCAAGCAAACTCGATCGTTACAACCGTTTGAAGTTTGCGGAACGCTTTCTTCATGCGGTTACGATCTTGATGGTGGTGCCATGGGTTACAACCCGAGATCACCATCATCTTGAAGTCTGGCAGTTTCACTTTACCGCCGTTGTAGTTGATCTCTTTGCCTGGCTCAAGCAGACAGTCGATCCAACGTGCAACTGGGATAGTACGGCTGTAACCGTTAAAGTCGTTGTTGTCCCACTTCGGCTTCATACCTTGGTCAAGGTTGCGAGGGAAACCACCAGGGCCAGCGAAACCAGTTGAAGGTACACCGATACTTGAGTAGTGGTGACCGTAAGAGATACCACCGCCAGGTAGACCGATTTGACCAACCATTGCAGCAACCACAGCCGCTGCCCAGTATGGCTGCTCACCGTGCTCTTGACGCTGGATACACCAACCCATCAGGATCTGTGTACGACCACTTACTAGCATACGCGCGAATTCGCGAATCTTGTCCGCTTTCACGCCACAGATAGCCGCAGCCCACTCTGGTGTTTTCTCTACTTTATCTTTTGTCTTACCTTGAACGTATTGAATGAACTCTTCAAAGCCTAGACAGTAAGTATCAATGAACTTCTTATCGTACAAATCTTCGTTGTACAGCACGTGCGCCACAGCAAGCATGAATGCTACGTCTGTCAGCGGGTTGATGTACAAGTGATCGTTCTCTAAGTAGCGCTGAGTCTTGTTCTTCACTGGGTCTACAGATAGAACGTTGATCTCACCTTTCGCTACTTTTTCTTTTAGTTGTGCTAGGTACTTGAACGACTCATGCGTTTCACAGTTCCAACCTACTTGAAGGTTTTTCACTGGGTCGTTAGCCCAGAGAACGATGTTGTCAGAGTTCTCTAGGATTTCAGACCAAGACGTACCTTGTGCGTAAACTTCGGTTGAACCAAGTACGTAAGGCATAATGGTTTGACCTGCACCCGTCGAGTAGTCACCTACTTTCGTGATGAAGTTGCCGTGCATACCTACTGCACGTTGCATGTGCGCGGTACAGTTGTTGAATGAACCTGTTTGGTTCCAACCCGTTTGACCTGCGTGTAGCGCCCATGGACCGTAGTCTTTTTGAATACGTTCTAGTTCGCGGTAGAACAAGTCTAGCGCTTCATCCCAAGTTACTCGAATGAAACGGTTGTTACCACGCGTATCTGCGCTGTATTTATGTTTCTTCAACCAATCTAGACGAACCATTGGGTAACGCACACGTGAAGGGCTGTAAATAATGCCCTTGATACCGTTCAACATTTCTGTTGGGTTTTTGTCTAGCTCTAGCGGCTTGATCTCTTGAACTTTACCCGCGTAGATGTGGGCGCGGAACGCGCCCCAGTGAGAACCGGTTACTTTCCAAGTACCTGTCGTCTCAACGGCATTTGCAGAGGCGGACGCCAATAAGCTAGGACCAATTACTGACGCTGCACTTGTGGTTGCTACACCTTTAAGAAAACTTCTTCGTGTAATAGCCATTTAAAATTACTCCAATCCGACGCTTATTAGTGGTGACCTTCAGCATAATCTGAAGAGTGTTTCTGTAGATACTTCAAGATCAGTGCTTCACTGTCTGTATCTAGGTTAACGAACGCCAACATACCGTCGAACATACCTGGCCAGGTGTTCGCGTCGAAGTGCGCTTCCGCAGGTTGAGTGTGACATACAGAACAATTGGTCTTGTAGGCTTCACGAGATTTTTCCCAAACAGGATTGATGTCGTTCAGCATAGACTCTTTCTTAATCCATACTTTCGCCGCTACTTTTTCCCAAGGAAGGCCTGTTAGCTCATCCACTTTTTTCTCACCAGTCGTCACAATGTTGCTGTCTGTTGCTGCTTCTTTCATCAGAGACGCAGTCGCAATGTTCTTACCGAAGTCTTCTTGAATTACACGACCAAAACCTTTTGCTTTGCGCCAACCGTCAATTTCGATCTCAACAAACTCGCCTTTGTCTTCAAGAACTTTAACGGTCGATGCAGGATTAAGAAGACCAGCTTCTTTACTGCCTTGCGCATCAAAGTAAATTGGTAGGTGACGAACGCTCACGAGTTGCTGACCAACGCCGTAATCCGTGTTAGAAGTCATACCCTCTAGATCACCCACGATACCGCCAATGCTGTCCATGCCTGCTGGTAGGTTGTGCGCAATACCCTTGTGACAGTCAACACAGCTTTGATCTTTCTCAGCGGCTTGCTTCATTTGGATACGAGCCGTAGGAGACATTTGCTCGAAATCCATCGATTCATAGTTGTGACAGTTTTTACACTCCAGAGATTTGTTTGCCGAGAAACGATCCCATTCGTGTTTAGCAAGTTCGATACGACGCTCTTCGAACACACCCGGTTCGTCGTAGTTGCCAAATACTTGTGCAAATACTTCTTTAGAAGCTTGCATCTTACGAGCGATCTTATCTGTCCAGTTATGTGGAACGTGACAATCAGGACAGGTAGCACGAACACCAGAGTGGTTTTTCCAGTGCACCGTTTCTTGTAGCTCAACGTATACGTTGTCACGCATTGTGTGACAACTAATACAGAATTCTTCTGTGTTGGTTGCTTCTAGAGCGGTGTTAAAGCCACCCCAAAAGATAACACCAGCAATAAAGCCGCCCATAGTCAGCACACCTAGGCTGATATGTACAGCTGGGCGCGTCATGGTACGCCACAGTTTAATGATTAATGATTTCATTATTTGCTCTCTTAAAATCTTTTCAAAAGTGTGGTTATGAGCGCACTGGCTTACATGCCGTGTGCGCCTGGAGGCCCAAAGAAGAAGACTTGCAACATCCAAACGATGAACCCGTAGCCGCCAACAAAGGCCACACTCAGAATTGGGAAGAGAACAACTGCAATGAAGAGGAACGACTTCCACTCCAGGGAGCGTTTTTCACCACTCTCAATTTTATTAACATCACTCATACATTTGCCTATTTTGTATCTAGTGTTATTGAAAAGCCCGCGTAACCAAGCTTAAGTTTTTTACAATCTCTAATGGAAAATGTTAGACCATACTAATAGTAGGGTTCAATCAAATAAGCGACCTCAGACCTTGTAATTCAACACTTTTTTGAGCTCATCCAGAGATATGATGGATTGATGTTATTTATTAAAAAACATGAACAGATGTGACAAAATAAGTCTTTTAAGGAGTTGTTAAATAACCAACATTTAAGAAACATCGATCACATTTAAATCGTAATTACCATGCCATAAATCGACTTAAAAACTCCGAAAAAGATAACCGTTTGTAAACAAAATGCTGCGTATTAATGTCGAAAATAGCACTCAAGATTTACTTTAAGAACAGCAAAAAGTGCACGTAGTGGTTCATATAAAGGAGAGGCTTAGATACAATTATTCGCGTACTTTCAAGGAGCGATTATGGATAACGTGGTGGATATAAGCTGGGTCAAACTGGCACTGTTTGGTTTGATTTTATTGGTCCCCTTTTTTATCAATGCCCGCTACAAATTAGGGATAGCAAAAGACACGATAATCAGTGTTATCCGAATGACACTTCAGCTCATATTGATTGGCGTGTATTTAGAATATCTTTTTCAATTAAACAGCTTACTTGTCAATATACTTTGGCTTGCCATCATGCTACTGATTGGTGCCAGCTCAATTGCGGGAAAAGCTCACTTACCTAAAAAGCCACTTATGCTTCCGCTACTAACGGGCCTTACCTGTGGTCTAATACCACTTCTGATAGCAATTACAGCAGGCTTAGTGCAACCATCCCCTATTTACAATGCGCAGTACATGATCCCACTTGCTGGTATGTTATTGGGTAACAGCTTGAGTAGTAATATCATCGCTCTTCAGAATTTGTTTACGGCTTTTGAGCAGAGACAAGCAGAATATGAGGCTGCAATCTCACTTGGAGCCTCTCCTCGCTACGCATCCTTCCCCTTCATTCAAGAGGCTCTTAGAAAGTCCCTTGCCCCGACTTTAGCTTCTATGGCCACTACAGGACTGGTTACCTTACCGGGTATGATGACCGGTCAAATTCTAGGTGGCGCGAGCCCGATGGTTGCGATTAAATACCAGTTAGTAATTATGCTGGCTATTTTCGTCATGTTGAGTGCCTCCGTAACCATAACGTTAGAAATGACATTGCGCTGGGTACAAACCAAAGAAGGCCGAATCAAGATAAAAATCGAGCAACCCGAATCGACCAAAACTCACGGTTAGTTGGCGCTTGTGGGTAAAGCCCGTTAAACAACTTATGGTGCCAAGTCGAACGTACTCTTCGAGCACTCATCAAGACGCTTTCAGATGAAAAGTCAGGCAGAATTCTTTTTGATATAAGCCTCTAATTTTATGAAATTTTCTTTGCAAGTTTAGATACGCACGACCTTTGATACAGGTTATCCACAGAAAATGTGGATAAGCCCCCAAAACCCATACGCAACCAGAAACATAGCAACATAAGTGATCAATCGAATCGTCATGCATTGATCACGTGACTGACATGTTCTAATTTTATAGTAAAGGCAGTGACCACAAACTTGGAGAGACGTACATGGATGTCTTAATGATCAAAGAAAATTACGATGAACTCCTGTCCGATGCACCTCTGGATTGGCTCGTTCAAGAACCAAAGGAAGTAACTTCTCATTGGCTCCCAACTGATTTTGGCATCAACGAAGAGTTGATTTAGCATGACTCGACTTATTTGACATTTGCAGAGACAAATAAAAAGAAAGGCGAACCATCTGGTTCGCCTTTCTTGTGATCTTCTAAACTTATCGCAAATGGTTATCTTCATCGCGTAGATAAATCATCCAATACCACATGCCAACAAATACGCCACCACCAATAATGTTTCCTATCGTAACAGGAATTAGGTTGTTTACGATGAACCCCATCATGTTTAAGTCCGCGTAGTTTGCAATATCTGCCCCTGTCATTTGCCAAAACGCTTCTGGCGCAAAGTACTTAATACCAATCGCCATAGGTACTTGGAACATGTTCGCAATACAGTGCTCAAAACCTGCCGACACGAACATAGCCACAGGCAAAATCATGACCGCTATTTTATCTGTCAATGTTCGCCCACTAAACGTCATCCAAACTGCAATACAAACTAATACGTTACACATAATGCCAAGCGCAACAGCAGCAAAGAAACCATGATGTAATTTGTGTTGGGAGATCGCCATCGCGTTAAGACCAACTTGGCCATGATCAAACATATATTGCTTGGTAACTAGCATACAGGCCACGAGCAAAATGGCCCCAACCATATTGCCAAAGTAAACCACCAACCAGTTTTTGATAAGTGCTTGCCAAGAGATTTTTCCACTCGCACGCGCAACTAGTGTCAGCACAGAGCTAGTGAAAAGCTCGCCGCCAGTAACCACCACCAAAATCAAACCAAGGCTAAATGCCAGACCACCAATGAGTCGTGTAATGCCCCAAGGCAGCTCGCCTGCGCCTGTCGTTACCGTGGTATAGAAGATGAAAGCAATACCAATATGAAGCCCCGCAGAAATGGCGAGCAGAAAAGATTTGATTGGAGCTTTCGTTGCTTTGCCTACCCCCACTTCAGCCGCGCGTTCCGCAGCTTGTGGCGGTAATAGTGAGTCAAACTGATTAAAGTTCATTCTGGCGTAACATTTAGAAACATTTAAAGAGGCGCGGATAATCGCTCTATTTCCCTATTTTTTCAAGTGCTATTTGGCGTGTTTACTAAAATCGTTGTTATTGGGAGAACAAGCAATAAATGGCGCCTATCATTCGCTACCGTAAGTATCATTGATACTTAACAAGTATTCGGCCTTTCGAACAAAGATCCTGCGTTATATCAGCCTGATAGCGCCATACTTAACACTTCTTGTCGTTGAATGTTGCCCAACGCTACTTTTCAGACTAGCTTGGTAAAAAAAGCGCAAAGGAATCATTTATGAAATATTCAGCTGAACATATCGCCGAATTGAATCTACTTCTTCAGTTCGACCTAAGTAGTGCTGCAACTGGTATTAAAGTTCATACAGACGCGTCAGAAGAAATGCAGGCAGCCGTTGCTCGTCTATATAAGAAGCAACTTTGTACACAGCCTGACGGTGGTTATCTCACAGACGAAGGCATTGAAGTTGCAGAACATGCAGATAAGATTTTAAGAGTTTTGTCTGTGTAATTTGAACAAAAAACGCCACCGAACTCGGTGGCGTTTTTTAGTCCTATATTTTTCCTGTCGATGCCTGTGGCAATAATCGCTTTTTCATTTTGCTAAATGGTTGAACCTTGTCATACAACCAGTTAAAACCAGTGGCATAAAATAGGAAGAAAACGAGGAAGCCGGCTTCCAGCATCAGAGCTTGAAGAAGTGTAATTTCTAAGAACCAGGCAATCACAGGTAGAGAGATAAAGATCAATCCTCCCTCGAAACCAACAGTGTGTCCAAGCCGCATCGCTAAACTTCGCTCAGCTCGATTGCCACCAAACCACTTATCAAAATACAAGTTGTAGATGTAGTTCCATATCACGGTATACATGCTCAACCCGACCCCAACCAACGCGAGATCACTAGAACCCTTTCCAGTGATCAATGAAGCCGCTGGTACAATAATCGCGAGTGCGATTAACTCAAAAAGTACTGCATGAAAAATTCGTTCGTTACGAGTCATATTTCTCTGTCCAAATAGTTCTACTCAATGCTTAGAATTTTATCTACTATTTAGATAACCAAAAGTTAGATACCATCGGTTTAAGCGATATGTTTACCATCGAACAACTGCAAGCTTTCATTGCTACATCAGAAGCAGGATCATTTTCAGGAGCAGCTAGAAAACTGGGGCGAGCTCAATCTGTAGTGAGCCAGCACATCATGAATATGGAGATCGACTGTGGCGTTGAGCTTTTCGATCGATCAGGCAGGTACCCTAAATTAACTGAGAATGGCCTCGCGCTCATACCTTATGCACAAGCAACAATCAGCCAACTCGACCGCCTAAACAATAGGGCATCACAGCTCTTTTCCACGCCAACGAACAAATTAGTCTTAGCTATTGATGAAGGGATTCCTCTGACTCGCTTGCCGGATGTGCTAAAGAAGTTAGAGCAACGCTTTCCACACTTACAAGTTGAATGCTTAACGGCATCAAGCCCTGATATCATTGAATTGGTTAAGTCGGAACGCGCCACGACTGGGATTATTTTGAGTGATTTACAAATGCCAAGGCACATCGATTTCACCAATCTTGGCAATATTGCATTTGATGTCTATGTCTCTTCAACACATCCTTTAGCAAAGCAGCAAATCACTCACATTGATCAATTAAAACAACATCGTCAATTGGTCATACGATCCAAAAGTGCAGAGCCATGTGGTCTCAATCAAGCATTTAGCCCAGATATCTGGTACGCTGATAACTACTATATTTTGTTGGAATTGGCGAATAAAGGGTTTGGTTGGTGCTTTCTACCACAGCATTTAGTCGCGTATTCACCTAATACATTAAAAAAAGTTGGGGATGATTTCACAAAACTGGCTTGGCAAGTCAATGTTGACCTTATTCAGCACCAGAAATGGCATTCAGATCCCCTCCATCAACAAGCCAAAGCAGAACTGCTCAACCTATTCGGGCAGACATAAGTAAGTAGGAAGACCCAAATGGCAAATACATTGATCGTAGGTGCAGGCTGGCTCGGAACTCCGCTAGCAGAAACATTGATGAAAGATGGACACTATGTTGTCGTCACTCGTCGTAGCCAAACTCGATTAAAAGAGTTACCCACCTCATTAACTCACTCCGCATTGTTCGATTTCAATCAATTGAACGCCACAGCACGGCTAGATGAACTGCTCAAACAGCATCAAATTACGCACGTTATCGGCGCTTTTCCTCCAGGATTTCGTAAAGGACGCGGTCAAGAATATGCCCAGCAATGGCAAATACTTGCCAACGCAGCTAAGCAAAACAACGTTGAAAAACTTCTCATGATCAGCTCTACCACGGTTTACCCTAACCTTGCTTCCGATATGGAAGAAGCTGACGCGTCAATCTCTTTAGCAGCCGAAAGCCCTTATTTCTCTGACAATGCACGTATTATGCTTCAAGCAGAGCAGCATGTTATCGACTCGAATATTAACTTTGTTATTCTACGTTGTAGCGGATTAATCGGGCCAGATAGACACCCATCTCGCTTTGCAGCAAGGCTTCAACAAGTTAGTCGTAAAGCACCAGCTAATATGCTTCATCAAGATGATGCTGTCTCGGCTGCGAAATTTGCCTTAGGCAATTTAAGCAACCAAGTCATTAACGTTACGACACCTCATACTGTCAGCAAGGCTGAGTTCTACCAAGCTGCCATAAACAAAATCGGAAGTGAGATACCTCTTCCACCCGTCACAGAGCAAGCTGACAAGCGTATTCTTGCTGACAAACTACTCTCACTTGGTTATCGATTTCACTTCAATTCAACTTTGGATGCGCTATGAGGCTCTATAGACATATAGAAACGCTTTGGGATTACATGCAACTCAAACATGAACTGAAACCTGCGGACTGTTTGTTTGTGATGTGCAGTAATGATGTGCGTGTAGCGGAGCACGCTGCCAAGCTCTACCACCAAAAGTTGGCACCTTTGATTGTATTTTCAGGGGGTGAAGGTCGCTTCACAGATGGACTGTTTGAAAAAAGCGAGGCAGAAACCTTTGCCGAGATTGCAAAGTTGTCGGGCGTTCCAAGTGAAGCAATTTTGCTCGAGACTGAATCCTCAAACAGTGGAGAAAATGTTCGCTTTACTGAGCAACGATTAAAAGAGGAAGGAAAACAGTGTTCCTCGTTTATTCTGGTACAAAAACCGTTTATGGAGCGTAGAGCAATCGCGACATTTGAAAAACAGTGGCAGTCACCCTACACTCAGCTCCAAGTAAGCTCTGCGGCTCTTCCATTTTTTGAGTACATTAATGAAGACATGCCATTAATGATGGTGCTAGAAGCACTAATGGAAGATTTCTCTCGCGTAAAAAGCTATCCAGAGAAAGGATTTCAAACCGAGCAGAACATCCCTCATCAAGTTGAATCTTCTTACAAGGCTTTACTCGAGCGATTTGGTTTTGATTTAGTCTAGCTTTTTCTAACCGACAAACAAAAAGCCACCAAGTTCGGTGGCTTTTCTGTATCAATACGGCTTATTTACCGAGCGCTTCTTTGTAATGTTGGCGGCATACGGAGACATACTTATCGTTACCGCCGATCGCAACTTGATCGCCTTCTTTAATTGCCACGCCGTGTTCATCGGTACGAATAACCATATTCGCTTTGCGGCCGCAATGGCAGATTGTTTTGAGCTCAACCAACTTGTCTGCCCAAGATAATAGATACTTACTGCCTTCAAAAAGTTCGCCTAGAAAATCGGTGCGAAGGCCGTAACACAATACTGGAATATGCAACTTATCAACGACTTCAGTAAGTTGATAAACTTGTTCTTTCGACAAGAACTGACACTCATCAACAAGAATACAGTGACGTTTTTCAACCTCATTCAGATCTGCGATCTCTTGATACAAATTGGTATCCTGACGAAATAAATGTGCGTCAGATTGAAGACCAATACGAGAGCTCACTTTACCGACACCAAAACGATCATCTAGCGCAGCCGTAAAAATAACTGGCGTCATGCCGCGTTCTTGATAGTTGAAAGAGGATTGAAGAAGCGTTGTTGATTTACCCGCATTCATTGCTGAGTAATAGAAATACATCTGAGCCACAGAGCATTACCTAAAGTTAAAGTTTTAATTTATGGAAATGGAAAATAAAAGGGCTGAATTATCAGCCCTTTAAAAATGAAAATTCAATTACTTACGACGCCACGTTGTGCCTTCTGGACCATCTTCCAGAACAATGCCCATTTCGGTCAGCTTGTCACGAGCCATATCTGCATTCGCCCAATCTTTCGCAGCACGAGAGTCGTTACGCAGCTTGATCAGAGCTTCAATTTCAGCCACTTCATCATCGTTACCCGCATCACCTTTTAGGAAGGCTTCAGGATCTTGGTGAAGAATACCGATCACGTCAGCCAGTTCACGCATTAGCGCACCGAGTTCGCTCGCTTTCTCTAGGTTTTCTGTCTTCAGACGGTTAACTTCTCGCGCCATGTCGAACAGTACTGAATAAGCTTCTGGTGTGTTGAAGTCATCGTTCATCGCTGCAGTGAAGCGAGATACGTATTCTTCACCACCAGCAGGCGCCGCGTTTAGGTCTAAACCACGTAGAGATGTGTACAGGCGCTCAAGCGAAGCACGTGCTTGGTTTAGGTTATCTTCGCTGTAGTTTAACTGGCTACGGTAGTGACCAGACATTAGGAAGTAACGCACTGTTTCAGCATCGTAGTGACCAAGAACGTCACGGATAGTAAAGAAGTTACCTAGAGATTTAGACATCTTCTCACGGTCTACCATTACCATGCCGCTGTGCATCCATGTGTTCACGTATTGTGTATCGTGTGCACAGCATGATTGCGCGATTTCATTTTCATGGTGTGGGAACTGAAGATCAGAACCACCGCCGTGAATGTCGAAGTGGTTACCTAGGATTGAAGAGTTCATAGCAGAACATTCAATGTGCCAGCCTGGACGACCTGGCCCCCATGGTGACTCCCACGTTGGTTCACCCGGCTTAGACATCTTCCAAAGTACAAAGTCTAGAGGGCTGCGTTTTGCTGTTTCGATATCAACGCGCGCGCCAGCTTGAAGCTGATCAAGGTCTTGCTTAGAAAGCTTGCCGTATTCGTTGAATTTACCTACTTCAAACATTACGTCACCGTTATCTGCAACGTATGCAAAACCGCGCTCGATTAGCTTCTCAACCAATTCGATGATTTCAGCAATAAACTGTGTCGCACGAGGTTCAACGTCCGGACGTTTCATGTTCAGCGCATCAAAATCAGCGTGCATTTCACCAATCAAACGCTCAGTCAATGAATCGCAAGACTCACCATTTTCTGCGGCACGTTTGATGATCTTATCGTCGATATCTGTGATGTTACGTACAAACGTCAGATCATAGCCCAAGTAGCGAAGGTAACGTGATACAACGTCAAAAGAGACGAAAGTACGACCGTGACCAATGTGACAGAGATCGTAGATGGTAACTCCACAGACATACATACCGACTTTGCCAGCTGTAATTGGTTTGAATTCCTCTTTCTGTCTTGTGAGTGTGTTATATATCTTTAACATGATCTCTATCTATGATTGTGAATGAATAAAAGAAGATGAGTATATCAACTCCAACCTAGTTAGGTAATAGCAATTAACCGATAAAACGATAATCGGCTAAACTTCAAGCACAAAACGAAGAATTTCCTCTTCCTGAGTTTTTAAAGCACTAGAACTTAGGCTAGAATCTCGGGCTCAACACAACACAGTAAAGGAAAGTAGCATGATCACCCTTCACACTAATTTTGGTGACATCAAGATTCAACTAAACGAAGAGAAAGCGCCAGAGACAAGCGCAAACTTCCTTCAGTACTGCCGCGACGGTTTCTACGACAACACGCTTTTCCACCGTGTTATTGACGGCTTCATGATCCAAGGTGGTGGTATGGAGTCTGGTCTACGTGAAAAAGCGACTCGTGCACCTATCAAGAACGAAGCAAACAACGGCCTAAGCAACAAAGTGGGTACACTTGCTATGGCACGTACTATGGAGCCGCATTCAGCAAGCTCTCAGTTCTTCATCAACGTAAACAACAACACATTCCTAGACTTCCGTAGCGAAAGCCTAGACGGTTGGGGTTACTGTGTGTTCGGTGAAGTAATCGAAGGCATGGACATCGTAAATAAGATCAAAGGCGTTAGCACTGGTTCTTACGGCATGCACCAAGACGTACCTCTAGAAGACGTAGTAATCACTGGTACAACAATTGAAGAGTAATTCTTAGGAATTATTTTTAAAAGATAAGTTAATGGGGAGGCATAGCTTCCCCTTATTTCTATGACGACATTATTTATTTCCGATCTTCACCTTACCCCATCACGTCCTGATATCACGGAATGTTTTGTGACGTTCATGCGAACAGAAGCAACAAAAGCTGATGCACTTTATGTACTCGGCGATCTGTTTGAGTTCTGGATTGGTGACGATGACAACACCCCTTTTGCAGACCAAATCCGTGCAGAATTTAAAGCACTGACGGATGCGGGTGTGCCAACTTTTTTCATCCAAGGCAATCGAGATTTTTTACTCGGCAAACGCTTTTGCAAAGAAACCGGTATGACATTACTCGACGATGTCTGCACGATTGATCTTTATGGTCAAAAAGCCGTAATCCTACATGGCGATACGCTCTGCATTGACGATGTGAAATACCAAGAGTTTAGAAAAACCGTTCACAAGCCATGGCTACAATGGTTGTTTAACCGTATTCCTTGGTTCATTAAGAAGAAAATTGTCTCAAAAGTTCAATCCGATATTCGTGATGATAAAATGAGCAAGTCATTAGATATCATGGACGTTAACCAAAATGAGGTCGAGAAAGTGATGTCTCAGAACTGCGTCAACATAATGATTCATGGTCACACACATCGCCCGAACACACATTTTTTTGACGTCGATGGCATTAAAAAGACCCGAATTGTTTTAGGGGATTGGTATACGCAAGGCTCAGTTTTAAAAGTAAATTCTGATAGTTTTGACCTGCAAACGAGACCGTTCATACAGAATTTGCGTTAAGCATGTAGAGCGTGTAGAAGATTCACGCTCAAGTCGTAGATATTTTGTAAAAAATCGCTATTATCATAATACTAAGTTAAACAGAACGAAGTACCTAATTGAAGTATTCTTACGTAGCTCGCCAACCGATTCTGGATAGAGAAAAACGAACCATAGGTTACGAACTCCTCTTTCGAGACGGCCCTAAAAATACCTTCCCTGAAGTAGAACCAGAGCTGGCTACTAGTCGACTGCTATCCGATCATTTTTTGTCGACGCATTACAACACATTAGGAAACAAACTTGGCTTTGTTAACTTTCCGCATCAAAGCTTGGTGAACTTGGTCCCAACTTTGTTTCCTAAAGAATCTCTCGTCATTGAAGTCCTTGAAGACTGCGAACCGACAGAAGAACTGTTAGAAGCCATCAAGCACCTTCATGAGTGCGGGTACAAAATTGCTCTGGATGATTTTGTTCCGACGAAAGCTTGGAAGCGTTTTCTTCCATACGTTTCCATGATCAAGTTTGATATTAGACTTGTGCCGATCAAGAAAGCTGCCATTTTTATTCAGGCGTTGAGCCCATTTAAAATCGACTTTCTTGCGGAAAAGGTAGAGACCTATGAAGAGTTTGAGCAAGCTCTAGAAGCCGGTTTTAACTATTTTCAAGGGTATTTTTTTAGCAAACCTGAGATGATCCAGAAAAAACGGTTGAACCCCGCGTTTCTTACCGTCATCCAACTTTGTAAAGAGATTGCAGATAAGCCCATCGACTTCAATGAGGTTGAACGTCTGTTTTCGATTGATGTGACGCTGTCATACAAGCTGCTTACTTACGTAAATTCAGGCTATACATTAACGACTAAGATCAAATCGTTCAGACAGGCGCTTATTTATCTGGGTGAAGAGCGACTACGACGCTTTATTTCCTTAGTTGCAATTGCCTCCGTTCAAGAAGATAAACCTGACTCTCTTTACTCTTTAGCGATTCAGCGTGCACGAATGTGTGAACTGCTACTTAGTCAAATGAACACTAGGTATGACCCTGGGCAGGCTTTTTTGACAGGCATGTTTTCTTTGCTCGGATCTTTGCTCGATCAACCGCTCTCGGATGTCATTGAAGATATCCCCGTTGACGAAGATATAAAACTCGCATTAACCAGTCGAAAAGGCGTACTTGGTCACTTACTTTCGATGACGATCGCCTATGAACAAGCGGACTGGGAGTTAGCCGAGCGATATTGCACCGTTCTTAAATTAACCGAACCTCAATTAGCGGACGCTTTTAATCAATCTACCGAGTGGGCTCAAGAACTGCTGTCTCAAACGCCCTAAATCGCTATAATGCCTCACCTCCAGCCTCGCAATTGTGAGGTTGTTTGTTTTTACCGCTTAATTAATCGAGATTTCATTTTATGGCTTCTTCTTGCCCTTGCGGATCTAACCGCACCTACCAACAGTGTTGTGAAATTGCCCACAACAACCATGCTGACGTCATCACTCCAGAGCAGTTAATGCGCTCTCGTTACAGTGCGCATGTGTTAGGTCTAGTCGATTACGTGGTCAACACGTACCACCCAAGCTGTAATGCAGAAGAGCAACGTGAAGGCATTGCCCAATCTATCGACAGCGATTGGTGCAAACTTGAAGTTGTAAAAACAGAAGCTGGCAGTAATGACAATGAAGGCTTTGTAGAGTTTAGCGCTTATTTTGATGAAGACGGCAAACGCTACTGCATGACCGAGCGTTCTCGTTTCGTGAAAGAAAATGGGCTTTGGTACTACATTGACGGCACGTTTCCAGAAGAAGAGCTAGAAGAAGAACCAGAACAAGATCCTCGCCTAAACCAACCAGTGAGTAGCCTAAAAGTAGGTCGCAACGACCCGTGTATCTGTGGAAGCGGTAAGAAATTTAAGAAGTGTTGTGGGTAAAGCATCCATACCTAGCTTATTGTGCTCGATTTAATTGGATTCTTGACCTCGCCTAGGTTCGTTGGAGTAACGTGAATATATGTACCTATTTGAAGTAAATAACTCTACTGCAAGTACCATTAGAAAATATACCGTCATTCTGAACAGCGAGGAACGAGTGTGATTCAGAGTCTAATCGCTACTAGCACTGTTGCCGGGTTTTCCCCCGAATCAAGAACACTAAAGTAAAAAAGCCCCTAGGCTCGAGAGCATAGGGGCTTTCACTTATCTATAGCAAGCTTACTTATGACGCTCTTTCAGTTTGTTCACTACGTCATTCATCGATAAGCCTTGGTCTTGAAGCAATACCATTAAGTGGTAAATCAAATCCGCAGATTCACACACTAACTCCGCCTTATCGCCCGACGTCGCCGCAAGCGCGACTTCAACGCCTTCTTCGCCCACTTTTTGCGAAATACGCTTGGTGCCACGGGCATAAAGACTGGCAGTATAAGAGGAGTCTGGGTCGGCACTCTTGCGGGCAGCCAATAGCTGCTCAAGTTGATGAAGCCACACCATTTGTGACTCCTCTTGAGGGTCCACATCCCAGCAAGTTGTGTTACCCAAGTGACACGTAGGACCAATGGGATTCACTTTCACCAGTAGCGTATCGTTGTCGCAATCGAGCTGAATGTTCACCAATTGCAATACGTTGCCAGAGGTCTCACCTTTCGTCCAAAGACGTTGCTTGGTACGAGAGAAAAACGTCACTTGACCTGTTTCGCCCGTTTTTGCCAACGCATCTTGGTTCATGTAACCCATCATCAGCACTTGGCTTGATTGGAAATCTTGTACGATGGCAGGTACCAGACCATCCACCTTTTCCCAGTTGATTCGCTCAGCTAGCGAACTTACTTCGGCGGCTTTCACACTCATAGTCGTACCTCAATGCCTTGTTGTTTCAAATACTGCTTTAGTTCACCAATATTGATGACTTGCTTGTGGAATACCGATGCGGCAAGCGCGCCATCCACATTTGCTTTTTGGTAGGCTTCTGCGAAATGCTCCATGGCACCTGCACCGCCCGATGCAATCAATGGCACGTTACACACTTCACGCACCATATTCAGTTGTTCGATGTCGTAGCCGTTACGTACACCGTCTTGGTTCATCATGTTCAGCACGATTTCACCAGCGCCGCGTTTTTGTACTTCTTGCACCCAATCACGCGTTTCCCATTGGGTCGCTTTGGTGCGTTCTTCATCACCAGTAAACTGGTAAACCTGATACTTGCCCGTCTCTTTGTCGTAGTATGAATCGATACCAACGACGATACATTGCACACCAAACTTATCAGCAAGGTCAGTAATCAACTGAGGGTTAGCCAAGGCAGGAGAGTTAATAGACACTTTGTCTGCACCAAACTCAAGAATGCGCGCCGCGTCTTCTGCTGATTTAATACCACCAGCCACACAGAAAGGAATATCAATCACTTCAGCAACGCGAGCGACCCAACTTTTATCGACGACACGACCATCACTTGAAGCAGTAATATCGTAGAACACAAGCTCGTCTGCGCCCTCTTCCGCATAACGCTGTGCCAGAGGAACGATGTCGCCAATGATCTCGTGATTACGGAACTGAACGCCCTTTACCACTTGTCCATCACGGACATCAAGACATGGAATTATTCGCTTTGCCAGCATGCAAATGCCTCCTCTGCTGTGAACTTACCATCTAACAGCGCACGACCAACAATCACACCAGTCACACCACTGCCTTTTAGCGCTTCGATATCTGCTAATGAGCCAATGCCGCCTGAAGATTGAAACTGCACTTGTGGATACTGTTTACATAGGTCGACATAAAGCTCTACGTTTGAGCCCTCTAGCGTACCGTCACGAGAAATGTCCGTACAAAGCACATGCTGCAAACCTACCGTTAAATAATCGTTGATCAGAGCTTCGATGGTCACGCCTGAGTCTTCTTGCCAACCAGAAATCGCTACTTTACGTGTGCCGTCTTGATCGATGTTGATGTCTAGCGCGAGAACGATTTTCTCTGCACCGTATTTTTCCATCCAACCTTTCACAAGCTCTGGCTGTTTTACTGCTGTTGAGCCAACGACAACACGCTGAGCCCCCGCTTCTAGCAGATCAATCACGTCTTGCTCTGTGCGCACTCCGCCACCGATTTGGATGTTCGCTGGCGTGCTTGCTAGTAGCTTTGCAATTAAATCAAGTTGACGTGCTGTCGTGTCTTTCGCGCCAGTTAAATCCACCAAGTGCAGCCAGTTAGCACCAGCTTGGTGGTACAAGTTGAACTGCTCTGCTGGGTCGACTTTGTACTCAGTTACTTGGCCGTAATCACCTTGATAAAGGCGAACCACCTGTCCTTCAATTAAATCAAGAGCTGGAATAATCACACTAAATCCCTTTTATAATTCTAAGAAGTTTTGAATAAGCTTCGCGCCCGCTTTTGAAGAACGCTCAGGGTGGAATTGCACGCCGTAGTAGTTACCGCTTTGTACTGCTGCTGTGAACGGGTTGCCGTACTCGCATTGAGCAATCGTGTAATCCCCAACAGGCATTGCAAAGCTGTGCACGAAGTAGAAATGCTCACCTTCTTCAATATCTTTGAAAAGTGGATTACCTGCTTTTGCAGAGACCGTGTTCCACCCCATATGCGGCAACGGCAAATCGCCAGTTTGTAGTAGCTTCACTTCGCCATCACAAAGTCCAAGACACTCAACTAACTCGTCGGCTTTCTGGCCTTTCTCTTGAGACACTTTGCCCAACAGTTGCATGCCTAAACAGATACCTAACAGCGGCTTTTCTACCTGTTTTACCAAGCTGATCAGATCGCGCTCTTCTAGGTTCTTCATCGCTTCGCTGGCGGTTCCCACACCCGGTAGGAATAGCTTATCTGCGGATAATACGACTTGCGGATCTTTTGAAATCGTTACGTCATAGCCTAGGCGTTCAATGGCAAACTTCACCGAAGAAACGTTGGCACAGCCAGTATCGATAATGACAACTTTCTGTTCTGTCACTGTTTTTCTCCTTGCTAACGTTAGCCTTAAAGCACGCCTTTACTACTTGGTAGCTCAGTGCCTTCTACTTTGATTGCTTGGCGTAACGTACGACCAAACGCTTTAAATAGGCTTTCAATGATGTGGTGATCATTGTTGCCCGCAGAAGAAAGGTGCAACGTACATGCTAATGTGTCAGTCAGAGAGCGGAAGAAGTGAACTACCATCTCTGTTGAAAGATCACCCACTTGCTCACGGCTGAATTGCGCGTCGAACTTAAGATAAGGACGACCTGATAGGTCTAGTGCGCATTGCGCCAAACACTCATCCATTGGCAAACTAAAGCCAAAGCGACCAATACCACGCTTGTCACCCAGTGCTTCTTTCAACGCTTGACCCAACGCAAGAGCGGTATCTTCTACTGTGTGGTGATCATCAATGTGCAGGTCACCTTCCACTTTGCACACCATTTGGAATCCACCGTGCGTCGCAATTTGATCCAGCATGTGGTCAAAAAAGCCAAGACCTGTAGAAACATCGTTACCGCCTTGCTCGTCAAGGTTAACGAATACTTTAATGTCTGTTTCTTTTGTGGTTCGAACGACTTCAGCAACACGCGCCTTCACTGTGAGATCTTTTAGGATCTGTTTCCAGCCCATGGTTTCTGGGTTGTATTGAATACCACGAATTGCCATATTTTCTGCAAGTTGAAGATCGGTTTGACGATCGCCAATCACAACAGAGTTTTGGAAATCCACTTTGCCACCTTGAAGATACTCTTTTACCAAGCCTAATTTAGGCTTACGGCATGAACAGTTATCTTCATCAAAGTGAGGACAAATCAGCACGTCATCAAATTTCACACCTTGAGATTCAAAGATCTCCATCATCATGTTGTGTGGTGCATCAAAATCTTCTTGTGGGTAACTGTCGGTACCCAAACCATCTTGGTTCGTGACCATCACTAGACGGTATCCTGCATCCTGCAACGACAACAGGCTTGGGATAACAAATGGCTCCAGTTTTAGTTTATCTAAACGGTCTACTTGAAAATCAATCGGCGGCTCAACAATTAAGGTGCCATCACGGTCGATAAAGAGGATTTTGTTTTGTTTGCTCACTCGAACTTCCTTATTGCTATTCTTTTGGCGCTCCCGCTATTGAGCGAGAGCGATAAATTCTGTCTCTATTTATGCGTAGTAGTTTCTGATAAATCCAAGCGTTTTTTCGCACTCGTCACGGTTACCCACACTGATACGCACACAGTTTTCAATTGGCGAGTTACGCAAAATAATGCCCGTATCCCAAGCCGCTTTGAAAAGGTCATCGCCATCTGGGAATTTCACCAATAGGTAGTTTCCCCACCCTTCAAACACTTCCAAGCCCGGAATCATTGAAAGGCCAACTTGCAAGTAAGCACGGTTTGCATTCAAATCGAGAACTTGATACTTCGCTCGCGCTAAACCAGCTTCCGAAAGTGCCTGAGTCGCAATTTCTGCCACTGGAACTGGGACTGGGTAAGGTGCGATAACTTTAAGAAGTACATTAATCAGCTCTTCGTTCGCAAGCGTAAATCCACAACGCAGACCTGCAAGCGCAAAAGCTTTCGACAGAGTACGCAGAATCGCAAGATTCGGGTATTGCGCCAGTAAGTCTACCGTTGACGCTTCTGGACAAAAATCGATGTACGCTTCATCCATCACCACAATTGCACGGTCTTTTGTCATCTCAAGCAGAGACACAATGTCTTCACGCTTAACCAAGTTACCCGTTGGGTTGTTTGGCGAACATACAAAAACCAGCTTCACGTTATCCAGATTAGCTTCGATGCCTGCAAGATCGAGTTGCCAATCTGAGGTTAGCGGCACGGTTTTGCGCTCAACACCAATGGTTTCAGCGCTGATGGCGTACATACCGTAAGTCGGTGGGCAGTAAAGAATCGCATCTTCACCCGGCTCACAGAATGCACGAATTAACAACTCAATACCTTCGTCTGCGCCACGAGAAGTCAGTGTTTGTTCTGGTTTAACACCCGCATACGCTGCGTAAGCGGAAATCAGTTCTTTCGGTTGGCATTCGCTGTAACGATTAAGACGAGCAAAGTCTGTTTTGTATTCATTGTTAAATGGTGATTCGTTGGCATTTAGCCATACGTCACCCGTACCACCGATTCGGCGAGCCGACATATAAGGGGTAAGCTGTTGGACTTGTTTACGCGCTAGCTTTTCCATCTCATTACTCTCTTATTCTTTCTTACTTGCAAATTTTTCTACGCGGATAGTAACAGCACGTTTGTGAGCGTCCAGACCTTCTGCTTCAGCCATCGTGACTACCGTTGGTGCAAGGTTCTTTAAACCATCAGCAGAAAGCTCCTGAACCGTCATTCGTTTAGAGAAATCCGCCAAACCTAAGCTTGAATAAGTACGTGTGTAACCGTAAGTAGGAAGGACGTGGTTAGTCCCCGATGCGTAATCTCCCGCAGATTCAGGCGACCAATCCCCAAGGAAGATAGAGCCTGCATTATCAAGTAGAGGTAGAAGCTCACGAGGGTTCTTAGTCTGAACAATCAAGTGCTCAGGACCGTAGTAATTGGAAATAGAAACTGACTGCGTCATCGACTCAGAAATAATGATCAAGCTTGATGCCAGAGCCTTTTCTGCGATGTCTGCACGAGATAACTCCTTAAGCTGACGTTGAACCGCGTCCGTCACTTGATCCGCAATCACAGGTGAAGGAGTCACAAGTACCACTTGAGAGTCAGGGCCGTGCTCTGCTTGGCTCAAAAGATCCGCAGCGATAAAGTCTGCATCTGCGGTTTCATCAGCAATCACTAACACTTCTGATGGACCTGCTGGCATATCAATCGCAGCACCACGGAAATCATTACTCACCTGACGTTTTGCTTCTGTCACATAAGCGTTACCTGGACCAAAGATCTTATCAACTTTAGATACAGTCTCTGTGCCGTAAGCCATTGCAGCGACCGCTTGACCACCACCGACGTTGTACACTTCATCAATGCCGCACAGTTTTGCTACGTACAGAATCTCGTCAGCGATTGGCGGTGGAGAACAAAGCACCACTTTACGACAACCCGCAATTTTTGCAGGAACGCCGAGCATTAGAACAGTCGATGGCAGCGGCGCACTGCCGCCAGGAATGTACAAACCCACTTTTTGAATTGGGCGTGTTACTTGTTCACAAAGGACACCTGGCTGGGTTTCCACCTTGATCGGTTGCGGCTTTTGCGCTTTGTGGAACTTAGAAATATTGGCGTAAGCTTGCTCTAATGCGCTCTTCATTGACTCTGACAAACGCTCTGACGCTGCCTTAATTTCCTGAGAAGAAACACGAATGGATTCAGGCTTAACACGGTCAAACTTTTCGGTCAGCTCAATAAGAGCAGAGTCACCTTCTTCTCGAACTTTAGCAATAACTTCGGCCACAGCAGTGGTGATATTGGCACCTTCTGCAATAGCAGGGCGCTCCAAAATAGAGTCTTGCTGATTCTCACTTAATGATTGCCAAACGACTGTTCTCATGATGCTTACTCCATCATTTTTTCAATTGGTAGAACGAGAATTGAACTTGCGCCCAACTCTTTCAGCTGTTCCATTGTTTCCCAGAACAGGTTTTCAGAACTCACTAAGTGAACAGCCATTTTCTGCTTATCTGCAGAAAGAGGAAGAACAGTTGGGTCTTCAGCACCTGGCAGTAGTGCTTTAATTTGATCTAACTTCTCTGCTGGGGCGTGAAGCATAATGTACTTAGATTCTTTCGCTTGCTGCACGCCTTGCATGCGAGTTAACAGCTTTTCGATTAGCGCCACTTTGTCTGCGTCGAACTCACCTGTGCGTTGAATCAATGTCGCTTTTGATTTGAAGATAATTTCAGCTTCTTTAAGGCCGTTCGCTTCCAGTGTTGCACCTGTAGAAACCAAATCAGCGATAGCATCAGCGAGACCCGCGCGAGGGGCAACTTCTACAGAGCCTGTCAGCATACATGTAGAGAATGGAACGCCGGCTTCATCCATGTACGCTTTTAGAAGTTGAGGATACGTTGTAGCAATACGCTTGCCAGCTAAGTCTTGTGGACCGTTGTACTCTTCGTCCTTGTCGATTGCGATAGATAAACGACAGCCACCAAAATCAAGTCGACGAAGCTGAACAAACTCGCAGGGTTCACCTAATGCTTTGCGGTCAAGGCGAACTTCTTCTAGTTCATTTTCGCCAATAAAGCCAAGGTCAACCACGCCATCCATAATTAAACCTGGGATGTCGTCGTCACGAACCAAGAGTAAATCAATTGGCATATTTTCAGAATGGACAACTAAACGCTCGCCCATTACGTTGAACTTTACGCCGCACTGTTTTAGTAGAGCTTGACTCTCTTTGCTAAGACGACCTTTTTTCTGAATTGCGATTCTTAAACGTTGTGTTTGCATTGCTTTGTCCCTATGCAAGATTTTGATATCTAAGTATTTTTCAAACTAATAAAACTAAAAAACCCTCGGGAGATTGAAGTCTCCCGAGGGTTTAAAATCTGCTTTTACTTTGATTTTACCTCCGGGAGTTTCCTGCCTCCCGGGTATGCGTACATCGCCCGAAAGACTAAATTGGGTGATGATGGTGATGAATGTTCATTACAAAATTACGCATACTTATTTAAGGCTCTTTTTGAGTTGCTTTGTTAGTAACCACACTAACTAAGGATTCTATATTTTTCAATACTCAATTGAATATTTTCTAAATATTTTTCACAAGACATTGATTTAAATGAAATTAAATTCTTTTCCATATTGAATACTCTGGTGGAAAGAACACCTCCAATCAGCTCTACTCTGACGAAGAAAGCGAAGAATAGTATGAATATTCACCAAAACAACTATTTAGACCGTACCCAACCCATTAATTGACATTTTTCTCAATAAAGAGACAGCAACTCACGTTTGAGACAAGTCATTCAAAACTATTATTAGAGCGGGGCAAAAAATAGTGATTAACAATGAAACTGCGTAACGGTAGTAATAAACAAGCTGTAGATTTCGACGATACGGCACTATACCCGTTGATCGGCAATAGTGCCTGTATCCAAGAACTTCGTACTGCAATACAAAAGTACGCTCAATGTGATGCTGAAGTCCTCATTCAGGGTGAAACTGGTGTTGGGAAAGGTCTTTGCGCTCGCCTTATTCATCAATTGTCGAACAGACACTCAGCACCTTTTGTGGAAGTCAACTGTGGAGCCATTCCAAGTGGTCTTATTGCATCCGAGCTTTTCGGCCATGAAAAAGGAGCATTTACAGGCGCAATCTCAGAGCGTATAGGTTTTATTCAAAAGGCACATAAAGGCACCCTATTTCTTGATGAAATTGGTGACATGCCACCAGACCTACAAATCCACCTCCTTCACTTTTTGGAGAGTAAGCAAATCCATAAAGTCGGAGCGGATAAATTCATTGACGTGGACTGTAGGGTCATTGCAGCAAGCCACGTGGATTTGAAAAATGAGGTCGTACAAGGAGGATTTCGTGAAGATCTATTCTATCGGCTTAATATATTGCCATTAACTATCCCTCCACTGAGAAAGCGTGGAAAAGACATTATTATTTTATCTGAACACTTCCTAGCAGATCTGTCTCATGGTCAGGTACAAAAAATGTCTGATAAGGTAAAAGCCAAGCTCCTCAAACATCGTTGGCCAGGCAACGTAAGAGAACTGCGTAATGTCATCCAACGAGCAATTGTCATGTGTGAAGATCACACGCTTCTCGTCGCTGACTTGGGCCTTGATAACAATGAGAGGCAATTGCTCCCTTCTGTGGACCAAATTGATCTCGACTACCTACTGCAAGCTATCGAAGAAAATAAACACAATATGAGTGCGGCTGCACGTCATCTCGGCATTTCAAGAACAACGCTTTATCGATTAATAAAGAAATACAACTTAAATGTTTAAATACTGTATAGGTGTAACGTAACACTGTGTAACAGGTAACTCTTTAGATATCATTTAGTTAACTCTGCATCGCAACCATGCGTATTTTGCTGTATTAAAAATCAAAAGCTTAAAATGGGCATAGTCTTTGCTTCATAGTCTTTGCTTAGAACTAAGAAGAAGATGGATTGCTTTTCCATTACAGCCCATCAAGGAGAGCTCGGTACACAAACAATTCGCTCTTAACACGAGACTTTTATCCCCAAAAACGCGATTGCCCCCCTCACCTAAGTCGCGTTAAAAAAAAGCTCCGCTAAATTAGCGGAGCTTCCCTCTGTAACGAATCTATTCAAAACAACTTACGCACTCTGGCAAGACGCTATTTTAGACTTTGAAAGCCATGACAAAATAGCGCAAACGATAACGAATGTTATCGACGCTGCAATGAACGAAAACGCAATTGAAGCAGTCATACCAAGGGCAATAAAGCCGACGCATGAAACAAGCGCGACTGATAATGCATAAGGTAACTGTGTTGATACGTGGTCAATGTGGTTACAACGTGCCCCCGTCGATGACAGGATAGTCGTATCTGAGATTGGTGAACAATGGTCACCGAATACCGCACCAGCTAAAACCGCACTCAGCATCGGTAGCATTAGCGCTACGTCTGTTGCGCCAGCCATGTCTCCAGCGATTGGAAGCATGATGCCGAACGTACCCCATGAAGTACCTGTTGAGAACGCCATCAGGCCAGACAACAAGAATAGGATAACTGGGAGCCAATGAGGGTTAATATTGCCCTGCGCCATTGTCGAAAGGTAAGTACCTGTCTTCATATCACCGATAACAGAACCAATGGTCCAGGCAAATACTAAGATTAGAATCGCACCAAACATAGACTTAGCACCAATCCAAAGTGTACGTGCGATCTCAGCCATTGGTAGACCTTGCTTCACAACAGTAAACAGTGCAACTGCTAAGCCAAGCAAGCTACCGTAGATTAGTGATGTACCTACATCTGTATTTTCAAAAGCACCAAGAAGCGCAAACTCCTTACCATCAGCAGCCAATGCTTGGCCACCCGTGTAAAGCATTGAAGCGATAGTCGCGATAATCAGCGTCACGATAGGAAATATCAAATCTGACACTTTACCCTTTTCACTTTCACGGATATCTAGCTCTTCATTTAGGTCATGCGCTTCTTGCGAGTCATTTTCTTTGTCTTTATCAAAGCCACGACCTTGCGATGCAGAGATCTCATGCTCACGCATTTTACCAATATCAAGACCAAACCACGCAACAGCGAACACCATTAGCAGCGCAAAAACGGCGTAGAAGTTCATTGGGATAAGACGAACATATGCGCCAAGAGCCGAATACTCTGTGATCCCATGTGAGACTAAGATTCCGCCAATAATAGTAATAATGTAAGCACCCCAGCTAGAAGCAGGCATAATTACACACATTGGAGCAGCGGTTGAGTCTAGAATGTACGCAAGCTTAGCGCGAGACACATAAAAGCGATCGGTTACTGGGCGAGAGATCGCACCAACAGCAAGGCTATTAAAGTAATCATCGACAAAAATGAATACGCCTAAAAAGGCGGCAAGAAGTTTGGAGCCGCGTTTACTCTTCACTCGAGATTGTGCCCATTCAGCAAAAGCACGAGTACCGCCAGATAGCGTTAATAAAGCTGTTGTCATACCTAATAAGATTAGGAAACCAACAATGCTCATGTTCCAAGTGTTAATTCCGCCATCTTCAATAAAGACAGAAGAAACTTGAGAACTGACGTAACCTGCGGTGTCGCTGATAGACCAGCTATTAAGTAGCACCGCACCTAGCACGATACCTACACCCAAGGAAATTAATACACGTCGAGTCAAAATCGCCAAAGTCAAAGCGACAATAGGTGGCAATAATGAAACAGGAGAACTAGAAAAATCTATTAAATTCATGATCTTCAAAAACCAAAGTTTGGCTAGAGATCTACTGCAGACAAGTCACGTAGCATACGATACGTGCTCATGTTGAACTTAGCGACAGGGAAGCGAACACTCCACCCAACCCTACAGTAGCGCTCCATAGTTTAATGTGAATATATACTATGGCAGTGTTGTTCCTTTCAGATACAACCCCAGCAAGTAACTTTGATGAGTTACTTACTTCGGCAATCTTCGCCTTCCACTATTACTCATTGGCATCACCCCAATAATAGCTACTCTTCGAGACCGCGCCTCTACGGCAACAACAAACAATTAACCACTAACTGTACAAATTAACAACAAATTGTCTGCAATATTGCATCAGGTGGCAGCCATTGTACTTATGATGAGAGTCAATGCAACACATCAAACTAAATTAAACAAATAAATAATGACTGAGATAATTTATAAACCTTGCCTACTTCCATAAGTTTTGTGCAACTGAAATCACATCAATCATGTTATTTATGAAACATTATTACTACCTTAGAAATATCATGGTTTATCTTATATCAATAAATTAAGGATATATGACACACCATTAAAGATGGATGCTTCATATTTTTAAGTAATAACTCAAATTTTTTTATAAAAAACCAAGCTGTCACTCTCTCTATACAATAATGATTGTTGATTTTAGTTCTCATCTAATAATGATTTATTTCGAGTGTAATAATATTAATTGCTTTAAAAAATAGTCAAATTTAAACAAAATCTTGATTTAGCATTTGCACATAAGGAAAAGATAAAGTTAAATATAAGGACTCTTTGTTTATTTATAGATTGGCATTATTTAATCGTAACGATAAAAAGTGCCCAACACATTAACCTTTTAATAGGAATCGTTATGTCAGAGCTGACTAAAACCCTTCTAAATATCCGTAGCCTTCGTGCATTTTCTCGTGAGCTGACTCTAGAACAATTGGAAGAAGCTCTAGATAAACTCACTACTGTCGTAGATGAGCGTCGTGAAGCAGAAGAAGCAGAACGCGCAGCACAAGCAGAGCAAGAAGCTAAGCTTGCAGAGATTGCTGAGAAAATCGCTCAAGACGGTATTGACGTAGAAGCACTTATTACTGCGCTATCTGGCGAAACTAAGACGAAAGGCAAAGCGAAGCGCGCACCTCGCCCTGCTAAATACAAATACACAGATTCAAACGGTAATGAGAAAACTTGGACTGGCCAAGGTCGTACACCTTCGGCGATTCAAGAGCAACTTGATGCAGGTAAATCTCTGGATGAGTTCCTAATCTAGATCCGTGCTATTTTTAAAAGGCTCCCATAGGGAGCCTTTTTTATTTAAACCATTACAAATAAAAAAGGCACATTTCTTAATGTGCCTTTTACTTTAGTTACAGAATAGTTAATTAAACTGCTTCGTATTAACGTTCCCAGTATGCTTCTTCTAGGCTATCTTCTCGCTCAGGAAGTCCGCGCGACAATCGTGGTGAATGTTGCACGAGAACTTCGTAGCTCGCGCGGTTTGCGTATTTGCAGACTTGAGAAAAAGAAGAGTAAGTTAAATACTCGTTACTGTGCTTGCTTGAATTAGGCACATTTTCTTTATGGTATTTATTTGCTGCCATATCATGAAGAACAGCAGATAACGCGGCATCACCTGCGCCATTTGTATTCTTAATTTTTTCTGGGCCACCCATATATGGCGAGATATGCGAGTACACTTTTATTGGCGTCTCGCATGAGTCTTTTTTCGCCGGACGACTAAATTCATAACGATTAAATTCAGCAATTGACCCTGGAAGTAATGGCAAAGAAGTTTCGCGCTTCGCGCTATCTTCCGTATACCCAGCCATAAATAGACCTACAGGACCCGCCGTGCACAATACTAGATCAGCCCACTCCAATGTTTTGTCAGACGCAGCAAGTGGATCAGATTCCCCTGTCAGAGCTTCTGCTTCATCTTCATTCATCGCAACGACAGAAACGTTATCTCGAATGAATTCTTGCCAATATTTAGGATCATCTTGAATAACAAACTTTGTGCCTAGAGTCAGAACAACAGGCACATCATTCTTTTTCGCGTACTCAATCGCTTTCATTGTTGCTTCCGGCATTGGGTCGCCGTCTTTGCAACGTACTAGATATGACGTCAGTACAAGTGCTGATGCATTTTTAAAGATTTTCTCTGGAATGCTATCAGGATGGAGTTGGTTCATTTGCCCTTCGCTGATAGCAAAAGTACGTTCACCGTCTTCTGTGATAAGAGCAAAGCAACGGCCAATTGCACCATCTACACCTTGTAGGTAGTTCAAATCCATGCGGCTTGATGTATTACAAAGATAACGGTAACCGTAGCTGCCAATCTTAATATCCTGGCTCATCACTCCAAGTAGTGTGGAGCGGTCATCCGCTAGCACGGAGTAGTTATGTAGCGTGTTACCAATTGTACCGCCCGCATACTCATTGGTAATCAAGTTCTCTTCTTTCAGTTGCTGGTATAACTCTTCTGCTCTTTCGTCATCGATAACCAGAGAGTGACCTTTACTCAGACCGTACTTTTCAATCACATCCGTTGTAACTTTTGCTTCAATATCAACCAAGGTTTGGTCAATACCAATGATGTGAGTGCGCGTCATCTTCTTGCTTTCTTGTGCTTGGCTCACCAGCGGGTCACGAGCATGAACAGGAAAATAGTGCTTCGATTTGCGTTGTCCAGGAAATTTCATATTGTCAGTCTGAGTAAGGGGATGAAAAGGAGAGCGGATTCTATACCGCTAATAATAAAGCAGCAATAAAAGCGATTATAGCAAACGTTTGCTGACTACTTTTTTCTTTTAGGTGGCTTATTCACCTTCCATAAAGCTGAGATCTGGTAGTTGCTCAAGGTGCTCGCTATAACGCTTTAGGTTGAACTCACCTTCATTCTTCATCACATCAAAAATCTCAATTGACATCGCACATGCCATCATCGCAACCGCATCTTCACGTGGTGTGCCAGTCATCATTAAACGCATAAGGGTTTCTTTTACTTTAAGCGGGTTACCATCTTCGAGCTGATTTTCAACAATTTCAATCAACTCACTTTCTTGCATAAATTGGTTTTCTTCTGTCATTTGGTGTTTCCTCTTGGATTTTGGCCAACTATGCCATATATACCTCTTCTATACTTGCGAAATTACTCGTTCGAATCTTTGTTGAAGAAAAATCCAGCGAAACGAATTGTGATTTCGATCTCGGATCTGTCACCGGTCTGTGGATTCTGATAGAATCTGCATCCCGTTTATTTAAGTGGTGTTTAGTAATGTCTGATAACAGTCAAAAGAAAGTCATCGTCGGTATGTCCGGCGGCGTTGATTCATCTGTTTCCGCGTATCTTCTAAAGCAGCAAGGCTACCAAGTAGAAGGCCTTTTCATGAAGAACTGGGAAGAAGATGACAACGAAGAATATTGTACAGCGGCAGAAGATCTTGCTGACGCTCAGGCAGTATGTGACAAGCTAGGCATCCACCTACACACTATCAACTTTGCTGCCGAATACTGGGATAACGTATTTGAGTACTTCCTTGCTGAATACAAAGCTGGCCGTACTCCGAACCCTGACATTCTTTGTAACAAAGAAATCAAGTTCAAAGCATTCCTAGAATTCGCTGATGAAGTACTTGATGCTGATTACATTGCAATGGGCCACTATGTGCGTCGCTCTTTCCCAGAAAACGGTGAAAAACCACAGATGCTACGTGGTCTAGATGGCAACAAAGATCAAAGCTACTTCCTGTACACATTAAGCAACGAGCAAATTGCGCGTAGCCTATTCCCTGTTGGTGACCTAGAGAAGCCAGAAGTACGCCGCATCGCGGAAGAGCAAGATCTAATCACGGCGAAGAAGAAAGACTCTACGGGTATTTGTTTCATCGGCGAACGCAAGTTTACAGAATTCCTAGGTCGCTACCTTCCAGCTCAACCAGGCAACATCGAAACACCTGAAGGCGAAGTGATTGGTCAACACCAAGGCCTGATGTACCACACACTTGGTCAGCGTAAAGGTCTACACATCGGTGGCCGTAAAGGCGGCGGTGGTAACGAGGACCCATGGTTCGTTGGTGAGAAAGATCTAGAACGTAACGTTTTGATTGCTGTTCAAGGTAAAGACCATCCAATGTTGAAATCAGAAGGTCTACTTGCATCACAACTTCATTGGGTAGATCGTGAGCCAATTCGCGATGTTATGAAGTGCACAGTGAAAACTCGTTACCGTCAGGAAGATATTCCTTGTACAATCATCCCTATCGATGATGAAAACATTAAAGTTATCTTTGACGAGCCACAAATTGCTGTAACTCCAGGTCAATCAGCAGTGTTCTACAAAGGTGACGTGTGCCTAGGTGGCGGCATCATCGAGCAACGCATTAAATATTCTCAAGCTTAGGAGTCGTTACGTGGCGAATACACTTTATGACCGTACTATCGCTTTCGCTGGGATTTGCCAAGCTGTTGCTTTAGTTCAACAGGTAGCGAGAAACGGACATTGTGATCAAGATGCTTTTGAAACATCAATCAACGCTATTTTGAGCACGAACCCTGCTAACACAGTTGGCGTATTCGGTCGCGAAGCCGATCTAAAGCTCGGCCTAGAATGCTTGGTTAAAGGGATTGATAGCACACCATCAGGCAGTGAAATTACTCGTTACATTATTAGTTTAATGGCGTTAGAGCGTAAGTTAAGCTCTCGTAACGATGCTATGTCTCAGCTTGGTGATCGTATTCAAATGGCCAAGCGTCAGTCAGAGCACTTTGAGCTACTAGACGATCAAATGATCAGCAATTTAGCGAGCATCTATCTGGATGTCGTTAGCCCTATTGGCCCACGCATTCAAGTAACAGGCACGCCATCTGTACTGCAGCAGACGGCAAGCCAACACAAAGTTCGTGCGCTGTTGTTATCTGGCATTCGTAGTGCAGTTCTTTGGCGTCAAGTTGGTGGTAAGCGTCGCCACCTAATCTTCGGGCGCAAGAAGATGGTAGAGCAAGCACAAATCCTTCTTGCTCGTCTGTAGTAAAATATCAAATAAGCAGCTCGCGTTTATCGCGAGCTCATTTTTTTCGACTAAAACAAATCTCGCGCAAACGTTTGCGCAATATTCGTGACAATTGCCACAGTTATTGGTATAAAGCTCACGAAATTTAGAAACCCAATTCAGGAGAACATCATGGAACTGTCAGCATTGACTGCTGTTTCACCAGTAGACGGCCGTTACGGAAGCAAGACAATTGCGTTACGCGAAATTTTCAGTGAATACGGTCTACTAAAGTACCGTACTATCGTTGAAATCCGCTGGCTACAAAAGCTTGCTGCTACTGCTGAAATTGCAGAAGTGCCAGCGTTTAGCGCAGAAGCAAACCAATTCCTAGACGACCTTGCTGCAAACTTCTCTGAAGAAGATGCACGCCGTATCAAAGAGATCGAGCGTACAACTAACCACGACGTAAAAGCGGTTGAGTACTTCCTAAAAGAGAAAGTAGCAGACGTTCCTGAACTGCACGCAGTAAACGAGTTCTTCCACTTCGCATGTACTTCTGAAGACATCAACAACACATCACACGCTCTAATGCTTAAAGAAGCTCGTGAGAACGTGATTCTTCCAGAAATCCGTAACCTAATCGACGCTATCAAAACACTAGCAGAGGAATACCGCGACATTCCTCTTCTATCTCGTACACACGGTCAGCCTGCTTCTCCATCTACTATGGGTAAAGAAATGGCAAACGTGGCGTACCGTATGGAGCGTCAATTCAAGCAAATCGAAAACGTTGAGATCCTAGCGAAAATCAACGGTGCAGTAGGTAACTACAATGCACACCTTTCTGCTTACCCAGAGCTAGATTGGCACAAGTTCTCTGAAGAATTCATCACAGAGTCTCTAGGCGTAACTTGGAACCCTTACACAACTCAAATCGAACCGCACGATTACATCGCTGAGCTGTTCGACGCTATCGCTCGTTTCAACACTATCCTGATTGACTTCGACCGTGACGTTTGGGGTTACATTGCACTAGGCCACTTCAAGCAAAAAACTATTGCTGGTGAGATCGGTTCTTCAACAATGCCTCACAAAGTTAACCCAATCGACTTTGAAAACTCAGAAGGTAACCTAGGTCTTGCGAACGCTGTATTCGGCCACCTAGCACAGAAACTGCCTATCTCTCGTTGGCAACGTGACCTAACTGACTCAACGGTTCTACGTAACCTTGGTGTTGGTGTTGGCTACGCTATCATCGCTTACACTTCTACGCTTAAAGGCATCAGCAAGCTAGAAGTAAACCGTGAAGCGCTTCTTGCTGAACTAGACAAGAACTGGGAAGTACTAGCAGAGCCAGTACAAACGGTAATGCGTCGTTACGGCATCGAGAAGCCATACGAGAAGCTAAAAGAGCTAACTCGTGGTAAGCGTGTTGACGGCGAAGCAATGCGTAACTTCATCGACGGTCTTGAGCTTCCTGAGCACGAGAAAGCACGTCTGAAAGAGATGACACCAGCGAACTATATCGGTCAAGCAATCGAGCTGACAGATAAGCTGTAATCCTCCTGTAACGACCAGATACCTAAAAGGTTGACGCGAAAGCGTCAACCTTTTTTAGTTAGGAGAGTTAGGTCGGGAGAAAATAATTTTAGTTATATGGCATGGATTATTAATTGAAGATCAGCCCCATTTGTTATGGCTGCTTTTGGAAGAACAAGGTTATTGTTCCTACTTCCACACCAAACTTTTTTATTTTCGTTAGATTGAAAACGTGTCTGTCATCCTGACGATAAAGCCAATCATCAAAAGCAACCGTCACTGATGAATCCTCCATTTGTAGCTCAAAGTCATATTGCCACTGTAACGCATTGCCCTGCTCTTCCCCTGTTGCTACACCTATAATATCGTCTGCCTTACCTTCATAACGACCGTCTTCTAATCTAGTGATAACCCAAATTCGCTGGTCCACCTCTCCGTCATCAAACACGAAGTCTTCCACCAGCGTCAGCGTATCACCCGCTACAGTACCCACTATATCGACTTCAAAGCGACGCGTTTGCTGTCCGGTATAATCTTGCACCATCCCCCACGCCTTTATGTCGCCTTCGAAATAACCGAATACGTCAAAAGTCGGTGTAGAAGAGCGGTAATTATCAATGTCTGCGGAACATGCCGAAAGAAAAACAGCTGCCACTAAAGTCGCTGATTTAAAAATTCGTTTAAACACTATCTAACCTGCCCTATCAATTGTTTTCGGAGTTTCGGAAATTCTGTGTTGGGTGATAACCATATAGCCAAAAATGCATCGTTCATTCGTTCGTCTTCAATGATACCAACGTTCTTTACTTGCACGTCCCCAACCTGCTTATAAAAAAGCTGACCAGATTTTCCATCTGTTAGATAAGTAAGCTCGTCACCTTTTTGAATATCAGGAAACATACGATCGAGCTCGCTAATCCAATCTTTTCGATATGAGTCAGTAAAACCCAATTTCGCCCACTGCTCATCCGTCACATCAAGCAGCTGTTGCTTACTGATGTCTCTCTTGTAATTAATTTCCAATGCAAGGGGATGTGGCGATACGTCATCGCTTACGATGAACTTTCCATCAGGCGCTTTTAATCTTGAGTGATAAATATCGAAGATGAACCAAGTAAGTTGGGCTTCTCCAACAGTTTTCCACCCCTTCCAATTCGCAATGTTGCTGGCAGCTTCGCTATTTCCAACAGGTTGAGCTTGCAGAGCAAAAGAGCCAGTTACTATTACCAACGCAAGCAACCTAGTCAGTCTCTGAGTTAAAACTCTCTTCAAGCTTTTCATTTCCGTACACCTTGAGTATCAAGAGCATCATGACGCACCATTCGACAAACAACATTGCCAGTGTAGCGCCAGTGCTAAATCCAAATTCAACGGCTTGGAGCTTATAGCCAGCAAAGTAGCTCACTGTTCCTCCGAGTCCGCCTACTATTGATACGTAGGTTTTTGGGAAACGGTACAAAATTGACTTAAGTTGATAGGCATACCAAGAAAACAAAACCCACAAGCATAATAACCAGACTGGCAGCCATGGGGTTGGAAAGACAAAGACCGAGAGTTGTTGATTGAGCGTATCAAGCACGAGCCCGCTCGTGACGATAACACCAATACTTTTGAGCGAAGATGCATCGCTTTTCAGACAATATAGTAGGGTTGCCAAAGTAAGGAATAACGTGACCCATTGCCATTGATAGGTTCCAAGCACCGCTGCAAACCAGCAGAGTTGGAACCATGTCGAAGCAAGAAATACCTTCATAACGAACTACGGGCGTTGAAACGTCATGTGAACTGCACTGATCGTGCGAGCCAAAAAGCCACCTTCACAGTAGCTCAAATAGTAGCGCCACATACGCACAAAGCGGTCGTCGTAGCCAAACGAGCGCACTTCATTCTCTGCTCGATTAAAACGAAGGTGCCATTCGTTCAGCGTCTTGGCGTAGTCCAAACCAATATCGAACAAGTCTCGCGTCACTAAGTCACTGTACTTTGTTGTTGCTTGGGTTAGTGAGGTTACCGACGGTAAAAAACCACCCGGGAAAATGTACTTTTGGATAAAGTCGACGTTGTTACTGTAGTAATCGTAACGCTGATCGGCAATCGTAATCGCTTGAATCGCCATCAAGCCACCAGACTTCAATAAAGACTCACAGACTTTAATGTACGAAGGCAGGAATTGTTTGCCCACAGCTTCAATCATTTCAATAGAAACGAGCTTGTCATAAGTGCCGGTTAGGTTTCGGTAATCTTCTTTGAGTAGAGTGATTTTGTCTTCTAAGCCACGCTCTTTGATTTTTTGCTCCGCGTACGCGTGTTGCTCTTCAGATATCGTTGTTGTGGTGACCTGACAACCGTATTGTTCAGCCATGTAAATCGCCATAGCGCCCCACCCAGTGCCAATTTCAACAACATGATCGGTAGATTTCAGCTCAAGTTGCTGACATAGACGATCCATTTTGTTGATTTGAGCCTGCTCTAGAGAGTCATCCGCATGATTGTAAAGCGCCGACGAGTACAGCATATTGGTGTCAAGGAACGCTTCGTATAGGTTGTTACCCAAGTCGTAATGCGCATGGATATTTTTACGTGAGTTCTCTTCAGAGTTTCTGTTTGACCAATGGCTGAACTTGTACAGTATTTTAGTCAACCAACTGCCTTGCTCTTCGAGTTTATCTAGAGCACGCATGTTAAGGGCCATCAGTTTCATTAATGAGGTTAAATCGGGGCTATCCCACCACCCATCCATATAAGCCTCACCAGCAGCAATACTGCCGCCCTGCAAGATCCGTGAATAAAAGCCTGGATGTTTTACCTCTATAGTAGCGACAACAGGTTGACCACTGTACTCCCCATTTGGCGCACTAAAACGCTCGCTTCGCTCTGTCGTTTCCGTCTTAAAACTTTCAATAACTGTTAAGCAGCCGATTTCCATTTTTTGCAGACATTGAAAAATAACTCCGCGAGCCGCTTTTTGCGTTGTCGTCAATTTACGCGGCAATGTCATAGAACTAGTATTTAACATGCAGAATTCTCCTTGTGCTTTTTATTTTTTTTGTCTGTTTTTTCAGTATCGGCTTCTATTTCTTCATGCGTTGAATATTTAGGATGAGAATAAAAAGGTGCGCCTTTCACCCAAAGTTTTAATGCGTGCCAATAAATACCAACCATTACTTTTACCGTTTGTATTGGTGTAACGATCAAACACCTCAATAAGGTTTTGCTTGAAAGTGGCTTGGCTTTCATAACCATGGTGGCATCAAAGTGTTTCTCTCCTTTGTGACATTCAAGATGAATGTTCAACTTGTCTGTCAAAGGTTTAATTCTCCAGCGGTAGAGTTGGTCAATCGGGTTGAATGGTGAAACATGGAATGCTTTAACTTGTTCCCAACCAAACTTTTCTTCTTCTTTATCTGCTGACACCACGTAGTAATGTCGTTCATTCCAAGGAGTGTTACTCACCTCTGCGAGGAGATACTTCCATTCTCCTTCCGTGTTATAAACGTAGTAGAAATTAACGGGACTGAAATAAAGTCCTAGATAACGCAAGTGACAGACTGCGATTACCTTGCCGGTACAGCGAACACCTGTCAGTTCTTCAATTTTGCTGTGCACTGCCGACTTGACGCTACCTTCACCAATGTAATCACTGCGCTTGAAGCGAGCCCAATGCCACCAACGCGAACCAAAACCCCATACTTTTTTCTCTAAAGCATCGAGCTCGTCTACATCGATGGCGGGCATAAATAAAGAGTAGTTCAACTCATGATTCACCGGCGTGAATCGACGGTGACGAACGTTGCCTATAAACAATCGGCTGTTCATTTGGCTATCCATATCACGCTGCGCCTTTTTCGAAAGGAACCACATTTTGTTCGCGGTACTTTTCTTCTAGTTCTTTCACAACATCAAGCGCGCTACGCACGCCATCTTCATGAAAACCGTTGTACCAATAAGCGCCGCAGAACCAGGTACTTTGTTTACCCTGTATCTCATTTTTGCGCTGCTGCGCTGCAATAGACTCAGTGGTGAATACTGGATGATGATAAGTGAACGAACGCAAGACTTTATTTGAGTTAATTTGCTCAGTACTATTCAACGTTACACAAAACGTGTGTTCTGATTGAATATGCTGAAGAATGTTCATGTTATAAGTTAGCGAAGGGAGGCGTTGCTGTTCCTCCTCACTGCCTTCCAATAGGTAGTTCCATGATGCCCATGCTGCCTTACGTTTTGGTAGTACGGCAGAGTCGGTATGAAGAACAACTTCATTTGCTTGGTATGTCATATCCCCCAAGATTTCCTGCTCAATTGGGCTGATATCCTCTAGCATTCTCATTGCTTGATCACTGTGACAAGCAAAGATAACGTCATCAAACCAATGCGTTTCTCCGCGAACTTGAACGCCAACCCCTTTTTCGTTGCGAACCACTTTTTCGACAGGACTATTAAGACGAATATTCTCGGCAAAGCCTTTGGTCAATGGTGGAATGTATGAACGTGAACCACCTTTAATCACATACCATTGTGGTCGGTTAGTCACATCTAGCAGACCGTGGTTGAGGAAGAAACGTAAGAAGAACATAAGAGGGAATGCGCGCATGTCAGCTAAAGTCGACGACCAAATCGCAGCACCCATCGGTAAAATGTAGTTATCGGTAAAGAAAGCACTGAATTTGTGTTCGTCAAGGAACTCACCTAACGTCTGAGATTGCGAGGATTGCTCGCTAGAGAAGCGCTTGGCAAGTTTATTGAAACGAAGTATCTCGAAGATAAATCGATAAAATTTGGGGTTTGCCCAGTTGCGTTTTTGAGCAAACAATGTCGACACTGTGTGGCCGTTGTACTCTAGTCCGTTCCCATCGTTTCTGACACTGAAGCTCATTTGAGTCGGCAGACCTTCAACGCCAATCTCGCTCATCATTTTAATGAAATTAGGGTACGTACGATCGTTATAGACGATGAACCCGGTGTCTATCGCGTATTCTCTACCATCAAGGATCACATCAACGGTTGCAGTATGGCCACCGATGTAATCGTTCGCTTCAAACAGCGTTACATCATGTTCTTTATGCAAGTAATAACCACAAGTAAGGCCAGAGATTCCCGTTCCCACAATCGCTATCTTGTTTCTTCCTGCTGTTTTCATTTTTATTCCTTCTTATGATACGAGTTTAGCAGTTAGGCGAGCTTGCCAACTGTATGGAAGTAACGAGATAAAACGTAAAATACTGGTAAATCTCGCTGGGAAATAGATATGGGTCTTGTTGGCGGCTAATTGCTTCCTGATAGAGTCCGACGCTTGCTGAGTAGAAATGATCATTGGCATTTCGAAGTCGTTTTTGTCAGTCAACGGCGTTTCAACAAAACCAGGAAACACCGTTACCACATTGATCCCTTTCTTTTTCAAGTCGACGGCGAGCGTGCGTGCAAAATAACTGACTGCCGCTTTGGATGCGCCGTAAGCTTCTGCACGAGGCAGTGCCACTTCTGATGCGATAGAGCCAACAATAACAATGCGGTGCCCTCTCTCTAAATGTACTTGGCAGCCTTCAACGCAGTTGGCAACACCGACAACATTTACGTTCATCATACGCGCCATGAGTTTCGCGTCGACCACTCCCTCATCCATGTACTCACAATCGCCTGCGTTAAAAATCCATGTGTTTGGCGTAAAGGGCAAATTGGAGAGAGCCTGCTGAGTTTCCTCATAATTTGTCACATCAAACTGCAGTGTATGAATTTTGGAAGAAACTGCCTCCAGTTCTGCAAGAACATCTTGATTCCGACCACAAGCAATCACATTCCATTCTGAGTTCGCGTAATCTAGCGCAAGCTGTCTTCCTATTCCGGAGGTGGCGCCTGTGATTAAGATGGTGTTGTTCATTGTCCTAACCTCTGCTTGATGGTTTTAACGACTGAACCAAGTAACGGTAAATGCTCATAGAGCATCTCTCCGAGATCAAAATAGTCCCGGTGATAAATGACCTGACCTTCGCTAAATTTGAGGTGCGAAACACCATTGACGAGAATAGGCGCACCCTTCTGAAGTTTGGGATGCTGAAGGTCCATTGTCCAAGTTAGGAAGCCTGTATCTCCGACTTGTTGATGCTCATGGATTACAAAATCACAACTGATGACGTTGGCATATAATGAGGTGAAATAATCCGAAAGTGCTGGCCATCCTTCTAAACGATGCGCTGCGTCCTCAAATACTACATCTTGGTGATATATATCCTTAAGCAGATGTAAGTTCGCTTTGTTGAGCTTTTGATAGATATTGCCAACAGACTGTATGTCCATTTTTTACTCCTACACGCCCATTAAATTGTACAAAATTATTATATGTACAAGATAGTTCATTCCACCAAAGTTGTACAAAAATAATTTTGTATAACTTTATTTCTGTAAGTAGTACGTGATGAAGTTCGCACGCGATCAATCGGCGAAAAAAAAAGGCTTGGTCAAAACCAAGCCTTTTCAGCAAATTAACAATTATTTAAGTAGACATAGTTAGTATTGCTGGCCTCGCAACGCTGCAATACGTTTATCTAGCGGAGGGTGGCTCATTAGTAGCTCAGTCAGCGACTGCTTGCCGTTGATACCAAATGCCATCATGGTGCCATCCAGTTGAGATTCATGACTCACCTTCAAACGCTCTAGAGCCGCAATCATTTTTTCTTTGCCAACGAGGCGCGCAGCACCTGCGTCCGCGTGGAATTCGCGATGACGGCTGTACCACATAGTCAAGAAGCTAGCTAGGAAACCAAATACCAGTTCAAGCACCATGGATACGCCAAAGTAAACCATCATATTTGTACCTTGGCCTTCTTCATCATCGTTCGATGCCACGATATTGGCAATAAAGCGTGATAGGAAGATAACAAACGTGTTCACGACACCTTGCATCAACGTCATCGTGACCATATCACCATTTGCAATATGGCTCACTTCGTGTGCAAGTACTGCCTCTGCCTCATCACGAGTCATATTGTGTAAAAGACCAGTAGAAACTGCGACAAGAGAGTCATCTCGCTTTGCACCTGTCGCAAATGCATTGATATCTGGTGAATCATAAATAGCCACCGTTGGCATACCAATACCCACTTGTTGAGCTTGACGACCCACAGTTTCGACTAACCAATGCTCCGTTTCGTTGCGCGGGCTTTCAATGACCATACCACCAACCGAGCGTAGTGCCATACCCTTTGACATCATCAACGAAATAAATGCGCCACCAAAACCAAATACAGCAGCCATTACAAGTAAACCTGACAGACTGCCTGGTTGCATTCCAGTTACAGCGTAAACAATATTCAGAACAACACTAAGCACTAGCACGACAGCTAGGTTAGTTGCTAGGAATAACATAATTCGCTTCATTACTTTTCTCCGAGGAAGCTTATCGTTTTTTTAAAACGGATTGTTATAAGGAACAAATGGTAATCGCTATAAAAGCCAATTCCGTTGATTTTCATGTTCCGTGCGTTATAGATATAGTCTATCCGCGATAAAAACAAGGTTAAGCAATAAATTGCAACATTTGTTTTCGGGACTGAAATATTTGATTCAAGCGATTTCAAAACATGCTTTGGTAGGAGCTGGAACCTCCGCTCATATACATTTATCAAAATGATGAAATAAGCTCTGAGCTACCCATCATGTATTGATAGATGATCTTGGTGTTAAATCTATCACCTCTTAGCAACTTAGCTAGAAATTTTTTAATAGACCAAAAACAGTACGTTAGCTCTGCTATAGACTTTGGTCTTATTGTGCGGCCACATGGACATGCTAAATTCGAATGAGATGAACAAAACAGAGTCACTCTAAGTACATTGCAAAAAGTGCATTGGGTGAGCTCAAAAACTCCATGTATTGAGGGAAAAACCATGGTAGAAACTAACGACTATCAAATGGCTATTGATTTACTACGTTGTCACCTAGGCATCTCAGAGGACGAGGCAAAGCAACAACTTGGTATTTCAACCGATCATCATATGTCTCAGCGTGTTGCAGAAACACAACAAGCATTGATGGGGCTCAGCCAAGATAAGTAATCTGACTTTTTAGGTTACACCAACAAGAAAGGGCTGCATTGCGCAGCCCTTTGGGTTTTTTAGTCTTTTATCCTAAACACCATTAGTCAGTGTTTAGCAACGGCTCTACATTAATGTACTTGCCTAGCTCTTTGCGTTTAGCACTTGGAATATATGGAATTTCCCCAAGCTTAGGTGCATCGATACGTGCTTCTAGCATCTCGATAATGTCAGCGTAGTGCTCTGTGCCTGGGTTGACGCGGTTTGCCACCCAGCCAACAAGATTCAAACCATCCGCTTTAATACTCTCCGCTGTGAGTAAAGCGTGGCTCAAACAGCCTAATTTAATGCCAACCACCAGTACAACAGGTAACTGCTCTTCTTTTACCCATGTAGATAAACAGTCCGTATCGGATACTGGCACACGCCAGCCTCCAGCACCTTCAACGAGAACAACATCGGCTTGCTGCTTATGTTGAGCCAGTTTTTGACTCAGAACATCGTAACTTATTTCGACATGTTCATGCTTCGCTGCAATGTGGGGAGAAGCAGGCAACTCTAAAGCGTATGGGTTCACATCATCATAGGCCACATCGAGTGTTGCGGCGTCTTGTAAGTGTAAAGCATCAGAGTTACGCCATCCCGCTTCAGTCTTGTCACTCCCTGCTGCCACTGGCTTATAACCAATAGTGTTTAGTCCTTTTGCTGCGATCGCTTGCAAAATGGCTTTAGACGCTACCGTCTTTCCAACATCAGTATCCGTACCAGCAATAAAAAAAGCATCAATCATAGATGTATTACTCCAAAACAAACCTGATAACTTGCAGGTAGAAGACCTTGATCGTTTTTAAACGCTTGGTACGCATGCTCAACTTTTAACAAAGTCTCGCGACTAGTTAAACCGTGTGAGCGCCCGCTTACGTGATTTGCACCTATACCTTTGAGGTCACGCATAACTGAAAATGCAGAGTCGTACCAAACTGTGATGGTGGTCAAGTCTAGTTGATGGCTGTCACATCGAGATTGCGCTAACGCAATTTTTACCTGATTGAGCGTTAGAAAGTTATTGACGTGTTGATATGCATCAATTTTTTCCCATGATGCACGCAGCTCATACAGTGATCCATCAACCAGTGTAGAGAACCACGCTTTCCCACCATTTTTTAGCACGCGGCGCACTTCTTTTAGTGGGTAACTTAAATCTGTACACCATTGCAGCGCTAAACTTGAAAACACGTAATCGAAGCTATCATCGTCAAATGGTAAGTTTTCAGCATCAGCAACTTGGTAGTGCATTCGTACTGCACCACAACGCTGCTCTGCTTTATCTAACATGGCTTGAGAGATATCGCCGCAGACTACTTCCGCACCGCGTTGTTGAAGTAGTTGGGAGAAATAACCCGTGCCACAACCTAAATCCAATACACGTTTTCCCGTCAAGTTTTCAGGAAGTTTATCAAGCAGCTGATGCCCGACATCACGTTGAAAAGCCGCATGTTTATCGTATGTTTCTGCTGCTTTACCAAACGAAGAGGCAATCGCGTCTTTATCTTGATGGAAACTCTCTAACGCGAGCGTTTGCGCTAATGCGGTAGTTGCATTATCCATTACAGCGCTCCTAATGCTTGCTTCAATGCGATTGAAAGCGTTTTAACTTGTTCATTAGTGTGATTGGCAGTGAGTGTGATTCGAAGACGAGACGTTCCTTTAGGCACCGTCGGAGGGCGAATAGCAGTCACCCAAATACCGTTTTGGCGACAAGCACCTGCTACTCGCAAAGCCAATTCAGATTCACCAATCAAAAAGGGCTTAATCGAAGTTTGAGTCTCAACAAACCCCTCAAGGTCGCTAAGGCTATCTCGATACACTTCACTAAGCTCAGAGAGCTTTTCACGTCGCCAAGACTGCTCTTGAACCATCGAGACTGCATGAGTCAACGCATACGCTTGTGCTGGCGGTATCGCCGTGGAATACACATGGTGACGAGCAAACTGAGTTAAAAAGTCCCCCGTTGCGTGGTCACATAAAATAGCCGCGCCAGACATACCAAACGCTTTACCGAAGGTAATGACCAATAACTCAGGCTTAACCGTTGCCAACTCGCAAGAACCACCACCGGATTGACCGAGAACACCAATTCCATGAGCGTCATCGACAGCAAACCATGCATTGTGGCTATCAACGACAGCAGCGATATCAGCGAGTGGTGCACAGTCACCGTCCATGCTGAATACCCCTTCAGTCACAACTAGATGGTTGCCTTCGCTATTAATCAGCGACTTCAGGTGCTCGATGTCATTGTGCTTGAAACGCTTCATCTTAGCTGGTGACAACATCCCCGCTTCCATCAGTGAAGCATGATTCAAACGATCTTGGATCAATACGTCTGTTTTTTCTAACAAGGTGAACAACAAGGCTTGATTAGCACTGAATCCAGAACCAAACAGAATTGCTCTGTCGTAGCTCAACCATTCAGTTAGTGCGGCTTCTAAATTGCTGTGTGCTGCACTAAAGCCAGTCACCATTGGTGATGCCCCACTGCCACTGCCGTATACGCTTAAACCTTGCTGCCAAGCCCGAACAAGCGCTTGGTCATTGGCCAAGCCCAAATAATCATTACTTGAGAAATTAATGTAGCGTCTGCCTTCGTGTTCCAAAACGGACTGGTTACCGGCAAACACCACATTCATAGAACGATTCAACCCTTGCGTTTTACGCTCAGCAAGGGCGGACTCGATACGAGATTTAAACGCTGGCATCGTAGAAAAGGTCGTCTTTTGTTGGACGAGCAGCAACGCGCTCTACGACGCGATCGAGTAACTCGTTTTCTTCGATTTCATCAGGTTTTTGAGACACCTCTTGGCTGTTAATACCGAGCTTGTTGAACAGCATCATGTCTTTGTCTTCAGAAGGGTTTGGTGTGGTCAGAAGTTTGCAGCCATAGAAAACGGAGTTTGCACCCGCCATAAAACACAGCGCTTGCATTTGTTCGTTCATGTTTTCACGGCCGGCGGATAAACGAACGGCTGATTGAGGCATCATGATTCGTGCAATCGCAATCAGGCGAATGAAATCGAAAGGCTCAACATCATCCACTTCTTCCAGTGGTGTCCCCTTTACCTTCACGAGCATGTTGATTGGAACGCTTTCAGGGTGTACCGGCAAGTTAGCCAATTCAACCAACAAACCTGCTCGGTCGTTAGCACTTTCACCCATGCCGATGATGCCACCGGAACAGATCTTCATGCCAGCATCACGTACGTGAGATAAAGTATCTAAACGGTCTTGGTAAGTACGTGTGGTAATAATGTTGCCGTAGAACTCAGGTGAGGTATCTAGGTTGTGGTTGTAGTAATCCAGACCTGCGGTTGCCAATTGCTTTGCTTGATCTGGTGTCAACATACCTAATGTCATACACGTTTCTAAACCCATGTCCTTCACGCCTTTGATCATGTCGGTCAAATGCGGCATGTCACGCTCTTTTGGATTTTTCCATGCTGCGCCCATACAGAATCGAGTAGAACCAGCATTTTTGGCTTTTTGCGCAGCATCGAGTACGCGTTCTACTTCCATCAGACGCTCTTTCTCGATGTCTGTAGTGTAACGAGCACTCTGAGGACAGTACTTACAATCTTCTGGACAAGCACCTGTCTTAATCGACAGAAGCGTGCTTACTTGAACATGGTTGGTTTGTTGATATTGACGATGTACAAGCTGCGCTTCGAATAGGAGATCCATGAATGGTTTTTCCATGAGATCGCGCACTTCAGCATGCGTCCAGTTATGACGAACTTCCACGTGTATTCCTTTAGTCACTTTTGTTGTTGTGTTGACAGTCTACTGAGTCTCGATAAACTGTCAACACAACGCAAAAGAACAAAGTTTACATCTGTCTGTTTTTTAACCTCAATTATTATTGGAATCGCACATGGATCTCGCCTTCGACCGCCAGCATATCTGGCATCCTTACACTTCGACATTGACACCTCTGACCTGCTACCCAGTGGCATCGGCAAATGGTGTTCATATTAAATTGGAAGACGGTACTGAGCTGGTCGATGGCATGTCTTCTTGGTGGTCGACGATCCATGGCTACAACCATCCGCATTTAAATCAAGCCGCTCACCAGCAAATCGATCAGGTCTCTCACGTGATGTTTGGCGGGATTACCCACCAGCCAGCAATCAGTTTGTGTAAGAAGCTATTGTCCCTTGCACCAAATAACCTTGAACATGTATTCCTTGCCGATTCAGGCTCCGTTGCCGTAGAAGTCAGCTTAAAAATGGCACTGCAATATTGGCATGCAAAAGGCGAACGCCGACCGAAGTTTCTTACTTTGCGACACGGTTATCACGGCGACACCTTTGCGGCTATGTCGGTTACCGATCCTGATAACTCAATGCACTCTCTTTACAAAGGCTTTTTGCCTGAGCATATCTTTGCGGAGTCACCAACTTGTGGTTATTGGGATGAATGGAAGCCAGAGGACCTTACCGACTTCGAGCACAAGATTGAAACGCACCATGAAGAACTTGCTGCGGTGATCCTAGAACCTATTGTTCAAGGCGCAGGCGGCATGCGCATCTACCATCCAGAATTTCTCAAAGGCGTGCGTAGGCTTTGCGACAAATACGGCTTGTTATTGATTGCAGATGAGATCGCTACCGGATTTGGTCGTACCGGTAAGTTGTTTGCCTGCGAACATGCAGACATTCAACCAGACATTCTGTGTGTCGGGAAAGCACTCACTGGCGGCTACATGACCCTCTCTGCGACCCTGGCGAGCAAACACGTAGCAGACACCGTTTGTGGTGGTGATGCAGGCTGTTTTATGCACGGTCCAACCTTTATGGGGAATCCACTCGCCTGTGCTGTTGCCACCGCAAGTTTGGAATTGATTGAGCAAGGTAATTGGCAGCAACAAACCCAACAAATTGAAACGCTGTTTTCTGAGTTACTACCAAAACTTGAAGAATACGAGTTGGTGAAGAACACCCGTTGGCTAGGTGCCATTGGCGTAGTGGAGACGCATCGCCCTGTGAATATGGAAACCATCCAAGCCTTGTTTGTTGAACACGGAGTTTGGATTCGTCCATTTGGCAAACTGATTTATATGATGCCTCCGTTCATCAGCAAGCCGGAAGATATTGAGAAGCTAGTTAACGCGATTGATGCGGCGTTGCAACGTAAAGACTGCTTCGCTTCATAGTCCAATTCAATACGAAAACGGTTTGAGTATGAGACTCAAACCGTCTCATTATTTATTAGAACAGTAAAGTTATCGGAGTTGACTGTCTTTACTCGCTCGTCGATTGAACAATGCTTGGCGTTGAGATACCAATTCGATTGTTGACTGACATTCGATACACAGACGAACGCCTTTCATAGCAAGACGACGAGCTTCCGGAATCTCATCACCACACTCATCGCAGTAATGGGCGCTCTCACCCTTTGTGATACTGCCACGAACACGAGAAATCTCGTCGTCTATTGTGTTTTGAATTTGTTGGCTGACACTATCGTCGTTTGCCCACCCTACGGCCATAAGCCCTCCTCGTTACTTGAATGAGAAAATCTACTTACCGTGGTAAGGTGGACGATTATATCGATTACAAATAACAAGATAATTAGGGTAAATTCGAAAACACTATTACGCTTTGGTAATAATTACTCTGCAATCGATTATTCAACACTCTCATGGAAAAGCAATGCAAGGTTACTCATACTCCCTTCCTCACATTCAAAGTACTGCGTTTGCTCAGGCTCTCTCAAAGTAACACTGAGTATCTTCTCTACCTCACCAAACTCCTCGCTAAAGTACTCACTGACTAATATGACGCGCTCACCAATACTAAATTCCAGTGACTTCTCATCTACCAACGCTCGATGATACTGGTCTAATTTAAAGTCCTTTATAACTAAGGTTCTTTCAATACTGCTCCCCCCTAAATTAAGCTCCGACAGTAGAACCTGACTGTTTATATTTTCTATTGATATTTCTAGACGGTTAGGATGTGAAACATCACACTTAAATAGCGCAGTATTAGTGTGGCTGGAAGCACAAGCAGATGAACTAAAAATAAGTCCAAGCAAAGAAATGTTACGCAGCATTTTTAATCGAAGCATATTTTTTGTAAGCCTTTTCTAATTTGACGTCGTATTGATTTTTCTGATACTCAGAACCATTGTAACCACGAGCAAAGGCAGCCCAATTTTTATCTCTTATATGTTCACCTAAGCCAGACTTTTGGATAAACGTAACAAAAGCCTCAAGTTGTTTCTTCTCCGACTCGAATACAGCTTTAACAAAGGATTCAGCGGTAACATGACCAGCTAACTTGAAATTAAAGCCCATAATTTGGAAACGTCCCCAAGATGCGGAGCGGATTGCTGCATTTGAATTCAGTTCAATCGCTTTATTTAAACGTACGTATTCTGAGACACCACCAACGTACAGACTTCGATTCCAATGCCGACTTGAAATACTCGGATGACTGTTATCGTAGGCTCTTGAAGTGAGTCTCGAAAATATATGAGCCTCAAACAAAATCTTTGGCTTACCATTGCTAAAGTAGGCTTCTCCTCGGCTCTCAACTTCAGCTACAGCTTTAATAGCAGCGACTTCGCATCCAAGAGTTTCAGCTACTTTGCTATAATCCAAGTCCGTCAACGCATCTCTTGAGCCAACCAAGGGTAACGTATATGCCACCGCAGTCTCAGGTGTTCGTTTTAAATACTCATTTAGCTTACGATGGCTTTTTCCATTCACATCTATCCTTCCATCTGGACGAGCCATCCCAACAAGGTTTTTCTGAAAAGCTTTAATTGCGGCGACAGTCTTGGAGTTTTCCGGTCTAGAGCCTAGTTTCCCATCCACTTTAAGCTCCTTTACTCCCTTTAAAGAACCAAGCAATTGGTTAATAGACCTTTGTACCGTACGAATATCAACATCCACATTTTTACCACCCAAGCCAACAGAGCCGCTTATTCTTATTGAAGCCATGAAAGTACCTCCTTTTTAAATTTTGGAGGAGATTGTCATGCCCAATAAAGCTTAGAAAAATATCATTAAGAATTGTTTTCAATAATTTAGGTCAACTATGCAATACCTCATCCAATATTTACATAACAACGTATTTTCACTCGACGCAGATAACAAAAAACCCAGCACTAAGGCTGGGTTTTGGTGTTCTAGTGGTTAATGAATTAACCGATGTGCGTTGCGCCTGCCATGTACTTCTGAAGTACTGTAGGGATTGCAATGCGGCCGTCTGCTTCTTGGTTGTTTTCTAGGATAGCAACCATTGTACGACCTACAGCAAGACCAGAACCGTTTAGCGTGTGTACAAGCTCAGGTTTCTTCTCGCCTTTACGACGGAAACGCGCTTGCATACGACGAGCTTGGAAATCCCACATGTTAGAACATGAGGAGATTTCACGGTAAGTTTCTTGGGCAGGAACCCAAACTTCTAGGTCGTAAGTCTTACGAGCGCCGAAGCCCATGTCACCTGTACATAGAACCACTTTACGGTAAGGAAGCTCTAGAAGTTGTAGAACTTTCTCAGCGTGACCTGTTAGCTCTTCTAGTGCGTTCATTGAATCTTCTGGCTTAGTGATTTGTACTAGTTCAACTTTGTCGAACTGGTGCATACGAATCAGACCACGAGTATCACGACCGTAAGAACCTGCTTCTGAACGGAAACATGGCGTGTGAGCTGTCATCTTAATTGGTAGATCCGCTTCGTCAGAAATCGTGTCACGAACTAGGTTCGTTACAGGTACTTCTGCAGTAGGGATTAGAGACAATTTACGTGGCTCTTCGTCGTTTACTTTTTCCGCTAGAGGCTCTGTGTGGAAAAGGTCTTTACCGAACTTAGGAAGCTGACCAGTACCGAATAGGCTGTCAGAGTTTACTAGGTAAGGTACGTACATTTCTGTGTAGCCGTGCTCTTCAGTGTGAAGATCTAGCATAAACTGAGCGATTGCACGGTGTAGACGAGCGAATTGGCCTTTCATCACGATGAAACGTGCGCCAGTGATCTTAACTGCACTTGCGAAGTCTAGACCGTCGCCCATTTCGCCTAGGTCAACGTGATCTTTCAGTTCGAAGTCGTAAGACTTTGGCTCACCCCAACGAGAGATTTCAACGTTGTCGTTTTCATCTTTGCCATCTGGCACTTCGTCTGCTGGGATGTTTGGTACAGAAAGCGTGAATTCGTCTAGTTGAGCCATTACTTGCTCAAGTTCAACTTTCTTCGCATCAAGATCGCTACCTAGCGTACCGATTTGTTTCTTGATCTCTTCTGCGCCTTCTTTGTCGCCAGCCGCCATTTTTTGGCCGATTTGCTTGGAGATGGAGTTACGCGTGGATTGTAAATTTTCTACTTCTACTTGAATGGACTTACGTTGTTCTTCAAGTTTACGAATAGTATCTACGTCTAGCTTAAAGCCACGACGCGCCAGTTTAGCAGCTGTTTCATCCAGCTCTGTACGAAGTAATTTAGAATCCAGCATTGTTAATCCTATGCTTTTTGTTGTGAAATCACGCGCACTTTCCAAGCGTACGCGTTAAAAAAATTTACTGCACAAATGTATCCAAAAACGCCTACTTTTCATAGCGCTTTTGTGGGCTATTTGCGTCTAAAGTAGCCAAGTAATCTAACTTTTCGCCGATTTTGGTCTCTAGACCACGATTTGTAGGCTGATAGTACCTACGATCGCCCATTTCAGGTGGCAAATATTGCTCACCCGCAGCGTAAGCGCCAGGCTCATCGTGAGCATAACGATAATCTGCACCGTAACCCATGTCTTTCATCAAACTGGTTGGTGCATTTCGAAGGTGATGCGGCACTTCATATTCAGGTAAGTTATGAGCGTCCGTGAGCGCTTGTTTCCACGCCACGTATACCGCATTACTTTTTGGCGCACACGCTAAGTACACGATCGCCTGTGCAATCGCACGTTCACCTTCTGCTGGACCAACGCGCGTAAAACAGTCCCACGCGGAGAGTGCCACTTGCATGGCTCTAGGGTCCGCATTGCCGACATCTTCCGATGCTATCGCAAGTAATCGACGGGCAATGTAAAGAGGATCACATCCCGCTGCAATCATACGTGCAGCCCAGTAAAGCGCCGCATCCGGGTTTGAACCACGAATGGATTTGTGGACCGCAGAGATTAAGTCGTACCAGATATCACCTTTGTTATCAAAGCGAGAGACTTTCTCCCCTGCTACTTCCGCAAGCAACTTAAGCGTGATCTCTTTTTCACCTTGCGCATTGTCTTCTGCCATGTCGTAGAGCAGCTCAAGATAATTGAGAGACATGCGAGCATCACCGTTTACCAGTTCTGCTAGGCGGTCTAATACGTTATCAGCGAAGTGTGCGGGTGTATTGCCCAAGCCACGCTCTTTGTCACTGATCGCTTGATTCAGCGCCAGTGAGATTTCATCTTTATCGAGAGACGTTAGCTTGTAGACACGTGCACGTGACAGCAATGCGTTGTTTAACTCAAACGATGGGTTTTCTGTCGTCGCACCAATAAAGGTAACCGTGCCATCTTCGATATGCGGCAAAAAAGCGTCTTGTTGAGATTTGTTGAAGCGATGCACCTCATCCACAAATAAGATGGTGCGGCGGCCCGCCATTTTGTTCTCACGTGCTTTCTCGATTGCAGCACGGATTTCTTTCACACCAGACGTTACGGCAGACACACGCTCTACTTCAGCATTGGCGTAGTTTGCAGCCACTTCCGCTAATGTCGTTTTGCCTGTGCCTGGTGGTCCCCAAAGGATCATAGAGTGAATGTGACCCGCCTCTAGCGCACGGCGCAGTGGCTTACCAGGGCCTAAAATGTGCTGCTGTCCAATATATTGCTCGATCGTTTCCGGTCTCATACGAGCAGCAAGGGGACGAAAATCTTCGTCCCCCGAGAAATCTAATGTGTAATTACTCACTACCAATTAATTCCTTTGGTCATCCACTTCCACACCTTTTGGAATTGTGAATGTGAATCTGTCTGCTTTTGGTTTACCCAGCTTCACGTTGTTAAAGGTGAACAAACCTTTTTGGCCGTCTTGCTCAACCACATTGAAGCCTTTCACCACACCTTTGGCATCAATATTAATCTGGAATTGACCTTGTGTGGAGTCTACTGCAGTAGGAATGAGAGTGAACTGGTCACCTTTTTGAGATATTTTGTAGTTATTCCAATCACTTGCTCGGTTACGCGTTAGCAAAACAAATGGCGTTTGCTCTGTTGCTTGCTCTTGCCAGTAGATGCTCACTTGCTCGATGAATGGGCTGTAGTACCACAATGTCTTACCGTCAGAGACCAATAGGTTCTCATCAGGGAATGTTGTACTCCAACGGAACAGGCTTGGACGGGCAATTTCAACCGTACCTTCTCCTTCCATCACCGTTTCGCCTTCAGGGCTGATAACCTGCTGAGAGAAATCTGCACTAAAGCCATCATTCATAGAAAGGCGTTTGTTTAATTCATCTTTAGGAGACGCTGCGTGTGCAGTAGAGAAGAGGGAAAAGCTTAAAACAAGCGCGGAGAAAAGTTTCGCTGAAAATAGTTTTTTCATTCAGATACCTATTATTAGAACCACTCACCTCAGTTGGACTGAGGTGAGTAACACAAGTTCATTAATCTTTTGGTGGCGCAGGTGCCAGTACTTCACGGTTACCGTTATGACCCGGAGCACTTACGATGCCCTGCGCTTCAAGCTGCTCTACAATACGGGCGGCACGGTTGTAACCTATCTTAAATCGGCGCTGAACACCGGAAACCGAACCTCGACGTGATTGAACCACGTGCTCAACAACTTGATCGAAGAGCGGGTCTACATCTTCATCCGCTTCCATTTGCTCACCTGGCAATAGACTTTCTGGAGTTTGATCTCCACTGATGATCTCTTCAATGTAGTTCGGTTTACCACGCGCTTTCCAGTTGTTTACAACAGCATGAACATCATCATCTGATGCAAATGCACCGTGAACACGAGTTGTATGACTTGACCCCGGCGGTAGATACAACATATCACCCATACCAAGTAGTGATTCTGCGCCGCCTTGATCTAGGATTGTACGAGAGTCCGTTTTAGTCGATACCGTAAACGCAACACGAGTTGGAATGTTCGCTTTAATTAGACCGGTAATAACATCAACCGATGGACGCTGAGTCGCAAGAATTAAGTGAATACCTGCCGCACGCGCTTTTTGCGCCAAGCGAGCAATCAGTTCTTCAACTTTCTTACCTACCACCATCATTAGGTCAGCAAATTCGTCAACAACAACGACGATGTAAGGCAGCTTTTCTAGCAATGGCGGTTCAGTATCCATGCTGTCGCCTTCTTGCCAGAACGGGTCATGAATTGGGTGGCCCGCTTCTGCTGCCATCTTCAATTTTTCGTTGAAGCCCTTCACATTACGTACACCTAATGCCGACATCAATTTGTAACGACGTTCCATCTCGCCCACACACCAACGTAGAGCATTTGATGCGTCTTTCATATCAGTCACAACTTCAGAAAGAAGATGAGGGATACCTTCATAAATAGAAAGCTCTAGCATTTTCGGGTCAATCATGATGAAGCGTACATCTTCTGGGCCTGCTTTATACAGCATGCTCAAAATCATCACGTTCACACCCACCGACTTACCAGAACCTGTTGTACCTGCTACTAACACGTGAGGCATCTTCGCAAGATCGGCCACCACAGCTTCGCCCGCAATGTCTTGGCCTAACACAACCGTTGTTGGTGACGTTGCTTGCTCAAACTGAGGGCTACTGATGACATCAGATAAATAGACCGTCTGACGACTCATGTTTGGCAGTTCCAAACCGATGTAAGGCTTGCCAGGGATTACTTCCACGACACGTACCGCCATCGCAGACAATGCACGCGCTAAGTCAGTTGAAAGACCAGAAATACGACTTACTTTCACCCCCGGCGCCAAATCAAGCTCAAAACGAGTGATCACTGGACCAGGATAAATACCAACCACATCGGCTTTGATTTTGTAGTCAGCGAGTTTGCTCTCTACCAATCGAGCGACCTGCTCTAACGCATCACGGTCGATAAAGTTTTCACGTTTTTCTGGATGATAAAGCAACTCGAGCGTTGGGAGTGGCTCTTCCGGAACTGGCAAGTTTTCTTCTTTCTGTACCAAAAATGGGTTCTGTGTTGCAGCGACTTTGGCTTGCGCATTGGAAACCATATCTTGGAATGCGGTAACGTCTTGGTCGTTGTCTTGGACCTCTTCTACCTCCACTTTTTGAGGTGCAGGTTCAAATGTTGTTGAAGGTGTTGCAACTTGCTGATGAGGCGTTGTTGGCTGTACTTGCTGCGCAGGCTGAGACTCCACTTCGTCTTCATCATCTAACACATCAAAGTCAGAGATAGTAGGCTCAATATGTTGGCTCGATTCTGTTTGCGCCGTGATGCTATCTAATACAGCAGAATCAATTGCTGGCTCTTCATGTACAGGATGCTCAATACTTGGCTGCTGTACTTGCTCTGCTTCAAATTGTTCGTACTCCGCATAATCTGGTTCAACACTGATCGGTTCTTCTGTAGCTGTATGTGGCTCTACATAGGAAGAGTAAGTGTCTGCAAATGATGGGGCTGCCTGTTCTTCAGTTCCCCAGTCATCTGCTTGTTGCGCCGCTGCTTCAAGCTCTTCTATCGTAACATTCAGTTGCTTGGTGCGTTCCAAGAGCGGATCAACGTTATCCGTGTTAACCGTATGGATAGGTTGTATTTGAGGCTCAGGTTCAGAATAAACTGGCGCAGCATTAACCGTAGCCTTGCGTTGTGGTGGCGTCGGTTCTACCATCGCCTGTTCCGCAGGCTTATCAGGTTTAGCTTGCGGCATATAAATAGGATACTCATGCGCTGGCGCCGGCTCTTTCGGTTCATCGACATCGTACGCCGTTAAATGAGGAAGCGGCTCATCATCAATTTCATGGTCTACATTATGTTTAGGCGTAGAGACTTTATCTTCTACAAACTCATCAAGCTGAGGTTCTAAAACTTCCTGCTCTGAACCTCTTGCCTTATTTGCAAGCGCGGCAATTAGTGCTAACGCACGATCACCAAGCCATTCCACGATGTTAAGCCATGAGATGCCAGTGAAGAGCGTAAAGCCCGCTCCCCACAAGAACAGCAGTACCAATGTGGTACCGAGTACATTCAATGTAGGTAAAGCGAGGCTAGACAATACATCCCCGACCACACCTCCGGATGAAAAATACCAAATGTCATCAAAATTAATATCGGCAAGACCGCAACTGGTCATAATAAGGACGACAAGACCGAGCAGCCTTGTACCCCATAGCATGAAATCAATGGGCTCATCTTCTCCTCGTTTACGGCAAATCACCCATGCAGCCGCCGCTAGCAAGAAAGGGATTGGGTAAGCGAGAGAGCCAAATGTGAAGAATAGAGTATCGGCTAGCCAAGCGCCGAAAAGGCCACCAGCATTATCGATATCCCCTCCCCATGCGGTTTGGGACCAAGAAGGATCGGCCGGACTGAAGGTAAATAGTGCAACCGCAAGCAATACCGAGCTAAGAACGCCAACGATAAAGCAGCACTCTTTTAAGCGTTGGAAGCCATTTAGGCGTGAAGACTGGGGCTCTTCACTGGTTTTGATAATGGTTTCGACTTTCTTTGCGTTCTCTTTGAACATAAATCAACTTGAATATGGAAATGAAATAGGAAATTGCAAAACATTCCGAGCGGCATCAAGCCGCTCGGTAAATTGATTTAACCATATCAAGGAGAAAAACCCAATTACTCTCTGGCGAAAGCGGAAGCATATACCGCTTTCTTTGCAAGAAATTAACGAGTTTTGATCACAAGCTGGTTAGATTGTTTCACTTCTTCCATAACAACGTATGTGCGAGTGTCATTTACGCCAGGTAGACGTAGTAACGTATCGCCCAATAGTCGGCGGTAAGCACCCATATCTGATACACGGGTTTTAAGAAGATAGTCAAAGTCACCTGAAACAAGATGACACTCTTGTATGTCGTCTAGCTTTTGAACAGCTGAGTTAAACTGCTCAAACACATCCGGCGCACCACGGTTTAGCGTAATCTCAACGAATACTAATAGTGATGCATCCAGGAACTGCGGATTCAATAATGCAGTATACCCTGTGATATAACCCTGACGCTCTAAGCGACGTACACGCTCCAAACATGGCGTTGGAGAAAGTCCCACACGTTTTGAAAGCTCAACGTTTGAAATACGACCGTCTTTCTGCAGCTCATTAAGAATGTTGCGGTCGATACGGTCTAGTTCCTTGGACGGCTTTTTATAGTTGTCTGCCATTTTTTATTCCACCTTATTACTTCCTTGCAAAAAAATATACTACAACTTTTTAATATTTGGTGCCAAATTTTACAAATCTATAACTATACTAGTTATTAATTCGACAATAACACCCTACTAACAGTTAATACAACCATTATAGAAAGAGGATACAGGATGATCATTGGCGTACCTAAGGAAATCAAGAATCACGAATATCGTGTTGGTATGATCCCAGCTAGCGTGAGAGAACTCATCTCACATGGTCACCAAGTTTTAGTTGAGACCAATGCAGGTGCCGGCATTGGTTTTTCAGACGATGATTACATCGCTGTCGGCGCATCCATTCTCCCTCATGCTGCTGACGTATTTGCGCAAGCAGACATGATTGTAAAAGTAAAAGAACCCCAAGCAGTAGAGAGAGCAATGCTCCGCGAAGGGCAAATTTTATTTACTTATTTACACCTAGCACCAGATTTTCCACAAACTGATGAGCTAATCAAGAGCAAAGCTGTCTGTATAGCCTATGAGACTGTAACAGATAATATGGGTCGTTTGCCACTGTTAGCACCAATGTCAGAAGTGGCAGGTCGGATGTCTATCCAAGCTGGCGCGCAAACGTTGGAAAAATCGCACGGCGGTCGTGGTCTACTCCTAGGCGGCGTACCTGGTGTTGAACCTGCAAAAGTCGTTATCGTTGGTGGTGGCGTTGTTGGTGCAAACGCTGCTCGTATGGCGGTTGGCCTTCGCGCTGACGTCACTATTCTAGACCGTAACGTAGACACACTTCGTAAGCTTGACGAAGAATTCCAAGGTCGCGCAAAAGTGGTTTATTCTACTGAAGACGCTATCGAGAAGCATGTTCTAGAAGCGGACCTTGTTATCGGTGCCGTTCTAATTCCTGGCGCAGCAGCACCTAAACTGGTCACTAAAGAGCACATTGCTAAGATGAAGCCTGGTGCAGCAGTGGTTGACGTGGCAATTGACCAAGGCGGTTGTTTCGAAACTTCACACGCGACAACTCACGCAGATCCAACTTACATCGTTGATGAAGTGGTTCACTACTGTGTAGCAAATATGCCTGGCGCAGTTGCTCGCACTTCAACATTTGCACTCAACAACGCTACACTTCCATACATCGTGAAGTTAGCAAATAAAGGCTACCGCGAAGCACTTCTAGAAGACAAAGGCTTCCTTGAAGGTCTAAACGTTATTCACGGAAAAGTAACGTGTAAAGAAGTAGCAGAAAGCTTTGACTTGGAATACGTTGAACCTACTCAAGCTATCGCTATGTTCAATTAATGACAAAATAAAACATAACTTGTCACGTTTTGTTTACAAAAGCCCACGCATAAGTGGGCTTTTTCATATAGAGCGTTTGGCTATAAAGAATAACTAAATCTTATATGCACAAATTAAAATATTTCTAGGCGTGACCGATTTAGGGCAAAACTCTGACAATCTAACACGGTAACCACGTTCTTCAAGATAAAGCACTTTATCTAATGCGAGCCAGATCTCCAACGGACGTTGAAAAACAAGTTGCACTAAGCTCATTCTCTCCATTTGCCAGAAGCGTTGTTCGCTTAACTTTTCAAAATGAGAGAAATCGATTTCTTGAGGAAGAACAATGCCTTTTGGCTCCGCTGCCCAGCGACAGAACGATTCAAAACCATCACTTAATTGCGACTTACGGATACTCGGCACAGGCTGATACTCTGCCATTCCCAAAGCTTGTCGCGTGATCAAATCAAACCCAAGACGAAACATCATTTCCTGCTGACGATGACGACGCACGCGCTCTCCTCCCGTCACCGTTTGTTGTAATGGGATACGCAGTTCTTGCTTAGACAATGAGAGAGAAGAAGCCCTGCCCGATTCCGACATCGGCTGGTATTGTTCCGACTGAATCAAGTGGTAACAACAAGGTGATATGGTCATCGCAGCAACCCCATTTTCACTGCCGTACTGCATTAGACGAACGTGAAGGTCACCGCATGCATGCAGTGCTACTGCGTGTTGCGTTGGCTTAAACACGGCTTTCGCTTTGCTATCAAACGCGTCGCCTTGAATAAACGTCATCTTCCAATGATGTTCATTGGCTGCTTGTTGCCCCGAATCGCACAGTGCTTGTTGGTATTCAAAGCTGGTTACAGGCTGATCGGTTTGCGTTGTCAGGATTCGCCCCAAGTAACCTTTACCTGAGCACCATTCTAGCCATTCTTCGCCACAGTGTTGTTGAATTGCAGCTTCACCCATCGAGCTAATTTGCTCCAACTTACGTCCCGGAATACCGTTATCTAAACCACGAGCGAGTTCCAAGCCGTTTAACGACAAAAGCTCTAAATGAGTCAGTTCTGCGAGTTGTTCAAGCTCAGGCAAAAACGGACTAAGTGCTTTTAACGCGAGTTCTGGTGCTGCTTTGTATTCTTCGATTTGAGAGGGAGTAAGAGACGCTAGCCATTGGCACAGTCGAGGATGTTGCTCCTGCCAAGGTAATGATGTGTGAATGCTGCTTTTAAAAGGCTCGAATCGCCACAAAGATTGGTTTTCGATTAAGCAGTCATTAATAAATTGAAATTGCGTTTTCATAGCTCCCCCTACAACGAGCGCATTGTAGAGGGAATCGAAACATCAATGAAGTGTTATCTCACCGGAAGCTCGATGTCTTTAAACATCTCTTCGATTTCTGCATTAGACTTCAACGAAATCGCCTGCTCAACCACTGGACGCGTTAAGTGCGGTGCAAAACGCTCCATAAAATCGAACATGTAAGAGCGTAAGAATGTACCACGGCGGAAGCCGATGCTCGTGGTGCTCGCGCCAAACAAATGGCTCGCATCTATTGCAACCAAGTCACCGTCCTGCTCTTCATCCACAGCCATGCTTGCAATCACACCCACACCAATACCCATACGAACGTAAGTTTTAATGACGTCTGCATCAGTTGCCGTGAACACCACTCGCGGGGTTAAACCTTCGCGGTTGAATGCTGTATCCAGCTCTGAACGGCCAGTAAAACCGAACACGTAAGTGACTAATGGGTAAGCGGCAAGATCACTGATCGTTACTTTGTCTTTCTTCGCTAGTGGGTGGTCTTTAGGCACAACTATTGAACGATTCCAGTGATAACAAGGCAGCATGATGGCATCTTGATATAAGTGAAGAGCTTCTGTCGCAATCGCAAAATTCGCTGTGCCTTTAGCTATCGCCTCAGACATTTGTGATGGTGTACCTTGGTGCATGTGTAACGACACTTTTGGATAACGAGAAGTAAAACCTTTGATGACATCTGGCAGTGCATAACGAGCCTGCGTATGTGTCGTGGTGATATTCAGCGTCCCCATTTCTGGATGGGTGTGCTCTCCAGCCACCGCTTTGATACTTTCTACACGAGCGAGAATTTCTTGAGAGATACGTACAATTTCTTCTCCAGCTGGCGTCACTTGCGTTAAGTGCTTACCGCTACGTTCAAAAATCTGAATGCCTAACTCGTCTTCCAGCAACCGAACCTGTTTACTGATACCTGGCTGAGAGGTATATAAGCTTTCCGCCGTTGCAGATACATTCAGATTATGGTTTACAACCTCAACAATATACTTCAGCTGCTGCAGTTTCATCGTAATCCCTTACTTATTCATGAGAGAGTTTATTGGCCACTCAAGCGAGCGATATAATAATTAGTTATAACGCGTTCAAATCGAAATGAACAGCAATTTCTAACTTATACCTCAATCACATACTAATAATCTTCAAGCAAGAAACAATATGCACAAAGTTGAGCCAATAAATGACCGAAGTTCTATGATGTGACTTCTATCAGTAACTAAAACGTGGGAGAGACAAAATAATCAAACAAATAAGGTGCCGAGTAAGATAAGATTCATGTATTCTTTAACGCTAGCCGCAGAAAAGTAAAGCAGACGCAAAGATATGAATATTGGTTTAATAATCGCTTTGGTAGCCATCCTACTGGTGTTAATCCTAGGCTATAACATTATGTTGCAATATAAGGTTAAAGTTGAAACCGCAAAAAGGCAGGAATCAGCGCGATATGTAGCCTTGATAGATGGTACTGAAGAGTTGATTGGTCATGCACACCATATCCCTTTTAGTAAAGAGCTGTTGCTGTGTCTAAACAATCGTATTCTTGACGCGCTAGAGAGCATGCATGAGCTGGACCCGAAGAACAAGCAACTTGCTCAACGTATCGAAAATATGAAGCAGCAGATTACGCAGCTAAAAGAGAATGGTCCTACTGGCGAGAGTACCACTTTCAAGATGCCGAGTAGTGATAAACAAGCTATCGTCATGCTTAAGCTGGTTAAACGACTTCGCGACACTATCCGTAACGAGCACAACAAAGGCCGATTGGATACCCAGACTTACGTCACTGAAAATGCGCGCTTGGAAACGATGCAAATTCGCATCAACATTGAAAATGTCATCAAAAGAGCAAACGACTCTATCGCTCGTGGCCAACCAGGCACCGCGCTTCAACTGCTGCGTAAAGGTATCGATGCTTTGAGCACTAAGAGCGATCCTTATTCTATTCAAGCGAAACAAAAGCTTGAAGAGATGTTGGGTGACTTAGATAAAAAGCGCCAAGATAAAAGCGATGCCGAAATGCAGCAGATTGCTGACAAAGAGCGTGACAATGACATGGAAGCACTCTTCGGCGAGAAGAAAAAGTGGTAACATTCACTTCAGGTCAAGAAAGGCTGCAATTGCAGCCTTTTTTCTATCCGTAAGACAACGGATATGCCCAATAAAAATGTGAAGTACTAAAACTAAAATGATGAATCTAGACGCCTATCAAGATCTTCTTGCTCCCATTAACCAATTTCTGCAATGCAGTACACCTGATGAATGGGTAGAGGAAGCAAAGAAACCAGAGAACCTTCAAACCATTTTGTTAGACCACCTACTGTGCGAACTAAAAGCTGGCCAATCTGCCATGTTTTTAATTCGTAAGTATGCCGTTGACCAATCCAGTTCACATGCTCTACTTGACTGGTTTAAGCCCTACGAAGATTTTGCTTACCGTAACGTAGGCTCATTGGAAACTTTAAAAGGCAAGAGCAATATTTCTAAGTCAATCATGGCTAAGTCCGACTCACCATACAGCCAAGATTTGATCGATAAGATGGTGCTTTTGATAAAAGAGGAGTTACACCACTTTTATCAAGTTTTAGAGATCATGGAAAGTCGTGGAATTGAGTATAAAAATATTCCAGCAAGTCGCTATGCTAAAGGACTGATTTCGCATATGAAGACTCATGAGCCGGAAACGCTGATCGATAAACTCATCATTGGTGCGTACATCGAAGCCCGATCTTGTGAGCGTTTTGCCAAACTAGCACCACATATGGATGACGATATCGCAAAGTTCTACATTTCTTTATTACGTTCAGAAGCACGCCATTACCAGGATTATCTTGTATTAGCGGAGCAAATCGCAGGCAAAGATATCAGCGAGCGCATCGCCTACTTTGGACGTATAGAGGCAGATTTAATTTCTACGCCAGATACAGATTTTAAGTTTCACAGTGGTATTCCAGCCTAGCGAGCATATTCTCCCAAGGTTGAGCATACTCTGAACTTATATAGACAGAGAATAAATAAGCCGGACATTTCGTCCGGCTTATTTATTGTAGCAATGAGGTTAGGAATAAAGCTGAAACACAACAACTAGAGCTGGAATGAACCCATTCGAGTTTTCAAGTTGTGCGCTAGGCTACTAATCTGCTGACAAGCCACAGCCGTTTGTGAAGCTCCCTCAGCCATCTCTGTTGAAGCACTATTAATATGCTCCACACTGCGATTCAGCTCTTCGGATACAGAATTCTGCTCACTGCACGCCGTTGCGATTTGTGTGCTCATTTGCGCTATGTTATCGACAGAATGTTCAATTTCTTTTATCTGGCTATCAGCATCATTAACTTGCTCAACACACTGAGAAATACCCTCCTGACAATCACGGCTTGAATGCCCTATTTTACTGCTGCTCTCTTGTAGCTGATTAACAATTTCCACAATTTGTGAAGTGGAGTCTTGAGTGCGTTGCGCCAGAGAACGAACCTCATCTGCCACAACAGCAAACCCACGTCCTTGTTCACCAGCCCGAGCGGCTTCAATTGCGGCGTTCAGTGCTAACAAGTTTGTTTGCTCGGCAATCCCGCGGATCACATCGACGACCACATTGATATTGTTTGAGCTCGATTCAAGCTCACGTGCCAGTTCATCTGATTCTTGGATCGTATGTGATACACGCTCAATTACTGCGATAGTTTGTTGTAACGTCGCCGTTCCTTGCTTTGCCACTTCCGCAGCCGAATAAGCAGAGGTTGCGCCAACTTCGGTATTTTGTGCCACTTCACTTACAGCAGCTTGCATCTCTGTCATCGCAGAAGCCACCGAGCTAAGTTCAATTTGTTGATTTTGCATACCAGAGGCGGTCTGAGAAGAAATAGCACTCACTTCCTCTACTGCTGCCGTTAGCTGAATCGTTGAGTCATTAATCTCAGAAACCAACGAATGTAAGTTTGTTTGCATACCGACAAGCTCTTTGAGCAGCGTTCCTAACTCGTCTTTGCTCAATTCGCTTTCGTCGATTTGATTATTCAATTGACCCTTGGCGATTTTGGAAGCGAATTCCAATGCTCGATCAACAGGCCCGCAGATGACTCGAGAAAGCAGCATGGCAGACATTACCATGACCAATGCGACGACAAGCGCACCAACAGCAGCGCTGTATTGTGTAAATGCCGCTTCACTTTGTACTTCTTCGCCAATCAAATTCACCAACTCATCGTTCAACGCGAGGGTATCATCCAAGCTGCTCAACGCTTTTGAGTAGGTATCGAAACTTGATAAAATTACATCATTTGCACTTTCAGCATCGCCTTGGCTTAGCAATACGTTGTAAGTCTTCGTTTCTTTGATGTATTGATTCCAAGTTTCTTTAAAAACACTAAAGGATTGCGTTTCACGCTTATTAAGGTCGAGCTTTTCGTATTCTGCAATACCAGCCTGCACATCAGAACGCCATTGGTCGAGGCCTTTTAACCACTCACCAATTTTGGGGTGATTTGCGTTTGGCAATAAAGAGAACTCATCTTTACGCACTTTAGTAATATCAACTTGGATACCTTTCAAAATCGCAACAGAAGGTAAACTTTTATCTGTTAACACTGAGATGTCTTTATTCAGTGTTAACAAACCTTGCACCAACATTACTGACACTAAACCAAACACGGCAAAAACGGTTAAATAACTAACCGATATTTTCTTTACGACACTTAAGTCTTTAATACGCATGCACTTTCTCCCCGCAGCCTTTCCAAACCTCTCACTTAAGTGAAAGCTTAACCTCTAAAACACACTGTTTTTTGCGCTCGATATCATTGAACGCTCTTATATACATCGGCTTGAGAGATCAAATCTTGACCAGTAATTGATAGTTTTATCACATGCTATTTTAGAGATAGGCTCGTATGCTCCTTATTGTGTCTACATCTTTTCATGAGCGCTTCTCGGCGCAGATCCAAGATCTCATCGATGAGCTTTTCTTTCGCGTTTATCCCAAAATGCTGGGCATAATTTTTTACTTTTGCTATCTCATTAGGCTGCAAGCGGTACACCTCTTTCTTTAAACGCGCTTCTGCTTCACTTCTAATCAGACCTTGCTCTTGTAACAATTTAATGATGGTTTCATCGGTTGGATTTACTGCTCTAGCCATGGTGCTCCATCTATCAATTTGAGTTCTAGCCATATGGCTAGATGAATGACGCCGCACAACTTATAGAGCAAAGATGACAGCTTGATTGCAGTGAATGCAATTCGTTGACTGTTGGTATTATTTTCCACCGCTTCAACGGCAACACACTCAATACCTCCACCCTCACCATTGAATAAAGATCACATTCTGATAACAATTTTCAGCACTGGCTTAGATGTCATCCATATTTAACGTGCAAGTAACATTTATAAACAAGAATGATTACTCTAGTTCAAATGATGGAAAAATAAGATGAAATTTTCGCAGTGGAGCCTTTTATTAAGTAGCTTGATAGCGTTACCCAGCATTGCAGATACCGACGTTTACCTAACGAATAACTCTGATAAACCGTTAACTATTCAAGTAAAACATGAAGGTAGTGATTTGCTTCAATACGGAGACGAGTGGCAACAACATGTGCAGGTACTTGGTCCGTGGGAAACTAAATCTGTATTAAGCTTCAACCGCTGGGAGGGCGTGAAATCAAATCAAACTTACCGTTTTGAAACTGTGGTTTCTAGCCCCGAAGGTGAAAGCATAACACTCAATCAAATAATGGAAGGCCATTGGTACAATTCGACCATTGAATACGGCTTATCCGCAGCCGATGTCGAGTTATCTCTCAAAGATGATCGTAACATTCATCGTGCCAACACTAACGCTTTTGGTACGAGAGAAACCGAACTGGCATTTAAGTCAGACAGTACCGCTCGATATGATGATCTTTACTACACCATCACGCCAAGCAAGGTAGCGGAGTCTGTCGACAACGAAGAACAAAACCTTAAGTTGATGACTTATAACATCTGGGCGTTGACGGCTATTGCATCGCACATTGGAGATCGTTACGAACTGATTCCTCAGCATGTAAAAGGTTACGATGTTTTGGCGCTGCAAGAGGTGTTTGCCAGCGGCCGTGAAGCATTCTTACGTGAGTTAGCCAAGGAATATCCTTACCAAACAAAGATGTTAGATAAAGAAGGCGTTAATATTCATGATGGTGGCGTAATCATAGTTAGTCGCTACCCTATCGTGAATGAAGCGCAATATGTCTTTCCCGATTGCTCTGGTACAGACTGCTTTGCCGATAAAGGCGTAAATTATGCGGAAATAATTAAAGGTGGTCAGGCTTACCATGTGTTTGCTACCCATACCGCATCTTTCGATACAGACACCGCCCGTGAGTATCGTCAGCGCCAGTTCAAACAAATCCGCGCACTCGCCCAATCTCTTAACATTCCTTCAAGCGAAACTGTAGTATACAGCGGCGACTTTAACGTCAACAAAAGAAAGTTCCCTGGTGACTACCAACAAATGATCGCTAACTTAAGCGCCATAGAGCCTCAGTACTCTGGTTACACGGAGTCAACCTTTGATCCCCGTATCAATAACTTCGCAGGTGAAGCGTTATCAGGTGGCGAAAACGTGGAATACCTTGACTATGTTATGGTGAGTAGTGAATACGGGGTGAAATCATTCAATGACAACCGTGTAGACGTGCCGCGCACAACCGCAGAGAGTTTATGGAAACACTACAACCTTTCTGACCATTTCCCAGTAAGCGCAACAATCAAGCCATGAAGAAAATCGCTTTGATAATCATGTCCGCCATTATGGCGGGCATGATATTTTTAACTTTCAGTCACGATGTTCAAAAAGAAGAGCTCGCTTCCTCTCCTTCCCCTAAGACAAAAAATCAGAGTGTCTCCAGTACATCACCACAAACAAGCAGCATCGTGCCCGATACGGATACTTCACCACAAACAGCTAAGCTCCCTTCCACAGTTCAAATAACGACTGAGCGATTAACTCAACTCAAAGGCAGGAAACTTGTCGCCGAACTTGAGACGTTTTGGCAAGAGTGTATGTTGAACCGTAGTTGTGAAGAGCAGGTCGCCTTGTTTGAGGCGCATTTATCTTCAGCTCGATTCCAGCTTTTGGCGAACTACCCTCAGCTCAGCAGCCAATGGCAAGAGAGTGTAGGAAATTTGTTATTTGATAAGCAACAATCACTGGCGTCGCGTATTGCACAGCTGAAGAGCGAAGCAAGAAGCATCTGGGGAGAATTGGCTGATGTTGTTTTCGCGGATGAGTTCGCGCTGTACGATTTCAACTTAGAAGCCCAAAAGCTGGACACTCAAAGCCCAGATAACTTTTTGCGAACTTTCGAACAACTCACCATTGACTGGCAAGAACATGCAGATGCTATCGGGCTAACAAGCGACCAGGAAAAATATGAGCGTGCGGTCACCCTGATTCCTAATAGTATGAGCCTACCAGATCGCTTGGCGATCATCGCAGAGCTTGAACGAACTTACTTAACGAAAGAAGAAAGTAAAAACATTCATGCTCGTCAGCAGCAAATTACAGAGCAAAAAAAACAAGTCAAAGATTACCAACAAGCATTACAACAACTTGAGTCCAAGCTAAGAACGCAAAGAGCTTCTAGCCATTCAAATTTGTCAGAACCGGAATGGCAAAGCTATTACCAACAAGAAGTCGCGGATTTTCGTCGTGAATTTTTTTCTTCTTAACAATGCGCTTTGACTGACTGGGAACTTAAAAAGGCACGTTGCTAACCAGCCGTCGTGCCTTATGTTCAACTCTCTACTTTTAATTCAGAACAAATTTAAACCAAATACATCTTTCACATCAAATAGCACTTTTTCGGTTTTCTCGCGAGAACGCTCACTACCTTGTTTTAAAATATCAATCAGCTGCGCTTTATCATTCAAATACATAGCGCGCTTCTCTCGAATAGGGCGAAGCATCTCTTGTAAGCATTCTTCTAACACTTTCTTGGTCAAACCATCACCTAACCCACCTCGTCGATAATGGTCTTTTAGCTGTTCGACATAATTTTTATCAGGATGAAAAGCATCGAGGTAGATGAATACAATATTCCCTTCGACTTGGCCAGGATCATCAATTTTCAGATGATTGGGATCGGTATACATAGATTTCACTGCCGCGGAAATCTCCTTTTCGGAGGCCCCTAAGTTGATTGCGTTCCCCATGCTTTTAGACATCTTATTTTTACCGTCAGTACTCGGCAAACGAGGTGCACCGCTAAGTAATGGACGGCATTCTCTAAGAACCTCTTTTCCACCCAGATGGTTTATTTTTCTCACGATTTCATTAGTTTGCTCTAACATCGGCAGTTGGTCATCACCCACTGGTACTAGCGTCGCATGAAACCCCGTAATATCAGCAGCTTGAGAAATTGGATACGTTAAAAAGCCTGCGGGAATAGAGCGTTCAAAGCCTTTACTTTGAATCTCATTTTTAACCGTGGGGTTTCGCTCTAATCGTGCGATAGAAACAAGATTACTGTAATACATTGTCAACTCGGCTAACGCTGGAATTTGAGACTGCAACGTGATCGTAGTTTGAGCGGGGTTGATACCAACAGCCAAATAATCTGCAACGACATTGAGAATATTAGAGGATACCTTTGATGGATTATGCGCGTTATCCGTCAACCCTTGCATGTCCGCGACCAAGATCGTTTGCTCGTGCTCCGTTTGCAATTTGACTCGTTGTTGCAATGAACCAATATAGTGCCCTAGGTGTAATGGACCTGTTGCTCGATCTCCGGTAAGTATAATTTCACGCTGAGATGTATTTTTATGGCTATTCATATTTGTCTCCAAGTATTTAATAGATCGCTACTGGAGATAAAAAGATCAAACACTCTTAGCTACCATCCAGCAGCTTAAGAATGTAAGTATTCCGCGCCGCTCTATTTAGAGCGCCACCAAGAGAAGGTTGTTAATGAAGGGCGAACGTGTATTTTCATGTTTTTTAAACTAACAGCACACACCGCAGAACTCAATCTGTTTTGTACTGAATTAGTGTGAGTGTTCCAACAGCCAATTAAGAGGATTACATTGGTAAAGACATCGCAATGACCAAAACCGCACCAAATACCGAACCAGAGACAAACGCACACAGTACAGTTTTGTTGTGTTTCCTTTTCATTGATGAACTCCTATCCATAACTACGATGACCAGCCCTCACATCTAATACGCATGTGGATGCATCACGACAACGAGTTAACCAACATATCGCTCGTAGGACCAGTACCGCTTTGTTAAATTGGGACCTCGTCCATAACTTGGAGTGTAAATGACTCCGGAACCTACAACAGAAGAAAATTTCATTACGTTACTGTCCTACCCTCCGGGTTTGTGGCTTAATAGGCAGCAGGAACACTTTTTTCTTTTGCTGCGGATACTTACATGGAAGCTGTTTTACATCAGTTGCAATTCTCTTTGTCGATAACCGGACCTATCTGTTTGATGTTGGTACTTGGCGTTCTTTTTAAGCGCTTTGGTCTAATCAACGATAATTTTATCGAAGTAGGCTCTAAGCTGGTGTTTCAAGTTACCTTGCCTGCGATGTTATTTGTCAGCATTGTGGCTTCAGAACACGACTTTTCCGCGGCAAGTGGATTCGTCAATTTCGGCGTCATCGCTAGTATTTCGTTTTTCATTTTCACCTACCTTTCCGTCAAACTTCTGTTCAAAGCATCGCCTGACCAAGGCGTTCTCATCCAAGGTGGGTTCCGAGCAAATACAGGTATTATTGGTATCGCTTACGTTGCCAATGCGTATGGTTCTCAAGGTGTGGCGCTAGCAGCGCTCTATGTCGCGGTCACCACATTTATTTATAACGTCCAAGCGGTAATTTGCTTATCGCCCAAGGGGGCAACGTCTGCCTCGCAAGCAGCAAAGATGATGGGCCGAACACTGACTAGGAATCCGCTCATAATCTCCATTGTTCTAGGAATGGCTTTTTATTTACTCGCTATTCCAGTACCGAATGTGGTTATTGACGCAGGAGACTACTTGTCCAAAATGACATTGCCTTTGGCGCTGTTGTGTACGGGTGGCTCACTTGACTTTAGCTTGATGAGAAAAGAGAAAGGTCCATCTTGGTTTGCGAGCAGTTACAAGCTCATCGTAGCGCCAGTCATCATCACCATGGGAGCTTACTTAGTAGGATTTCGAGGAATTGAGCTAGGTATTCTTTTCTTTATGAACGCCTCTCCAGTCGCTGCTGCCAGCTATGTCATGGCGCGTTCCATGGGAGGCAATGCCACGTTAGCTGCAAATATCATCGCACTCACTACGGTGCTTTCTACCGTGACCTGTACGTTGGGCATCCTATTTCTTAAGTTCTACAACTTAATATAATTGGCCAGCGATAAAATAAAGACGCTAGACGGCATTGATGTAAGTTACTGGTCGTGATTCGCAAAAGTGAGCTTTCTTACCAGACGAAAAAATTCAGTCGCTTCAGATTCCGACAAACAAGAAAAAAACTCTTTCTGTAAATTCGTCATGATTTGATGAACTTGCTTTAAAGCATTTGCCCCCTCTTTTGTCATGCTTAGCATTTTAAGGCGCTGATTCGATTTACTTTTAGAAACTTGAACAAACCCTCTCTTTTCCAGATTGTCCACCATCCGCTTTGCTACACTTCGCTCAGTTCGAACCGCATCAGCTAACGCTTGCTGGCTCATAGGTTGAAATTCTTCTAAAGCGGCCAGTGCACTTGCCATTTCTAGTGTCATCAAATTTTGCCGAGAGAGCTCGGCTTGGGCACGATTGCGGTACATGCGCTGCATCACACCGCAGACAAACATAGGGCTTTGATCCAAAACGGAAATTGGGGAAATTTTCTGATCTTTCATCGTCGTTTTTCTTCTTTAGGCTTTCATTCGGTCGAAAAGGCTGTGCTGATACTGCACACAACACGCCGTCTTTCAGGCTCGCGTCATAGACGGTAACCACCAAGTGAAAACATAAAATAAAGAGCGCCGAAGCGCCCTTTAATCGTGTTTATTATCACTAGTATAACTCAGTTAAAACAACCAAGTCCTACTCGCTTTGCTGACTGGGTTTAGTGCTGGTCTCAGACAACTCTGCCTCCGACTCTTTTCTCGCACGTCGATCAAACAATCGCTCAACCACTACAAAGAAGATTGGGACGAAGAATATACCCAATATCGTGGCACTGATCATGCCACCAAGTACGCCGGTACCCACTGCGTTTTGACCTGCCGATCCCACACCTGAGCTGATAGCAAGTGGTACCACACCCAAACCAAAAGCAAGCGATGTCATGATAATTGGGCGCAGACGAACGCGAACAGCATGTAAGGTTGCTTCGATAAGCCCAGCGCCTTTCTCATAGTAGTCCTTTGCAAACTCAACAATCAGAATGGCGTTTTTGGTTGCCAAGCCGACCGTCGTTAATAAGCTCACCTGGAAGAACACATCGTTATCCATACTGCGCGTCATTACCGCAAGCACAGCACCAAGCACACCAAGAGGAACAACTAACACCACGGCGAAAGGTACTGACCAACTTTCATACAAAGCGGCAAGAACTAAGAATACGACGAGGATAGATAGCGCATATAGCATTGGCGCTTGGTTTCCGGAAAGGCGCTCTTCATACGAAATACCATTCCAGTTCACCGTGAAGCCTTCCGGTAGCTTTTCTACCATTGCTTCAATTTCTTCCATGGCTTCACCAGTACTTACACCAGGAGCTGCACCGCCTTGAATATTCATTGCTGGCAAACCATCAAAGCGCTGCAAAAGAGGAGACCCATAGGTCCACTCGCCACTCGCAAAAGCAGAGAAAGGCACCATCTCTCCTTTAGCGTTGCGTACGTACCATGAATCGAAGTCTTTTGGCTGCATGCGGTATTCCGCATCACTTTGCACCATCACTTTCTTCACACGACCGCGGTCAATATAATCGTTAATGTAAGCCCCGCCCCATGCAGCTGACAGGATTTGGTTTACGTCATTGATACTGACATCCAAAGCACGAAGTTTGACGTGGTCAATGTTAACTTTGTACATTGGCGCATCTGCCTGACCGTTTGGACGAACACCGACAAGTTTCGGGTTTTGTGCTGCCATGCCCAGAAGTTGCCCTTGAGCCGCAACTAATGCATCGTGCCCTTTATTCAACGAGTCTTGGAGATAGAAATCGAAACCTGTCGAGTTACCTAGCTCTTGAATCGCTGGAGGGGCGAACGCAAACACCAAAGCTTCTTTAATGGTAGAGAAGTACCCCATCGCTCGACCAGTAATGGAAGCGGCATCGGCGCCAGGCGCTTCACGCTCAGACCAATCTTTCAGACCGATAAATGCCATCCCCATGTTTTGGCCTTGGCCTGCGAAACTAAATCCAGCAACGGAGAAGACAGACTTTACATTGTCTTTTTCGTCTACTAGGTAAAAGTCACGCATTTTCTCAAGTGTTTTTTCCGTCTGTTCTTGTGTTGAGTTAGGCGGCAAAATAGCCATTGAGAATACTGTGCCTTGGTCTTCATCTGGCAAAAATGACGTTGGAAGGTTCATAAATAACCAGCCAGCACCTGCACTCATTGCCAAAAATACAACCAACATGCGACCTGTGCGTTTTAGAAGTTTGGCAACGCCGGTTTCATAGCCTGCTGTCATCGCATCAAACTTGCGGTTAAACCATCCAAAGAAGCCTTTCTTCTCTAGAAGCTCAGCATCGCCTTTTTTCAGCAACGTAGCACACAATGCTGGAGTCAGAATTATCGCAACCAAAACGGAAAGCGTCATAGCCGCCACAATAGTTATTGAAAACTGACGGTAAATAACCCCTGTAGAGCCAGACATAAACGCCATAGGGACGAATACCGCAGAAAGCGTCAAACCGACACCAATCAGGGCACCAGTAATCTGTCCCATCGATTTTTTGGTCGCTTCTTTGGGCTCCAACCCATCTTCATGCATCACACGCTCGACGTTTTCCACCACAACGATGGCATCATCCACCAGCAAACCGATAGCCAGAACCATCGCGAACATGGTTAACGTGTTTACGCTAAATCCAGTCGCGTACAAAATAGCGAAGGTTCCGAGCAATACGACAGGCACTGCGATCGTTGGAATGATCGTCGCACGGAAGTTCTGCAAGAACAGGTACATGATTAAGAACACAAGAAGAATGGCTTCTAATAGCGTTTTAACCACTTCTTGAATCGAGGCTTTGACGAATGGCGTTGTTTCAAATGGGTAAGCAATCTGCAACCCTTCTGGGAACGTTGCACTCAGTTGCTCTAAGCGCTCTTTTACCGCATTGGCGGTCTCAAGCGCGTTTGCGCCAGTACCTAATGAAATACCTAACCCCGATGCTGGGAAGCCATTATATTGGCCTCGAATATCATAACTTTCTGCACCACGCTCAACGCGAGCTACATCTTTCAAATAAACATTCGAACCACTGGCGTCGGACTTAAGAATGATGTCTTGGAACTCTTCTACACTGCTCAAACGACTTGCAGAAGAAATCGTAGCATTCAACAACTGACCTTCCTGCGCAGGTGCCGCACCAAGTTGACCTGAAGAAACTTGCGCGTTCTGTTCACTGATTGCATTTGCTACGTCGATCGCGGTCAAGTTGAACTGCGTAAGCTTAAATGGATCTAGCCAAACTCGCATCGCATACTGCGCACCAAACGCCTGCACTTGTCCTACGCCAGTTACACGACTTATCGGGTCTTGAATATTCGTTACAACAAAGTCGCCGATATCGTTTTCTGTAAAGTCAGGATCTTCAGAATAAACTGCGACAACCATGAGAAATGCCGTATTGGATTTATTGACGACAATACCTTGGTTTTGTACCTCCATCGGCAATGAAGTCAATGCCAATTGCAGTTTGTTCTGCACCTGTACTTGCGCGATATCAGGATCAGCTTCGCTATCAAACGTCAGGGTAATTGTCGCATTACCAAATGCATCACTGCTCGATGATAGGTAGCGAAGGTAATCTAATCCTGTCATGTTTTGCTCGATAACCTGCGTTACCGAGTCTTCAACGGTTTTTGCTGATGCACCTGGATAGCGAGCACTGATGGTGATCGTCGTCGGTGAAATCGTTGGGTATTGCGAGACGGGTAAATTGAATAATGACATTACCCCCGCCAACATCGTTAGAATCGCGAGAACCCAAGCAAATACCGGACGATCGATAAAAAATCGTGCCATGATTACTCCTGTTCACCGTTTTGGATAGTTACCGAACTGCCTGGCCCTACCTTTTGTAAACCGGCGGTAATGACTTTATCACCCGCGTTCAAACCATCAATAATGCGCCATTGGCTATTGATCGCTTCGGCAGTCTTCACTGGTTTCGCTTCCACTTTGTTCTCGCCATTAACCGTCATCACTGTCGCTTTACCTGTCGCATCACGAGATACCGTATTTTGTGGTATTAGAATCGCATCAGGGTCGACACCAGTAATGACCGTCGCACGAACAAACATTCCAGGTAGCAACAAACCGTCAGGGTTTGGGAATTCGGCACGAAGCGTCACGCTGCCCGTACTTTCGTTCACATTGACCTCAGTAAATTTCATTGTGCCTTTGTGTTCGTAAGTGCTGCCATCTTCAAGCATCAATGTAACTTGCGCAGAGTCATCTTCTTGCATATGGCCTTGGGAGAGTGATGCTTTCAAACGCAGCAGTTGCGCGGATGATTGCACAATATCAACATTGATAGGGTCAAGCTGCTGAATGGTCGCTAATTTGGCAGCTTGGTTAGCCGTAACCAACGCACCCGCTGTCACACTCGATTTACCGATCACCCCGCTAATCGGAGCTTTGACTTGCGTATAATCTAAGTTGATTTTTGCTGTGTTGATCTTGGCTTTTGCGACTAGGACCTGCGCTTTCGCTTCTTTGTATGCCGCTTCTGCTTCATCCAAGTCTTGTTGGCTGATGGATTTTTTGGTGATCAAGGTTCTGTAACGCTTCACCGTGGCATAGGTCGACTCTGCCGCAGCTTGCGCACGGATTAATTCCGCTTCAGCGCTCAGCAAATCCGCCTGAAATGACGAATCATCAATTTGATATAGCGACTGTCCTTGTTCAACAAATCCACCTTCAACAAAATTTCGTTCCGAAATAATGCCAGTAACTTGCGGACGAACTTCTGCTTCTTTGAATGCTCGGCTACGACCCGGCAGCTCTACTGTCAATGCTTGGCGCGTTGGCTGCACTGTTAACACTTCTACTTCGGTTGCGGGCGCAGGACCACCACCTTGGCTCGATCCTTCTTCGCTAGGTTGACATCCAACCACAAAAAGACTCGACGCAATCAGCAGAGATAGCGTGGTTTTACGTCTCATGAATTTTTCTCTCTTATCTACCGACAAGCCTTCAAGATTCCTTATTAAAAGCTTCTAGAATGACTTAATAATGACTAACGGATGTATATCCAGAACAAATTAATTAGGATGATAAATACCCAGTGTTGTACATACAACAAAATTTACAGTTCTATACGCTTACGAAAAACGTTTATGGTAAAGGTGTTATGAAGTTCTCAAATTTGAAGATTTTGGGTTGGAAATCACATTTTCCTGTGTGCAATTGCAATGGTTAAAAAGCAGCAAAAGTGATGATAAAAGCATCATCACGCTGTACAGAGTTTGTTACCGCTGTCTAGGGTTATTTGCCCACTCTGGTATACGAACTAAAGTGAGAAAGGAATGTAAATATAGTCGAAATTTCACAAGTCAGGTTCGCCACTTATCTAAAAAATAACCCGCTAAGAAGCGGGTTATTTCGTCAGTGAGATTGCTGTTCTCAAGCTTATACTTTGAACTGACTGACCTGATGATCTAAACGTTGAGTTTGCTCTGACAACATGGCTAAAGAAGCTTGCGCTTGGTTTACGATTTCCACAATTGAAGTGCTACTGTCTGCAATGCCTTGTACGTTGCTATTTACTTCGTCACTTACTGTACTTTGCTGGCTCGCAGCCGTTGCAATGTGTGTATTCATCTCGTTCATACGTGAAATCGCGTTCAAGATTTCAGAAAGGGATTCACTCGCTCGGCCAGCGGACTTGATCGTTTCATCACTGCTATTTTGGCTACCGCGCATCACTTCTACAGCTTGTCCTGCACCAGATTGTAGCTTTTCAATCATGGTTTGGATTTCTCCCGTACTCTGTTGCGTACGACTGGCTAAAGAACGAACCTCGTCCGCTACCACAGCAAAGCCTCGCCCTTGCTCTCCAGCGCGAGCCGCTTCAATGGCTGCGTTAAGCGCTAATAAGTTTGTTTGCTCGGCAATACCACGAATTACATCCAGTACGGACGCAATGTTACTCACATCATGATCCAATGTGTTAATGACGTGGCTTGCGCTTTCGATTTCACTTGCGAGGCTACGAATTGAGCTAACCGTTTGATCCAAAATAACATTGGTATTGGTAAGTTCATCATTCGCTGTTTGGCTCGCAACCGCAGCTTCGTTAGCGCTATCGCTTACATTTCTGCTGGTGACTTGCATTTCATGCACTGCCGCCGCTACCGCCTCGCTATCTTTTTGCTGAGAAACGGTCGAATTCGCGATGGTCGTGGTCAACGAGCTAAGATTTGCCATTTCGTTACGTAAGGTATTTGAGCTTTCAATTACCTGAGCGACTGTCATTTGAATTTTGGACACAAACTGGTTAAATGCGTCTGCTAAATTGCCAATTTCGTCTTGTGTTTTTACATCGATTCGCTGACTTAGATCACCTTCACCGGACGCAATTTCTGTCATCGCATTTTTAATATCATTGATAGGCTTCACAACCGTTTGTAACAACAAAAAAGCCATCGCGATAGCGGCAAAAATAACAATCACAATGCCAGCCTCAAGAATGAGTTCTGCTCTTGTTGCAGCCGCTGATATCTCGTCCTTCAATTGGTTTTGCTTTTCTTCTATTGCATCTTTTACAACGTTAAGCTGCGCTCTAACCTCGATAAATTGGTCTTCAAAGGTATGTTTGTGCTCATTATAGTAACCACGCCATTGAGATTGAGGTAAACGTAGCATCGCTTCATAACTTACTAACCATTTTTCACCCAAAGAGACAAGCGTTCGAACTTCATTACCATGTGTAGAAGGCATCACACCGGCTTGTGATAGCTCAATCATTTGTTCCATACGTGGCAGTGCTTTGTAGGCGTTGTCTTTGTATTCACCGATGTGATGATCAATATCGTTTTGAGTATCAGAAAGTGCAACACCTTGGATTGCAGATGTTGCTTGGTAAAGATCGCGATAAGCATCCTCAATCGTTAATAAGTTCGGCACGATCTGTTCGTTGAGTGTCTCACTCAATTCAGATTGCTTCCAACTTGTCATAACGTTTAATACAGAGCTCACAATAAACAATCCAATAATCAATGACAGCGGAATCACTATCTTCTGCTTGATCGTTAAGTTCTGGAACATGAATAGACTCTCTTTATTTATGGTATACAAACTGCCGAAAATTATATCAAACAAATAGAGTATACTATTAGGTAAAATAGACTATTCAACATGAAATCTAATGACTTTTTGACAAGGGTTCTAATTTCAACAATTAGTTGATTTTATAGAAAATTTAACAAATAGATCTTTTCAAAATATGCAAATTAAAATGCTCTTTCAAAACGAAAAATATGTAACAGAAAGTGAATTAAAAGGGACTACATTTTGAAGAATAGATCGAATCAATGATTTACTGAGAACACATACAAAACACAGTTCTTGGATTGAGCACAACCGCGGAATATGCAAAGGTCCGAACATTTCTGCTAAAGCTCAAAAAAACCATTGTTTATCTGACGTATTTAGGGTTACTCCGTGAGGATATTAGTCGTGATGTTGGCAGACAGGATGCTTACAAGTTTTCGAAGTTAACCAGTAGCACAGTGAACGATTCAGATTTTCTTGAGCGCCAAGGCAATAAAAAAGTTTGCTATTTTGCTTTCAAGAGACGCATTCAAGAAAATAATGCAACCTAGCCACAAAGTCTTGCTACATCTTCAGAAAAGAATGATGTTGCTAAACAAATCTGGTGCAGCATACACATAGAAGCTAAACTCGTTTAAGGAACTTTTTCATATCAATATGAGAAAACATAGATTTCTCAAAGTTACACAGACCATTCAACGATTAAACTAATGTTAGCGTACCGATACGTCCGAAAACTCCATGCATGAACCATTTAAAAGAGCCAAAATGTTCCAACCCAACTTCGCCTCAGTGGAGTGGCGAGTCGTTTCGCTCGCTCTCCTACTCTCTCTACCTCATACTGCTCATGCGGATCCACTAGATAAGGAAATTAGCAACCTTCTTCAACAACGTTTTTCTATCGCGGTGTTGCTGTCCGATACTGACGCAATTGCGTTTGGTATTGGCGACTTTGATCCGAATGCATTATTTGATACCGCCAACCCAGAGTTCGGGACTGACGAGTCAATCAATGAACGTCGAAGCAAATCCGTATATGTTCTCCCTTACACGACTAACTTTGACATAGAGGGCAGCGAGGATTTACATGAGCTGTCGTTTAAGGCATTTACGATACAAACAGAGAATGATCTCAAACTATTCGGCACAAGTAAGGATCTTCTCAAGGAAAGGACATACGGTGCATCGATTGGTTATGGGTATCGATACAAAGCAAGTGAAAACGTCACCCTTAGCACCAGAACGACGACTCACCTTATGCGTTATGAAAACTCATTCTCTACCGATAATAAACTTTCCTCCATCATTGGAAGAATCCTAGACGGCCGTGCCGTTAACGTTTCAGCATGGGCGGCAATAGTTCAACCATCCATCAAAGCCAAATACACGTCTCCCACAAGTTGGGGGAAATGGCATGCCAGTTCGACATTGAATTCATTCATTGGGCACAGCTGGGGAAGCGCAAATAACGGCAATATAGGCAACCCTAAAGGTTGGTACCTATCTAATGAAATCACCGGTTACTACAATATTTATCACGGTGAGCAAGCTTTATTTACTGGGATTAAAAGAGTCGACCTTTCGCATGATTTAAGCGACGAACTTGGAAGTCCGCATTACTACGAAGCTTCTATAGGATGGCTATTTTATGCACCAAAGCCCTTTGATTGGTTGGACAATTTCGGCATAGGCGTTAACTTCAACTACGGCTCGACTCTCAGAGGTGGCAGCATTCAACTTTACTACAACAAACAATAAAGCCGTCAGTACAGGAACCTGTTGGTAGCATATATAACAAGAAGAACTAGAAGACACAAAAGGAATGGCAGAGTTAGCGTCTTCGCAAACTTTTTCATGAGACTTGGGTTATCAAACACCACACCTTCCGCTTCTCTTACCCTTCGCTCTTCGTCAAAATGCCATTTAATGGCTAAGTAGGCTCCTATCCCTAATACAATAAGCTTAAAAGCTCCAGCAAAGTAAGGAAAGAAATTAGCCCAACTGTCGTTCATTATCCATCTCCATCAAATTCAATATCAGCTTTGCGGTGGCAGAATCCAAGATTCATGTAGAATGCCCCCCTCAAAGTCAGACTCTCTGGCTAGCGTCAGTCTACTGCTCGAGATAGCTGTCCACAACTCTCTTTACCATATCGGCATTTATTAATTATTTAATAAATAACAAGAAAGACACTAGCACACTTGCTGAAAAGTAAGTGTCAGTTTGGATTGAAACTCATCAGGAATCGAAAATGGTCCGCAGTCGACTTGCTGATCTAGTGAAAGCCGAATTACCTAGCTTTAAATCGTTCGCTAGTATAAAAATGTAGCCTATCGCACTTCTGGTCGAGTCCTAACAAACTTATGATGCATATGTCATTAGCGGTGCAATTTTAAGTTTATCAATTAGCTAAAGTTTCCCACCTTAACTGTCAGTAAGCTTGCTGTGTTTGAGATGATCTCGACATGACTAGTGTATAAATAGTATGGAGGTTCAAAGTGAAGGCAAGGCAAATTTCCTTACTAAAAATATTGTTTCTGTAATTTTATTTCAGGATTATCGAAACCATCATAAGGATAATTCGAACTAATCTTAATCCATGCTCCTTCAGTTACATTTGCTTTCTTTTACTCACTTCTCGCGACTATTAGTGGCATTTTGAGACAATTTCCTACACTCCTTTCTTTGTCTTAGTTGATATAAATCATGGTTAGAAGAAAACAGAATCACCTGTATTTCTCGATACATGAATCCAAACTGCCCGACTTTTCGTAACTAAATTACAGATAGACACGATTTTTAGTATGGCACGTTTTTGAGGAACCAAGATGTTAGATACCCTCATGCTGTCGCGGATCCAGTTCGCGGCCAATATCAGCTTTCACATTCTCTTCCCGACCATCACCATTGCGTTGGCATGGATGTTGGTGTTTTTCAAGTGGCGATATAACCGCACACAAGCCCCCGTATGGCTCGATGTTTATTACTTCTGGGTCAAGATATTCGCTCTCACTTTCGCCTTGGGTGTGGTATCCGGCATTACGATGAGTTTCCAGTTTGGTACCAACTGGCCAGGCTTTATGGAACGAGTCGGAAACGTAGCTGGACCATTGCTCGGATACGAAGTGATGACCGCCTTCTTTATGGAAGCCACCTTCCTGGGTGTAATGCTTTTTGGACGAGGACGAGTACCGGAATGGGTTCATACTCTCGCCACCGTTCTGGTTGCTGTTGGGACAAGTATGTCCGCATTTTGGATTCTGGTGCTTAACAGCTGGATGCACACACCAAGTGGCTATGAAGTGATTGACGGCATTGTTCATGTGACCAGTTGGAAAGAAGTCATTTTCAATCCTTCTTTACCGTACCGTCTTCTACACACGCTATTAGCATCGGCGCTGACTGCCAGCTTCTTGATTGCAGGTATCTCGGCTTATCAAATAATGAAAAAGCCAGATCATCGCTCAGCCAAACTTGGCCTAAAAGTCGCGTTGTTCGCGGCGGCTGGGTTCATCCCGGTACAAATCTTTGTCGGTGACCTTCACGGGTTAAACACGCTTGAACATCAACCTGCAAAAATTGCAGCGATGGAAGGTGTGTGGGAGACCGAGCAAGGCGCACCTCTTCTACTATTTGCGATGCCAAATGAAGAAACTCGCAGCAATGATTTTGAAGTGGGCATCCCTAAGTTGGCGAGTTTGATTCTTACGCATGACTTAGACGGGGAAATCCAGGGACTTAACGAGTTTGCGCCTGACCACCCGCCAGTGAAGCCCTTGTTCTTTGGTTTCCGCGTGATGGTTGGTGTAGGTGTCCTTATGCTGCTGGTTAGCTGGTATGGCGCGGTGAAGCTAGCACGCAAAAAAGCGCTACCTAAACCTTACCTGTACACAGTATTAGCCATGACGTTCTCTGGTTGGATAGCCACACTGGCGGGTTGGTATGTTACTGAGATTGGTCGACAACCTTGGTTGGTCAGCGGTGTATTGCGAACATCCGAAGCCGTCACCACGGTTACGAGCAGTAGCGTGATGACTTCGCTCATTATGTACTTAGCCATTTATGCTGCATTGCTGGTTGCGTACATCCATACCCTATTCTATTTGGCGCGCAAAGACGTTGCTGCCCATGAAGTCCCACTGACACAACAAGAGGCCTAATCATGCTCGACTATCTACCAGAAATTTATCTTCTGCTGCTTGGATTCTCAGTCTTTATGTATGCCGTGCTCGACGGCTACGACCTTGGTGTCGGTATCCTATTGCCAAGTGATAATGAAGCGCAACGTGATCGAATGATAGCGTCTATCGGCCCTTTCTGGGATGCGAATGAAACGTGGTTGGTGTTGGCCGTCGGTATTTTGTTGATTGCCTTTCCTACTGCTCATAGCTTGATCTTGACGGAGCTTTATATGCCTACTGCCATAATGCTTATCGCACTGATCATGCGTGGCGTAGCGTTCGACTTCCGAGCCAAAGCCAACTCGGATCATAAACCTCATTGGGATTGGTGCTTCCGAATTGGCTCACTAATCACCGCACTAACTCAGGGTTACATGGTGGGTCGTTACATCATGGGATTTGAACAATCAACCGAAGCATTTGGCTTTGCTTGGTTAAGCGCACTTTGTGTAGCGGCGGCGTACGTTTACATCGGTGGCGCATGGTTAGTACTAAAAACGGAAGGTGATTTGCAAATACGCTCGGCCCGTTGGTCTCGCCGTGCTGGTTGGTTAGCGGCCTTAGGAATTTTGGTGGTTAGCGTTGTAAACCCGATTGTAAATCAACAAGTTGCCTTGCGTTGGTTCAGCTTCCCAGAAATCTTGTTGCTTGCCCCAGTTCCGTTAATTGTATTGGCAACCATCTTCCTAGTTGATCGCTATTTGCGTCAGGTTCCAATGGTGAATGATCTGGGTGTGCGCTGGCCTTTCTTTGGTGTCACTGTCATTTTCGCGTTGAGCTTTCTCGGGCTTGCGTATAGCTTCTTCCCAGAAGTTGTGCCGGGATTAATGACCGCACAAGAAGCCGCCTCCTCGCCTGCGACGTTAATAATCGTGGGCTACGGTGTGATGATTGTTATGCCGGTGATATTGCTTTACACCTTTGTGGTATACCGGATCTTCAAAGGCAAAGCGACAGAACTTAGCTACAAGTAGGAAAGGGAATTCCTCAACAAAGCGCCGCTGCTCATGCGGCGTTTTTTTTGCAGTACTCAACGACTAAAGTATCTACCCAAGGCGACTGAGTGGGAACGCTGAGAGAATGTAGCGGCAGCCAGTAGTTTGTTCCTAACTAGAACGAGATAACCGTTTCTCAACTATAGCGATACAGGCACAAAAACAGAAAGAATATTTGATGTTACAGAAGGTAGACCGCCACTTTAAAACGCTTTGAGTATTTTTTGCGCTCAATGAGGTGCAAGTATACTTATGCTTTTTATGACTTGTGAACACTCAATTGCATGTTATGTTGCTGTTGAAATCGTACATGAAATAAGGACAAGAACATGAAGATAAGATGCAAAACGACGCAAAGCATTGAAAAATTTAACCCTGATGACCTCAATCCAAACACAGATCTCTTTGGTATGATTGCTGTTGTATTCGTGTTCATGGCTGTTTTGCTTAGCATCTAGTAGTGCTACGTTCATTCTTATGGCCGTATTCATACCTCATGTGATATGGGTGCTAAATTCTAGATTAAAGCGGATAGGCTAACCCGCACCAATCAGATTATGGCTGCCTCTGTATAGCATCTTCAATTTTGGCGTTGTATCGAGGTGAGATGTGAATAGTTGGCTTGTAGATAGAATGGCGCTTGCACCTTGAGCACTCTTGTGTACTTTCAATGACGCATTACTTTAGTGTAGATACGAAAAAAGGCCTGATAAATCAGACCTTTTAGAATGTGGCGGTGAGTGAGAGATTCGAACTCTCGATTGCAAGCTGCCAAGTATAAATCTTTTAATATCAATGATTTAAATATAATACATCTTTATGTTTTGTACCAGTTCTTTGTACTTCAAGGCAGCTCCAAAAACACTATGCAACATATTGAGCGGTAAACACTAAAATGGCACTATAGTCAGGTTCTCTGATCACGAGGTACTGTCTTTAATGAATAAGATTATTGCCTATGCCGATGAAAGCGGCATTACCAAAGGGTGCCCTTGCTACACAATTGGTATACTTACTATCCCTCAAAACTTTTTAAATGAGTTCAATACTCATATGGACAAGCTAATAGCAAGTAGTGGAATAAGGGGAGAATTGAAGTGGCAAAAGATACGGAAGAGTGCAGGAAAACTAAACTTATGTATAGATATTGCCAAGCTAGTTCTATCTGCACCCTGCTCATTTCATTGCATTGTAGTTAGAAAAGACCTTTATAGAAAATGGCATCAAAATGAAGAAGAGGCTTTTTTCACTACTTATGATTTTTTATTAGCCAACTCCCTAAAAAACAGAAAAAGTTTAGCCACTGTAAGAATGGATCAAAAAAGTACCTCTTACGCTAAGCAAGATGAAGTCGTTAAAATTATTAGTAACCACCTAATCAAAAAGCAAACCGGCACAACAGTAATAGAAGAGCTGAGTATGGAAGATTCCAAGCAGCACTTGGCGCTACAAGCTGTTGATATACTTACTGGAGCTGTAAATACTGGGCATTGGCTTTACATAGACAGTAACGCACAAATAGACCTTGCAAAGAAAATTGCCTGTAAAAGAATAGCTATGACACTTGGATGGGAAAAGCTTGTCCATGACACTATGCCAAACGACGAGTTCAACATTTGGCACTTTCCACAAGAATACAGAAACACTCCTTCAACACAAAAAGTAGCAATAGACCTTGATGTCCCCTCAGTTTCTCGTGAGCAATTTGAGCGGTGGACTGAGTTATATGGTTAGGAATACACGTTTTACCAGCTTTACAACACATTACGTACACCCTTAGCATAAATATCAATACACAAAACCAAGTAGGTCACCACCAAAGTATCAATTACTTATTGAGACAAAGTGTGTGCATACTGGAGCAACACTTAATGCCAAGAATAGAACCAACAAAAGAACAACTTAACGAGCACTTAATTACCCCACTAAAGAACTTCCAGTCCATAGATACTGAAGCTAGACGGGGTTTCATTTCAGAACTGTCAAAATCCATGGTTAAAACAGTATTCAGGGATAGTCCATTAGAAGACCTACACGCAGGTTTTTCAATTGATGAAGCAGAAACAGAGCAAGATGTCTCTAAGATAACTGACGATGAAATGAAGCATCTAATGATTTACACAACCAATCGTTTAGCAAAACTATTAGAAGACATCCTGAACGACCCTGAAAGCCTATACTTATTCCTTCTCAGTTACACCAACGAAAAATCCTTAAGCAATAAGAGTAAGGAAGAGCAGAGACAATTAGTTGACAAGGTTTTGAGATATGGAATAAAGCTAGCTCCTAGCTACTGGAACGACCCAGACTGGGAACTTATAGACGCGAAGAGACAAGAAGAAAACAAAAGAATACAAGAAATCATGACCATTGCGGATAACATGTCTCAAAAAGGATAGAGGTATTCTTAACAAACCGAAACAAATACCGCACCCATTAGGTATACCCAAACGACTACGGTCAAACCTTGATCAAACAGTACCCAATAGGGTTGAATTTGAATTGTGACCACAATAAAATTTCTAACATCTTAGAGTTAAACGGGTACACCTAATGGCACACATAGCTTATCTACGTGTTTCGACCACAAACCAAAATACAGACCGTCAACTTACAGATTCTGGTATCACCTTTGATAAGAGCTTTACAGATAAATGCAGTGGTGGCTCAACTAAACGACCAGCATTAGAAGCTCTTAAAGACTACGTTCGAGAAGGAGATACAATCCACGTTCATAGCATCGACCGCCTAGCGCGTAATTTGGTTGATTTAAAGCAGCTAATAAACGACTGGACTAACCAAGGTGTTAGCGTGAGATTCCACAAGGAAAACCTAAGCTTTAATGCTGGTGGAAGCGATCATATGTCTGAGCTCATGCTGAACATGCTAGGAGCTGTAGCTCAATTCGAGTTAGCAATGATTCAGGAAAGACGTCAGGAAGGCATTGAGAAAGCTAAAGCAGCAGGGAAATATAAAGGTAGACCAACTAACACAACTAACCACCAGCGTATCGCTGAGCTACGTTCACAAGGAATGTCTTTAAGGAAAATAGCAGCTCAAGTAGGAGTCTCTCTTTCAACAGTACAAAGAGCTCTATCAACAAACCTCAAGTAAGTAAAAATCAAAAAACCAAGCGCACATATTGTGTAAAAATAGCTGGGCAGTGCAATCGTGATGGATTCGCATTACCCCGAACCCTCCCCCCTCCTAGGGTTCTAATCAAACCAAAAAGAGAAACATTAATAATCAGTCATAGACCTACAGGTACATAACACACTATGAATCAATTCATGGCAGATAGCAGATTTGCGTATTTAGACCCTCGAACTCTCATACTCGATCCCGCGATGCAAGCCCGTGACGTTGAACTCATAAAAGACAAACGAGTACGTTCAGCGCAAGAGATTAAGCAAGAGAGTCAAAGCAAGGAGATTCTTGAAGACCTTCGTAATGGACAGCCTATAAGGCAGCCTATCACTGTTTTTGTGGTTGATGATAAGTATTACGTAGTGGATGGTTTCCACCGCACTGGAGCTTGTTTGAAGTACCTTGAAGAAAACCCCGATGCTGAATTGATGATTAACTCGTTGATCATAGAAAACCGTACTTACGCTGAGGCATTCTCAGCAGCCCAAGATGTCAATCAAGCGCATGGGGTTGGAGTTACTAAAGATGAAGTAATGCAAGCTCAGTTTCGCAAGCTAATTGTTAACCGAGAGTTTGACCTAAGCGTCTCTCAAGTATGTGAGCTTGTTGGATGTAGTCGTGGTCAGGCTGCACACATTGCTAACGGCTTAAAAGCTTGTAAAGAAGCATTAGGGACTGACATCGAGATGAACGACTTAGAGAGCTTTGTTGAAGGCCTCCAGTTTGGCTTGGAGTCACGTTATTACCTACCCCAAAGCTGCTGGGACTCTAAGGGGTTTCCGAAGATTAGACGCCTCTCAGATGCTTTTAAGGGCAAAGATAATATATCTGACAAAGATGATGAGCAGTGGGAGCAAAAGCAAATTAAAGACGTCTCAAATAGCATCAGCCGCCTCATTGAGTTCTTTGGAGAGGATATCTTCAGGGAAGGTTTAAGAAAGGTCACTAGGGGATCTCAATTAGGTATCTCGATATCTCAACGGAGTAAGTGGCTGGAACAAGCTGGGACTATCGAAGGGAGTATTCAAGATAAAAATAGTGGAAATAAAGCCCCTAACGTAACCGAAAACTACGACTTTTAGAAATAACATCGCGAGCTCGTAAGCCTTATACCACAAGGCCTACGGGCTATTTAAGACCAAAGTGTACACGTGTGAACAGTGGGGAGACTTTAGGTGTGCACAACAGTGTAAATACATTAACTAAAAGCTACCAAAGACGTGGGACAGCCAACCTAGGCAAACAGTCTATTGCTTTCTTCTTAGCCTTCATATCAACCGTACCGTATGCTGCACCGATATTAGCCGGAGCGTGACCAGTGATAGCATCACTAACAGAATCAACCACTCCTAGACCACGCAAAACTGTTCTCAAAGAGTGCCTAAACGAGTGTGATGGCTGCTTGGTTATGCCTACCGTCTTGACCTGTTTACTCCACCACTTACCAATAGCACCAGACCTTTTACCGTGTTTGTTTGGCTTGTGCTCAGGGAATAGAAACTCTCCACAGGACGCCACATAATCCAAAAAGCCTAAATCAATGAGGTGCTCATGAATCGGTACTTGTCGAACAGACTTAACGTTTTTTACGTTCTGCTCTTCACCCTCACGAACATAAATAAAGTGAATATCTTCGTCTGATCGTTGTATATCTGAACTTCTGAGTTGAACCATTTCTTCAATCCGAGAACCCGTATACCTGCATAGAAGAGGCACCCAATAACAAGCCATGCCATAAGGCTTACTAGCAGTGACATCAGTGAATATATCTAGCTTAAATAACTGATTGATCTCACTAGGAGTAAAACCTTTAGCTTCCGCTACCGCAGACTTATTCTGTACTTTAGGAAGTGTTACGCCTTTGTACGGGTTGACGTCTATCAGACCAAGCTCAACAGCATAGCCAAATACAGGAGAAGTCTTTCTGAGAATAGTCTTAACGGTTGAAGGAGATATTGTCTCAAGCCCTTTTGTTTTAACAAGCTCAAGCTGCTCAGGTACTGATTTGTTTCTAATCTCTTTAGCTTTAGACTTAGGCAATTGTAACAGGGTATCTTTGTATTTTGAGATATGACCTCTCGTTACATCAGCAACATCTAGATCCCCTATTATCTCTATAAGACGCTCTATCTGAGACTCAACCTCTGCCAAGGATTGAGAAGCTTTGCCATTAATAGATGCAGACTCAAGGTAACGCTTCAATAGGCTCGAAATGGAGTTCTGAGATGGTTTCAAAGCCCTAGACGGTATCTTATCAGGCTTAGACACTGAAAGGGACTCACTAGCGATTGGAGTGGTCACTGGCTCATACCCAAAGTCTCGCTTGTGACGAGCCAAACAGAGAGACTCAACTCGACGGGCGTAATCGTAAAAAGCGTAAACCAAACGTCTATATGAAGCGCTTGTCTCACATACAACTAAACCTTCTATGTTTAGCTGTTCTTCAATGAAATCTTTCAAGCCTTCCAAAAGCTCTTGATATTCCTCTTCAGTAGCTTTTGACGCATCTAGACCACTAAACTCAAATGTGTCAGATAAGCCGAATACGTGGAGACGCTTATCGCCCTCAACGCCATACCATTCATATCGAAGATAGCAATCATAGTTACCATTACCATCAACCTCATCTTTGACACGCAGATACCAACGCTCGGCAATGATCGCGCAATCACGGACATTAAGCTCAATATCAGATGAATTAGATAGCTTTAAATTAGCGAAGTCGATTTGCTTGAGCGCATCATCAAGATGCTGAGGAAATCGCTGCTTTGCTTCAGAAAGGTTTTTCGTTTGAAGAGATTTCTTGAAGACTGTCTTACCGATTATAGGAACCAGCTTTTTTGGGACAGCCATTCTAAAGTAGTAAACACCAGTCTGAGGATGCTTATAAGGACTTGCCATGATGTTCGACATTGTACCTACTCTTTGTACCAGTAGGCAGCTTACATTAAAGCACCAAACCCCTGTATTATAAGAAGTTCTTACACTACAAGGGCTTATAGAATGTGGCGGTGAGTGAGAGATTCGAACTCTCGATACGTTGCCGTATACACACTTTCCAGGCGTGCTCCTTCAGCCACTCGGACAACTCACCGAATCAAATTTTGGTTAGCATCATTGGCTAACGAGGCGCTAATTTAATGATTATGTGCCTGATGGTCAAGGCTAAACATAAAAAAAAGCGCCCTTTTCGAATCGATTGCTCACTAAGTAACTAAATTGAGCAAAACTGGGGCATTTACATGCTTTGAGAATAACCGGGAACACGGAACCAACGGCGGCACATGTCCAAGAAGTACCCATACAACACACCCATGCCACAAGAAATAACAGCGTTACTTGCCACTGCGGTCACAATTTGATCTGTAGACGCGCCAACTGCGAATAAAATACCCGCATAAACTGGAGATTGAAATAGTACATAAGCGACCAGATCAGAGATGTTCTTCATAAAGGAAGACGGTGACACCTTACTACCTTGATGCAGCACCCAATCACGAAAAACCCCATACGGCCAAGCAATGGCGATATTCACTGGAATCGATAGCGTACGCGATGCTAGAGATTGCTCAAATGTCATCCCTGAAATCAAAATCTCGACAATCATCCCTGTGATAAAGCAAAAAACAACCATAGCAAAGGTATCCGCTGCGGCGTGACGAATACAAAATGGTCCACGAGACTTCATTTACAAAACCCTTAAAATCAAACACTGCAATTAATAAAAATAATAAAACTATTAACCACTAAAAAGACATCAAGCCAGTTAATGATGCAATTAGAACACACACAAACTAGCTTATGGTTCTGTATTTAAAATTAAGTTGTAAATTTATAACCAACTTTTAAAGTAAAAGTAGTTTTTTTCACCAATGGCGAGTAAAAACGCCTAAAATCACGTAAAAATGGTACAAAAACACGGATTTCACTTACATAAAAAGGGGTTACGATAATTATTTTGACGTAAAGTTAGAACAAAACTCGGACTGTAAACAGTCACTCCTATAGCTTATGCTACCAAGCTGCGAAAATTCAGAGTATTACCAATATAGTCACAGTAGAAGGTCTTGCTGTTTTACTCGTAAAAGTAAAACTGCAAGCCTGTTCATTGCGGGTTAGAAGAGTTTGTGACGAAGCTGGATGACGTATGAATAGTAAGAACAATTCACAGTTGCGCCATATTGATTCAGTTATGGTGAGGCCAGCAAAATCGTTAATGTATCGATATCATCTTGGTCTGGGGATTGCTGACGCTTTAAGTTACTTCTTATCCGTTCAGCGACTGAAGAAACGTCGTCACTGAGTTCAAGGGGAGCCTCCGCAATGATCGCTGAAATAGCCTCAAGTGCTTCATTAAGATGTCCATTATCTAGAGCGACATAGAAGTTGAGTAACCACTTTTCAGCATTAAAGCTATCTGCTGCATTTCCATCAAAGTCCGATTGGTACTGATATAACTGTGTCGCATGAAGATACAGTGCATCATTTAATTCAGACTCCACTATTGGTTTCGCTATTATGTGGTCTGCTCCTACATTAATCATACGTTCTTGTGTTTCTTTGAACACATCCGCTGTACAGCCAAAAATCAGTACCGACTTAGCAGGTGAACTCATTGCTCGAATGGCTGATATGGCCCCAACGCCATCTAGAACAGGCATATGATTATCCATCAGTATCAAATCAAATGGTTTGATCGCAACCTCATCGACTGCAAGCTGACCATTTTCGACACTTGTGCACTCAAAGCCCTTGGCTCGGAGGAAAGTTTCCATAATGATCGCATTTGTTCGGTTGTCTTCAACAATGAGTGCTTTCAACCCTTTACAGTTCAATTTATGTGTATTGATTGACTCTACTTTACCTGGCTTGCAAGGTGTAAGGGCAATTTCGACAGTAAAAGTCGTTCCAGCGTCCTCCTGACTCTCTACAACCACTTGCCCACCCATATGTTCCGCGATTTCTTTGACTATTGCTAAACCAAGCCCTGTACCACCAAACCGCCTAGTCGTTGATGACTCCGCTTGCTCAAAAGGACGAAAAATGCGTTTTTGTGCCTCTTTTGAAATACCAATTCCTGTATCTTTTACCTTTAGTATCAGCTTGGTGCCTGCCTTACTCGATTTCTCGGCTAGCTCTACCTCTACGATGCCACGATCGGTGAACTTAACAGCGTTATTGAGTAGATTGAACAGTACTTGACGCAAACGGGCTTTGTCATTGTTGTACCAACGACCCGTTGGTAAATGCGAGACGACTCTAAAGCGAAGACCTTTTTCTGCACATAGAGTTTGATAAACACTCTTGATACTGCCGATAATCGACTCAATTGGGAAAGGCTTATTTTCAAACTCAACATGCCCTTGTTCAATTTTTGAGTAATCTAAAATCTCATTGAGTAATGTCATCATGTGATCACCTGAATCATAAAGTGTTCTCAGGTGCTTACGCTGCTCATCGGTAAGTGGTGTTTTTAACAGTATCTGGGCAGTTCCTAGTACACCGTTCATTGGTGTGCGAATCTCGTGGGACAATGTGGCTAAGAATGCCGTTTTAGCGTTTGTCGAAGCCTGAGCTTTTATTCTCTCCTGCTCTAAATAGATCGTCTTTTCATTGAACTTCTCGATAAGCTGTCCGATTTCGTCATCGCTATCGTAGTCAATATCTATGATCCCACCAGTTTTCGAGTCATCAATCTTAGCGGCAATGCGAACAATTGGTTCAACAATATAGCGATTCAGTAAGTAGTAACCGACCAAGACACACAAGAGCAAAAATGGAATGATCCTCCCCTCAACGCTCATCACTTGTTCAAACACTTGATCGGCGACTTTAGCTTTTGCGTTGACAACTTCCATGCGCCAATCGAACTCTCCGAAATCAAGCTCGCTGACATAAATTTCGTCCGTCAGTTGAAAGTTGTGCTCAATAATCACGTTTGAGTCAGCATCGCGAACCACTACCCCCAAAGAATGCTGGTTCGTGTGCTCTCGAATAAACTGAAAAAGTGCATCAAGTGATAGGTCTACCGTTACAACTCCAGCGAATCGACCGTTTTGGTAGTACGGAGAAGACGCGGTAATCATCTGGACCTGAGTAAAGGTATCGATGTAAACCGTAGACCAACTAACAGAACCTACCGGAGCATCGGCGGCAGCGACATACCAGGGTTCATTATCATAACCGCCAGATTCGGGGTTATTGTAGGAGTGAATTTGGTCAATACCACTATCACTGTTTTTATTGAAGAATAGACTTTTATATCTCCATTGTTCTGCTTTGAGTTCGGGTTTAGGCCATACGCCACCACTAACAAGCATCTTGTCACTCAATTGAAGTATATGTGGAATTATTGTGTTGAGAGATTGAATATTTTCAGTCCCTTGGGCTAGCCCTACTAAGCTGCTCAATACACCTGTAGAACTGAGGAGGGGCTCTTTTATCTCAAGAGCCAGGAGTTGGGTACGTAACTCTAGGTTTTGCTCTAGCTTTTGTCTAACCGGTGGCTCAACAACCAAATAGGCGACAGAACCGATAGTGGCGATAAAGAAGCACAGGTAAAGTGTTAGGGCGAGAATGCTTTTTTTTCTAAGTGATGAGCGAATTTCCATAGATGTGTGAATCATTCCCTAATATCGATTTATCACTAATTGATTGGTAAGATGAGCGCAATCAACCAGCCCATTAACAAATGGTATTCTATTTTGAAACTACAAGACATCCTTTCTCTCCCAGAACTTGACGGTAAACTACTAAACCTAGCAAAAACTCAAGGCTTTGTAACAGCGATGGCTGCAGCGCCAAACGTATTAATGCCTCAAGAGTGGTTGCCATTCTTATGGGGTGGAGAAGAAACAGCGCCATTTACTGACGGTGAGCAACTAGAGCAATACATTGACGAGATTGTACAAATGTGGAACCAAACTCGTCCCGCTCTCCTAGAAGGCACTTGGCAGTGGCCTGCAGGGTGCGCGCTAGATGAGCAAGACATTGTAACAAGTCAGGCTCGCGATTTCTGTGAAGGTGTATTACAAGGCTGGCAACTTGCGCGTGATGACTGGGAAACGTTGATGCCTGAGGATAGCGAAGATAATGCCCTACTCGGTGGTGTTTTACTTTCTCTTACTATGCTTTACGACCCAGAAACGACCATTGAAACATTGGCCGAACAAGGTATGGAAGGCTTAGAGCAGTTTGAGGAAATCTTCAATGCAATGCCAGTGATGTTATGCGGTCTTACCCAGCGCGGTGTTGCATTAGCTGAAGAACAATAGACGCAACGCTGTCGACCATCAAGATTGAACGGCTGAATAGACAAAAAGCTCTCCAAATGGAGAGCTTTTTTGATCATGTTAAAATTACATGTGGAATATACCGCGCCATATCTTGAGTCACTAAGCTACTGTCTTCCCTAATCGAAATACCGGCAGCTCTATCATTGACCAACCAACTGCCAATTAACGTATGGTTTTGCCCAAACTTAGGTAGTGGATGGTATTGCTGGACGATATTGAATTGAGATTCATAAGGCCCTGACGTTTTAACAAAACGTTTTCCATCGATGACGATCTCGATGTTCGCGCCCTCTCGAGAAAATAGTGGCTTGATGACATAATCTCTCATAGTGTTCGCTTTTGAATCGTTAGCAAAATAAGCGAGCAAAAGGTTCGGGTGGTTAGGAAAGCGCTCCCACAATAACGGTAAAAGTGCTTTATTGGATAGAATCGACTTCCACATCGGTTCTAACCAGTTTACGTTCGCAGTCGCTAAGTACTTCGCATATTCCTCTTCAAACATAAACTCCCAAGGGTAAAGCTTAAACATCCAACGAATCGCTCTGTCGTCAGCATCCACAAACAGACCATCTTCCGTCACTCCAATATCTTCGACATGCACGAATGCCGTTGCTAACCCTGCCTCTCGCGCGCAATCCTCTAAATACTGGACAGTCCCTTTATCTTCTTCAGTGTACTTGCAGCAGCTAAAGTGAAGTGTTTGTCCTGGTTGGTATTTTGCTATTTCGGCAAAGCGCTCGATCAAAAAGTCTTGAAGAATATTGAATTGATCCGCGCTCTGGTGAACTCGACCTTTATTTACAACATCTTCTAGCCACACCCACTGCCAAAAGCCAGTTTCAAACAAGCTGGTTGGCGTATCCGCATTGTTTTCCAGTAATTTTGCTGGCGAGGTCCCGTTGTACGCGAAATCCAGCCGCGAATAAAGCGAAGGTTCGCTTCGTCTCCATGAAGAAGCGACCTGCTCCCACATAGATTCAGGGATCGCACATTGCGTCAGCAACCGCTCACTCCGAACGACTTCATCCACAATAGCCAGGCACATCTGATGCAGCTCTTCAGTGGGCGCTTCTATATCGCGCTCAATTTGCTCCAGCGTGAATTGATAGTAAGCACTCTCATCCCAATACGGTTGGTCATACATGGTATGGAAACCAAAACCAAACTGGCGTGCTAATTCACGCCAGTTTTCGCGCTCTTGTATTTCTCGTCGAAACATAGTGCTTTTTAACCGCCTCGACTGACCGACACCGCTTTACCAAACCCGCCTCGAGACATCGCCCTGCCAATGGTGCCGCCACCACGTTTGTTAAGGCTATTCGTCGCGACTTTGGTCGGCTGATTTCGGTAGGAGCCAAAGAATTGTCCTGCTCCATTATAGAATTTGGATTTATAACGGTACATCGGCTCTGAGTAATAGCTCTTGTTATAACCTTTCAACCCGCTTAATGAGCGACTGTAAAAAAAACCGCCAAAGTTAGGTACATAAGCTCGGGAACTGGAACTGTAGTAACAATCATCCTCGTAGAAATCATTCTCGCATTCGAACTCGCTGCGGTAGCGAGGGGCATTTTGTTCGGCACGAGCTAAAGCTTCTTGGTATGCAATGTCACACTGTTCACTAAACTCAGGCGAGTTAGATTTACACTCATCGGCATCAGAAAAAATGTACCCTTCTGTTTTTGACTCGTACGTAGCAAAGAAGAAAATACCACCAAAGGCAGCAAAGGGAAGAATTTTCCCAAGCTTTAAGCTTTTGTCCATGGAAGAACGTTTAACGTTAGAACTCCGCTTCATCGTTCCTCCTAGTAAGTCATGCAAGCGGCATTCAATACGCCGACCGAAACAGAAACTGCTGCTAATACGATACCGGCTGGCAGTTCATCTTTTTCGATACGCTCTGCCACTTTCGGAAGTAAAATAAAGCGTACAATTGCAAATGCGATAATTTGAGCAAGCATTGCGACAACGCCCCAAACCATAAAATCGACGATATTGACTGAGTTTTTTGCCGCCCCCGAAATCGCGAGACAGTAACCAAGGAAAGCCCCACTTAGCGCAATCGCTGCTGCTGTATTTTGTTTTTCTTTAATCAGATGCCACTCATCGTATGGCGTCAACTTGACGTAGATGAACTTAAACGCCAATACAAAAATAATAGAAACAGAGAAATAGAGTAAAAAGTTTGGGAAGCCTGCTAACAGGCCGGCAATCATGTGCATTATTGTTCCTTGTTCATTTCTTTCCAGGCAAAATCTTCAATACGTTCATCTGCAATGTAAAACAGCTTGGTACTCGCGGGTACTTCAGCATCTAAATCTGGGTTGAGTTGAATACCATCGCCAATATCAAAAGCAATCAGCGTGGCATGATGGCGTCTTTTGAGAAAAACGAAGAGATTCTCAATAGTGGTGGCAGACTGCCCCTCAGGATAAATAACTGAGTATTGCGTCATACCTCGTGTTGAAGCCAAAAGCTCCTGATGAAGCGCACTTGAGCCCGGGTCAACCGCCGCTTTTGCCAACATTTCTGCGCCAACAGCAGGTATGCATTCCGCTTTCGGGCAATGCTGACTTAGAAGTCGGCCTAGCGCTTCATCTTTAAAGTAAGCGACCAAATGAGCGGAAGGGTTTACAGATGCGCAGTATAGAGCGGCTGACAAGGTAATGTCGTCCGAGAGATTATCCACAATAATGCAAGCGGCTTCGGCAATATTGGCGTTTTTCATCTCTTGCGAATCGGTATAACTGGTCACTTTGATAAAACTGATTTCGCCAGGTAACGGGTTCTCTATTTCTGAACGGCTGCATAAAACAATCGGGCGCTTTCCCTCTTCTTCATGTTGTAACATGCGAATAAGGTGCATCGTTCTCGATCCATTCCAGCCCAACAATACAATATGGTTTTCCACTCTTACTCTCCGTTTTCCTAAAATACCCGCTCGCCAATAGTCCATCGCTGCTCCAGCGACACGCCCCAATAATGCGGCGAATAAGCTCAAACCGCCGGGGATTACAAATAGTACGACAACCCATTTACCCATATCTGTTACTGGAGAATGGTCGCCATAACCCACCGTACTCGCCGTAACCATGAGGTAATAGATAAAGTTAGCGAAACTGTCTGTTAATGCTGTTTCACCAGCGAGAACCAGCAGCCACCATGAAAGGCTCACATATAAGCCACTAAAGATGAGAAGGCTTCGGTTGCTCAATTTAAAAAGGTGGGAACTAAGCCACTTTTTAACTACTAACCACACCGCCATAAATTTATGACCTCGATATTCATTGATTGCATCAATAGTAACTCATTGATAGTAAGACACAAAAAAACCAGCCATATTCGGCTGGTTTTTGAGATTTACTTTCAGTTACGCCTACTTTTTAAGCATTACCTTTCACTTGCATATTTAGCTGCTCAGCAAAATCTAGCATGCGGTTAAGCGGTATAAGGGATTTAACACGCAGTTCTTCGTTAACAAAAATCTCGTGCTCTTCACCACCTTCACTAAGCGCTTTCTCAATTGCTTTCAAACCGTTCATTGCCATCCAAGGACAGTGTGCACAGCTGCGACATGTTGCGCCTGCACCTGCGGTTGGCGCTTCGATAAGTTCTTTCTCTGGCACAAGTTGCTGCATTTTAAAGAAAATACCTTTATCTGTCGCAACGATCATTTGTTTGTGAGGAAGCTCTTTCGCTGCTTTGATCAGTTGACTAGTTGATCCAACAGCATCGGCAAGTTCTACGACGCTTGCTGGTGACTCAGGGTGAACCAAAATAGCCGCATCTGGATACACGCTCTTCATTTTTCGTAGCGCATCAGCAGAGAACTCATCATGAACCACACACTCACCCTGCCAAAGCAGCATATCTGCGCCAGTTTTGTTAGCGATGTACGATCCTAGGTGACGGTCTGGTCCCCAAATAATTGGCTTATCTTCAGCGTCTAAGTGTTCCACGATTTCAAGCGCAATACTCGATGTAACGACCCAGTCGGCACGGGCTTTAACCGCTGCTGAGGTGTTTGCGTAAACTACAACCGTATGATCAGGGTGAGCATCACAAAACTCGCTGAACTTATCCGCTGGACAGCCAAGGTCGAGCGAACATTCCGCTTCCAACGTTGGCATTAGAATGCGCTTTTCTGGTGTCAGAATTTTGGCCGACTCGCCCATAAAGCGAACACCACCAATAATCAATGTACTTGCAGGGTGACGATTACCAAACTTCGCCATTTCCAACGAGTCACCAACAAACCCGCCAGTGTCTTCTGCTAGGGCTTGAATCTCAGGGTCGGTATAGTAGTGCGCGATAAGTACCGCATCTTTTTCTTTGAGTAACTTTTTAATACGCTCAATGTAAGATGCTTTTTCTTCTTCGCTTAATGGAACTGGTTTCGGTGGGAATGGGTAAACAGTGTCGATTTTATCTAATATATGGCTCATTGCTCTTGCTCTACGCAACTTCCTTTAATCCGAGTATTGTAACCTCGTTAATTTTCAAAAACCAACTTGTCGCGGGGATTTCTAGCGGTCTAGCCGTATATCTTTGTTACAGGTAGCATTTCCGAGTAGCGAAATTCGGTGCAACATAAGGTCAGAGGCTCTGCATCATTGCTATCAACTTAGCCGTTCTGCACCAACAGAAAATGGAAAAGAAAAAGGAAGCCGAGGCTTCCTTTTCAAAACATAACGTCTTACAGCTTAGAGCTGGCAAGTTTTGCAGATGCACTACCTGGGTATTCATCAACCACTTGTTGGTAGTACTTTTTCGCTTGAGCTGCATTGTTATTACGCTCAGCGATTTCGCCTAACTTAAGCAACGCATCGGCTCGCTTGTTGGAGTCTTTATAAGACACAACAGCGGCAAAACTTTTCACTGCATCCTCATCCTGCTTTTTAGCGAAGTACAACTGACCTAACCAGTAGTGAGAATTCGCTGAATATGTAGAATCAGGATAATCTTTCTGGAACTGCTGGAACGCTGTAATTGCGCCAGTGTAATCACGCTTTTTGAGAATGAGGTCAACTGCATTCTGATATGCCGTTTGCTCATCAACATTTGGAGTGTACTGGCCACCTGTTTTCACAGGTTGTGCTTCTTGTGCAGGTGTGGATTTTATCTCTCCACGAACACGATCCAGCTCGACAAACAACTCTCGTTGACGTTGCAACATTTGCTTCATTTCGTAGCTATTTCGCTCTAATTGACCACGTAATTCACTGATCTCTTGTGACATTTGGTCAATTTGCTGTTGCATTTGGAGCTGAACGCGATTGCGGTTTTGTAGCAAGCGCTCTAGACGCTCTACTTCCGTTTCAGATGAACGGCTCTTAGAGACGGATGATGTGCTGTTGAGATCGGATACTGGAGCTGGTGCAGCGAACGCAAAGTTCGCTGCACTTGCCAGTAACGTAAGCGCAACAGCGCGCTTAGTGTTACTGAACATGAGGATTACCTCGAATTAGTATACTAGAACCGCGCGACGGTTCTTAGCGTAAACTTCATCTGATTGACCTAGAAGAAGTGGCTTCTCTTCACCGTAGCTAACGATTGAGATTTGGTCAGCTTGAACACCTAGTGCTTGTAGGTAGTTCGCTACTGCTTGTGCACGACGCTCACCTAGAGCGATGTTGTACTCAGGAGTACCACGCTCATCAGCGTGACCTTCGATAGTTACGTTAAGTGCTGGGTTCTTGCTTAGGTAAGAAGCGTGAGCCGCTAGCATCTCTTCGTAATCTGCTGCAATTGTTGAGTTGTCAAAAGCAAAGTAGATTGTTTGAGTTTCACGTAGCGCTTGCTCTTTTAGCTCTTGCTCTGTCAACTGACCGCTTTGATCAATTGGCGTAGCTACTGTTGTTTCCACTGCGCCATTGTTGTTTGTTGCTGCACCAGTGTTAGAAGCAGCGTCGTCGCTTGAACTACACGCTGTAACAGCCATTACAGGAAGCGCGATTAGTAGCCCTTTTAGAACCTTGTTCAGTTGCATCTTATTTTCCTTTATTAATCAAACTTATTACTACAAAAACGGTGACCATGCAGGCGCTCGAACACGCCCATTTGTTGCCGGTAATCTAGCTTTGAATCGACCATCAATTGACACCATCGATAGTACGTTTTTCTTGTTGTAAATCGAGCTATACACAACCATGCCACCGTTTGGGGCAATACTAGGAGACTCATCAAGCAAGGTCTTAGTTAAGACTTGAAGAGCACCAGTTTCCAAATCTTGTTTCGCCAAATTAAATCCTGCGTTGCTGCGGTTCACCATAACTAGGAATCGCCCATCAGGAGTAATCTGACCACCCAAATTTTGGCTGCCTTGCCAAGTCAAACGGTCAATAGAACCGCTGCCCAAATTTACTTGATAAATCTGTGGTTTACCACCCCTATCCGATGTGAAAATCAACGATTTTCCATCCGGATGCCAGAACGGTTCCGTATTATTTGATCTGCCACGCGTAATTTGCGTCAGCTTACGAGTGTTAAGGTCAAACGTATAAACATGAAGCGAGCCTGTTTTAGAAAGAACAATCGCTAACTTATTGCCATCTGGCGAAAATCTTGGCGCACCATTGTGACGTGGGTATGAAGTAATTTTCTCACGTTCACCGGTGTAGATGTTCATGATGAAGATTTCTGCTTGGCCATTTTGGAAGCTAACATATGCAAGCTTTTTACCATCGGGTGACCACGCTGGTGACATTAATGGTTGCTTAGAGCGTAAAACCAGACGCTCATTGTAGCCATCGTAATCAGCGACTCGAAGTTGGTAAGGGAAACGGTCTTTATCGTTCACTACCACATATGCGATACGAGTCATGAAAGCGCCACGGTCGCCAGTTAACTGCTCATACACCAAATCAGAGATACGGTGAGCGTACTCACGCATACGAGGCCCTTGAACAGTGGCTACTTTATTGAACAGCACATGATCTTTTGACAGGACTAATTCACCGTCACTACCAAGCGCCTTACTCTTCCCACCTGTTAACTGACCACGCACAATATCAACAAGTTGATAGTTGATAACGTAGTCACCTTGGTCGTTTTGCTTGATTGAACCAGTCAATAGCGCATCCACACCTAAATTGGTCCAAGCATCAAAATTAACTTCTGATTCACTGAACGGTGTTTGTGGCATTTTGCTCGTTGGAACTGGGCTGAATTTACCACTACGTTGTAAATCCGAGGCGATAACAGCAGAAACATCCGTTGGAAGCGCTTGTGTGCCCTCCCACTTAAACGGAACAACAGCAATTGGTCGTGCTGAATCAATACCATCGGTAATGACCAACTCTAATGCGGCATTCGCCACATTTGTCATACTGCTAAACAGTACAAACATTCCTAGTAAAAGGCGTCTAATCACGTCTTATTCCTTATTCTAGTATTCAACGGTTAAGTTGATATCTCTAACTTTATCAATAACATCTCTATCTTTAGGCATCGGAAAGTTGCCAACTTGGGCTACTGCACTTTTGGCTGCACTACAAAGACGAGAGTCACCGTTTAACACAGTAACATTACTCACAATACCATCAGTCCCAGTTGGAACTAGCTTCACATTAAGCCTACACGACTTTCCCACAAGATAATCGTCCTTAATGATACGACTCTCTATCAATTGTTTGTAAATTGCACCATAGCGGTCAACTTCAGATTGCACATGTTGATTTTTCGCTTGCTGATTCTGTTCTGACTCACTCTCGAGACCCGCAAAAATATCATCTAACGCGGCTTCTTGAGCTTTACGCTCACGCTCGGCACGCTCAGCTGCTTCTCTCGCTTTACGCTCTCGCTCCGCTGCCTCTTTTGCCGCTTTCTCTTTTGCAATGCGCTCTTGTTCAGCTTTTTCAGCAGCTTCACGCTCACGACGTGCTTTTTCTTCCGCTTCTTTTGCTGCTTTTTCACGAGCTAAACGTTCTTGCTCAGCTTTTGCTATAGCCGCTTCTTTTGCTAAACGCTCCTGCTCAGCTTTACGCACGGCTTCTTCTTTTGCCTTGCGCTCTTTTTCTAGCTTAGCAGCTCGCTCTTTTTCTTTGCGAACACGTTCTTCTTCCTGCTTGCGCTCTTGCTCTTTTTTCTTACGTGCAGCTTCTGCTTCTCGTGCCGCTTGAGCATCTTTCGCTTGCTGCTCTTTCAACTTGCGAATTTGCTCTTCTTCAGCTTTGCGGTTTTTTTCTAGCTGCTCTGCTTCGCGTCTCAGTTTATCAAGACGCTCTTGTTCTTTTTTCGCTGCCTTTTCGCGTTGCTGGCGAATTTCTTTCGCTTGTTGCTGCACAAGTTTTGGATCGATGACAACAGCTTGAACCATTTGCCCTGTAGGCTCTGGTTTAGACATGTTGAAGTCCGTCCCCCAAAGCAGGGCTGCAACTAGAATTGCATGCAAACCAACCGATATTGCTATCGGTTTGGCGTATTGGTTGGGTTTCTTCTTGTGATCTTTCATAGATAATTGATGTCTATTCCCTGATATCGGTCATTAGACCTACCTTAGGGATACCAGCTCGACTTAGTTCATCTAGCAATAGAACAACATCGGCATATGGTGTTGCCGCGTCGCCACCTACCGCAACTGGTGAATCCGGCTTAACCTCTCGCTCCGCTTTCACTCGCACAATAACATCTTGCAACGACAAACCTCGCTGAACTTCTTCATCATTTACGCTTAGGCCTAAATTACCCTCGCTATCAATTTCGATGATAATAAAGCTACTGTCAGTCTCGCCAGCAAGGTCTTGCATAGATTCTGCGGTCGATGTTTTCGGAAGATCAACGTCGACGCCTTGAGTCACAAATGGAGCGGTCGCCATAAAAATGATCAACAGTACGAGCATTACGTCGATATACGGAACAACGTTGATCTCCGCTGTCATTTTTCGCTTTTTAGGTTGATAACCCGCCATGCTTTATTCCTTATCCGCGCTGTCTCGGCCAGCCATCGCTTGACGATGAAGGATGCTGTGGAATTCTTCAGAAAATGTTGCGTAAGTGTGCTCTAGTTTACTCACTTTATTGCTTAGGCGGTTGTACGCCATTACTGCCGGAATAGCCGCAAATAGCCCCATCGCTGTCGCGATAAGTGCCTCGGCGATACCCGGTGCAACCATAGACAACGTAGCTTGCTTTACTTCACCCAGCGCAATAAAGGCGTGCATGATGCCCCAAACGGTACCAAATAGGCCGATATAAGGGCTTATAGAACCGACTGTTGCCAAAAACGGTAAGCTTGTTTCTAGCTCATCTACTTCACGAGAAACAGCAACGCGCATTGCGCGGCCAGTGCCTTCCATGATGTAAGCTGGTGAATTTGCGTTGCTCTTACGTAGGCGAGCAAACTCTGTAAAACCTGCGTAGAAGATTTCTTCTGTGCCTTCAATTTCGTCTTTACGCGCTTTTACTTTTTGGTAAAGCTGAGAAAGATCAGTACCCGACCAAAATTTGTCTTCAAACTGCTCTGCATTTTTTGATGCTTGAGAAAGCACTTTGCTGCGCTTGATGATCATTGCCCATGACACAATTGACATTCCAAGCAACGTCAGCATCACAAGCTTTACCAACAGACTGGCCTGAAGAAAGAGATCTAAAATGGAAATATCAGCAGTCACTATTTGTTAGCTCCGAATTTATAAAGGTTGGAATAGCTATTGGTTTCATTTTCTTATTATCGATACATGCTACCTTAACCGAGGCCTTGCACAATATCTTGCCTTGATCATTGACCAACTCTTGACAGAATTGCAGAGAAGCACGTTTTATTTCTGACACTCGGGTTACGACTGTCAGATGCTCGTCCAGCCTAGCCCCTTGGTTGAAATCGATATCCATGTGTCGGACAACAAAGCCGATATTTTGTTCCAGTAACACATGTTGAGAAATGCCTTTAGCACGTAACATCTCTGTCCGTGCGCGCTCAAAGAATTTTAGATAATTAGAATGATATACAACACCGCCCGCATCAGTGTCTTCATAGTACACGGTGATCGGCCAGTGAAAGAGATTTGATGTGCCTTGCAAGGGAGTACCAATATATTCAATTCTTTAAAGTAATTACTATAACTGAAGCGACAGCAATTGGTACCGAGCTAAGGAAATATTTTTGAAATTTGTAGAAAAAATAAAAGCTAGGCGAGATACCTAGCTTTTATTCGATGATTTAGTAACCGACTTTATTACAGCATATTTCAGCCTAAATGAAATAAAGTGCCGTTAGATAAATTAAGATAGCTAACGAGAAATAAGGACTAAACAAAACTTGCCAGTACCAGTTTCTTGGCTTGAAGCCCACCCCATACACCATGCTTGAACATACAGACCAAATCAGTGCTGGTGCGATGATTGAGTTAAAACCACCAATTGCTTGATGGTAAGCTTCAGGGTCCCACATCACCAATCCTACGTGCATAAAGCCAAGGATGAGAGATAAGACTCGTAGCAGAGTCTTATCCATTGGTGCGTGAAGTTTCGCTACCTTATCAGCGAGGTTACTCACTGTCTTTATCCATCATTTCTGAGTGCTCTAGCCAAAGAGCGTTGATGATACCGAATGCACAAGCAAGTAGTACACCTAGAATCCATGCGAAATACCACATAGTAAATGCTCCTTAGTAAAGTGAGTTTTTGTTGTCTTCAATGTACTGGTCATCAAGGCGACCAAACATCTTGTAGTAAGTCCAAGATGTGTAGCCAAGGATGATTGGCACCATAACAAACGCAACGCCTGTCATTAGGTTCAGAGTCAGCTCAGATGACGTTGCATCCCACATTGTTAAGCTGTGGCTTGGCATTAAGTCTGAAGGCATGATGAATGGGAACATCGCAAAACCTGCAGTAAAGATAACACCAGCAACACCCAAGCTTGAAGTAATGAACGAAATCGCACATTTTTCAAGACGAGATGCCAATACAGCGAGAAGCGGCATTGCAACACCTAATACAGGAGCAGCCCATAGTAGTGGGTAGTTTTCAAAGTTCTTCATCCACGCACCAGCTTCACGGATAACCTCTTTGTTTAGAGGGTTAGAAGCAGCGTTAGTGTCGATACCGCCAACAATGACGTAACCATCGATATTTTGGATCCAGAAACCAGCCGCTACAAACGCAGCAACCGTCAGTAAACCAGCCAACTGAGCAACGTTGCGCGCACGCACATGCACTTCGCCTGTTGTTTTCATTTGTAGCCAAGTAGAACCTTGCATCAAAATCATGAACAAGCTTACTAGACCACACAACAGTGCAAATGGGTTTAGTAGACCAAAGAATGAGCCATGGTATGTTGGCATCAAGAACTCACTCAATTGGAATGGTACACCTTGTAGAAGGTTGCCAAACGCTACACCAAAGATGATTGGCGGAACAAAACCACTGATTGAGATACAGATATCCCAGGTATTGCGCCATTTTGGATCTTCGATTTTAGAGCGGTAGTCTAGGCCCAGAGGACGAAGCCATAGCGCTGCTAGTGTCAAAATCATCGCTAAGTAGAAGCCTGAAAATGACGTTGCGTAAACCAAAGGCCAAGCTGCGAACAGTGCACCACCAGCAGTGATAAGCCAAACTTGGTTACCATCCCAGTGAGGAGCAATTGAGTTAATCATGACACGGCGTTGCGTGTCGTTTTTACCGATGATAGGTACAAGCGCGCCTACACCCATATCGAAGCCGTCTGTTACTGCAAAACCAACTAGTAGAACACCGATTAGTACCCACCAGATGAGTCGCAAGATTTCGTAATCAAACATCTTGTTATCTCCTTACCTTACGCTTCTACTTGGCGACTAACTTTGTCTTCAACAGAGTCAGCATTTTGCTCGAAGTGGTAGCGACCCGTTTTCAGGCTACTTGGGCCTTTACGAGCGAATTTCAACATTAGGTAAACTTCTGCAATCAGGAATACCGTGTATAGCGCCAGAATTGCGAAGAGTGAAGTCCAGATTTCACCTGCAGTTAGTGCAGAAGCTGCAACATGCACTGGTAAAATTTCACCTACAGCCCAAGGTTGACGGCCGTACTCAGCGACGAACCAACCCGCTTCAATTGCAATCCAAGGTAGTGGAATGCTAAATAGTGCAGCTTTTAGAATCCATTGTTTCTGTTCAATCTTCTGACGACACGTTTGGATAAACGCCGCACCAAAGACAAACAACATGATGAAGCCACAAGCAACCATGATACGGAATGACCAGAATAGCGGCCATACTGTTGGGATTGAGTCGTCCGCAGCAGCTTGGATTTGCTCTTCTGTTGCATCAACAACATTGTCTGTGTAGCGTTTTAGAAGTAGACCGTAACCTAGGTCACCTTTCACTTCATCAAACGCAGTCATGTTTTCTTCTGACTTGTCGCCCGCACGAAGCTTCTCTAGAAGTTCATAAGCGTACATGCCGTCACGAATACGATCGACGTGTTCATCACGTAAATCACGAAGACCTGTTACTTGCTCATCAAAAGAGCGTGTCGCGATAATACCCATTACGTAAGGGATCTTAATTGCGTAATCGGTATGCATCGTTTCCTGGTTAGGAACACCAAATAACGTAAATGCGGCAGGTGCAGGTTCAGTGTGCCACTCTGCTTCAATTGCAGCGAGTTTCACTTTTTGAACTTCACCAAGCTCGTAGCCAGATTCGTCACCAAGAACGATGGTAGATAAGATAGCTGCAATACCGAAAGAAGCAGCAATAGCAAACGAACGACGAGCAAACGCAATGTCACGACCTTTTAATAGGTAGTATGAACTGATGCCTAGAATAAACATTGCGCCACAAGTGTAACCAGAAGCAACCGTATGCACGAACTTAACCTGAGCAACTGGGTTTAGTACAACCTCAGAGAAGCTCACCATTTCCATTCGCATGGTTTCGAAGTTGAAATCTGCGCCTACTGGGTTTTGCATCCAGCCGTTTGCGATAAGAATCCAAAGAGCAGAGAAGTTAGAGCCTAGTGCCACAAGCCAGGTAACCGCTAAGTGTTGGCGTTTAGATAGACGATCCCACCCGAAGAAGAATAGACCAACAAAAGTTGACTCCAGGAAGAATGCGACAAGTGCTTCGATCGCTAGCGGTGCACCGAAGATATCACCTACATAGTGGGAGTAGTAAGACCAGTTCGTACCAAACTGGAACTCCATGGTAAGGCCTGTCGCCACACCAAGTGCAAAGTTAATACCGAATAGCTTACCCCAGAACTTGGTCATGTCCTTATAGATTTGCTTGTTCGTCATTACGTACATCGATTCCATAATGGCCAGAAGGAAGGCCATACCAAGGGTCAATGGTACGAATAGGAAGTGATACATCGCTGTCAGTGCAAACTGCAACCGCGATAGATCAACTACGTCAATCATGGTAACTCCTATGTGTCGGCTGAATGACACTCTCTACATATTGCAATCCATATTCAGGTGTTATTTACACTTGAAAAATGTTGAATTATCACAACTCATTGTTGCAAAAATGTGCTTCATTGGTTAGTTAATTGTTAAGCATCAGCTAATATAGCTGGGGCTAATATTACTTGTAAAAACAGATTGTTTCAAAAGGTTTATAGCCGTAACGCGCTTTGATATACATCAATGTTTATGCGCGGAATTTGCACAAAAATCCATCACATTGATCTAGATCAACCAGTATTGGATACGGATGTTAAGAGAGAGTAATCAGGAGAGAAATTAACCAGTTGCAAGCAAACATCGAGTTAACAATCAATGCTTTTTACTTACTAAACCAGTATGAGAAAAAATTCAAAAAATGTGAGTTTGGTCAACTTTAATGAGGCGCTGGGCAACAAAGGCCCAGCGAGGGAATCTTATTTTTCAATTCCGAAATGCAAATACGCACGATCTGTCGCGATTCTTCCACGCGGAGTGCGTTGTAAATAACCTTGCTGAATAAGATAAGGCTCAAGAACGTCTTCAATAGTGTCCTTTTCTTCACCTATCGCCGCTGCCATGTTGTCGAGCCCGACCGGACCACCACCAAATTTTTCCATAATCGCGAGTAGTAGCTTACGGTCCATGTAATCGAAGCCTTCGGCGTCCACATCAAGCATATTCAACGCCTTATCGGCAACATCGGCACAAATGTGACCATTGCCTTTTACTTCCGCATAATCACGAACACGGCGTAGCAAACGGTTAGCAATACGTGGTGTGCCACGCGCACGTCTTGCCACTTCCAATGCACCTTCAGGTTCCATTGATAAACCTAAACAATCCGCGCTTCGCTGCACGATATCTTGGAGGTCTTTTATCTTATAAAACTCAAGGCGCTGAGTAATACCAAAGCGGTCGCGCAATGGTGACGTTAAAGAGCCCGCTCGGGTCGTCGCACCAATTAACGTAAACGGTGGTAAATCGATCTTAATAGAACGAGCGGCCGGACCTTCACCGATCATAATATCCAGTTGATAATCTTCCATCGCCGGATACAGCACCTCTTCAACCATCGGACTCAAGCGGTGAATCTCATCGATGAACAACACATCGTTTTCTTCAAGGTTGGTTAACAGCGCGGCCAAATCGCCTGCTTTCTCAAGTACAGGGCCTGAAGTAGTGCGAATGTTCACTTCCATTTCATTGGCAACGATATTCGCAAGTGTGGTTTTACCCAAACCTGGGGGACCAAAAATCAAAAGGTGATCAAGTGCTTCGCTACGTAACTGAGCAGCTTTAATGAAGATCTCCATTTGGTCACGGACATGGTCCTGACCTTGGTAATCCGCTAATTTTTTTGGCCGAATAGCACGATCAATGACATCTTCATCACGAAAGGCAGGGTTTTCTGGCGCGATTAAACGATCGGCTTCAATCATCTTTTTACCTTGAAAAATGGTTACCTGAGAGAATAATGCCGCTCGTTTAACAGCAAGTGGCATATTTCTATATCTCGTCATCCTGTACAGCGACGAAGGAGCGTGATACAGGATCTTCTATCCGAGCGATTTATGGTCAAATTGTTTCATCAACCGCTCAGCGTGCTGCTATTAGATTCCCAGTCTCGCCAGGCTCGCTGAAATGACACAAAAAAACATCGTTAAGCGATTGGCATTAACCTTAGAGAATGAGTTATCTTGAACAAATGTTCACTGTGCAACCAGCGTTACACCATTGATTTTAGAGCTTCACGGATCATTTGCTCACTGCTCATGTCCGGTTTAGCGATCTGAGATACCACTTTCGACGCTTGAGTCGGCTTGTAACCTAGAGCTAGAAGCGCACTGATTGCCTCTTCTTCCGCGTTGTTGGATGTCGCACTAGAATCCGCAGGAGCAGCATCCGTAAATGGTGTAAATAGATCGCCTGCGCCCCACCCTTTCAAGCGGTCTTTCATTTCAACAACCAATCGCTCTGCGGTTTTCTTGCCAACGCCTGGAAGCTTAACCAGCGTAGAAACGTCTTCATGTTCCACACAAGTAACAAATTGCGTTGCTGTCATACCAGAGAGAATACCAAGACCGAGTTTAGGACCAACGCCATTGGCTTTGATCACTTCACGGAAAAGTGCTCGTTCTTTTACCGTGTTGAAACCATATAGCAATTGCGCATCTTCACGGACAACAAAGTGAGTATAAATAATGGCTTCTTCGCCAACATTTGGCAGTTCGTAAAAACAGCTCATTGGCATCTGGACTTCATAGCCAATGCCATTAACTTCAATTAATACTTCAGGTGGTTGCTTTTCAATCAGTATGCCACGAAGACGTCCAATCACTATAAATACTCTTTGGAAATGAATTTGCGACAGGATAATAAAGAACTGGATAGACATCCAGTTAATTTTATCGATAGCGCCCTTTTCTGGCACTGGTTGCTTTGCCCGCTAAGGCAACGAGAGTCTTGTTAGTATTGGCATGACAAATCGCCACACCTAAAGCATCGGCCGCATCCGCTTGAGGCTTGGCGGGCAATTTAAGCATCTGCTGAACCATATGCTGAACTTGCGCTTTGTCCGCGCCACCAGTGCCTACGACAGCTTGCTTAATAAGACGAGCCGCGTATTCAAATACCGGCAACTCCGCATTCACCGCAGCAACAATTGCACTGCCACGAGCTTGGCCAAGTTTTAGCGCTGAATCCGCGTTTTTGGCCATAAACACTTGCTCGATCGCGAAAACGTCCGGTTGAAACTGGGTAATGATTTCCGTGACGCCTGCATAAATCTGTTTAAGCCGACCCGGAAGTTCTTTTTCTGAAGTACGAATGCAGCCACTACCAAGGTATTGCAAGTGGCGTCCATTTTGACGAATGACCCCATAGCCGGTAATGCGCGAACCTGGGTCAATGCCCAAAATAATTGACATGAATGTTCCTAAAAATGAGGCCTAATTCGGCCTCAGTCTTTTTATTATTACTTGCTAACTTCGGAGCAAATACCGCTCCCGACACCTTGAGTTTAATCTAGCGTAGCCGCAACGTCGTCAGAGATATCACCATTGTGATAAACCTCTTGAACGTCGTCCAGATCTTCCAAAGCGTCAATCAAACGAAGTAGTTTTGGCGCAGTATCCGCGTCCAAATCTGCTTTCGTAGATGGGATCAGCGACACCTCCGCGTTCTCTGCCTCAAACCCTGCGGCATCAAGAGCATCTTTTACGAGTCCAAAATCGCCTGGGGCCGTGTAGACATCAATCGAGCCATCTTCTGCCGTTTCAATGTCATCAGCACCACTTTCTAATGCTACTTCCATTACCGCATCCTCATCTAAACCTGGGCCATATGAAATCACGCCTTTCTTGTCGAAAAGATAGTTGACGCTACCATCCGTCCCCAGATTACCGCCTGACTTTGAGAATGCATGGCGCACGCCAGATACCGTACGATTTCGGTTATCCGTCATACATTCGACCATGACCGCCGTACCACCTGGACCATAACCTTCATAGATCACGGTTTCCATGTTGTCGTCGCCTTCACCACCAGCACCTCGGCTGACAGCGCGGTTGACAGTGTCACGTGTCATGTTGTTAGACAGTGCTTTATCAATTGCTGCTCGCAAACGTGGGTTATTTTCTGGCTCACCGCCCCCCTCTTTTGCCGCAACAACGATTTCACGAATTAATTTAGTAAAGATTTTGCCGCGCTTCGCATCTTGCGCTGCTTTACGGTGACGAATATTCGCCCATTTACTATGACCAGCCATAATTCACCTTTTAATGTATTTTGACGCTTAATAACAAAAACATGTTCTAAAAAGCGTTGCTTGGGAAATTGCTTTGGAAGTTTCTTGGGTTTATTTAAACAAAAACTCCCGCAGTTGCGGGAGTTTTCTTCAAATGTTGTGCTCTTATTCTGCGTCTTTTTCTTTCGCTGCAGTTACTGCGATTGCTAGTTCTTCTAGCGCTGCTGGGTTCGCAATACTTGGTGCGTCTGTTAGTAGACACGCCGCTGCTGTTGTTTTAGGGAACGCGATAACATCACGGATGTTCTCTGTGCCACATAGCAGCATTACTAGACGGTCTAGACCAAATGCAAGACCAGCATGTGGAGGCGTACCGAATTTCAGCGCATCAAGCAGGAAGCCGAACTTAAGCTGTTGCTCTTCAGGTGTGATACCTAGAATATCAAATACGGCTTCTTGCATATCTGCATTGTGGATACGAACAGAGCCGCCGCCCACTTCGTAGCCATTTAGAACCATATCGTAAGCGTTAGAATTTGCCGCAGCAGGGTTTGCTTTTAGCTCTTCTGCAGTCACACCTAGAGGCGATGTGAATGGGTGGTGCATCGCGTGTAGGTTGCCTTCGTCATCTTCTTCGAACATTGGGAAGTCAACAACCCATAGTGGAGCCCATGCAGACTCATCCGTTAGCTCTAGGTCTTTACCTAGTTTCAAACGTAGCGCACCCATTGCTTCTGCAACGATACCCGCTTTATCAGCGCCAAATAGGATAATGTCACCAGATTCCGCTTGAGTACGATCTAGAATGCCGTTGATCACGTCTTCATTTAGGAACTTAGCGACTGGAGATTGGATACCTTCCATGCCCGCTGCACGGTCATTAACCTTCATCCAAGCTAGACCTTTCGCACCGTAGATGCCAACGAATTCACCGTAGCCATCAATTTGCTTACGAGTCAGAGAAGCGCCACCTGGAACGCGAATAACGGCAACGCGGCCTTTTTCATCGTTTGCTGGACCTGAGAATACTTTGAACTCAACGTCTTTCACTAGGTCAGCAACGTCTACTAGTTCCAGTGGGTTACGTAGGTCTGGCTTGTCAGAACCGAAACGACGAATCGCTTCGCTGAACGGCATTACTGGGAATTCACCTAGGTCAACGTTTAGTAGCTCTTGCCACATTTCACGAACCATTTTCTCAGTCGTTGCACGAACTTGGTCAGCCGTCATGAATGACGTTTCGATATCGATCTGAGTGAATTCTGGTTGACGGTCAGCACGCAAGTCTTCATCACGGAAACACTTAACGATTTGGTAGTAACGGTCAAAACCAGACATCATTAGAAGTTGTTTGAATAGCTGTGGAGACTGAGGAAGCGCGTAGAAGCTGCCTTTGTGAACACGGCTAGGTACTAGGTAGTCACGAGCGCCTTCTGGAGTCGCTTTTGTTAGAACTGGTGTTTCGATGTCTAGGAAACCGTTGTCATCTAGGAAACGACGAACAAAGCTAGACGCTTTAGCTCGTAGCTTGATGCGGTCGCTCATTTCTGGACGACGTAGATCTAGGTAACGGTACTTCAGGCGCTGCTCTTCAGAGTTCTTTTGGTTGAAGTCTAGAGGCAGAACATCAGAACGGTTGATGATTTCAAGACCTTTCGCAAGGATCTCAACTTCACCTGTTGCCATGTCTTTGTTTGCTTGGCTCTCTGGGCGAACGCGCACTTCACCCGTTAGTTTGATACAGAATTCATTACGAAGTGTGTTCGCCACTTCATACGCATCCGCCATATCTGGATCAACAACTACCTGAACGATACCTTCGCGATCTCGCATATCAATAAAAATAAGACCGCCTAAATCACGACGACGGTTAACCCAGCCGCAAAGTTCTACAGTTTGTCCTGCAAGGGACTTGTTCAGGTGACCACAGTAATGGGTACGCATAATGAAATTCCCAATCTCTCAAATGTTGTTAACTACGCTCTGTCAGCCTCATTGCTAAGCAGAGTAAAGATTCAGTTATACGCTGAATGTCCACGAAAATCGACTACTCAACATACAATTACGTGTGTTTTATCATTCACTGGTGCTTTTTAGTACAACAAATGTTCAAAAGCGCACCAAAGCGAAAAAATTGGGGAGGATTATAGCGTGAAATTACCTATTTCAGCAAAACTCTCGTAAAGTATTCACACGAGTAGCAAGCAGTAAAGAATAATGGATAACTTACCTCTTCGACTTGGATTGACGATGTGGTCGCACAATCAATGGCAACAAAGTTTTTACGGCAGCGGGACAAAGCCCGCTGAACGTTTAGAAAGGTATGCGCAAGTGTTTCATACCGTGGAAGGCAACACGACATTTTATGCCACACCGACGCTCAATACAGTGCAAAACTGGAGAGCCGCAACCCACGATGATTTTCGCTTTACTTTCAAACTTCCTAAAGCCATCACTCATGAGCAAATGCTAAGAGGTTGCAGCGAACAACTGAGAGACTTCATGAAAGTCATGGAGCCTTTGCATGACCGTGTGGGCCAATGGACAATTCAATTACCAGCCGCATTTGGTCCTGAGCACCTTGATCGGCTGAAAAAGTTCTGTGCGAACTTTCCACCTAACTTCCCTCTCGGTGTTGAGGTTCGCCATATGGCATTTTTCTCCAAAGGCGAAGAAGAGCGAGCACTTAACCAATGGTTAGTAGAGAATAATATTGACCGCATTATTATGGATAGCCGCCCAGTCTTTGCCGCTAAGCCCGACAATGAGGCGATTATTGATGCACAAATGAAAAAACCACGAGTCCCTGTTCACGCCATTGCTACCGCTTCACACCCTTTGATTCGCTTTATTGGTCATCCAGAAGAACAGCAAAATTACGAGTTTTTTAAACCATGGCTCAACAAGTTGCCACAATGGATTGCCGAAGGTAAACAGCCATATGTCATGATCCATACCGCAGACAATATAATTGCGCCAGAGTTGGCCGCAAACCTATATAAAGACATACAAAAGCTTATCACACTCCCTGAGTTATCACCTTTCCCAGCTGACGATGGCAACTCGCAGTTACAGATGTTCTAACGCAACACATGACAGAGGCGCGAAATTCCCATAAAATACGCGCCTTTTTTGGTGCCTGACATTTTCAGGCGGCTTGTATGCAGAGACTTAGTTATGAACCCTAAGAGCAATCCAGATACTATTTTTTCGGCTCCAATCGATAAAATTGGGGATTTCACGTTCGATGAACGCGTAGCGGAAGTATTTCCTGACATGATTCAACGATCGGTACCGGGTTACAGCAATATCATTTCTGCAATCGGTATGCTGGCAGAGCGTTTTGTAAAACCTCACTCAAACATCTATGACCTTGGCTGTTCTTTGGGTGCTGCAACATTGTCTATGCGTCGCCATATCAAACAAGAAGGTTGCCAAATCATCGCAGTGGACAACTCTCCTGCGATGGTTGAGCGTTGTAAACTTCACGTCAACGCTTACCGCAGTGACACTCCTGTGGATGTAGTAGAAGCAGACATTCGCAATATCGAAATTGAAAACGCGTCAGTGGTGGTGTTGAACTTCACTTTGCAATTCCTCTCTCCAGAAGATCGTTACTCCTTGCTCGAGAAAATTTACGCAGGCCTGCGTCCAGGCGGCATTTTGATTCTATCGGAGAAGTTCGTCTTCGAAGATGAAGTTTCGAACGAACTGTTAATTGACCTTCACCACGACTTTAAACGTGCGAATGGTTATAGCGAACTAGAAATCAGCCAAAAGCGCAGCGCGATAGAAAACGTAATGCGCCCAGATTCAAAGAAAGAACATAAAGAGCGTTTCGCTAAAATTGGCTTTTCTAGCTACGATGTTTGGTTCCAATGCTTTAACTTCGGCTCCATGTTCGCGATTAAATAGACCATGCATACAAAGCCTGAACCATACCGATTTCGGCTTTTGTTAATAATTTATACCCATCAACTCAGCGATTAACTAACTATGTTTAACTTTGCAAATTTCTACCAATTGATTGCCCAAGACACCCGTCTTCAACCTTGGCTTAATGTGCTTCCACAACAGCTAACGGATTGGCAAAATGCAGAGCACGGTGACTTTGGTCGCTGGTTGAAAGCCCTGAACAAAATCCCAGCGGGTAGACCGGACAGCATCGACATTGTTGATTCTGTCACGATTTCAAACAATGAGCCGATGCCTCAAGGGGAACTTAAAAAGCTAGAAAGCTTACTTCGTACATTCCATCCTTGGCGCAAAGGCCCATACCACGTACACGGCATCCATATTGATACTGAGTGGCGCAGTGATTGGAAATGGGACCGCGTGCTTCCACATATTTCTCCATTAAAGAATCGCAGCGTACTCGATGTAGGTTGTGGTAACGGCTACCACATGTGGCGCATGCTAGGCGAAGGTGCACGCTTAACTGTCGGTATCGATCCATCTCACCTGTTTCTAATTCAGTTCGAAGCAATTCGTAAACTAATGGGCGATGACCAACGTGCACACCTACTGCCATTGGGCATTGAACAACTACCTAAGTTGGAAGCGTTCGATACAGTATTCAGCATGGGCGTGCTTTACCATCGCCGCTCGCCTCTCGATCATTTAGTGCAACTAAAAGATCAATTGGTATCTGGAGGTGAACTCGTATTGGAAACACTCGTGATTGAAGGTGATGAGAATGCAGTACTGGTCCCGACTTCTCGTTACGCGCAAATGCGTAATGTCTATTTCTTCCCTTCAGCAAAAGCCCTAAAAGTGTGGCTAGAATTGGTCGGTTTTGAAGATGTTCGTATCGTTGATGAAAACATCACATCCGTAGATGAACAACGTACCACAGATTGGATGACGCATAACTCTCTACCTGACTACTTAGATCCGAACGACCCAAGCAAAACTGTAGAAGGCTATCCTGCCCCTCGCCGCGCGGTTCTTGTCGCTCGCAAATCATAATTCGCTGAGATTCCTGACATTGTCTTAACTCATTTTACGAGTTAAGACATTACCCTCTTTCCTCGTAATGAGCGAGTTTGTTTTTTGAATCCATTTTTCACGTCAAAATATGAGCACGCTCTAAATAAGGATGCGCTTTTATGTCCTTGATTTTTGGCTTTTCATCACTATTCCTCAAACAATAAGTAATAGAGAAACATTCTTACTTGTGAGGCTTTATCGATATAAGCTAAACTCCTAAAAAATAAACAACTTAATCCAATCCCAAGGTTTTCAATGTTATTACGATTGACCCCGATTGTTGCCATCGCCTTACTATCTGGATGCTCACTAACCAAAGGCGAACAGTACCACCAAGAAACGTTAGCGGCGATTCAAAATTCAGAAGCGAATGTCAATAATCGCATTACCAACCTAGAGCTTCAGCTCAGCAACCAATCGGACTATATCGACAGCCTTGAAGAACAAGTCGATAAACTACAGGTTGAACTTCTTACATTTCGCGATGAAGCAATGGCAGAAGTAAAAAAACCGAAAGAGCCGATTATTGTCCAATCTCCCGCTCCTGTGGAACCAACCCCAACTCACGATATTGTCCTTGGCTCTATCGAAAAGGTCACTGTAGAGTCGATTAAGCAAACTTTTGATGCACGTATCGACACTGGTGCCGCGACGTCGTCTTTAAATGCCGTTGATATTGAAGAGTTCGAAAGAAATGGCAAAAAATGGGTCCGATTCCACTTAGCAGACACCAGTAAATCCGAAGAAGAGAAAAGTACTTGGATCGAAGCTCCTGTCATTCGCTACGTCAAAATCCGCCAGGTTACCAGTGAAGAGTTAGAACGCCGCGCTGTGGTAGAACTTTGGGTGCGCGTTGGAAAAATTCATGAAAAAGCGCAATTTACGTTGGCAGATCGCTCACATATGAACCATCCTATTTTACTGGGTAGAGAATTTATGCGCGACATAGCACTTGTCGATGTAAGTCGTACCTATATCCAAACGGACGAAGATAAAAAATAATAAGGTAGATTATGACGTCAAAAATACCGTTTTACCTTTCTATCATCTTATTGGTGATTGCGGGCATTGCTCTGAGTGTTTTCAGACATGAAAACTACGGCGTGCCTTGGACGCCAGGCGAAACTCGCCAGGTATGGGATGTAGAAGCTCGTATTGAGTTCAATGCTAACGGCAACGAAGTAAAAGCGTCACTTGCAGCACCTCATACACAAAGTGGTTACACACTTATAGGTGAATCTGCTTCCTCATCAGGTTATGGCGTTTCCTACATCAATGACGATTCAGGCCGTCGTGCAGAATGGTCAATTCGCCAAGCTCAAGGGCCACAAACCATATACTACAAAGCCCAGTTCTTAGTGGACCCTCAGGCTAAAGTCACTCCTTTACCGCCAACGGAAGACATTACGCCACCAACGCTTTCAGCGCCACAAGCAGCAGCGGCAAATGCCCTTATCGAACGTGCGATGAGTCGCTCAGCCGATAATGTGACGTTTACTCGTGAGCTTATCAAAGCGCTTAATGACCCAGATAGCCAAAACTCGTCGCTACTACTGAACGATTTCAGCCGTACTGATGCACTGCATAATATTTTGCTTACCGCAGGTATACAAAGCAAAACCGTCGGTGTTATCGAACTAGAAGATGGTCGTCGACGCCAAACAATTCAACCAATGGTTCAGGTTTGGTCAGGTAAAGATTGGGTACTGTTTTCACCAAAATCCGAACAAAAAGCAGTGAAACCCAACTTGTTAGTGTGGGATGAATCAAACGTATCCTTACTTGACCTTGTTGGTGGTAAAAATAGCCAAGTGCATTTCTCGATGATTAAGCAAGAAATGACACCACAACAAGCTACGAACAACAAAATAGAAGCAGATGGATTACTGAATATTTCAATTCATAGCCTACCTTTGGAAGAGCAAGCGATGTTCAAAACCATCATGCTCATCCCTATTGGTGCTCTGATCGTTGTGTTCTTGCGTGTGATTATCGGCCTGAAAACATCCGGTACCTTTATGCCTGTGTTGATTGCCGTTGCTTTTGTTCAAACTCAACTATTAACGGGTATTGTCGGTTTCTTGCTAATTGTAGGTACAGGCCTGATTATTCGAAGCTATTTGTCTAGGTTGAACTTATTGCTGGTAGCAAGGATATCTGCGGTCATTATTACCGTTATTATGATCATCTCGGTGTTCACCGTTGTTGCGTTTAAGATGGGCTTAACAGAAGGCCTAACAATTACCTTCTTCCCTATGATCATCTTGTCTTGGACGATTGAACGTATGTCAATCCTATGGGAAGAAGAAGGTGCGAAGGAAGTTGCTCTGCAAGGTGGTGGTTCATTGCTGACAGCGGTATTAGTTTACCTTGCAATGACGAACTCATACATTCAACACTTAACCTTTAACTTCATTGGTCTACAGTTGATTGTTCTGGCCGGTATTCTATTACTAGGTACTTACACAGGTTACCGCCTCACTGAGCTACGACGCTTCAAACCACTAGCGGAGGACTAAACGATGTTCGAAAGTTTTACTTCGCCGTCTAAGCTTCGCCATAAAGGCATTATGGGGATGAACAAGCGTAACCACAGCTATATTGGCCGTTACAATGATCGTTCTAAATACCCACTTGTCGATGACAAGCTAAAGACCAAGATTATTGCACAGGCAGCAGGAGCAACAGTTCCTGCCCTGATCGGTGTCATTCATAACCAAGCTGAAGTTAAGACTATCCACAAAATGGTTGAGAACTGGCCTGGTTTTGTAATCAAACCTGCACAAGGTAGTGGCGGTAAAGGCATTCTGGTTGTTACGTCTCACAAAAACGGGGTATATACCAAACCCTCCGGCTCTACAATTGGTAGGGATGAGGTCGAGCGTCACATTAGTAATGCGCTTGCTGGCCTTTTCTCTCTTGGTGGTAAAAATGACGTTGCTGTGGTTGAAAACTTAATCAAGTTTGATGACTGTTTTGATGGCTTCAGTTATGAAGGCGTACCAGATGTTCGGATCATCGTATTTAAAGGTTATCCAGTTATGGCGATGATGCGCTGCTCTACAGCGGCTTCCGACGGCAAAGCAAACCTTCACCAAGGTGCGGTAGGAGTAGGCATTGACATCGCGACAGGTAAAGCCGTCAGAGCGGTGCAGTTCGATCATCCAGTGACTCATCACCCTGATACAGGTAAAGACCTTTCGACCCTTCAAGTACCGCATTGGGAGCGCTTGCTGGAGCTTGCGTCAAGTGCCTGGGAAATGACAGGTTTGGGATACATGGGTACGGATATGGTGCTGGATAAAGATGAAGGACCTATGGTTTTAGAGCTTAACGCTCGCCCTGGTCTGGCAATCCAAATCGCTAATGGTGCAGGCTTGCTTCCTCGTTTGAAACACATAGAGAGCCTTGGCACACCTGCTGAGTATCCAAAACCGATTGAACGCGTCGCTTACGCGGCAGAGCAGTTCGGTGTGAAGCCGTTGTTCTAACCCTCCGACATAATGTTCGTTATTACTCGCCAGTAATTGTCATGATTACTGGCGTTTTTGTTCCCGCATCCAAAAACCTTGCACTTGCTCTCCTTATTAAACACATCCTTCTCATATATAAGTTGAATCAATGATCGAGCTAACAAAATCAACATAGATCGTTTCTGTTCTACTTTGCCTTTTGAGTATGATGAGAGCTCCCCTTACTCAACTTGAGAGGTTGGGAAATGCTAATAAAAGAAACAAATAATGATGAACCAGAGCTTGAAGAACAAGAGAGCTTAGACCAACACCTACAGCGCTTGTCTGAGCTTTCTGTCCAAGCACTTGAAGAGCTTGCTGAAATGATCGAAGTCAGGGACGATATTCCAGAGGAATAAACGTCGCTTCCTCATTAAGTTCCGCTAATAAGCCGAGACTGCCGTCCTACAGTCTCGGCTTATCTTATGTAGTTCGAAGCCTACCTCGCAAACAGATACAAAAACGCCCGCGTTCATGCGGGCGTTTTATTAGATTCGGAGTTTACGATTCAAACTCTTCAATCATCTCTTGCGCTTCAGTCTTAGGCTTATCCGTTTGACCAAAACCACGCAAGCCAACCACGTGTACGTGTTCGTGGTCTTTAAACACCTTACGCACCAGTTTGTAGGTCGTACCTTTCTCTGGGCTGATGTTTTCTGGTGCCGCGATAAGAAGCTGCATATCCAGACGGTCACACAATTCGAACAATGTCGCGATCGATTTCGCATCCAGACGCGCTGCTTCATCCAAGAAGAGCAAACGACAAGGCACAATGTCTTTGCTGCGTAGACGACGAGACTCTTCTTCCCAGCTTTGAACAACCATCAGAAGGATTGACTGACCGGTACCGATCGCTTCACCTGTTGATAGCGCGCCAGACTCTGCTTGTAGCCAACCGTCTGTACCACGGTTCACTTCTACACTTAGCTCTAGGTAGTTACGGTAATCCAGTAGCTCTTCACCCAGAACCTGAGGAGAACGTTGACCCATATCGATATGTGGGTTCACGCGTTGGAACAGTTTCGCCATTGCTTCAGAGAAGGTAAAGCGAGTCGATTCAAACAGATCTTTATGCTGCTCTTGCTGTGTCGCTAGTCCGTTCAGTAGCACTTCGTGACTTTCACGAATCTTCACGTTTAGACGTACGCCCTTCACCTGACCAAACGAGATGTTCGACAAACCTTGGTTCAGCATACGAATACGGTTTTGCTCACGCTGAATCGTCTTCTTAATGATACTCGCTACTGACTCAGAGCTGATCGCTAAGCGGTTTTCACGTTGCGTTAGCTCTTCCGTTAGACGCGCCAGCTCGACTTCCATCTCTTCGATCGCTTCTACTGGATCATCAGTACGGATGATATCCTGACGAATACGTTCACGAAGATGTTGGTAAACCGCAATGTAGAACAGAACTTTACGCTCTGGGCGAGCGTTGTCTTCTGATAGACGCAGCGCATCACGCAGGTCGTCATTGTTCGCAACCGCTAGACGCAGCGCACCCAGTGATTTATCCGACATCGAACGCAGTTCATCCGCTGACATGTAAGCCAGTTCACGCTTGTGTAGACGACGCTCAACATCGTTCTCACGCGCCAAACGAAGTACTGAACACCAGCCGGCTTTCGCTGCAACAACAAAGGTACGCAGCTCAACGTATTCTTTCTGAACTTTCTTCAGACGTTTCGCCAAGCCTTTCATCTCGAGTTCAGTAGAGGTGATCGTGCGCTCGTATTCGCTCTTACGGCTGCGAGACGTGTGTAGACGCTCGTGCAATTCGTCACGACGACGCATTGCGCGCTCTTCTGCACCTTCGTCAGCGTTCACGCCAAACTCTTGAAGCTCTTGTTTGAACTCTTGAACCGTTTCCAGTTTCGCTTGGTGTGAACTCTTCAATGAAGCTAATACTTGGTTGTATTGGTTCATTTGACCTTGCGATTGCTTCAACTCTTCACGAGAGCGTGTACGCATTTGTTCAGCTTGAACCAGTTTAGCTTTTAGCTGCTCGCTCAGTTCGCTGCTCTTGTTCAGTAGGTCTACTGAATCTGAGTAAGCGAAGTAGTGACGACGTTCAACGAGATCCGAGAGTGCAAAGATTTGCTTCTTAAGATCTTGTAGCCGCTCGTCTGCCGCTTTGTATTCTGCTTCTAGTGCATCGAATTGCTCTGGGTCAGCATCAAGCGCAGACGCAATATTCTCTAATTGCGCGACGGCTTTTGCATGGTTGCTTAAGAAGTTCTTCGCCTCTGCAAGCTGAGCGATTTTCTCTTCTAGCTCATCAAAACGCGCTTGCAATGACTCATCTTCAACAAGCACCATGTGTGACGCTAGCTTGTCCAGAGAAGACAACGCTTGCTTGCTGGTTTGAAGCTGAGAACGTTGTTGTTGCTCTTTCGCATCCAGATCCGCCAGCACGCGAGCAATTTGGTTACGCTTATCACGAATAGTTGCCAGTGCTTGTTCTGGATCGGCGTCAAAAGCAACCTGAATGTGGTTAGACACAAATAGGTTAAACGCTTGGTACAAGCGCTGCATTTTCTGAGAATCAAACGCCGCTTTTGCGTGTTTCTCTACCACTTCTTCTCGTTCGTTACGCAGCAACTCTAGACGCTGCTCACGTGCCGCACGGCCAAACAATGGGATCTCAGGCAAGCGAGAGTAACGCATTTGGCGATCGTTCATACGAACGCAAACCGCGCCCTCTAACTCTTCTGCATCGAACGAGCTGTCATCAAAGGCATCGATGTCACCTTCAATGATGTACAAGTCTTCTGGACAGTCGTCTAGCTCTACCAGTTTCTCTTCGATGCCTGACAAGTCAGAAACAACGATAGCGTGACGAGCCGGACCGTACATCGCACTGAAGTAAGGCGCGTCATCAATCGTGATGTCATCGTAGATCTCAGACAGCAATACACCGCCCAGCGTATCTGCCAAACCTTTCAGGCGAGGGTCATTTGAACCACCAGGAGAAGCAAGACGCTCAATCTCAGAGTCTAGCTGGCTACGGCGCTCAGCAAGCTTATCTTTAGCTAAAGACAGCTCCCTTTCTTGTTCAAGGACAACTTGCATGTGGTTCATTACCGCATGGCGATCCTCAAGCTCTTCACCGCTCTGCTCTCTCAGTTTCTCTAGCGCATCGTTCGCCGCAATCCAAGCTGGTGCTATTGCTTCAAGCTTACTGATTTCTGCCACCGCGTTTTGCTCTAGACGGCGCTGTTCACCACGCTGATCACGAACTTCTTCTTGAGCTATCTCTAGTGATTCGATTTGCGTCGCATGACGTTCACGTTCTTGTTCAAACGTAACCTCATCGGTTAGTTCAACGTGATATTGCTTTTTGTATTCAGCAACCAGTTCACGTGCTTGACGCTGCTGGTTAAGGCTGCGTTCGAGATCACGGTGTTGTGCTCGCCATTGCTGTTCGTTTTGCGCGATTTGTTGTGACTCACGCGCTTTCGCAATTGCGGTTTTCGCATGTTCAGACGCGTCTTTGCGCTCAACTTGACCAACGATGCTTTGTACTAGTTTAAGCGCGGTTTCAAACTGCTCTGCCGCTGCAGAAGACATGTCCAGCTTGTGCTTAACCGATAGCAACGCATTGGTGTTTTCTGATTCTTTGCTCTTAAGCTCAGAGACAAGCGCTTGAGCCGATTCCGCCGTTAGGCTGTCATCGCCAAGTAGCTTCTTCGCTTTCTCCAGCGCTTGAACTGCTTGTTGATATTGAAGGGCGCGAGTTTGCTGAACGTCAAGAGCTTGCTGGTAATCAGCAAGTTGCGTCTTAAGGCTATCCACCTCTTCTTCTGCAACGGTAGCTTGCTCTTCAGCCATCATCACGCGTTCTTGCGCTTCTTCCACTACCATCATTTGTTCTTCAAGACGCTCGCTCAGCTCTTCAAGATCTTCTTGGTAGCGTTCGATCTTCTCTTGCTGACGCAGCGCGTTTTGCACAAGTTGCAAGTGATCAGAAGCCGCTTGGTAGTCTTGCTCTAAAGAAGATTCTGACTCGATCAGCAGTTCCAGCTCTTCTTGAACGCGGTTAAGCAGATTGTTTTGCTCAATCAAGGTCTCGCGAGAACCAAATAACTCTGAACGCAAAGACAATGTCTGTTCTAGTTTTTTACGGCGCTCGTTGGCATGGCGCATATAGTCCGCCGCCACGTAGTTGGTCGACTCTGTAATCAAGTGTTTGAACAAGTCACGGTCTGCTTGCGTGGTTTTGATCGCTTCTAGCGTCATGCGGTTTTCACGCAACGCCGATTCCATATCTTGGAACGCTTTCTTCACGCCGCCGTTTTGTGGCAAAAGGTAGTCACGTAGCGAGCGTGTAATCGCACTTGAGATACCACCGTAAAGCGATGCTTCAATCAGGCGGTAGAATTTAGAACGGTCACCAGAGTTACGCAGTTTCTTCGGAATCACACCGAATTCAAACATTTGCGCGTGGTAATCCACGATAGAAGAGAACGCTTTGAACTGAACACCTTCAAATTCCGCGATCGATTCTTTTACTTCGTTGATTTGACGTACACGAGCTTGAGTCGCAGATACGCTTTCAACCAAGATATCCGTTGGTTTCACATGGCTTGGAAGACCTTGGATAACAAACGGTTTGATGTCTACCTTCTTATCACGACCCGCAACTTGCTGCAGTTTTACTGCAAACAACAGGCGTTGGTTACGTGAGTTCACCACGTCTAGCGCCGCATAACATGCGCCCGGCTGTAGCTTACCGTACAAACCTTTGTCGCGAGACGATTGGCTGCTGCCTGCTTCTGTCGTGTTACGGAAGTGCAGCAGCGTTTGGTCAGGAATCAATGCGGTGATGAACGCCGCCATTGTGGTTGATTTACCTGCACCGTTACCACCTGATAGCGTGGTGACCAGACCATCGATGTCAAACGTACGGGCAAAGAAGCCGTTCCAGTTGACCATGGTCAGCGATTGGTATTTACCGCGTTCAATCATGCTCATGCTTCACCCTCTTCTGTTGTTTCTTCTTGGGCTTGATCGTCTTGATCTTCTTCAGACAATAAGCTGCCTTGGCTTGGCTCTTTGGTGTGCACTACTGCTTCACCATCACGGATCAGACGCAGCTGCGCTTCACGCATGTCATCGCCAATACGTACATCGGCACCAAAGCGGAATACCGCTTCACTGATGCTGAATTTACCGGTTTCACCGATGTTGATGATCATGCCTAGGCGACGCAGACGACGAAGTGACGTACGTACTTTTTCAAACAGCTTTTCTTTATCGAGGTCAGAACCAGTCGCACGGTTCGTCACTAGCTTCATCAGCTTGTTTTCATCTGCTAGAGCAAGCAGTTCGTCGTACAGCTCTTGGTTAGTGAAGATGCCTTCGTGCGCAAGACGCTCTGGGCTTAGATAAAGGAAACACAGTACCTTACCCACCAGCATATCCAGTTCAGAAAGAACACTACGGCCAATCAGAGACGTTGAACGAGGACGAAGATAGAAGAAACCTTCTGGCGCTTTCACCAATTCGGTGTTGTAGCGTTGGTAGAAAGAAGAAAGCTCAAGTTCGAAATCCGACAGCAACGCGTGGTTGTCTAGATCTTCACTTGAGATATGACGCCCTGCTCGAAGCATGCTGTCTAGCGCTGGGAACAGAGGGTTAGAAATTGCTTTTGCCAGATTCTCTGACATGTATTCATTAGTATCGGTCGATGACATTCGCTTGTACCTTTGCCCCAAATTCGTTGATTGCTTTCCAGTCTGGTTGAATCGCTTGGTAATCCGATTCTGAATACCCTAGACGTACAGCTTGATCGACGATAATGCGAGCTAAATCAAAATGATGAGTGTAAGGGTGCTGTGCAAGGTAATCTCGCAGTACCACACTCAAATCGATTGGTGTGCCTTGATCTTTATGCGCTTTTAGCATGTCACCAATTCGTTCAGACAGCTCATCATTGACTTGTTGAAACTCTTCGTATTCTACTTCCATCGGAACTTGACCCGTGACCTCGTCATCACGCAGTACTAGGGCCTCATCACGAAGGTCAGAAAGCCTCTCCGCATCTGCATAAGTCAGATACCAAGGCGCATCGAAGTAATCTTTGACGGATTGACGCAGACGCGAGCTAAACGCACGGTTCTTATCCATATCGATTGCAGTACGAATAAACTTGTGCACGTGTCGGTCATAACCAATCCAAAGGTCGATCGCTTGCTGGCCCCAGCTTGTGATTCGGTCCAGCTTCATTTGCAGACCAAACAAGGCTTCTTCGATAAACTCCAGCTCAGGGTCACCGTAAACAATTTCTTGAATATCGAGGATCTGAGTTTGCAGTTCATCACTGGCGGCTTGCAGCGTATCTTGAAGTTCACGCAACGTGCTTGATGTTTCTGACAGAAGTGCTTCACAGTTGTTGATCGCTTCGCGCCAGTCCTTGTTAAGCAGGTCAGCAATCTGTTGTTTCACTGACTGTTGCTGCTCATCCATAACACGTTGGTTGAGGTCAATTTGATCGAAAATTTCGCCTACAGAATATTTTAAAACACCGTATACGTTTTTCTTCCAGTGACCCGGTGTGCCACCTTTTTGTGCTGCCTCAATCGCTTTCGCCATTTCATCCGCTACCATGGATAGCTGGATAGATAGACGCAGTTTTGAGAACTCACGATGACGCACGTAGTAGTCGGTTATTCCTATCGCTAATGGCGACAAGCGGTAAATGCTCGCTCCGTCAGTAATCTCACTGACAAAACGGCTCATAAGACGCTGCTTAACCATCTCGTTGATCGCATTGTTCGCACGAAAAGCGGAGGCTTCGCCGGTCTCATCAAATAGTCGAGTGACGATGGCAAATGCATCATGCAGTTCACCTTCACCCAGTTCTTCATCGAACCTTTCATTACTCAGTACGGCAATGGCTATCAAAAATGCCAATCGCTCTGTGGTCAGGTTCAACGAGAAATCGTGCTGCTTAACCCAGCCAACCAGCTCATCGATTGGTTGCTCTGCAGCATTGAGAGTCATCTCACTCATTGTTATTCCTGTTTATCGTTCTTTTTAGCCCACACATGAATGTAGCGGCCTAATGAGAGGTATGGCTCTTGTCGACAAAGTTGTTTTTCTAGCGCCAACACATCTTCAAACTCGTAATCACCCATGTATTCCATATTGCCTATGTAATCACTAAATGAGCGAATACCAGATTTGCCACAAATATTAAAACCTGAATTTTCTATCCACTGGTAGACTTCTTCAGGTTTTAAGCCTTTTTGCGGCTGTAGTTTAAATCTTTTTCGGTGAGGCATGCCGTCTAATATATGAGGAATGTTGCCACAAACCACGTTTTTATAGACTAAACCGTGGTGGTTGTAGAACATGACTGATGCGATGCCTCCCGGTTTTACTTGTTCTAGAACTGTTTCAAGTGCGGCCTTAGGATCAACCAGCCACTCCATCACAGCGTGGAACATAGCCAGATCGACCCGTCCATCCATATGTTCACCGATGGATTGGACAGGCGAATGAATCAGGCGATACTGCTCAAGCAAACCGTTTTTTTCAATATCCTGCTTAGCCAACTGCAGCATTTCCGAAGATAGATCACATAAAGCGATTCGATGTCCGAGCTTAGCAAGCTTTTGCGACATTTGTGCCAAACCACCACCAGCGTCTAACACTTCTAGGGGTTGCTGGTCAGCATCTAATTCACTTAGAATCTGTAGAAAATCTTCCCACACAATGATTTGGCGGATCTCCCCTTTATCGGAGCCGTAAATATTTTTTGCAAATTTGTGGGCGATATCGTCGAAATTGCGGTCTTCTGTCACTTCTGCTGAGTTATCATAACGGATTGTGCCGCTATTCTGGCACAAGGAAAGCAGGAATAAAGAGGGATACCCTCATTTTTATTATCAATTGATGTTTTTTCGGACTATTTATGTATGTTTGAGCTGAAAAAAGTAGTGTCAGCCATGCTTATGCCCCTTCCGGCATTGCTGCTGATAGGCTTGTTGGGTCTTGCTCTCATTAGTTTTACTACAAAACGTAAAACTGGCTGCTTCGTTGTTCTATTCTCTTTTGTTGGCATTTTTCTTGTTGCCTTCCAACCTGTTTCAACCAAGCTTCTTATGCCGTTAGAGCGAGAGCATAAAGCCTTTTTGCCAGTTTCTGGCACCATCGACTACGTGATGGTTTTAGGGAATGGTCATGTTATCGATGACGAAATTCCACCCACCTCGCAGTTAAGCCGTGCAGCATTAATGCGCTTAACTGAGGGCATTCGTATTTTAAGAATGTATCCAGGCGCGAAATTAATCTTATCCGGCTATGCTGGCGGATCTGAAATTAGCCACGCGAGAATGATGGCGAACGTTGCCCTAGCCTTAGGTGTAGCAAAATCCGATATCATTTTATTAGAGGATGCAAAGGATACGTGGGAAGAGGCACGTCAAGCGGCTGCATTCGTTCAGCAAAAGGAGATTGTGTTAGTCACCTCTGCAAGCCACATGAGCCGTGCATTGTATGAGTTCAACGCAGCAGGCATTAAACCAATCCCAGCTCCGACCAACTTCTTAGCTATTAGCGAAATCAGTCAACCTTGGGATAAATACTCACCTAAAGCGCGTTACTTAGAACAAACAGAGCTTTATTGGCATGAGTACTTGGGCAGTATTTGGCAAAGGTTGCGTGATACTGTCGGCCAAACACCAATGGTTGAAGCAAACTAGTATTATCTTGAAGCCACAAAAAAGGAGAGCCGAAGCTCTCCTTTTTCTTTTTACGATTGAGTTATGTTCAAACTAGTCACCAGCAAACATATAGCCCTCGCCGTGTACCGTTACAAAAATCTGTGGGTTCTTAGGATCGAACTCCATTTTTGCGCGCATACGTCGAATAAGAACATCAATGGTGCGGTCATTCGGCGCATCCACTCGATGGCTGATCATGTTCAAAATACGCTCACGACTTAACACCTGGTTAGGGTAAGACGATAATGCCACCAAAAGTTCATACTCTGCTTTAGTTAGTTTTACTGGCTCACCGTTGCGGCTAAGTGCGCGACGTTGAATGTCGAATGTCCACTCCCCAAAGCGCACAATGTGCTCTTCACTGGTTTCATTCGCTTTCGAGCTGCCACTGCGCGCTGCTGAAATACGCCACAGCAAGTTTTTAACGCGAACTAACAGCTCTCTCAGTTCAAAAGGTTTTGTCACATAATCGTCAGCACCCATTTCTAGGCCTACGATTTTATCAATGCTATCCGTGCGTCCTGTTACTAATATGATACCAATATCCGATTGGCTACGTAACTCACGAGTAAGCATCAGGCCGTCTTCACCAGGCAGGTTAATATCCAGCATGATCAGGTCTACATCGCCCGCTTGCAAAACTTCACGCATTTCCGCGCCACTCTCTGCTTCGCTGACTTGGTAGCCCTCATTTTGGAAATATCCCGCAAGCTTACTACGAGTTACAACATCATCTTCTACGACTAATACGTGATAGCTCATTTACACCACTTTTCTGTCTTCTTATTATCCAAGACGTATTCTATTCATAACTAGTAACATTTCTAGTCATAGATACATTAAAACGCAAGATTTAGCGTTTTTATTGATTCAAAACAAGCTTACCCACTGCTATTAATAAACGGTCATTTTTGACCATAAAACATAACAATTATAGTTACTGCTATTCATTTTAATTGATTACACTTAGGGGATATCCCTAATTGACTTTGTGATGCATGACTTGAAGCATCATTCAGGAGCCCAAAATGCAAGAAGTGAAAGCTTTTAATGAAAAACGCGCTGAAATTTACTGGTGGTTTTCGAGCTTGTTCGCAAAAGAACTAACAGAGAAAGAATTGGAAGCCTATCACAGTGTTGAAATTCGCAGTTTTCTCGCAGGCTTAGGTGAAAATGAGTCGCTGAAACCAGCCGTTGATAGCCTAGTTGATGCGCTGAATCGGTTACAAGATCGTGAAGATGCACAACTAGAGCTTGCAGCTGACTTTTGTGAACTGTTTTTGAAGACAGAAAAATACGGCGCTCTTCCTTACGCATCCATGTACATTGGTGAATCAGGTTTACTGAATGACAAGCCAGCTGAGGAAATGGAAAAGTTGATGGCTGAATTTGGCGTTCAAGTAGACGAAAACCTAAAGGAACCTGCGGATCACTTAGCCGTTGAGCTCGACTTTCTCGGGAACATGATTATCCGCTCAAACGAGCTTGAACAAGAAAAACACATGGAAGAAGCCTTCGTTAAACAAAACGACTTTATCCAGCAACAATTGATGTCTTGGTTACCTCAGTTTTCAGACAAATGTAAACAATTCGACGAATTTGGATTTTACTCGAGTGTCGCGAAACTATTAGTTGCATTTTGTAAACTAGACAGCGCCTACCTTCTTGGTGAATAATTGCCGCCTATTTTTAGGGAGCCTGCCTATCGGGCTTCCTGTATGCCGAAAGTGACCAATTGTAAGTAACTTGGGTATAATATTCGTTTGCCTTAACTTAGCGCAAAGACGCTTGGTTATTTAGCAGTCAAAATGTGACTTCAAATACACAAATCTCGTGCTGAAAACATTGCTAGTCAGTCCACATAGGGCTAAAATGTGAGCGCAAACGATTAAATATGATTTATATGTAAACCGCTGAAATATAGCGGTTTTTGTGTTTTCTTAACAGGTTGATGGCAATTTCTCATCAGATAGAAAAAAGATAAAATTCATCGACCGATGCTGCTACGCACCCTTTTGTCGCACTTGGATCAACCGCTGCCGAGACACTTAGCGCCAATTTTATATTGCTAGGTGTGAAACCATTAGAGCATCAGGTACATCCAATACGACATATTTCAGTAGCTCGATACAGGACACCATTTATGGCCACGATAAAAGACGTTGCTCGCTTAGCCGGCGTTTCCACTACGACAGTTTCGCACGTTATCAATAAAACGCGTTTCGTTGCAGAAGCAACGCAAGAAAAAGTAATGAAAGCCGTTGACGAGCTGAATTACGCGCCAAGTGCCGTTGCACGCAGCCTAAAATGCAACTCAACTCGTACGATTGGCATGTTAGTAACTCAATCAACTAACCTATTTTTCTCAGAAGTGATTGATGGCGTTGAGAGCTACTGTTACCGCCAAGGCTATACTCTGATTTTATGTAACACAGGCGGGATTTACGAAAAACAACGCGATTACATTCGTATGCTGGCTGAAAAGCGCGTTGATGGCATCCTAGTGATGTGTTCTGACTTAACCGAAGAACTAAAAGAGATGCTTGACCGTCATGCGGACATTCCTAAAGTGGTCATGGATTGGGGCCCAGAGAGCTCGCAAGCAGACAAAATCATGGATAACTCAGAAGAAGGTGGCTACATTGCGACCAAACATCTGATTGACAATGGTCATACGGATATCGCTTGTCTAAGCGGTCATTTTGAAAAGCTTGCTTGCCAAGAGCGCATTGCAGGTTTCCGTCGCGCAATGAGCGAAGCGAACCTAGCTGTAAATGAAGACTGGATCCTTGAAGGTAACTTTGAATGTGATACGGCCGTATTAGTTGCAGATAAAATTACCGCAATGGACAAGCGCCCGACGGCGGTATTCTGTTTTAACGACACAATGGCTCTCGGCCTAATGAGCCGCTTGCAACAAAACGGGATCAAAATTCCTGAAGATATTTCAGTGATCGGCTACGACAACATCGAGCTTGCAGAATACTTCTCTCCACCGCTAACGACTATCCACCAACCTAAACGTCGTGTTGGTAAAAATGCATTCGAAATTCTACTTGAGCGTATCAAAGATAAAGAACACGAAAAACGAATTTTCGAAATGCAACCTGAGCTTGTAATTCGAAATACTGTGAAAAAAATGAACTAAATTTCACTGTATTTAACACGGTTAAATAAGCGCTCTACAGGGGCGCTTATTTTTTTGGAAAAATTAAGCATTCTCTAATACTTCACACCACTCTAATAACAATTGACTAACGTTAACTCCCTGTTTTATATAAATGTAATATATATTAAGAACTCCTTTTCAAAGGCCAATTTGCACCTTTCCATATGCAAAATAGAGCATTCAATCTATCATTTTTATTGAACCGAAATCACACTTTTAACGCTAAACCGTGATGTTAATTCAATATAAGAAGTATGCTCATTGTGTCACGCACAGGGCAAACCATTCGAAAGAGTGGGACGCAAAGCCTCCGGCCTGAACCATATTACGATATGGAAGGTAGCGGGGTTACCGATGGCAAGTGTGTAAGCAATGACTTTACTCTGTAATGACATTGTTTTTACGCATGTTTGCTACTCTCTCGGACCTGACTTTTGGTGGCGTAATATTAATTACACCGAGATAACAAAACATGGATAAACCGATACTCAAAGACTCTATGAAGCTATTTGAGGCACTTGGTAATATCAAGTCGCGCTCAATGTTTGGTGGCTTCGGACTATTCGCTGATGAAACAATGTTTGCACTAGTGGTAAACAATCAGCTTCATATCAGAGCAGACCAAAAAACTTCATCTGACTTCGAGAAACAAGGGCTAAAGCCTTACGTTTATAAAAAACGTGGCTTTCCAGTCGTTACAAAGTACTACGCTATTTCCAGCGATTTATGGGAATCAAGCGAACGCTTAATCGAAGTAGCGAATCAATCATTGAAAAAGGCAAAGCTTGAGAAAGAACAGCAAGCAAGTACAAAGCCTAACCGTTTGAAAGATTTGCCTAACTTACGACTGGCTACCGAGCGCATGCTAAAAAAAGCCGGCATCGAATCCGTAGAGAAGCTTGAAGAGGAAGGTGCGCTTAACGCCTATAAAGCGATAAGAGATACGCACTCTGCAACCGTCAACATTGAGTTGCTATGGGCACTAGAAGGTGCTATCAACGGCACTCATTGGAGTGTGGTACCTCAAGCTCGCCGAGATGAGTTGATGAACGGCCTCCAATAAAAGTCGGCCTAAAAACTATCTTGTAAAACCGCAGTCTAATCTGCGGTTTTTTTGTGAAATTTTTTCGGTTTTCCTACTGTCTTATTACATATATCCCAAATTGGAATCAAAATTATGAATAAGAAACTGATATTAGGTCTCATCCTACTAGCGGCTATCGTCTTTTTAGGTATTAACTTTGGCCAGTATTTAACCTTAGAGAATGCAAAAGCCCAACAAGAAGCACTAACTACATACATCGATCAGAATTTTGTATTCTCGGCTGCGATTTACTTTTTTACCTACATTGCAATTACCGCTTTTTCTATCCCAGGAGCGGCAGTAGTCACCTTACTTGGTGCAGCCTTATTTGGTTTTTGGACAAGCTTGCTACTGGTTTCTTTCGCTAGCACTATGGGGGCAACACTGGCCTTCTTGAGCAGCCGATACTTATTGCGTGACTGGGTACAAAACAAATTCGGAAATAAACTCAACGCAATTAATCAAGGTGTCGAAAAAGACGGAGCTTTTTATCTATTTTCCTTGCGTCTAATCCCTGTATTCCCTTTCTTTCTAATCAACTTACTGATGGGCTTAACGCCGATGTCTGTAGGTAGATTTTATCTCACTAGCCAAATAGGTATGCTGCCAGGCACAGCCGTATATCTGAATGCAGGTACTCAATTAGCAACAATTGAAAGCCTATCGGGCATTGTTTCACCCGCAGTATTAGCGTCTTTTGCGCTATTGGGACTATTTCCAATCATCACTAAATGGGTTATGGATAAAGTAAGGCCGACACCAAGTCAGCAAAACTCGTAATTGGTGAAGTGGGTATTTTGATGAAAATATTTATCGCTAAAAACCCAGCAGAAGCACACATTGTATGTGAGCTGCTTAAAGTGGAACAAATTTACTGTGAAGTTCGTGGAGAAGGTATTTTCGGCTTAAAAGGAGAACTGCCGTTTGGTGATGATACCGATCCTTATGTGTGGCTTTTTGACACTGCACAAAAGATGAAAGCTGAAGAAATAGTAAAAGCATATCGAAAACAATCCGATAGGCATGAGTATCAAGATTGGCAATGCCCAAAATGTCATGAAATAAACGAAGGGCAATTTGGTGCATGTTGGCAATGTGGATATCAACTAGGAGAGCTATAGCGGCTCTCCTATTCAGTGGATACACTCAGTTTTAAGCACATACAGCTTGCTGTTTAATAAACTCGATGGAGTGTTGATTGAAGTCTTCTGGACGCTCTACATTGCATACATGACCACAATTCGGGATTTCTCGTAGAATGCTGAGCTTATGTGCTGCAACCATTTCTTTGACAGGTTTAATAAACATGTAATCCCTGTCGCCCATTAAGTAAAGAGTCGGAATGGGTAACTCTCGATCTTTAAAATATTTCATTAACGGATTTACATCAGCAGCAAGAATAAACCAACGTTTAAATTCTTTTTGGCAAAGCTTCTTGGCTTCGCGAATAAAAAGGTGGCGAGATTCTCGTTGGCTTCTTTGAGGCATAACAATATAAGCGAACAGTTTGTAGAGCCACATGTACGGTAGGATATGCTTACAAAAATTACCTAATTTCACCAATATCTGAGAACGAGTGTTAAGCCTTGTGACAGCACCGCCGAGCACCATCGAACGTACGCGCTCTGATGACAATTCAGCAAGGTTTCGAACAATAATAGTACCAAGCGACATACCGACAAAATGAGCGGATTGGATCTTTAAATGGTCCAATACTTTCAAAATATCTTGGGTAACTTCCGTAAAGGTATAACGGCTAGCAATGAGCTCTTTAAGTAACTGATTTGACTTTCCATGACCTCTTAAATCGATCAGCAATAAGTTAAAGTGTTGCTTGTAAGCTTTAATTTGCTTGAACCAGATAGAAGAGCTACCACCAGCACCGTGCACAAATACAACCCACTCATTACTAGTAGGGTGCAAATAGGTTTTATGAAAAAGTAGCGGCTGGGTCATATTGAGTATCAAAAAGATCGTGCTATTGAGTAAAAAGCCATCCTACCACACTCCCCTTACTCAAGATAATAAAGGCACCTCATTCGGTGCCTTTCGTTACAATTTTAAGTCAAACTAACGCTGAGTGGTAAAGCTGCAAATAAGATTCTGCGGCCTTTTGCCAACAAAAGTCTTGTTGCATCGCGTGCAACTGTACTTTATTCACTTCAGGCTCGTTTTGAGCGTAGAGCAACAGTGCCCTTAGCATCGTTAACAACAATGCCTGCGGTGTCGGTTCGAAAAAAACAAACCCCGTTGCTTCAGATGGGTTTACATCATAATCGCTAACGCTGTCCTTTAAGCCACCAACACCGCGTACTATCGGTAATGTCCCATAAGCCATACTATAGATTTGGTTTAAGCCACATGGTTCAAACTCAGAAGGCATCAAGAAGAAATCAGAACCAGCTTCAACGATATGCGCAAGTTCATTGTCATACGCTTCTACAAAGGCAAATTTGCTAGAAAACTGCGCGGCAACCTCTCGTAGCTGAGCGGCAAGAATAGGGTCTCCGGTCCCAACGACAACTAGCTGAACATCGTGCTTCAAAAAATCGGCCAAAGCAGGCAACAAGTAATGAACGCCTTTCTGCTGGGTCAATCGACAAACCATACCGAACATAGCTACATTTTTTTCGGGCAAATTTAGTCGTTGTTGTAATGCTTTTTTACAAGCTTTCTTCCCTTGCGACATACTTTGCTGGTCGGCGCAGTAATTAACTGGCAAGTAAGTATCCGTTTCCGGGTTCCAAGCACTGTAATCACAACCGTTCAAAATACCAACTAAGTCCTGCGCGCGTTGCTGAAACTCCCAAGCCATTCCATGACTGCCAAGCTCTGTTTTGAGTTCCTCTGCGTACGTAGGGCTAACCGCGTTTATCTTATCTGCATTCATTACACCAGCTTTAAGCATCGTAATATGCGTTGCACTCACCGCAGCATCGGGAACGTTTCTACAATGAAACTCTGGCAAACACTGCACATCTTCATAACTAAATACGCCTTTAAAGACCGCATTGTGAATTGAAATGACGCTTTTAGTATGAGCAAAAAACGGATCATTGCCATACCTGTGCTTGAGCAAAAATGGAACAAGACCTGTGTGCCAATCGTTCGCGTGTATGATATTAGGTTGAAAGGCGAGCTTGGGTAACATATCGAGACATGCTGCACTAAAAAACGCAAAGCGCTCGCCGTTATCAGTATACGCTTGGTTGTTCTCCGCATACATTGATGGTCGATTGAAATACGGCGGACAATCAATCAGGTAAACAGGATTTTGACCTAACATGAGCCGCAAAACTCGATACTCCGTATGCGGCCATGATGTTAATTCTGTTTCTAATACAACTTCTGCGTCTGCGAGTTTATCAATACTGCTGTACGCAGGGATGGTAATTCTTACGTCTTGCTGTAGGTTTTGAAGGGCTTCCGGTAGTGCCTTGGCAACATCTGCCAAGCCACCACTTTTAATGAGGCCTTCAACCTCAGAAGCTACAAACAGAATAGATAAGTTGTTAGTAGCCAACTCGAGCTCCTTTCGGAATAACAACAATGCCCTCCTCAGACACGTGGAAGTGTTTTTTATCTTCTTGAAGATTCACACCAATCTGAGTACCAGGAGCAATATCGGCATCCTTGTCGACAATCACACGACGTAAAACACATCCTTCGCCAATTTTTACGTCACCAAGAAGTATACATTCGCTGATATCGCAAGCAGAAGCAATATTACTGCGAAAACCAAGCACCGACTTTTCGATTCTTGAGCCTCTAACATAGCTGCCATTACACACTAAACTATCGATTATCTGCACACGACCATTATCAGAGTCGGTAAATGTCGCAGGTGGCAATGGTGGGTAGTAGGTATGCAATGGCCATTTACGGTTGTACAGCGAAAATGGTGCATCTTTTTCTAGCAGATCCATATGCGCTTGCCAGTACGCATCAATAGTTCCGACATCACGCCAGTACACCTCTTCTTTTTCGCCACTGATTTTGTTGGTACTGAAGTCATACACGAACACATCACCTCTAGGGAACATCTTTGGAATGATGTCCTTTCCAAAATCATGTGATGAAGCTTCATTATCCGCATCTTCGACCAACTCTGAGAACAGTACCTGAGCTTCAAAAACATAGTTACCCATTGAAACTAAAGCGTAATCAGGGTCACCAGGAATCGACTTCGGATTTGCTGGTTTTTCTTCAAAGCCAATCATACGGCCTTCGCTATCCACTTCGATAACCCCAAATTGCGACGCCTCTTTTAGTGGCATGCGCAATGCAGATACCGTCAGAGAAGCCTGCTTTTCTGAGTGGAAGTTCAGCATTTGTTTGATATCCATCTTATAGATATGGTCAGAGCCAAAAATACAAACTTGCTCTGGTTCCTCTAACTCCATAAAACGCAGGTTTTGATAGATCGCGTCCGCCGTCCCTTCGTACCAACGTTTACCAGTACGCATTTGAGCGGGAATAGGATCGATAAAGCGGTCTGTAATGCCGTTGATGTTCCACCCCTTTTTTAAGTGATGGAATAAAGATTGAGATTTAAATTGGGTTAGGACGTAAATGCGCATCAGATCCGCATTAACAAAATTGTTTAGAGCAAAATCGATCAATCGATAACTACCACCAAACGGTACCGAAGGTTTACTGCGAGATTCCGTTAAAGGTCTCAAACGAGAGCCTTCACCGCCAGCAAGAATCATTCCCAAAACACCAGCCATTTGTTGTTCTCCATATCGTTATAGCTTGGATTTGGTACTCGCTTGAATGAGTCATACTCGGGGAGTCAAGCGAATACATTTAGCAACCGTCTCTGAGTTTCTGTGAACTCTTACAACACGGATAAAAAAGCTACGGCACTTCCAGTATGCAACGTCCACTCTTTCCTTATTTTTTGACGCAAACAATGCACACAGTTGCACTAATTTTTGTAATAAATTATCTAAGCGGGTTCTAAATTACAATTTTTAATACGCCATTCTGTGTACCATACAGCTCTTGCGTACTCAAGACGATATCTAGATCACACATGGAAAAGCAAACGATTACATTGTGAAAACAATTTACGAACGGATTCACTACACCGCCGATTTTTTAGCCCAATGTATAACAAATATGTGAATGCAAAATGAAAGTTACAACGAATATTTTTTACATAAAAAATACATCAGCGACTACGAAATATTGATACTGGGATCTTCTCGCGTCAGCAAAACTCAGTCAAAGCAGCAAAGATCTATACGAACAACACAGTGGCCTTTACGCAAAAACAAAACGCAAAAAAGGCAGCGATATCGCTGCCTTTTTACATTACTTAGATCGTACGTTTTTATGCTTTCGCTTTTTTACGCTTATCAGTGACTTCCCACTTACCGTCAACAAAGAGCGCTGTCCAACCAGATGGTTTGCCATTCTCTTCCGAACGAACGTAGTTCTCTTTTGTTTTGCGACTAAAGCGTACAACTGCAGGACGACCATCAGGATCTTCTTGCGGTGCGGTCGCTAGGTATTTGAACTTCTCAGGTAAACGCTCTTCAAAACGTGCCAGTTCAGCAACCAAAGGAGCACGTGTCTCGCGCGATTTCGGGAAGTTGCTTGCCGCCATAAATAGACCTGAAGCACCATCACGAAGTACGAAATACGCATCTGAGTTTTCACATGGCAACTCGGGGAAATGAACAGGATCTTCTTTCGGGGGCGCGACTTCGCCATTCTTCAAGATCTTACGAGTGTTCTTGCACGTTTCGCTCGTACAATCCATGTATTTACCAAAGCGACCGTTCTTAAGCACCATATCAGAGCCACATTTGTCACATTCAACAACTGGACCATCGTAGCCTTTTACTTTGAACTCGCCGTATTCAACAAGGTAGCCTTCACAGTTCGGGTTATTACCACAAACATGCATCTTACGCTTGTCATCAATCAGGTATGCGTCCATCGCTGTTTCACAGATCGGACAACGCTTTTTAGCACGAAGAGCTGCGGTTTCAACGTCTTCTTCTAGAACGTTAATAATACCTTCTTCGTCACCCAAGTTGATGGTTGTCTTACAACGCTCTTTTGGTGGTAACGCGTAACCTGAACAGCCTAAGAACACACCTGTTGAAGCAGTACGGATGCCCATTGGACGGCTACACGTCGGACACTCGATATCTGTCATGACGATGTGGTTTAACTTCATACCGCCTTCTGACTCATCCAGCTCCGCTTTTTCAAGATCGCCAGTAAAATCAGCAAAGAAGTTGTCTAACACAGCTTTCCAGTTCACTTCACCTTCAGCGATTTGGTCCAATTTCTGTTCCATACGCGCAGTAAAGTCGTAGTTCATCAAATCGTTAAAGCTGTCATCAAGGCGGTCAGTAACAATTTCACCCATTTTTTCAGCGTAGAAACGGCGCTGATCAACTTTCACGTAGCCACGATCTTGAATCGTAGAAATGATCGATGCGTAAGTCGACGGACGACCAATACCTCGTTTCTCTAGCTCTTTAACCAGTGCTGCTTCAGTGTAGCGCGCAGGTGGCTTTGTAAAGTGCTGTTTAGGGTCAAGTGACTCTAAGCTTAGCTTATCGCCAAGTTGTACCGCAGGAAGGATTGTATCCTCGTTTTTGCCCATTGGACGCTGTACACGAGTCCAGCCGTCAAATTTAAGGATACGGCCTTTCGCTTTAAGCGTGTATTCTGCCGCTTTTACACTGATGGTTGTTGAATCGTATTCTGCTGGCGTCATTTGACACGCTACAAACTGATTCCAAATCAAAGCATAAAGTTTGTGCGCATCAGCATCGACACCTTGCAGGTCTTCCGCCTTAACACCCACATTTGAAGGGCGGATCGCTTCGTGCGCTTCCTGTGCCCCTTCTTTGCTACCGTACGTCAATGGTTTCGCTGGCAGGTACTTATCACCAAACTCAGAACCAATAAAGTCACGTACAGCGTCCACAGCCTCGGCACTTAGGTTAGTCGAGTCCGTACGCATATAAGTGATGTAACCGGCCTCATAGAGGCGCTGAGCTAGCATCATGGTCTTTTTCACGCCGTAGCCCAGACGTGTACTTGCTGCCTGTTGAAGCGTAGAGGTGATGTAAGGTGCTGAAGGCTTGCTCTTTGTAGGGCGGTCTTCACGCTTACATACTTCGTAACTTGCATTCTCAAGTACAGACATCGCTGCTTTGGTTTCTGCCTCATTAACTGGCTTAAACGCAGAACCGTCTTTCTGAGCAACAAGCAGTTTAAAGTCCACTTTGTCTTTCGTTTTCGTATTCGCATGAATGTCCCAGAATTCTTCTGGTACAAACGCGTTAATCTCACGCTCACGCTCAACTAACAATTTCACCGCAACAGACTGCACTCGACCAGCAGATAAGCCACGAGCCACTTTTTTCCAAAGTAGAGGTGAAACCATAAAACCAACGACACGGTCCATGAAGCGACGTGCTTGTTGGGCATTTACACCATCCATGTTCAGCTCGCCAGGTGTCTGGAAAGCTTGTTGGATCGCGTTTTTCGTAATTTCGTTAAAAACTACACGTTTGTATCGCTCTTCATCGCCACCGATGATCTCACGAAGGTGCCATGCGATTGCTTCCCCTTCGCGGTCCAAATCGGTTGCGAGATAAACGCAATCTGCGTCTTTGGCGAGTTTTTGTAGTTCGTTGACAACTTTTTCTTTGCCTGGAAGGATTTGGTAATTCGCTTCCCAGTCATGATATGGGTTAATCCCCATCTTTTTGATCAACGCTTTGCGGTCTTTCTCTTTTTTAACGCGCGCTTTCTCTTCCGGACTCATCCCTTTAGTTGAGATGGCTGCGGCTTTTTTCTCACCAGTGCTTTGACCGGCCGTAGGCAGATCACGCACATGACCAACACTAGACTTAACAATAAAGTCTTTACCAAGGTACTTATTTATCGTCTTTGCCTTGGCTGGTGACTCTACTATAACGAGTGATTTACCCATAACTGACTCTAACGTCCTTCATAATAATGCGGGTAGAAACCTTGTTTAAAGGCCACCCGCATAATGTTCTATTTCATTGCTTCTTTTTTTACTATTGTGCGAGATGAAAAGAAGATCAACTGCTTTTTTGAAATTCAGATCCGATTGGTTGACAATTCATCGTCTTTATACTTCAAAGAGACAGGGTTCTGAAAGGTATTGAGCGGCATATCTAAACAGGCAAACTTAGCATCCGCTAATCCAATGCAATAAATTTTGTTACCCATCACAAAATAGTTTGGTTCAATGCTCTGCCATCTTCCTCCGCATCATGCTTATACTCTAAAAATTGATCTGTTTAGTCTTACTGAACGATTGACTGAATTAATCATGCAAACCCATTTTAGTTGTAGGTATACTCAGCGTTCTTAACTGAATAGGATGGTAGAAAGAATATGTCTGATAGAACGTTTATCGAAGAGTTCGACCTTCTTTTGATCGCTAACCAAATCATCCAAGAGCACGATGATTACATCGAGGGAATGCGAGCAACAAGTGTAGAAGAAAAAGAAGGTGTTTTAGTTTTTAAAGGTGAATACTTCCTTGATGACAAAGGTTTACCAACTTCAAATACGACTGCAGTATTCAATATGTTCAAATACTTAGCGCATCACCTTTCTAAGGAATTTACGCTGGTTAAATAGTATTGGGAAACAAAAAAGCCAGAGTGTTATTCACTCTGGCTTTCCTGTTTCAGGTCAGAATATTTAGCAGCTTAAAGCCTTAAGTTTGTCGAAGTAGTCAGGGAACGTTTTCGACGTACACTTTGGATCGTTAATCGTCACAGGCGTATCACTAAGTGCCACCAGCGAAAAACACATCGCCATTCGATGATCATCGTAAGTATCAATCGCAGCATGCTTTAACTGAGAGACAGGTTTGACGATGATGTAGTCTTCCCCTTCTTCCACTTCCGCACCAACTTTACGTAACTCAGTCGCCATAGCTGACAAACGGTCTGTTTCTTTTACACGCCAGTTATAAACGTTACGAATAGCGGTAGTGCCTTCGGCAAATAACGCTGTTGTCGCGATGGTCATTGCAGCATCAGGGATATGGTTGTAATCCATATCAATGCCTTTTAATTGACCAACACGTGAAATTACGTAGTCATCACCCCATTCAATTTCTGCACCCATTTTTTCAAGCGCATCAGCAAATTGAATATCACCTTGAATGCTGTTTTTACCGATACCCGTGACTTTAACTTCTCCGCCTTTGATGGCTGCCGCCGCCAAGAAGTAAGAAGCAGAAGACGCGTCACCTTCAACCAAGAAATCACCTGGAGCGATGTATTGCTGACCGGCTGGGATCACAAACTCTTGATAGTCGTTGTTGATCACATCGACTCCAAACTGCTTCATGATATGCAGGGTGATATCGATATAAGGCTTAGAAACCAAATCGCCTTCGATGTTGATGCGAATTTCACCTTCAGCCAATGGCGCAGACATTAAGAAAGCGGTCAAGAACTGACTTGAAATGGACCCATCGATAGAAACTGTACCTGCTTTTAGGCCAGTACCAATTATTTTGAGAGGCGGAAAGTTCTTGTTTTCCATGTACTCAACGTTCGCACCAGCATCTTTCAGTGCCGTGACAAGGTGACCAATTGGACGCTCTTTCATACGAGGTTCGCCCGTCAGTACATACTCCCCTTCTCCAAGACAAAGAGCCGCAGCTAATGGTCGCATCGCAGTGCCAGCATTGCCGAGAAATAATTCTACTGGTTCTGAGACAGAAAACGGACGCCCAAGGCCTTCAACGAGACATTCTGTTTTATCTTCGGAAAGTTGGTATTGAACGCCTAGTTTAGTCAGCGCATTCAGCATATGACGAATATCATCACTGTCGAGGAGATTAGTAAGGCGAGTTCTGCCTTTAGCAAGAGCAGCAAGTAAAAGAGCTCGATTAGAAACGCTTTTAGAGCCAGGAAGGTTCACTTCCCCTTGAATTTTATTGATAGGTTGTAACGTTAGGCTTTCCATTAAAAGTTGATAATCCTTTGTGCCCTCAACATACGATTTTTTATGAGGGCTAAACAATTCTTCGTGAATTCAGACTACCCAAAAAAACACGACAAAACCAGAGTAAATCGGCGCTAATTTATGAATATCCTCAAGCAGCCTAAAGATACAGAATTAAAGGCATTGCCAGCGATGTAAATAAGAGCGAAAGAAGCACGGCGAAACAGCAAACTATTTCGACTTGATTTGACAATAAGCCAGCCCGACTGTACATGCCTGATTAAGCTTCGTTAGGCTAAAACAACCTAGGGTTAATAAGTGATATCAACCCTGACTCCATCATCAAAATATAAAATACGAACTTCATCCCCTCGACTAAATAACATATTTTTATCAACATCTTGGATGACATTAATTAGCTTATCACCCTTCACTTTGATGAGTAGCTCAACTAACTTATATTCAACCGTGTATTGGTAATTACTTTGGTTTTGAGCAACTGCGGCACCTGCAAGCGCACCCACTGCCGTCGCGACTTCTCTTCCCGTACCGCCACCAAATTGATTACCGACTAAACCACCGATAGTGGCACCAAGTAGTGTCTTCCAACCGTTACTTTTCGATTGAACAACCTCTTGTTGAGTAATATAACGGACAGAGTCAATCTTCCCGTAAACTACTTCATTAACTGGCTTGGCAACATTTCTTTCATAGGCTGCGTTGGCGACAAGTGGTAAAAACAGTATGATCCCAAGCCATACTTTTACGATATTTCTTAACCAGGTCATCATAAACTCCTCTGACTCCAATGTTGGTAACGACTTCTTATGGCTATTTATTTAACTGAACTCGATGAAACGTTCAACTTTCCCTCACCCTATAAAGCACTCAGCGACCCCAATGGTTTGCTGGCTTTTGGTGGTGACTTAAACCCCATGAGAATCCTCAATGGTTACTATCAAGGCATTTTCCCTTGGTATGGTCCTGGTGAACCTATTTTATGGTGGAGCCCTTCTCCGCGCGCTGTGTTTGACCCATTGCAGTTTAAGCCATCTAAAAGTCTCAAAAAATTTCAGCGTAAACATAACTATAAAGTAACACTCAATTTCGCGACAGAAGAAGTGATTAGACTATGTTCTTCAACACGCCCTGCAGAGGAAACATGGCTCAACGAGGAAATGCAAGCTTCCTACATTGAGTTAGCCAAACTTGGTCACTGTCACTCTGTAGAAGTATGGCATGACAACAACCTGATTGGCGGACTATATGGCATTTGCGTGGGCCAACTTTTTTGCGGAGAGTCGATGTTTAGTCTAAAAGATAACGCATCCAAAATTGCATTGTGGTACTTATGCAACCATTTGGCGTCAAAGCAAGGTCAATTAATCGATTGCCAAGTTATGAATTCTCACTTGGCATCACTTGGCGCATTTGAACTTGAGCGTGACGAATTTATGCAAAAACTACTATCTTTAAGAGAAAAGCAAACACTATTTGATGCCTATCAGCCCCAAGTTTTGCAGGATTCAGTATGAGTACGGATATACAACATATTCGAATAGGGTTGACGAATAATCACCCTTGTAGTTATTTGCCTGAACGGCAAGAGCGGGTTGCGGTGGCGCTTGATGAAAGGCTGCATACTGAAGAAAATTACCAGTTGCTCATGGCTAACGGTTTTCGTCGTAGCGGAGATACCATATATAAACCGCATTGCGAGCATTGCACCGCTTGCCAGCCAATTCGAGTATCGATTCCAGACGTTAGATTATCAAAAAGTCAGAAGAGGCTGCTTAATAAAGCACAGTCTTTACGCTGGGAAATGAACCCTGAAATGGATGAGGAATGGTTTGAGCTTTACAGTCGGTACATCTGCAAACGGCATAAAAACGGCACTATGTACCCACCAAAGCGTGATGAGTTTGCTCGATTTGCTCAAACGAGCTGGCTGACAACGTCGTTTTTACACATTTACGATGAATCAGATCAATTGCTCGCCATTGCAGTGACAGATTTGATGCCACAATGCTCGAGTGCTTTTTATACTTTTTTTGACCCTGACTACGAGTTATCTCTTGGCACGTTAGCAGTGCTTTATCAAATTAAATACTGCCAAGAAAACAAACAACAGTGGCTATATTTGGGATATCAGATTGATGAGTGCCCAGCAATGAGCTACAAAACACGCTTTCAACGCCACCAAAGGCTAGTAAATCAGCGTTGGCGAGGGTAGAATACGCCTCAACTTTACATAATTACTATTTAGCGGCAGAATATAGCCCGCTAATATTGCCTAATTTCTAAAGAGGATTAAATGGCTAAAGAAGACGTAATCGAGATGCAAGGCACAGTCCTTGACACTCTACCAAACACTATGTTCCGTGTTGAACTTGAAAACGGTCACGTTGTGACTGCTCACATCTCTGGCAAGATGCGTAAGAACTACATCCGTATCCTAACGGGTGACAAAGTAACTGTAGAGATGACTCCATACGACCTGTCAAAAGGCCGCATCGTCTTCCGCGCTCGTTAATCTCTGATTTTCGGATGCAATAAAAAACGGAGCAAGCTGCTCCGTTTTTTATTGCATAATTTTTCCGATTTAGTTCAGATAAAAAAGCGCACGATCTTCTCGTGCGCTTTTGCGTTTGTTACCGACTAACGATTAATGCATCGCTGTCTCTTTCTCACTTAAGTATTCAAACTCAAGCGTATCGTTGACCAGCGTTACTTTCACTGTACCGCCGTCAACTAAAGATCCAAACAACAGTTCGTTAGCCAAAGGCTTCTTAAGCTGTTCTTGGATAACACGCCCCATTGGGCGAGCCCCCATAGCTTTGTCATAACCTTTATGTGCTAACCAATGGCGAGCGTCTTGCGATACTTCCATTGAAACGCCTCTCGCATCAAGTTGCACTTGCAGTTCGACAATGAACTTATCAACCACTTGATGGATAACGCTTTCATCAAGGCTGTTAAACCAGATGATGTTATCAAGACGGTTACGGAACTCAGGAGTAAACACCTTCTTAATTTCCGCCATTGCATCATGACTGTTGTCTTGTTGAATCAAACCAATTGATTTCTTCTCGGTTTCCGCCACTCCTGCGTTAGTTGTCATAACAAGAATGACATTACGGAAGTCTGCTTTGCGACCATTGTTGTCCGTTAGCGTACCGTTATCCATGACTTGCAACAGCAGGTTAAAGATATCAGGGTGCGCTTTTTCAATCTCATCAAGTAATACGACTGAATGTGGGTGCTTAATAACAGCATCAGTTAGCAAACCACCTTGGTCATAACCGACATAACCAGGAGGCGCACCAATTAAGCGACTTACGGAGTGACGCTCACCATACTCAGACATATCAAAACGAAGTAGCTCGATACCTAGAAGCTTAGATAACTGCACCGTCACCTCTGTTTTACCAACCCCTGTTGGGCCTGCAAACAAGAATGAACCAACAGGTTTGTTGTCTACACCTAAACCTGCACGTGTCAGCTTGATCGCCTCGGATAATGCATCAATCGCATTATCTTGACCGAATACCAACATCTTCATTTTGCTATCTAAGTTTTTCAAAATGTCTTTATCTGAAGAAGAAACCGACTTCTCTGGAATTCGCGCCATTTTGGCAACCATTGATTCGATATCAGCCACTCCGACCGTTTTTTTACGACGGCTTGCAGGAGCAAGACGACTACGAGCACCAGCTTCATCAATGACATCAATGGCCTTATCTGGTAGATGGCGTTCATTAATGTATTTAGCCGACAGTTCTACCGCGGCACGCAGTGCTTTATTGGTATAACGTACTTCATGGTGAGCTTCGTACTTCGGCTTCAAGCCCATCAAGATTTTAGTTGTATCATCCAATGAAGGCTCTACAACGTCTATCTTTTGGAAACGGCGAGACAACGCACGCTCTTTCTCGAAAATGTTGCTGTATTCTTGGTATGTCGTCGAACCAATACAACGCAACTTACCGCTACTTAAAAGAGGCTTAATAAGATTTGCTGCATCGACTTGACCACCAGATGCCGCGCCTGCACCGATGATGGTATGTATTTCATCGATGAACAAAATGGCATCTTCTTCTTTTTCAAGTTGTTTCAAAATCGCCTTGAAGCGTTTTTCAAAATCACCGCGGTATTTGGTACCAGCGAGCAAAGAGCCAATATCTAGTGAATAAATCACGCTGTTTTGAATAACCTCAGGGACCTGCCCTTCGACAATTCTCCATGCAAGACCTTCCGCTATGGCTGTTTTACCAACCCCTGCCTCACCCACTAGTAGTGGATTATTCTTGCGGCGTCGACAAAGTACCTGAATAGTGCGCTCTAACTCTTTATCACGTCCAATGAGTGGGTCGATGTTTCCATCTTTAGCGACTTGATTAAGATTCGTCGCAAAGCTTTCTAAGCGTTCTTCAGAATTAGGCTCTTCAACACTTTCTGAGCTAAACGAGTCTGATGATGAATCCTCACCTGCACCTGATGCTTTAGTAATACCGTGGGAGATGAAGTTAACAATATCTAATCGGGAGATGTCATTTTTCTTCAGAAGGTAAGCGGCATGCGACTCTTGCTCACTGAAGATAGCAACAAGCACGTTGGCGCCTGTTACTTCATTACGACCAGACGACTGTACATGAAAGACGGCGCGTTGTAGTACACGTTGAAAACTCAAAGTCGGCTGCGTTTCACGCGTCTCATCACTATCTGGGATAAGAGGCGTAGTTTGATCGATGAAAATATCGAGTTCGTTGCGTAAAGCGTCAAGATCCGCCTTACAAGCTAGAAGGGCTTCCTTAGCTGCATCATTTTCCAACAATGCAAGTAGGAGGTGTTCGACAGTCATAAACTCGTGGCGTTTATCTCGCGCCCGAGCAAATGCACCGTTAAGGCTTGACTCTAGTTCTTTATTTAGCATAAGTACCTCCCGAAAAAACAACTGGGGTTGTTCGAGCAAGTCTTCTTTGTTTACGCTTGCTCCATAGTGCAAAGTAGCGGATGTTCATTTTCCCTTGCGTACATCGTAACTTGCGCTACTTTTGTCTCGGCAATTTCTGCGCTGTATGTGCCGCAGATTGCCTTTCCTTCATAGTGGACCTGAAGCATGATTTGAGTTGCTTTATCAATATCATGTGAGAAAAATCGCTCAAGCACCTCTATGACGAAATCCATAGGTGTATAGTCATCATTATTGAGTACGACATTGTACAGCTTAGGTGGCTGGACTTTCGTACTTTCTCGCTCCAGAAGATCAGAGTCCGGAGTGACCCATTCAAAATTTTTACTCATGGCAATCTAAAGATATCGTATCAAAGGGTTGATGTTTTCGACCTATAAAAACAATCTACCACAAGCATGCAGCGCGGTGTAGTGAGTTATGGCACCGAATTCGATCTTTGATCGATAAAAGTTGCTACCTAATATAGAGACTAATGCACGTCTTGATACGGCGCAAATAAAAGATGCTTGTCGATAAGTTACACATTTTTTCTTATAAAAGAACTTTCTATTTATTGCTTTCGGACTATTGCAAACCGCCCCATCATCTTCTACCTGGATCACACTTCCTCATTGAGAATACGGTAATTATCACGAAAACTTCATTTTTTATTCAGTCAGAGGATTCTTCTACCATAAGCAACACGGACAGTATGGCTTTTTCAGTATGAACCACTTCATAGGCAAATTGACTAAACTTCTGCGTATATACGAAAAACTGTTTGCAAATTTGTTAATCTCAAAAGTGATTTGTTTTCAATTATGTTTCTGTTTGTTGCTCACTGCTATTGACTGTCGAAATTCATTGACTACAGTGGAAAGTGTCGATGCATAAATCATCATTTTGAAACCTCTCTTCTTTAAGTGGTTTGATGAATGTGACTTATCATTGATTTGACGTTTGTTGGCATTCGCTGACAATGGTAGTACCAAGTTAAAGGTATAACTTGGTTGCAGTAACAACATCAGTAAAAAATGCATGAGGGATGTAAAGCATGGCTACAGGTACAGTAAAGTGGTTTAACAATGCCAAAGGATTTGGGTTTATTTGTTCAGATGAAGAAGAGGGAGATATCTTTGCCCACTACTCAACTATCCAGATGGACGGTTATCGTACACTGAAAGCAGGCCAACAAGTCTCTTACGAGATTGAAAAAGGTCCCAAAGGCTGTCACGCGAGTAGCGTCGTGCCTCTTGAAGGCCAAGCCAAATAATTAGAGCGCTGTCGAAATATAAAAATATTGCTCTCGAAACGTCAAGTTGATGTTTTGAAGAGAAAAATAAACCCGCCAAGATAGCGGGTTTCTTACTATTTAGAGCACGTGTTACAAAAGGAACACTTACAACGCACTTACAGGATAGGAAACACGCCGAAAACGACGTGTTTTTTAACACTAACTTACTTGTTAATGATTGCGTTAAAGGTTTCGCTTGGACGCATCAATTTAGAAACCAATGCATCGTCTAGTAAGTAGTAACCTCCTAGCTCACCTTTCACGCCTTGCGCATTATTTAGCTCAGCAACGATCGTTTCTTCCTGCTCTGACAGCGCTTTTGCAATTGGTGCAAATTCAGCAGCAAGATCCGCATCATCCGTTTGCTCTGAAAGCGCTTTCGCCCAGTAAAGTGCAAGATAGAAGTGGCTTCCACGGTTATCTAGCTCACCCACTTTGCGTGACGGAGATTTGTTGGTGTCTAAAAACTCACCGGTCGCTTTATCTAGTGTATCTGCGAGAACCTGAGCCTTAGGATTGTTTGTCACTACACTTAAATGCTCTAACGAAGCTGCAAGCGCTAGGAACTCGCCCAAAGAATCCCAACGAAGGTGATTCTCTTTTTCTACTTGTTGAACGTGCTTAGGAGCAGAACCACCAGCGCCTGTTTCAAATAGACCACCACCATTCATCAATGGAACAATAGATAGCATCTTAGCAGACGTACCTAACTCTAGAATTGGGAACAAGTCTGTTAGGTAGTCACGAAGAACATTACCTGTAACAGAGATAGTATCTAGGCCCGCTTTCATACGCTCTAGTGAGTACTTACAAGCTTCAACAGGAGATAGGATCTTAATCTCTAGACCGTCAGTATCGTGATCTGGTAGGTAGGCGTTTACTTTCTTGATGAGCTCAGCATCGTGCGCGCGGTTTTCATCTAGCCAGAATACAGCTGGAACACCTGTTGCACGTGCGCGAGTCACTGCTAGTTTAACCCAATCTTGGATTGGTGCGTCTTTAACCTGACACATACGGAAGATATCACCTTCTTCAACCGCTTGCTCTAACAGTACGTTACCTGAAGCATCAACAACGCGAACAGTACCCGCAGCGTCTAGAATGAATGTCTTGTCGTGAGAACCATACTCTTCAGCTTTCTGAGCCATTAGACCAACGTTAGGTACGCTACCCATAGTGGTTGGATCAAATGCGCCGTGCTCTTTACAGAAATCAATAACCGCTTGGTAAATACCTGCATAGCTACGATCTGGAATCATCGCTTTGGTGTCTTTTTGTTTACCATCTGGTCCCCACATTTGACCCGAAGAGCGAAGCATTGCTGGCATAGAAGCATCTACAATAATGTCACTTGGTACATGTAAGTTTGTGATACCACGATCAGAGTCAACCATCGCAAGTTCTGGTTGAGTTTGGTAAACCGCTTGAATGGCCGCTTCAATTTCTGCTTTTTGCGCTTCAGGTAGAGACTCAATTTTTGAGTAAACATCACCGATGCCATTGTTTACATCAACGCCTAGCTCTTCAAACAGCTTACCGTACTTATCGAAAACGTCTTTGTAGTAAACTTTTACGGCATGGCCGAAAATGACAGGGTCAGAAACTTTCATCATCGTCGCTTTCATATGAAGAGACAGCAGCACGTCTTGCGCTTTCGCTTCAGCAATCTCTTTCTCGAAAAATTCAACCAACGCCTTCTTCTTCATTACTGAAGTATCAATGACTTCTTTATCTAGTAATGGGAACGCAGACTTAAGCTCTTTAACTGTACCATCATTACCGACAAACTCGATTTTGACCTCTGTTGCACCAGAGATAGTTGTAGACTTTTCGCTACCAAAGAAGTCATTGTCTGACATGCTCGCAACATGAGACTTAGATTCTGCTGACCATGCACCCATTGAGTGTGGGTTTTTCTTCGCGTAGTTCTTAACCGAAGTCGGAGCACGACGGTCTGAGTTACCTTCACGAAGTACTGGGTTAACCGCACTACCTTTGATTTTGTCGTAAGCCGCTTTAATCGCTTTCTCTTCGTACGTGCTCGGCTCTTCTGGGTAGTTTGGTAAATCGTAACCTTTCGCCTGAAGCTCTTTAATCGCCGCTTTAAGCTGAGGAACTGAAGCTGAAATGTTAGGTAGCTTGATGATATTTGCTTCTGGAGTTTGAGCTAGTTCACCAAGCTCAGTCAACGCATCGCCAATGCGCTGTTCTTCTTTTAGATGCTCTGGGAAGTTAGCGATAATTCGACCTGCTAGTGAAATATCACGAGTATCTACATTGATGCCAGACGATGCTGTGAATGATTGAATGATTGGTAGTAATGAATAAGTTGCTAGCGCCGGCGCTTCATCAGTGATGGTGTAGATAATTGTAGGTTTTTCTGTAGGCATGAAATTTCCCTATTTTTTAATCAACTTGTTGGCTGATCAACTCAGCGTCTGAGTTGGTTTAATTGACGCATTGCTGCACGTTAGCAGTACATGTCTCCTCACTAACGCCACATGCGGTTCGCACTCTTTGTTGTAGTTTGAAGCTCTAAGCTCTGAATCCATGAGTGCACTGATATAATTAAACAAATAACACGAATTAGTCTATCATTCTGTGCGCGTTTGTTAGTTTTAGGCGCGCAAATCATATCCGATCATGAGAAAACTTAAAACTTTCAAACACAGTTCATTTACATTTTTGCAGGGTAGTTAACATGTCATCTCGTACAGGTCAGGAAAAAGGTCGCAGTCGTAACCAGTCTAAAACGGACCATTTTAAACACTCAGGAGCTCGCAATGGCTCGAAGACTCGTACTCAGCAAGACCGCCGCCCTAATCGCCCAACAAAAAGCCAAAAGCCAAAAGTGGCCCCTAAAGATCGTAAAGTCATTATTTTCAATAAGCCTTACGATACGCTCAGTCAATTTACCGATGGCGATGGTCGCAAAACGTTAGCGGACTATATCCCAATCAAAAATGTCTATGCGGCTGGCCGATTGGACCGAGACAGCGAAGGTTTGATGGTACTCACTAACGATGGCATCTTGCAGGCGAAGTTAACGCAGCCAAAGTCAAAATCGCCGAAGACTTATTGGGTTCAAGTCGATGGCGCTCCTCAGGAGCAAGATCTTGAAAAATTGAGGAAGGGAGTAGAGCTAAAAGATGGTATGACTCTACCAGCCGAAGTTGAAGTTATTCCAGAACCACAAGTCTGGGACAGAACTCCTCCGGTTCGTTTTCGCGCAAATATCCCTACCACTTGGTTAGCCATTACCATTATCGAAGGAAGAAATCGTCAGGTGCGTCGCATGACTGCGCACATTGGCTTCCCTACTTTGCGCCTCATTCGTCATTCGATGGGTGATATCGTCCTTAACGACCTAATGCCTGGTGAATGGAGAGAAATCTCTCTCTAATAAGCAGAAAAGATAAAAGCAGGCTTAAAGCCTGCTTTTTAGATTCGTACTTTTTCAGTTAAGCCCTATCTAATGAACTAAGGGATTACTGCTCAGCAAGCCAGTTTTTAAATGCCTCTTTTTCCGCCGGAGACGCTTTCTGGTACATAGTCTTTAATACATCAACCATTGGGCTGTCGTTCGATGCGGCTGTTGAACGGGTATCACTAGTCTCAACTCGAGGCTCGATATCACTTACTGATTGTTGATGCTGATTCACAGTTACATAACTAACGGCAACACTCGCGATACCGCCAGCAATATTGTAGTTACGAGATTCTTGAGGGTAATTACGACCAATTTGAACACCATCTGACTCTAATACATCTTCGACCAAAGCAATAGGTTGGCCTTTGGTATCCAGTAATTGCCAATCTAGAGGCGAGATGTTGTTTTGCGCTTGGCGAAGAGTTTTAAACTCTGGCAGTTCAAACGTTAGCTTTTCGTTTTCAGCATCAAATTTAGCAACGATTACATCACTGTAAACCGTCTTAAGGTTTTCGTTAATTTCGAATGTAGGTTGATATTTGAAGACAATTTGATTCGTTCCGTCAGGTAGTTCGATTGTCTTCTCACTAGAAAAAAGACCACCTTCTAGATCTGGCTTCTCCATGTTGACGGCCAATAACTTCACGTCTTCTGGAACCACTAAAGTCGTTGCAGCGTAGAGGTTTGTACTGGCAAAAATAGACAGTGCCATTGCCACTTTTAATGATAACTGCATAGAATTTTTCATCCTTATCTTCATATTAAAAGACCCAGCATATAGCTGGGTCTTACAATATCAAACTGGGTATTGATTACCAGTAGAAACGAGCACCAACACCGAAGTTAGTTGCGTCGTCTGTGTCTTTGTTGTCGAAGTCAGTACCTTCGAAAGTGTAACCCGCTTCTGCGAATACACGTGCCCATTTAGAGAACTTGTATTCAACACCAGCGTAGAACCAAGAAGAGTCTGCGTCTACTTTACCTGCTTCGTCAGTAGACTGAGCTAGGTACTCGTAACCAGAGTATAGAGTTGTTTTAGGAGCAACAGCGAACATACCAGCTACAACGATGTAGTGTGAATCAACTGTTGATTTACCTAGCTTATCTTCGTTTTCGTTGTAGTAGTACGTAGCACCTAGAGTGTGCTCGTTTAGTGCGTACTCAGCAGTTACTTCAAAAGATAGGTTTTCGTTATCAGTACGCTCTGTGTGAGAAACTGTTTGCTCTACACCATTAAGAACTAGTTTTTTCTCTTTAGTTACGTTGATGTCGTTGTTCGCAGTAAGTACACCAGCGTGTAGAGATAGGTCGTTGAAAGATTTACCAACGAATACTTCTAGTACTTCTTCGTTAGAATCTTTTTCGCCTAGCGCGTAACCAGCTTTTAGCCAGAATGCGTCATTTTCGTAAGCGTATTTGATTTGAGAATCGTTGTTCCAAGCGTGACCGTATGCAGTTTCCGCTGCGTTACCACCGAAGAAGTAAGAGTAATCTGCGAAGTATACGTCATCAGCCCAAGTACCTTCTTTACCGAAGCGAAGAGTACCCATATCACCCATATCAAAGCCGATGATGTGGCGACGTACGTATACAGAGTCATCTGTACGCTCGCTTGAATCAGCACCTGCGTCGTAGTTGTCACCTAGAGCAACACCGATTTCAACTTCACCCAGAACTTTTAGGCTTTCGTCAACAACGTAAACCGCGTTCACACCAGTACGAGAAGAGCTAGTGTTTAGCTCTGCTGTGTGATCAGTTTTTTCTGTGAATAGAAGAGTTGGACGTAGCTGACCGTAGAAATCTACAGAACCTTCTTCAGATTTGAATACTTCAGCTGCGTTCACTGAAGTTGCAGACGCAACTACAGCTAGTGCTAATAGAGTTTTTTTCATAATTAATCCACTGCCTTTTCTTAGTTCGGGATATCCTTGTCCGGTTCCCTTTTTTATATGTTTGAGGTAGAGCGTTAACAAAACGTTATACAGCACCTCCTCAAAATCTGGAGCTAAGAGTGCAAAAGATTATTCTGGCTGTCAAATTTTCTAAATACCAATGTAAAAAAAACAAAATACCATTACAAAACAACAGCTTAATAAGTTTACCTTTATTTATTCGACGAACATCTAACCAATCCCCATTATTATTTGTAATTTACAAAATTATTAACAAATGGTTTTTTAATCCAATAAGTAAATTTTAAAAAAACAAAAAAAGAATAAAAACCTACAAATCAGACCAAGTTGGAGTTTTATATTTTTCATATAATGAAATTAATTTCATTAAGATAAGGTTCAATATTTTTTTGTGAAGGAGATCTACATTCCTTATAAAAGCATTCCGTTTTGTGAACTACTGTACAACTAGTGATGTGTGCTACTATTCGCCTCCAACGCATTTGAGGCCCGTATGCTGACCAGTAACATTCAAAAATCGATTCGTAATAGCTATCAAAACCTTCAAGATCAACTTGATAACTTTGTGCCTAGAAGAGCACAAAACTACCTTGTTGCAGAGATTGCAAAAACGCTGTGCGGTCAGTATCACAAATCTAACCGAATACTCGTTGCAGAAGCAGGGACTGGAATTGGTAAATCGCTCTCTTATCTAATGGCGACCATTCCCGTGGCTGTACATAACAATAGGAAAGTGGTTATCTCAACGGCGACCGTCGCTCTGCAAGAGCAGCTCATAAATAAAGACCTCCCTCTTTTTCGTCGGATTACCGACCGAGAGTTTTCTTTTATTTTGGCAAAAGGCCGTCAACGCTATTGTTGTGCAGAAAAGCTCGCCACTGCTAGCGGTGCTGATGGTGGCCAGTTAGCCATGTTTGAAACCAAACCTAAGCAAAAAGATATAGAGCTGTTAGAAACAATGCATCGCTCTCTTGCGCAAGGTAAATGGGACGGTGACCGTGATTCTTGGCCTAAACCCATCGACGATAAGCTTTGGCAACTGATTGTCAGTGATAAACACAGTTGCAATAACAGTTTACCAGGCCACCGCGGCTGCCCATTCCAAAAAGCGCGCTCAGAGTTGGATAAAAACGATGTCATCATTGCTAACCACTCTCTCGTCATGGCAGACGCAGATTTAGGTGGCGGCGTGATTTTACCTGAGCCAGAAAATACAATATACGTCTTCGACGAGGCACATCACTTACCTCACGTCGCTCGTGACCATGCTTCAGCATCTGCGAGTTTAAAAGGCGCGGCAGCATGGCTTGAGAAGTTAAATCAGTCGATTAGTAAGTTTTCATCACTCGCAGACGAGAAACGCGTAGCTCGATTTCGCAACGACCTTCAAGACGCGGTTCAGAACTTGATACCGGCACTGACTCAATTGCCCAAACAGTTCGACCCAGCTCAATTTGAAGAGGGTATCTACCGCTTCGAACACGGTGAACTACCTGAGTGGCTAGAGAACCAATCCAAAGAACTAAAACAGTTCAGTAAAAAAGCAAATCAGAGTGTGGCAAAAATTGCCGACCTTATTGCGGAAAGAGTAAAAGACGGGGAGCTTGCGACAAGGTTGGCTGAACCAGCGCTTGCAGAGCTCGGTTTCTACATTCAAAGGTTAGAAAACCTAGCGCAAGTATGGCATTTAATGGCTGAACCAACTCGTGAAAAAGGTGCGCCTTTAGCTCGCTGGTTAGAAACCCACCCCGATCGCGAGGGTGATTTCATTGTGAGTGTTTCGCCACTTGAAATTGGATGGCAACTCGACCAACAGATTTGGAGCAGATGTATTGGCGCCATTTTGGTTTCCGCAACGATGCGTGCATTAAACTCTTTCCATTACTTTTGCCATCAGGTTGGTATTGATGGAAAACCAGAATCAGGCACTCAGTTTTTAGCGCTTGCGTCACCATTCGATTACCAAAACCAGGCAGAATTGCTCATCCCTGCGATGAAATATGAACCACCAGCGCCTCAATTTACTGAATATCTTATCGAGATATTGCCTAAGTACTTGGAAGACAAGAAAGCCAACTTAGTATTATTCTCATCCTATTGGCAGATGAACCAAGTCGCGAAGGCACTCTCTTCGGAGTTCATAAAAAAAGGCTGGGCGTTGCAAGTTCAAGGTGAAAGCTCACGTCAAGAAATTCTAAAAAAACATAAAAAATTAATAGAATCAAATAAAACCAGCATCTTATTTGGTACTGGCAGTTTCTCTGAGGGGCTAGATTTACCTGGCGAATTACTTGAAAACTTGGTGATTACAAAAATTCCATTTGGTGTTCCAACCTCCCCTGTTGAGCAGGCTCATTCCGAATACATCGAGAAAAAAGGAGGAAACCCGTTTATGCAAATAACTGTACCTGACGCAAGCAAAAAGCTGATCCAGAGCGTAGGTCGCTTACTGCGTAAAGAGAGAGATTCTGGTAGAGTAACGATTCTTGATCGACGCCTAGTCACTAAGCGATACGGACAAGCCTTAATCGACTCACTACCTCCATTTAAACGTAAAATAGAATATTAGAAGAATCACCATTTATGGAAATGATTGAGCCAACCATGCTGTTGGTGTTGGCGCTTGTCGCTTTTGTCGCAGGATTTATTGATGCAGTTGCCGGTGGTGGTGGCATGCTTACCGTACCTGCTCTACTTTCGCTAGGCTTGCCGCCTCATATTGCACTAGGCACCAATAAACTTGCCGCTACCTTTGCTTCTTCTACTGCAGCATTTACGTACTACAAAAAACGTCTATTCAAACCTCAATGCTGGAGGCGCGCATTCGTGGCAACACTCGTCGGAGCGACATTAGGTACGCTATTTGTAGATGCGATTAGTACGGATTGGCTGGAAAAAGGATTGCCGCTTGTTATTTTGGCGGCAGCGTTGTATACCGTTTTTCATAAAACACCCCACTCTGCTCATCAAAGTCCAATACCCGAGCCTTGCCCCAAACTTCATAAAAAACAGTACATACAAGGCTTATCAATCGGATTCTACGACGGACTCGCAGGGCCTGGAACTGGGGCTTTTTGGACAGTAAGTTCAATGGCGCTCTACCGGCTGAATATCTTGCTCGCCTCTGGCTTAGCAAAAGCAATGAACTTTACCAGTAACTTTACCTCTTTGATCACTTTTGCATTCCTCGGACATATCAACTGGGTGCTAGGCTTAACAATGGGAGTATGTTTAATGGCTGGTGCTTTTGTTGGCGCGCACTCCGCTATTAGATTTGGTTCTAAATTCATTCGTCCTGTATTTGTTACTGTCGTCAGCATACTAGCCATTAAATTGGCTTATGACGCATGGTTTGTAGGTTTGTCATGAACATTTCTCAACTCCAGGAAAATCTAGAACAAATGGCGAAGCAAGCCGCTGTTCTTGACCGTCAAAGAGGCGAACATCATGTTCCGCTTTTTGATGAGCGTTTATTTGGTTGCCGCTCTCGCTTACTTACTCCTTGCGTAAAAGAAGCAAAAGCGACGCTGGATGCGATTGTGCATGAGCAAAATGAAGGTAAGCTCACCGCTTTGCGTGCTGAGTACCTCACTGAACGGTTAGTGGCGCAAATCGGTGCGATTCAACGCGAGATTTCTACCACTAAAATTCGTAAGAATGAAATCAAACATAGCAGCCATTTCCGCAAGCCTATCAACGTGCTTTATCAAGAACTCGCTCAACACCAAGAGTGGGCAAGACGCTTGCGCGAGATGGTGTTAGAAAAAGAACGTGCTGTCGAAAGCGCTCCTAGTTTTATGCGTGCCGACGCTCAAAAAGTATTACTAGCAACCGAGCAACGTTTAGCGCGTTGTGAAGCAGCACTTCTTAAGCTAGAGAACCAAATTACACATAGGGAAAAACATCAATAATGGCTGACCAAACAACCTCGCCTTTAGATGACGCACCTGAAGAGATCAAACTGGCTGTCGATTTAATCTATTTGCTTGAGAGCAATGAGATAGATCCAGAAGTTGCGCTTAACGCTTTAAAGATCGTGCAAAACGACTTAGAAAACAAATTAAAAGCAAAGTAGCTCAGAGCGTTTCAATCCTTTCACCGAGACTCATTTTCAGTGCTCTTACACAATGATACTATTCATAAAAAAGTACGCCCCCAAAAGGATAAATAATGAAAGTAATCAGCTTTAACATCAATGGACTACGTGCGCGACTGCACCAACTCCAAGCGCTAATCGACAAACACCAACCTGATGTGATTGGTCTTCAGGAAATTAAAGTTCACGATGAAGCATTCCCGATTGAAGCTGTCGAAGCCATGGGCTACAAAGTGTATTTCCATGGTCAAAAAGCACATTACGGCGTAGCAATGCTTTGTAAGCAAGAGCCTCTACACGTACAAAAAGGGTTCCCGACGGATAACGAGGAACATCAAAAGCGCATGATCATGGCAACGTTTTTAAATGAAAACGGCGAAAAGGTCACTGTGCTAAACGGCTATTTCCCTCAAGGGGATAACATCAGCCACGAAACCAAATTCCCATACAAGCGCCAATTCTATAAAGATCTGATGACCTACCTAAACGATCATCACAATAACGACGAGCAATTGATTGTTATGGGTGACATCAACATCAGCCCTATTGATGCAGATATCGGTATCGGCGAGCCAAACCGTAAACGTTGGCTAAAAACAGGTAAATGTTCATTCCAACCTGAAGAGCGCGAATGGTTGAAAACCTTACTAGACTGGGGCTTTGTGGACACCTTCCGTAAGCTATACCCAGAGGTGAACGATCAATTTTCGTGGTTTGACTACCGTTCTCGCGGTTTTGATGATAACCGTGGCCTACGAATTGATGTCATTTTGGCAACCCCTTCTCTAGCGGAAAAGTGTATTGAATCTGGTATCGACTATGAGCTTCGTGGTATCGAGAAGCCTTCAGATCACGCACCAATCTGGTCAACATTTAAGTAATATATTGCAAAGCTATAAGCGAGACTCAACGCTAAGCTTAGTCCAATAAAAAGGGAGACTCAGTCTCCCTTTTTCATACAAATTACCACTTAATCACTAATTCAGCGGCCAAACCGTTTGACCATCAATAGTTATCGGTGTTTGAGCAAATTCGTTCAGACAGTAGCCTGTATTACTACTTGCAAAGTAAGTGAGCGGCATCGGCGGTAGATTCAGCGCCACAACCTGCTGTTTCGCTTTTTCTGTGAACGAGAACCCCCACATATCGAGATAGTTAGTCATATCTCGCTGAGAGATGTTGCTCAGAGCAATAAGTAACCAGTCGTTGTTCGAGATGCTATTTGCTTCTTCCCGAGAGTAGTTGGCGAAACCAATGCTCAATCGTCTCTCATCCCAAAGCGCATCGTCCGATTTTAAGCGGTTAAACTCACGTTCAATCAGGTGCAAGCGCGCCAATAAATGCCAACCATTTTTAAGCACACCTTCATGCTGCGCCGCCATCATCATTTGAATGTAAACACGAGCGCCCCAACTCCAACTGGTTTGATTTTGCGCAGCCATGTATGCGTTTGGATCCGCTTGAGTTCGGCTAGCTTGCAATAATTCAAACTGGCCTTTGAAATCCAAGGTTTGGCAAGTTGAAACTTTCCCCGTATTCTGGAAGAAACGAGACTTACTATAATACGAGTAGTAATTGGTCGTTGAATGCCCTTCCCAGCCTGAAAATCGGAATCGACCTTTTTCTAAACCATGACCAAGCTCATGTAAATCACCGTGACCGAGTGGGCTGAATGACCAGTAAGCATCGTAAGGGTTACCCGAACAACCATAACCACACGTCGCTTGGTCAGCGTTCATGTGCTTCACTATATCAATATTGGCGATTTCCCAACCTTGGTTTTGGGCGTATTGAATAATTTCAGGCACTTCATCTATGCCCGGCCCTTGGAAACCTGCCAGCACATGCGGGTAGTTGTGAACATATTCTTCTGTTGCAAGCGCCATTTCCGAAGGGGTAGACCACATTTCATCGTTGACCGACTCCAACATTTTGTCGCGCTTTGAGTGTACTTCAAACCCAGGAGTGATCAGCTCAGCCCAATCGAATAAATTGGCTTCTAACTGTTGAATAAAAGCGTCGTTGTCCTTCTCACTTCTCCAAACTGGATGCTGTGCCACATGATTAAATTTCAGTTCAACCGGAACATCATTTTTGTCAAAGTGAACCTGTACTGGACCACCATAAGGAGAAGTCAGCGTGATGGTTTCACCCGGCTTCACTTCATAGCCGAATGAAGTCAGCAGTTTTGGTCGCGTGTATCCATCTTTGCTGAACTCATGAGTTGCACCACTTCTTAAAGTGTTGATGACAATCTTAGTCGCCACATCATTGCTGTCATTACGTTTAACCGTAAAGGTTTCCCCAGGAAGCGCATACACACCAGCCGAACGGAAGTTACGCTTTGATTCCATATTAATCGTTGCACTGATTCTCTTTATGTCAGGGCTAAACTCACTACGGCTGAAGTTCCCCATATTTGGTTGTTTTGGGTTTACGCTTCGGCTGTTGTATTGCACGTAATCGGCAAAGTACGACTTTAGGAATTCGGTCGTTTGGGTTGATTGTTTGTCCATCGGGAAGACAACCGTTTGACGATAATGATCAGCCAGCAATACCATGAGTTTTTCGTATTGGTAGCCGTTTTGATTAAACAAATCTACTTTTAGTTCATCAAGCTTTTGCAACCAATGGCGAATGCTGTTTGCCCCTGCATAAAATTGACTGTCCATATTCGCAGTGTCAGGGCAGGATTTGTCATCACACTTTGACAAGTCAACGTTGAAATTTTGAGATTCAAAACGAGACAACAGCGCTTGTTGTGTGATGACAGAGTCCGGCACAACGTTCATCAACGATGAAGGTTCCCAGTCGACCAAGCCTAACTTACGCCAATAGTTATCTCCCACATAATCAACATGGAATTTTTCCAAAATGTCTTGGCCAAGATCAGTTAGTCCTCCATCCCAATGCAGGTATAGAACAGGAATTTGGGCTTGCTCAGCGTATTCCAAAGCTTCGAGTACTGGTTTGTTGGTATCTCCAGATTGCAGATGCTGTGACAAGATCAATAAGTTTGGAGTATTGGTTTGCAAGCAGTTAAGTAGCTTCGAACCATCGCATAGGTTGGCCTCGTTAAACGCCAACTCTTGTGAAACATTGTCTTTCAGCCAATTCCGAGTCGCTTGCTCATCCGGAAAGTAATAAGACTGATCCATTTGCGCGATGACGACGTTTGAAGTAACTCCGCCCGACAACCAAGTGACCAGGTTACTTAACCATTGCGTCATCGCAGAGTTGGAAGAGTCGGGAAAACGTTGTGCCGTTCTAAATGGGTTACTCCCTAATAGTGCGTAACGTTGACCATTAGACTTTTCCCCGGCAACGCCAATTGACAGAGCTTGATCTTTGTAACCGCTTGCCATGGCCTTATTGGTCATCAAGATGGTGTCGTTGAAGCCATACTGAGGTGCCAAGATCGCGGCATCATGGGTTGGATCCCAATAAAGACCTGAAAGGTTTTTCGCAATTGCAGATTTGATCGTATTCGACTGCATCTTGTGAGCTTCTACAACCTGACGACTTTTACGAATGAATTCGCTCGGGTCAGAAACGAGCAGTGCATTACCAGTTTCAAGAGCTTGTTGAACTGGAGCTGGCGTTGGTTTTACTTGAGCATTAGGTTGTGATTCTCCCTCTCCCCCACCACATCCTGTGGCTAAGGCGGCAATGCCCAACGATAGAATTGTTTTTTTCATTTTTACTTACTAAACAATGAGTTTACCGAATGTTAATGTAAGTTGATGAATAATAAGAAAGAGTCTTTTACATCGACTGAAAAAATAGGAATGAAGATAACAAAATTATCAAAAGCAATAGCACCCACTCCGATGCTATTGCCTCTATTGATAATTAGCTTAAAGGACGCAGATAAGCTAAGAAACGCTTCTCTGCCACTTTGAAACACCACAAGATCATAAACGTCAGTGCCATGTAGAACAGCCCCGCCGTCAGGAAAGACTCAAATGGTGCATAGTAGCGCGAGTTAACTAGACGCGCAGCACCAGTTAAATCCATGATGGTAACGATGCCCGCGACTGCACTTCCGTGCAGCATAAATATGACCTCGTTGGAATAAGCGGGTAATGCTCGACGCAATGCACTCGGCAAGATAATACGTCTGTATGTCATAAACTTACTCATGCCATAGGCTTTCGCAGCTTCCACCTCACCTTTCGGCAAACCATTAATCGCACCACGAATAATTTCTGCGGTGTAAGCCGATGTATTCAGAATAAAAGCGACCAAAGCACAGAACCAAGCGTTCTCCCACAAGGTATCTTTCACAGGGAAAAACTGATCCATGCCGTAGTAAATCAAATACAGCTGAACCAATAGCGGCGTTCCACGGAAAAAGTAAATGAATCCCCAAGAAGGTAAGCTTAGAGCGTAATTGGTACTATTGCGTGCCACGGCTAATGGGATAGAGACACACAAGCCAATAACCAACGCTAATCCCACTAACCAAACTGTTGTCCAAAGTCCCTGAAGATAAGTTGGAAAGCTTTCAATAATCAAAGAAAAGTCCATAACTTACCTCGCATGAATACTGAACTTACGCTCAACAAGCTTGAGTAGCCCGGTCGAAACGCTGGTAAAAAATAGAAAGATGAGCGCGACAGCCATGTAAAAGGTGAACGGCATTTTGGTCGTACCTGCTGCCAATGAGCTCATTCTCACCATGTCATCCAGACCAATAATGGAAACTAACGCTGTGGTCTTAAGTAACACTAACCAGTTATTACCAAATCCAGGTAATGCATGACGAATCATCTGAGGAAGTAAGATTCTTCTAAACGATAAAGCAGAGCTCATCCCATAAGCTTTCGCCGCTTCTAATTCACCCTTGTCCACCGCCATGATCGCTCCACGAAAAGTCTCCGCCATGTAGGCGCCAAAGATAAAACCAATCGTGAGTACACCAGCAATAAATGGGCTGACATCAATATAATCAGGTAAGTAAGACGTCCATTCATGGTTTGGATCACTCGAGGCAAACCACTCGTTGAGCGTTTCGTTGATGGAGTAAAGGCTGTTATTTAAAAGTATTTGTCCACCAAAGAAAATTAGCATCATCAGAACCAAATCTGGAATGCCGCGAATGACGGTGGTGTAAAGAGTGGCAATCGCCCTTGCCCATTTGTAAGGCGCTAACTTAGCTAATGCGCCAAGCATGCCTAAGACCATGGCGAGAATGAGTGAAAGCACTGCAACTTCTATTGTTACTAAAGCTCCTTTCAAAATCGAAGCTTCGTATCCTTGTAAATCTAGCATAGGTGAGTTCCTAATCCCTAAACTCAAAAAATCGACCGTTGACTACTTCTAGGAACAAGCCAACGGTCGCTTAATTACGGTTTATTCACCGTACACATCGTAGTTAAAGTATTTACCAGCAATTTCTTGGTAAACACCTTTCTCACGTAGTGAAATAATTGCTGCGTCGAGTTTCTTCGTTAGATCTTTGTCTTGTTTACGAACAGCGATACCCATACCTTCGCCAAACCATTTTGGATCGGTTAACGATGGTCCAACAAACTCATAAGCTTCGCCACCTGCTTTGTTGATCACACCCTCTTCTAGAGCAGAAGCATCACCTAAAACGGCAGCAATTCGACCATTTTCTAGATCAAGATACGCTTCATCAAAAGAGCCATAACGCACAATTTCAACATCATCGCCGTAGTTGTCAGTTAAGTACTTGTCATGTGTCGTCGCACGTTGCACGCCAATTTTGACATCTTTAAGATTATCAAAATCTAGACCCGCACCTTTCTTAGCGATAAATTTATTTGGAATTTGTGCGTACTTGCCAGTGAAATCGACTTTTTTCTTGCGCTCTTCAGTGATAGACATTGCTGCGATGATGGCATCGTACTTACGTGCAAGCAGAGAAGGAATAATACCATCCCAATCTTGAGCGACGATTTTGCACTTCACTTGCATCTCTTCACAGAGTGCATTTGCCATGTCTACGTCAAAGCCTTTTATTGAGCCATCAGTTTCTGTCCAGCTAAACGGAGGGTAAGCACCTTCGATACCAAAGCGAACTGTTTTCCATTCTTTCGCTTGGGCAACACCTGATACTGCCGTTGCAGCAATCGTTGCTGCTAATAACCACTTTTTCATTTCCATACTCCTGTGATTGCTATTTTATTTCGTTTTGTTTGTTGTGTTGGCTTAGGAGGCAATAGTCTGCCGCCTAACAAATATTAGTAAATGGATGAGATAAACTGCTGTAATCGTTCTGAATCCGGGTTTGTAAATAGCTTAGCTGGATTTCCCTGTTCTTCCACTAAGCCTTGATGTAAAAACATCACATGGTTTGATACGTCACGCGCAAACGCCATTTCGTGCGTGACCACCAGCATAGTTCGCCCTTCATCTGCCAAATCTCTCATTACCCCCAGAACTTCTCCTACAAGTTCTGGGTCAAGCGCAGAAGTTGGCTCGTCAAACAACATCACCTCTGGGTCAACTGCTAGCGCACGGGCAATAGCGGCACGTTGCTGCTGGCCGCCAGATAAGTGCCCAGGGTAATAATCTTTACGCTCATACAAGCCTACTTTCTTAAGCAAGACTTCTGCATTTTCAATCGCTTGAGCTTTTGGCACGCCTAAGACATGAACAGGCGCCTCAATCACGTTTTCTAGTACGGTTAGGTGAGACCAGAGGTTGAAACCTTGGAAAACCATTGCCAGGCGTGAACGAATACGTTGGACTTGCTTTTCATTAGCAGGAACAGATTCACCTGCTCTGTTGTTCTTCATTTGGATTAATTCACCATTTACCCAAATTTCGCCCGCGGTGGGCGTTTCTAGCAAGTTGATACATCTGAGAAAGGTACTCTTACCTGAGCCGGAAGAGCCAATGATGGAGATAACATCTCCTTTGTGCGCGGCAAGTGAAATGCCTTTTAAAACTTCATTTTGTCCAAATGTTTTGTGCAGGTCTTTTATATCTAGCGCTGGTACATCATTCATGCGCCCTACTCCCTGTGTTTTTGTCACTGCAATTAAGGGACTCCGCCCTCTCTAATTCGGAACAAATTAGCACCGCCCTCTGAAACTTGCAACAAATTATTAACCTAAATAATTCGAATAGAAAGATACGATAGACAAATTAATATGCAATATATAGCAACATATTCTTCAAAAGTTGAATATTAAATATAAAAAAGCCCCTTTCAAAGGGGCTTAATAAATTTACAAAAGTGTTAAGACGCTACTTAACCAATACCATAAAATCAGATTTCTGAGCATTCGTATTGACCTTCTCAGAATCAACTTCACTGATCACAAGACCATCGTGATCCACTTTAAGATCGGTCACATCACCATGAGAGAAAAGAGAAACAAAGTCATAGCTATTTAGGTTTGCTTCAGCAGACTCCACGACAATAGATTGTGAGTAATCACTGGTAGAAGAAACTTTCAAATCTTGCTTCACACTGTCATCGAATGTGTAGTAGTACAATTCCGGAACAACGACATCACTCTCTAAAGTTGTAAATATCTTGTGTGTTACTCGGTGTAGTGTTCCAGAGTTAGACTCTGCACGATATGCGAGGCGGCTAAAGCCTTTATCTTGGTCAGTGAAAGCAAAACCAGTATCAATAGTTGAGCCTCTCACCACATGCGACGCAGGCAGAGCATTTAGGTTGTAGTAAGCACTTGGATCAATTGAGATATCCCAATTTGCGTCCTGATACATCTTTTGGTTCAGCACTACCGTCCAACCATTGATAGGTTTTTCAGCTGCAACACTGTAAGTCCAAGTTTCCGTTTTTGGCTCAAGCGGGTGGTAGAACTTCGTCGTTGACATAGGTAGCTCTGCAACTTCGTAGTTGTAATCACCAACAAGTACACTGATGTCTAAAGTGTCATATTTAAAAAGTGTTGGGTTCAAGATTGGAGAAGAACCATTCATGCCAACCAACGGCAATGGTGATTCACTCGACCAATCGCGAATACCATACTGGTGCAGTTCTGTTTTCGCTGCGTCTGCATATTGTAGCACGACTGTCGACTCCATCTTCGAACCAATTGCTCTTACATCCAAAGAATCAATAGAATAGGTAGGCTTAGACTCTTTCGCAATTTTAGATATGAAGTTGTACTCTAAGCCACCAGCCTCCGTTGCTTCATATTTAAGGTCAGTTCGGGTAGCTTTACGGAAGTTGCCATTTTTATTGCAAGCAGACACCGCCTCTCGATTCATTGAGAACGTTGAGTTTCTAAGGTTATTGTCCTTTAAAAAATCTCGACCGAAGCTGTTTGCCGTAAATACTGTTCCAGAAGCATCAAGCAACTGATAAGTAAAATAGCCGTCCTCAGGAATGTCTTCTAGAACAAATTTCAAAGTAGTGCCTGATGGGTAGATAAAGTCGCCTTGACGGACACCATTCTTGTCTGAATAGAAACCGACGACCTTACCTCCTGTTAGCTGTGCACTTACGGCTGGTTGATAGGTCAATACCTGCTCGATGCCGTTGCCATCTACTCTTCGGTCGTAAATAGTACAGCTGTCTTTTTGTGCATTTGTTTCACTAATGACATTTGGAGCTGCAAAAGTAAAAGTGAATGTAGTTCTTGGTGTGGAACTACCGCCACCGCCGCCACCGCCGCCGCAACCGACCATTAACCCTGAGATGATTGCCACTAGTGGCAGTACTTTAAGCTGTTTCATGTCTTTTTCCTAAACTGAGCGGCAATGATTAGCCAAAAAATTGTCTTTGCTCTGTCCAAAGCAAGAATAAAGCCAGCTTTATATAATCATCGTGAATATTGACATTTAATCTGCATCTCGTGCAAAAGGACAAAAAGTTCTAATTTTATGCAACTTGTGTAATGAAATTACACAAGATCTCCGCATCTCATTCGCATGCCAGAAACTTTCTGTAGTTTTATTTCACAACCATTCTTAAAGTGATCTAAATCAATCACCCTAAATGGCTATCTTGCTAGACTCCTGCCAAAAGATGAGGCTTTTTTTGTGCCTCAACACAATAAGTTATTAGCTATGCTTAGGCACAGTGTCGACGTGTAACAAATCTAACAATAGCTAGCATAAGCGTGCCGCAGGATGCGGATTAACACAATTGAATGAAGAATTCATAACTTTTAAATATATGAGGAATCTATGTCAGACGCAGTTAACAAAACGCACTCTGATTCAGATATCGAGACCAAGAGCTACCGTGAGCTTCATCGTCCAGCATCTGAGTTCGCAAGCCGTTCAGACTACCTAGACCACGAACTACAAATTATGAAGCCACGTCGTTTTGGCTTGAACTTGCCAGGTCGTGACTTCCGCTTTGAGCTTGAAGACCTTGTTCCAGCACTTGCTGGTACTATCGGTATTATCGCAATGTACTCTGCGGTAATGATGTCTTGGGCTGAAGGTCTTACTGCAGCATGGGACCACGTAAACTTAGGCAAGGACTTTGCTATCGAAGTTGCGCGTGTAGAAATGCTCATCCCTGCACTTCTTTTCTGTGTACTTGCCTCTGGTTTTATTAACCCTAAAGCCAACCTAGCAGGCAACCACGGCCCAATGATCCCTCTTATTGGTACCATCGCTCTTGCTGGTGCTCACCCTCTTGCATTAGCAATTCTCATTGGTGTGTTTGGTTTGATTTTGAGCCTCTTAAAAGGTGGGTCAAAACTGGTTAACCTCACCTCTGAAGGTACGGCTGGTGGCCTTCTTATTTTCTTAGGTTTAACCGGAACCATGAGCCAAATTAACTCTATTCAAGCTTGGGCTGTTGGTTTGCAATCCGATACGGTTGCCGCTGGTAGCATGGGTTACATCGGTCTAATTGTTCTTGCGGTTACCATTGGCTTATACGCGTTCCTTGCTAAAGTGAACAAACGCTGGCTAGCGATCCCTGTTTGTGCCTTCACTGGGCTTGCAATCGCACTTGCTCTTGGCGCAGGCTTCGATATTAAATTCGTAACCGAGACAGGCCTTCCAAACCTAAATCCAATCTACTGGTGGGGTTCAACAGAAGAAGGTTGGATGCTTGGTCTTCCTAATATGGAACACTTCATCGCTTCTCTACCATTCGCCATTCTTGCGGTAGCAATGTGGTCACCTGACTTCTTGGGTCACCGTATCTTCCAAGAGATGAACTACCCACGTAAGAGTGAGAAAGTGCTGATGGACGTTGATGACACAATGACAATGTGTTCCGTTCGCCAAATGGTCGGTACTGCAGTGGGTGGTGGTAACATCACATCATCTTGGGGGACTTACATGATCCCTGCTGCAATCGCGAAACGCCCTATTCCTGCTGGCGCCATCTTACTAGGCTCTCTATGTATTATTGTTGCAATCCTTGGTTTTCCTATGGACGTTGCAGTATGGCCTCCAGTTATGCGCGTTGCTCTTCTCGTTGGTGTATCTCTACCACTGCTTGAAGCTGGCATGCAGATGGTGAAGGACTCGAAAGACTCACAAGCAGCAGGCATTTGTATCTTTGGTTCTGCCGTTGTTAACCCAGTTCTAGCTTGGGCACTAACTATGCTTTTAGATAACAACGGTTTAATTGGAGATAAAGAGCGCGCGTCTCGCCTATCATTTGTAGACAAGATTGTGATCCCAGTAAGCGTACTTGTTATCTGTTTAGTTGCTATGCTTGCAGTTGGTATGCTTGAAGGCCAGTATGGCATCCAAGCTTGGCTATAAGCTAGCAGTCCAGAAATTTGTGGGTAGCGCTCGTCGCTACCCCATTTTTATCGAGATTTTTGAGGATTTATTGATTTAGTTTAAGGTTTGCAAAAAAATTTTAGTTTAACCTCTAACTGTTGCTTAAAAAGAGAAACGTTAAAACTAGTGACAATATTTATAGTTTTGTAAATCGAATACGTAAATTTAAGACTATAAATATTGTTATTCATAAGAGTGTACTGTTCCCCTCTTTTATCTGGGGATAGCTGGCTCAACGGCGAAGCAGTACGTATTTTTTTCTACTAAAAAGGTAGGTATGTCATGGCAGAGCAATTTGCTAAAGCTTGGGAAGGTTTTGCTGCAGGCGACTGGCAAAACGAAGTAAACGTTCGTGATTTCATTCAGAAGAACTACACTCCGTACGAAGGCGACGAATCTTTCCTAGTTTCTGAAGGTACTGAAGCGACTAACAAGCTTTGGGCTAAGGTAATGGAAGGCATCAAACAAGAGAACGCGACTCACGCTCCTGTTGATTTTGATACTTCAGTTATCTCTACCATCACTGCTCACGATGCAGGCTACATCGAAAAAGACCTAGAAACTATCGTAGGTCTTCAAACTGACGCTCCTCTAAAACGTGCGATCATCCCTAACGGTGGTATCCGCATGGTTGAAGGTTCATGCAAAGCCTACGACCGCGAGCTAGACCCACAAGTTAAAAAAATCTACACAGAATACCGTAAAACTCACAACCAAGGCGTTTTCGATATCTACACTCCTCAAATCATGGCGTGTCGTAAATCTGGCGTACTGACTGGTCTTCCAGATGCATACGGTCGTGGTCGTATCATCGGTGACTACCGTCGTGTTGCTCTATACGGTATTGACTTCCTAATGAAGGATAAATTCGCGCAGTTCTCTTCTCTACAAGAGCGTTTTGAGAACGGCGAAGACCTACAAATGACAATGCAGCTTCGTGAAGAGATCGCAGAGCAACACCGTGCTCTAGGTCAAATCAAAGAAATGGCTGCAAAATACGGTTGTGATATTTCTCGTCCTGCTGAAACTGCGCAAGAAGCTATTCAGTGGACTTACTTCGGTTACCTAGCTGCTGTTAAATCTCAAAACGGTGCGGCTATGTCTCTAGGTCGTACTTCTACGTTCCTAGACATCTTCATCGAACGTGATATCGCGGCTGGTAAGCTAACTGAAGAACAAGCTCAGGAAATGATCGACCACTTCGTAATGAAACTACGTATGGTTCGTTTCCTACGTACTCCTGAGTACGATGATCTATTCTCTGGCGACCCTATCTGGGCAACTGAGTCTATGGGTGGTATGGGTCTTGACGGTCGTACGCTAGTTACTCGTACAAACTTCCGTTTCCTAAACTCACTATACACTATGGGTCCTTCTCCAGAGCCAAACATCACTGTTCTTTGGTCTGAGCAACTACCTGAAGGCTTCAAGAAGTTCTGTGCGAAAGTATCTATCGATACTTCTTCTATTCAGTACGAAAATGACGACCTAATGCGTCCAGACATGAACTCTGACGACTACGCGATCGCATGTTGTGTATCTCCAATGGTTGTTGGTAAGCAAATGCAGTTCTTCGGTGCTCGTGCGAACCTTGCGAAAACAATGCTTTACACCATCAACGGTGGTGTGGATGAGAAGCTAAAAATCCAAGTTGGCCCGCAAATGCCTAAGATCGAAGGCGATGTTCTTAACTACGATGAACTGTGGGAGAAAATGGACCACTTCATGGATTGGCTAGCGAAACAATATGTGACTGCACTAAACGCTATCCACTTCATGCACGATAAGTACAGCTACGAAGCGGCACTAATGGCTCTACACGACCGTGACGTTAAACGTACTATGGCTTGTGGTATTGCTGGTCTATCTGTTGCGGCTGACTCACTATCTGCAATTAAATACGCAAAAGTGAAGCCAATTCGTGACGAAGACGGTCTAGCAATCGACTTCGAAATCGAAGGCGATTACCCTAAATTCGGTAACAACGACCCACGCGTTGATGACATTGCATGTGAACTTGTTTCTGTATTTATGGGCAAAATCCGTAAGCTTAAGACTTACCGTGATGCAATCCCTACTCAGTCAATTCTTACTATCACTTCAAACGTGGTTTACGGTAAGAAAACTGGTAACACGCCTGACGGTCGTCGTGCTGGTGCTCCATTTGCTCCAGGTGCAAACCCAATGCACGGTCGTGACGAGAAAGGTGCTGTAGCATCACTAACTTCAGTTGCTAAACTGCCGTTTGCTGACGCACAAGATGGTATCTCTTACACATTCTCTATCGTACCTAACGCGCTAGGTAAAGATGAGGGTTCACAACGCGCTAACCTTGCTGGTCTTATGGATGGTTACTTCCACCACGAAGCGGGTATCGAAGGTGGCCAACACCTAAACGTGAACGTTCTTAACCGTGAAACTCTAGAAGACGCAGTTAAGCACCCAGAGAAATACCCTCAGCTAACAATCCGTGTATCTGGTTATGCTGTTCGCTTCAACTCTCTAACTGCAGAGCAACAAGCTGACGTAATCGCGCGTACATTCACTGAGTCTCTATAAGACTATAGCGAAATAACGTTCTAGTAATACAACAAAGGCTGATGCTAAGTAGCATCAGCCTTTTTTTATTTCTTGAATGAAAGTTGTGATATCGCGAAAGACTTTTGCCCGCATTCTTACGTATGATGCGAAAAAAGTTAGCAAATAAAGTCTATGAGATTTAGTAAATTAATTATTCTTACCCTTCTTTCTCCAGTTGCAATAGCATCCACTAAGTCTACGGTTTCTTTTACCATCGACAACGATGGTATTTTTGGCGTCGATCAAGACTATACGAATGGTGTTTTCCTTTCTTACGCGACAGACCAACTGACACAAGAAAGCCAATGGAAATGGCTGAGTCTAGCTAACTCAGAGCACGCCAATATCGATAAAATAGAGTTGGTTCTTGGCCACAAAATGTGGACTCCAAGCGACATTGAAGCCGATTATCCACTAATCAATGATCGCCCATATGCCGGTTACCTACACACCGAAATCAACTACCTTTCCCTAACGAGTGACAAAGCTGTACGGTACAATTTCACCATAGGAGCTACGGGTGAAAGTTCGCTATCAGAAAAGGCGCAAGAAATCGTTCACGGCATAACAGGATCGACGGACCCTCAAGGTTGGGATTACCAGATTGAAGATAAAGTTGCGTTCAGCCTTGGTTACCGCGTATTTAACAAATTGATGCGCAGCGAAGAACAAAAAACACAATGGGAGATTACCAACATTAACGACATCAATGCGGGTAACTTCCGTAGTGATGTCTCTCAAGGCGTCATGTTTCGTTGGGGTACAAACCTAGCGAATAGCATCGGAGCCGCCAATATCAGCGTCGAAAGCCCTTTCTCAGCAAGTATGATCGCTCAGAACACGTCGAGTTGGTTCTTGTTCACCGGGTTTGAAGGTCGTTACCGCTTTAATGACATGACTATCGAAGGAGATCGTCCTGGCATTCCTGAACCGTCAGCGCCATACGACGTCACACTGCAAAATTGGCAAGCAAGTGCCGTCGCGGGGGTATCTTGGTACAACCAAAATTACGGTGCAAGCATCACCTTTACAATTAAAACACCGGATTATGAAGAAGCCCAAACCGATGTTTATGGGACAGGCTCGTTCTCCGTGTTCGCCTTTTTCTAAAAACTGGATTATCCCAGCATCGAAGTCAATCTAGATACACGGCAAGTTCTCGGGGTAGGTATTAACCACCTCGTGTTCAAGCGTTTATGCAGATTGGCTCCATCTATTTTCTTTCTTCAAATAACCTTGCCTTTAGTACCGACAAAGCTGTTTTAACCCTGCTTTTTGTAATAAAATAACAGCTAGAATTTACTAGTAATGAGAGCAAAAGATGTCAACAGCTGGTCGTATTCACTCATTTGAGTCATGTGGTACCGTAGACGGACCTGGTATTCGATTTATCGTCTTCTTGCAAGGTTGTTTAATGCGCTGTAAGTATTGCCATAACCGCGATACTTGGGACACGCATGATGGCAAAGAAGTCACGGTTGAAGAAATCATTTCCGAAGCGAAAAGTTACCGCCACTTCATGAATGCATCAGGTGGTGGCGTTACTTGTTCTGGCGGCGAAGCGATGCTTCAACCGGAATTCGTACGTGATTTTTTCCGCGCAGCTAAAGCCGAAGGCATTCATACATGTCTAGATACTAACGGTTATGTTCGTAAGCACACTGATGTTATCGATGAAGTACTGGATGCAACAGACTTAGTCATGCTTGACATCAAACACATGAAAGACGAAGTGCACCAAGATCTCATCGGTGTATCCAACCGACGCACATTGGACTTTGCTCGTTACTTGCAAAAAATCGGAAAGAAAACATGGATTCGCTATGTCGTCGTGCCTGGTTACACAGATGACCCAGAAGCAGCACACATGCTTGGTGAATTTATTAAAGACATGGATAACATCGAAAAGGTCGAGTTACTTCCTTACCACAAATTAGGGGCTCATAAGTGGGAAGCGTTAGGCTTAGAATACCCACTCGAGGGCGTAAACCCGCCACCGAAAGAAACCATGGATGAAATTCAATCCATTCTTGCTCAATACAACGATAACGTAAAATACTAAGTGAACCGCAAGACTAACCTCTTTAAAATACCAGCTTATTGCTGGTATTTTTTTGATTATATCTAAGCCTTATCAGTGAGTTTCTCTGCGGTCATTTAGGTAGAAAAAGAACGATAGAAATGATTGCGTCATGTTCGCATAGGAAGGAAGTAACATGGATTTGTTTAACTTAGGCTCTCTTGTTGTCTCAATTTGGATAGTAGTAGTCTACTGCCTACCAGATTGGAAAAAAGTCGTTTGGCCCAAACTGGAAAAAGAAAAAGGATTTCAGCACCTCGTTTTTGCAACGCTCTTCTTTTTCAGTATTTTATGGACAGCTCAAGCAGGTGTAAAAGAAGGATTACAGATTCATTTTCTTGCACTAACAACGCTGACGATGATGTATGGTTGGCGTATGGCATTTCTAATCACTATCCCTGCAATGCTGGTCAACCACCTACTACATGATGTGTCATTGTTACTCTTACCCACATCGTTAGTTCTATCTGCCCTAATTCCGATTTTCATTAGTTACTTAGTGTTTCTTCTGAGTTACCACTACTTGCCAAGAAACATTTTTGTTTTCATCTTCGTTGCTGGATTTTTCAATGGCGCGATAACAGGAAGTCTGCACCTCATCATTAACTCTTTTTATCACCTATCAGTTGGTCACTACGATTGGGAAACCATTCAACATAACTACTTTGTTTTTGTGCCGTTGCTCGCCTTTCCAGAAGGTCTATTAAATGGTATGGCACTGGCGGTTTTAACCGTATTCAAGCCAGAGTGGCTGAGAGTATTTTCAGACCGAGACTACATATACAATCATTACCATAAATAAGTGTTTTCAAACTGGTCAAAAGTGACAGTTCTTGCCATTTTTTAGTATTAAATATGTGTTGAGATCATGTTTCACTCATGTCTTAAGCGTTAACCTAAGCACATTAAAAATGTATTAGATATCTAGTGAGGTCACCATGGAAATGTCAAACGCTCAACGTTTGATTCTATCAAACCAATACAACCTTATGTCTCAACTTGATCCAAGTAATGCGGCCAAATACAAACGCTTACAAACGATCGTTGAACGTGGTTATGAACTACAAATGCGAGAGTTGAACAAAGATTTCGGCTGCCTCTCAGAAGCAGAATGTCGTGAGATCATCGACGTTATGGAGATGTATCATGCGATGCAAGAATCTTACAACATGCTAGACGATGAAGATCGCAGCAACGTAGATCAGCGCCGCTTGAAGTTCTTGGGATTTGATATCGCTTCAGAAGCACAACAAGTACATTACGTACGTTTTCTCATCGATTCTGAAGGTTTGTACCCTCAGTTTGACAAGGCAGATCATCACTTTAACAGCCAAATGCCGATGCTAGATAAATACCGCCGTATGCTGCAAACTTGGCGTAACTGCCCTCGTCAGTATCATTTATGTGAAAACGAACTAGCGCAAATCTTCAGCGCATAAAATGGTCGTCTAAGAATGAGGAGAGCGCCCGCTCTCCTTGTTATTTACCCTGTCACAAACTTATCTAAGACTTTGCTCTCTTCCTACCTCTTTCACTTGCCTTGCTCAATGTAGAACAACGAATCACTGAGACTCTTCCGTCTTTGCCAAATATTTGATTTCTATTGCACCTATTCACGACATAAATTCGTCCTTAATAAAAGAGTGATTCAAATGTCACTTTTACAATAAATTCATAATTGTTAAGCAAAATTGCAAATCCCCGACTAGGCTTAAGTAGAGAAAGGCTGTGATTGAAAAATTCATATCCACCGCTCACCGTTGTAACGAAAAAACCGTCCATAAAGCAAAGTCTTTGGTGTCGCCAATCTTACATTCTGTACGAACCAAATGTGATAACAGGACGTATATTCAAACAACAACGAGCATAACTGTTGGTGGAAAGCCTGAATCAACGTTCGTCGGTAGACTGACTATTAAAGGGGAAAGCGACATGAGTATTTTCGACCACTATCAATCAAGATATGAAGCTGCAAAAGATGAAGAGATGTCGTTACAGGAGTTTTTAGCCCTGTGTAAAGATGACAAAAGCGCTTATGCTAATGCAGCAGAACGCCTACTGATGGCGATTGGTGAACCAGAGATAATCGATACGGCAAAAGATCCTAGACTAAGCCGAATCTTCTCGAATCGTGTTATCTCTCGTTATGAAACCTTTAAAGACTTTTATGGCATGGAAGATGCCATAGAACAAATTGTGTCTTACCTAAAACATGCGGCGCAAGGCCTAGAAGAGCGTAAGCAGATTCTTTACCTACTCGGCCCTGTAGGTGGCGGTAAGTCTTCGCTTGCAGAAAAGCTTAAGGCTCTGATGGAACAGATGCCTATTTATGTTCTTACTGCTAACGGCGAACGCAGCCCAGTGAATGACCATCCATTCTGCCTATTCAAAGCCACAGAAGATGGCGATATTTTGAAAAAAGAGTATGGCATCGAGCACCGTTATCTTCGCTCGATCATGTCTCCTTGGGCCGCTAAACGTCTTCACGAGTTTGGTGGTGATATCACCAAATTTAAAGTAGTGAAAGTACGCCCTTCTATCCTTGACCAAATCGGTATTGCCAAAACTGAACCAGGCGATGAAAACAACCAAGATATCTCATCATTGGTTGGTAAAGTCGATATTCGTAAGCTTGAACACTATTCGCAAGACGATCCAGACGCTTACAGCTACTCCGGTGCGCTGTGTAAAGCAAACCAAGGTTTAATGGAATTCGTTGAGATGTTCAAAGCACCAATCAAAGTGCTTCACCCGCTGTTAACAGCAACGCAAGAAGGCAACTTCAACGGTACAGAAGGCCTTTCTGCGATTCCATTCGACGGTATGATTCTGGCTCACTCAAACGAATCTGAGTGGCAGACCTTCCGTAACAACAAGAACAATGAAGCGTTCTTGGACCGTGTTTATATTGTGAAAGTACCTTACTGTCTACGTGTTTCAGAAGAAGTCAAAATCTACCAAAAACTTCTTGAAAACAGTGAGTTGTCTCAAGCCCCTTGTTCACCAAGCACGCTCGAGACTCTGGCACAATTCAGTATTCTTTCTCGACTTAAAGAGCCTGAAAACTCGTCCATCTTCTCTAAGATGCGCGTATACGACGGTGAAACGCTGAAAGATACGGATCCAAAGGCAAAAAGCTATCAAGAGTATCGTGATTATGCTGGTGTCGATGAAGGCATGAACGGTCTCTCAACACGTTTTGCCTTTAAGATTTTGTCACGCGTATTTAACTTCGACCAAACCGAAGTGGCAGCCAACCCTGTACATCTATTCTATGTGATTGAACAACAGGTTGAGCGCGAACAGTTCCCTGCTGAAACAGCAGAGAAATATCTCGAGTTCTTGAAAGGCTACCTAGTACCTCGATACGTTGAATTTATCGGTAAAGAGATTCAGACCGCTTATCTTGAGTCTTACTCTGAATACGGCCAAAACATCTTCGACCGATATGTCACCTATGCAGACTTCTGGATTCAAGACCAAGAGTACCGAGATCCAGAAACTGGTCAGCTATTTGATCGCTCTTCACTGAATGCTGAGCTAGAGAAGATCGAAAAAACAGCTGGTATTTCTAACCCGAAAGATTTCCGAAACGAAATCGTTAACTTTGTGCTTCGTGCGAAAGCGAATAACAATGGTCAAAACCCGGTTTGGACCAGCTACGAAAAACTGCGCACAGTAATCGAGAAGAAAATGTTCTCCAATACCGAAGAGCTACTTCCGGTTATCTCATTTAATGCGAAAACCTCTTCTGAAGATCAGAAGAAGCACGACGACTTTGTCGCTCGCATGATGGAAAAAGGCTATACCGAGAAACAGGTTCGCCTACTTTCTGAGTGGTACCTACGAGTACGTAAGTCATCCTAACCCAGTATTGAGTTAGGTCGCTTGTGAAACATGAAGAGGGCTATTTCATGGCGCAATTTATAGACCGAAGGCTCAATGGCAAGAACAAGAGCGCTGTTAATCGACAGCGCTTCTTGAAGCGCCACAAAGAGCAAATAAAAGAGTCGGTAGCAGACGCAGTGAATCGACGCTCGATTACGAATACGGAAACGGGCGAAGACGTCTCTATCCCTCACAAAGACATCAACGAGCCTATATTTCATCAAGGCAAAGGTGGTGTTCGCGAACGAGTTCATCCCGGTAACGACCAATTCATTACTGGTGATAAAATTGAGCGTCCCAAAGGTGGCGGTCAGGGTAGCGGCTCAGGAGAAGGGAACGCCAGTCCAGATGGAGAAGGCCAAGACGAATTTGTATTCCAAATATCAAAAGATGAGTACCTCGATATTTTGTTCGAAGATCTCGAGCTGCCTAATCTAGAAAAAAACCAAATTGCCAAAATCACTGAATGGAAAACACACCGTGCAGGCTTTCAAACTGCCGGTATCCCTTCCAATATCGCCGTAGTACGTTCTCTGCAACAATCTCTTGCGCGCCGTACTGCAATGACTGCTGGTAAGAAACGACTTCTTAAAGAGTTAGAAGACGAACTTGCTCGCATCAAAAATATTGAACCTGCTCAGCAGTTTGAAGAGAACCGCTTGAAGGCTGAAATTGAAGAACTGCGCAAGAAAATCGAAAGCGTGCCTTTCATCGATACCTTCGACTTACGCTTCAAGAACTATGAGAAACGCCCGGTACCATCGAGCCAAGCGGTCATGTTCTGTCTAATGGACGTATCCGGTTCGATGGATCAGGCAACGAAAGACATCGCAAAACGCTTCTATGTTCTTTTGTACTTGTTCTTAACTCGTACCTACGAGAATGTCGAAGTCGTCTTTATCCGCCACCATACCCAAGCGAAGGAAGTGGACGAGCACGAATTTTTCTACTCACAAGAAACCGGGGGTACCATTGTATCTAGCGCGCTCAAGTTAATGGATGAAATAGTAAAAGAGCGATACCCGATTGGTCAGTGGAACATATATGCAGCTCAAGCATCCGACGGTGACAACTGGGCAGATGATTCGCCAAGATGCCGGGATCTGTTAGTGAACAAATTACTTCCAAACTGTCAGTACTACTCTTACATAGAGATCACGCGGCGCTCGCACCAAACTCTATGGCATGAGTACGAAAAACTCACTGAAGAGTTTCCTAATTTCGCAATGAAAAACATTCGCTCTGTGGAGGATATTTTCCCAGTCTTTCGTGAACTATTCCAAAAAGAAACGGCGTAAGGAGGCTAGCGATGAATACCGCAACGAGAAACCTCTCAGGAGAGGCGCCTAAGAAGCGTAACAGTAAAGTGTTGCCAGATGGACCAGATTGGACATTTGAGCTGTTAGAGCGATACCACAAAGAAATTAAGCGTGTCGCGGAGCATTATCGCCTAGACACTTACCCTAACCAAATAGAAGTGATTACTTCAGAGCAGATGATGGATGCCTATTCAAGTATCGGCATGCCAATCAATTACAACCACTGGTCATTTGGTAAAAAATTCATTCAAACAGAGCAGAACTATAAACATGGTCAAATGGGGTTAGCCTACGAGATTGTGATTAACTCAGACCCTTGTATTGCTTATTTGATGGAAGAAAATACGGTAACAATGCAAGCACTCGTGATAGCGCACGCGTGTTACGGCCATAACTCTTTTTTCAAAGGTAATTACCTATTCCAAACGTGGACTGACGCCAGCTCTATTATCGACTATCTGCTGTTCGCGAAAAAGTATTTAGCCGAGTGTGAAGAACGGTATGGCGTAAAAGAAGTGGAAAAGCTGCTCGACTCTTGTCATGCGTTAATGAACTTTGGTGTAGACCGCTACAAGCGTCCAGAGAAAATCTCAATTACAGAGGAAAAAGCAAGACAAGAAGAACGCGAAGCATACCTACAATCTCAAGTTAATGAGCTTTGGCGCACCGTACCGACAGCCAAGACGAAAGAGGAAGACATTAAAGAGCGATTCCCAAGCGAGCCTCAGGAAAACTTGCTCTACTTCTTCGAAAAACATGCGCCGTTGCTAGAGCCGTGGCAACGTGAAGTTGTTCGGATCGTCCGTAAGATCAGTCAGTATTTTTATCCGCAAAAACAAACGCAAGTCATGAATGAGGGCTGGGCAACGTTCTGGCACTACACCATACTCAACCATCTTTATGATGAGGGCTTGGTGTCTGAAAAATTCATTCTAGAGTTCTTACATAGCCACACCAGTGTCGTGGCTCAGCCGCCTTATAACAGTCCTTACTTTAATGGCATTAACCCCTACGCGTTAGGCTTTGCCATGTTCCGAGATATTAAGCGTATCTGTGAAGAACCAACTGATGAGGACAAAGAGTGGTTTCCAGACCTAGCAGGAACCGACTGGTTAGATGCAGTGCATTTCGCGATGCATAATTTCAAAGATGAAAGCTTTATTAGCCAATACCTTTCTCCGAAATTAATGCGTGATTTCAAGTTGTTTGCGATCAACGATGATGATCATAAGAACTTTATTGAAGTCGCTGCGATACACGATGAGATGGGTTATAAACGCATTAGAGAAACCCTAGCCGCTCAGTATAACTTATCTAATCTTGAGCCAAACATTCAGGTGTTTAATGTCGATGTCCGTGGTGATCGATCGCTTACGTTGCAGTACGTTCCTCACAACCGCATCCCACTTGATGATAGTTACGAAGAAGTTCTAAAGCACGTGTATCGATTATGGGGCTTTGATGTCATTCTCCAAGAAGTGAAAGACACCGGTCACCGAGAGGTCTTAGCAACCTGCCCTAAACGGAACCAATACGACACTAACATTTAACTAATACCGCGATACAAGTAAAACAAAAAGGCTCCTAATTCAGGAGCCTTGTTTATTCTTAAATCTATCTGAGCATTTGTTACGCTTGCTTTGCAACAATCGCGCGCACGGCTTCTAGGTCTTCGGGCGTATCAACCCCTGCCGCTGGTGCTTCTTTCGCTACCGCCACATGAATTTTTTCACCGTACCAAAGCACTCGCAGTTGCTCAAGACACTCAATCTGCTCTAATGCACTTGGTGCCCAATTGACATACGTATTAATGAAACCAGCTCGATAAGCATAAATACCAATATGACGCATTAATGGGTTGGCAATGGTTTTGTCTTGTTTAGCAAAGTTATCGCGATCCCAAGGGATGGTTGCTCGACTAAAGTACAACGCATAGCCTTGCTCATCTGCGACAACTTTAACAGCGTTCGGGTTGAACACTTCCTCTTCCGAGTCTATTTCTACAGCTAACGTCGCCATCGGGGCTTCACACCCAGATAAGTTATCAGCAACCTGACGAATGATGGACGGCGGAATCAAAGGCTCATCCCCTTGCACATTAACAATAATGTGGTCTGACGGAATAGCCATCTTTTCAACAACTTCGGCAAGACGCTCCGTACCTGATTCGTGGTGGGGAGAGGTCATACAAACTTTACCACCAAATGACGAAACCGCTTTCGCAACACGCTCGTCATCAGTTGCAACGATGACATCTTCCGCACCCGCTTGTAGCGCTTGTTCATAAACCCACTGAACCATAGGCTTACCACCAATATCCGCTAGCGGTTTACCAGGCAAACGGCTCGATGCGTAGCGCGAAGGGATGACAACCGTAAAAGACATTAGCGTCCCTCATCCATGCTCATAGTGCGAGCTTCAGGCTCTAGCAGAACTGGAATACCCTCTTTGATCGGGTAAGCAAGGCGATCCAATTTGCAGATCAACTCTTGATTATCTTTATCGTACGTCAGCTTACCTTTGCAAACAGGGCAAGCTACAATCTCAAGTAGACGGTGATCCATAAGCCGCTTTAACCTCTTTTATTCTATTTAAAATTTGCTCTGCATCGTTTGACTCAAACTGGGCAGATACAGGCAGATACCACCAATTATCTTGCGCATAATGGCTGCACTTGACGGCATCTTTCTCGGTCATAATCACATTGGTCCCTTGTTGAGCCAATGCTTCTAATTCTTGTTGATCAAAGTCTTGATGGTCAGCAAAACCTTTTGTGACTTTAACATTTGCGTTCATCGAGTTTAGTGTATGAAAAAAACGCGGAGGATGCCCAATGCCCGCAAATGCGACCAGATCTCTCAACTCCGAGACATCCACATGTTGCTTAGTCTTAAGATTAATAGCTTTAGAGGGTGCTAAAGCCATTGCGATTTCGCCCGTATGCGCTTGACCGCCATTGGTGATGATAAAGTCGACTTCTTTAAGTCGCTCAATACCTTCACGTAAAGGACCTAATGGAATCAGGCTTTCATTCCCAAACCGGCGATTCCCATCCACAATCACTAACTCAATATCACGGCCTAACGCATAATGTTGTAATCCATCATCCGTAATTATGATATCCACATCCAAATCTAGCAGTGCTTTCACAGCATTTGAACGCACAGGATCTACCGCAACAGGTGCTCCCGTACGGCGATGAATCAACTTAGGTTCATCGCCACAATGCTTCGCTGGCGTATCTTCTTTTAGCACTAACGGATAGGCAGGAGCCTTTGCCCCATAACCACGAGAAACAACCCCCGGCTTAAAGCCCATTTGCTGTAGTTGCTCAACAAGCCACACAACAACTGGTGTTTTACCATTGCCACCAGCAGTGATATTGCCAACCACAACAACAGGTATAGGCGCATTATAAGCTTGCTTGCGGCCAGTTTGGTATTGCTTTCGCTTTGACTTGCTTATCGCTCCAAATAATAAACTCAGTGGCCACAAAAGCGGCCACAAGAGGTATTTTATTGGATGGTTTTCAAACCAGATTTTTTCAATCACCGCGCTTATTCACCAAACTGAATACGGTGCAATTGTGCATACGCACCATTTTTCTTAATAAGCTCAGCGTGGTTGCCACGTTCAATGATGGCACCATCATCAACCACAAGAATTTCATCGGCTTTCTCGATTGTGGATAAGCGGTGCGCTATTACAAGTACCGTTTTGTCTTTTTGCAGCTCATCAAGTGCAGCTTGAATAGCTCGCTCGGATTCGGTATCCAAAGCCGAAGTTGCCTCATCAAGAATCAGCACTGGAGCATCACGCAATAGAGCTCGCGCAATCGCAACACGTTGGCGTTGACCACCAGACAAGCTAGCACCATTTTCACCAATCATCGCATCTAGTCCGCCATCCATCTTACTGATGAACTCCATCGCATGCGCGAGTGTTGCCGCTTTCTCGATATCACTGCGCTCGTATTGGCCATCCGTTGCGTACGCAATATTGTTTGCTATCGTGTCATTAAACAAATGAACATTTTGCGATACTAGTGCAAATTGCTGACGTAAATTCTTTAGCTCGTAATCACGAATATCATGCCCATCTAATGTGATAGATCCACTGCCAACATCATAGAAGCGGTTGAACAAGTTCGCGATGGTACTTTTACCTGAGCCAGAACGGCCAACTAGCGCCACCGTTTTTCCTCTTGGAATATCGAAGCTGACATTTTCCAATGCTGGTTTTTCTGCGCCAGTGTAAGTAAAGCTTACGTTTTTAACCGAAACATCGCCATTTGCGCGTTCAACTGTCAACTTACCTTCGTTTTTCTCAGGCTCGAGGTCAATTAACGCGAAGAGCGTTTGGCTCGCGGCCATACCACGTTGGAACTGAGAAGTAACGTTAGTCAGCGCTTTAAGTGGGCGCATCAGACCAAACATTGCAGAGAAGACAACAGTAAATGTCCCTGGAGTCAACTGCTCTTTAATCGAATCAATACTTGCTAAATAAAGAACGGCAACAATTGCAAGTGATGCAATCATTTGGATGATAGGGTTAGCCGCCGCTTGAGCCGTCACCAACTTCATGCTTTGTTGACGCATTTGGTTGCTGACTTTTTCAAATCGTTTACGTTCGATGTCTTGGCCGCCATAGCTCAGCACAACTTTATGGCCTTTCAGCATCTGCTCTGCTGATGCAGTTACGTTACCCATCATGGTCTGCATATTTTTGGATATTTTTCTAAAACGTTTAGAAACAACACCAATACCCCATGCTACAACGGGAGCAACAGCAAACAGCACTAGCGACAATTGCCAGCTGTTGTAAAACATCAAGACTAACAGACCAATGATACTTGCGCCTTCACGGACAATGCTCACCAACGCTTGGCTAGTTGCCGCTGACACTTGCTCTGAGTCGTAGGTTATACGCGACAATAAATTGCCCGTCTTTTCCTTATCAAAGTAAGACACCGGCATATGCATAAAGTGATTGAACACCATGCGACGGACTTGCATAACTACGTTGCCAGATACCCAACTCAAACAGTAGGTGGAGACAAATCCACTTATGCCACGAATGAACATCATAGCAAAAATAATCAATGGAAGCGTGCGTAAAAAATCAGACTCAGCGTTCCCAAAACCTTCATCGAGTAGCGGTTTTAGCAAGGAAATCATATAAGTATCTGATATTGCATTAATAACTAATGCTAAAACAGCAACGATTAGGCCAGATTTATAAAGGCGTATAAATTGCCAGAGACGCTTAAACGTCTGCCAAGTCGTTTCATCAGTATTTGTTGACATAGAAGTGCTTTGTTTTCTTACATTAAGGCATTCATTCTACTCTGTTAGCGCTCATATGCCTATCCCTAGAACGTACACTAAGTTTGCTAACGTATAAGACTGCCACTTTTACCCAGTAGATCTCCAATGTGTCATTGGCTAACCTACTCTGACTCAACTGATATTCAATCTTAAATATGAAAATTGGGGGATCAAGCCTCATCGTGAAGCAAACTTGACCATCGTACCTGTTCATCTACTGATAAACATTAATAAATGTGTTATGTCCACTTAGAGAAAGTCTTTTAGTCTTTTATATTTCGCTCTATACTCTTGATATGTTCATTCTTATTTACAATAAAAAATATGCAAGTCATTCCCATTGTTCATTGCTTTGATAACAACTATGTTATTCCAGCTGCAGTAGCATTCTATTCTTTGCTTGAGAAATCAGATAAAAACTACAAATACCAGATATATGTCTTACATGAAGATATTACGCTGCTAAATCAAGAAAAATTAAAAAAAACCATACAAAAATTCAAAAACTCAGAGCTTATTTTCATTAATTTCGATGAAAATGTCGACTTTGAAAATGATTGGAAAAACATAAAGACAAAAGGTCATTACTCTAAAGCTATGTTTTACAAACTTAGTATTTCAAGTTTAATTAAAGAACATAAAAAAATGATCGTATCTGATGTCGATGTTATTTACTTAAATGACATTTCAAAAGATTTTATAGAATATAATAACAACGATGATAATAATTATATATCAGGGGTATTCTCTGTAGATAAGATCCTAAGCTATAATGATGTTTATAAAAAGAGTTTTTCTAATGAAGAGATTAGCCAACTGAAAATAGGTGCTGGATACTTTTTTATGAATGCCGATCTCATTAGAAAAGATAATTTAGAGAAAAGGTTTAAAGACTACCTCGAAAAAAACTCTCACAGATTAATACAGCCAGAACAAGACGTTCTAAACTTCTGTTGTCACCCTAGAGTTGGAAAATTACCCTTAAGAAACATGGTTTGTAACTATGTGTATAGTATGTATGACAGAAAAGAGTTTGTGGATGAGGTTAACTATACTAAAGAAGAATTATTGGATGCATATGATAATCCGATTCAACTCCATTACGCATCAAGAGTAAAACCATGGAACAAATTAGATTCTATAAAAGCTAACTTGTGGTTAGAATGTATACTTAAGACCGAGTTTTTCGAAGACTACTTTTCTAGCTTAGAGCAACTAGCCAGACCAAATGGTGAAAAGAAACTATTTAGTTTTACACTACCATTAAAAAAGAATAAAAAATTCAGGTTGGATATATTAAAAATAAAAAGCTAAAACTTACAGACCTAATTCGACATTAGGTCTTTTTATATTAGTTCCGCTACGCAGCATTTGCCTATACCAAGGCTCAAATGTATCGCTACGTTTGGTTTCTGAGCGCCAATTATCACGGTGAATAAAGAAGCTTACCTGACCACCCTCACCAGTATCAAGCCAAGTAACGCCAAGCTTTCGGTATGAAGCAACGACATTTTCCGCTGGCATTCCCCATCGATTGTTTTTTGCTAAAGAAGCAACTGCCACACTCGGGCTCACCGCCTCAATAAATCGAGGATTCGATGAACTTTTACTCCCGTGGTGAGGGACTAGCATCACATCGCTTTGTAACTTTCCGGGTTCTCTAAGCAAAATCCACTCGCTAATGGCCTCAATATCACCAGTAAAAAGCATACTAAAGTTAGAAATAGGGTCAGTAAGTCGTAATACACAGGAGTGCGGATTATACGCACGTTGAACAAGTGTAGGAGGCCAGAGCACTTCCATGTTTAATCCTTGCCATTTCCATTGGTCGCCTCTAGTGCAAGGCTCATATTCGATAAAGAATTGACTACTAAGTTTACGCTGTGGAGAAAAGGCATCTTCAATGAAAAAGCGGCCGCCTGCGTGATCATTATCGGAATGGCTTAGAATCAGTGTATCTATGCTTTCATAACCTCGTTGATGCAAAACCGGAGTGACGACCTGCTCTGCGATACTGCCGCTTTGCCATGCTTTACCAGTGTCATACAGCAACACCTTGTCGTCTTTTTCTACAACCACTGCAAGGCCATGACCTACATCTAATACATCGATACGCCAATGCGGTTCATACTCCGATGCAAGCTTGATACTAATAACGATGCCGAGTAACAAATACCACGCGTACTGAGACATGAACCGTTGAAATATTAAGCAAACCACTATCGCCATAACCAGCATTGTCATTTCCATGCTAATAGGTTGCCAAGAACCTATTGCGTACTGTATTGACGTGCTCAATGGCTGTAATGACCAGTCCACCAAATGCCACAGAGGCTTCGCTATCATTTCAAGAAACAAAGATGAGAACAGGGCTAGAAACATCAAAGGTACAACGATAAATCCGAACCAAGGAATAAATACCAAGTTGTAGGCTATTGAGGACAAACTAAAACCGGAGAAGAAATGGCCACTAACAGGTACGATTAAAGCGCTCAACATCAATTGAGTAAGCAATAACGCTTTTAATCGCGCTTTCCAACCTCCCCTTTGATGTCGAATCAAATTAATTGCGAACAATACCGCACAAACGGAGAGGTATGATAACCAAAAGCTCATGCTGTAGGATGCAAAAGGTTGGACAAGCAGTTGTAGAGATACTGCAAGCAAAAGAACTCGCCAAGAAGTCCAGTGCACCAGAGTATACTTCAGGAGAACGTAAACAACGCATACCGACACTGCTCGCGTAGTAGGCAGAGAGAAATCCGCTAACCAAGCGTAGGCAACAGCGAAGATCAGCCCATATAAGCTAGGTAACAACTGGTATTGGGGTAATAGATAACGAACGGTACCGCCCACGACTAGCCCAAAAGTAAACGCCATACCAATATGTAAACCAGAAATGGAGACCAAATGCAGTAAACCACTGTCCCTGAGCGCTTGCCAATCTTCCTTAGACAACCAAGAACGGTCAGCAAAAACTAACGCACTTATTAACGAGAAATGATGAAGGGAAGACACATCATCAGCGACATCGGCAATAATGGATTGACGCAGAGATACATTAGAACGAACAATCCACTTAGCATCTTTGTTAACAACCGCTCGGGCGATAATATTTTTACCCATCGCGTGCTTTTCAGCATCAAAGCCAGCTTCGTTGCGTAGACCTGTAATCGGCTTTAACAAGATGGATGTCGTAAACTCACTGTTAACATCGAGTGGAAAAGGCGTAATAAGACGGATTTTAGGTTTAAGAAAAGGTAACAGAGTTTGAGAATTTACCGCTTCTATAGCGACAATACCTTCATAACCGTGACTTATTTGCGTAAAAGGGCTGTCAACTTTACCAATTATGGTAATATTCTCCCCTGCTTGAAAAAGGGCTTGTCTCTGAGACTCCAATACATTGCCGTGGACGATGACAACCGTAAAGCCCGCAATTGCGCCTATGCTAATTAAGCCACGACGTAATTTGATTATTGAGCCAGTGGTTATTATTCCCAGCAGCAACCAACGCCAATCTGGTATTGTCGGCCACCAAGCCGACGAGATTACGCTCGCTACAAATAACGCCAAGGTCCAACTTTTTTCTGAGAGAGTCATGCTGTCCTATGCCTAGAAAGCTGATAAAACGCTTCATGCCAGATCATGAATTGATCAAACGCCAAAAAGCATTGAAGGTCTTCGGCAATGTGTTGTACAACCCGAACTTGTGGTGCTTAAACCGCCGCTCGGCATCAGGGGCTTTTGCTGTCGGGTTATTTATGGCTTTTGTTCCGCTGCCGAGCCAAATGATCATGGCCGCTGGCTTGGCCATTATGTTGGGTGTCAATCTGCCCCTCTCCGTCGCTTTGGTATGGATCAGCAACCCTATCACTATGCCTGTGCTATTTTACTTTGCGTACAAGCTAGGTGCTCTAGTGATGCGTCTTCCCCCGCAACCTTTTCACTTTGAACTATCGTGGGAATTCATCATGCAGCAAATGAGCACCATTGGACCTCCATTTCTATTGGGCTGCGCAATTTGTGGGGTTGTATCCGCGATTATTGGCTACTTCGGAATTCGAGGGCTTTGGCGCTACTCAGTGGTACGGAGCTGGCAAAAACGCAAAATAAGATAAGACCTTACTGCGTAAAAATCAGCATTTGAGCTATCAGTTGAGGGGCATCTAACAGTTAGAATGAAACGCGATGTTACTCAAGTCGGATAAATACAAAAAAGGACCGAATTCGGTCCTTTTTGTTTTCGCATATTGTAAAACAATCCGCTATTTAGAACTCAGTACAGCCGCCGGATTCAACCTTGCGGCACGCGAAGCAGGATACCACGTCGCAAGTAAACTAAGCACTATCGCCGTCACTGACACCAATGCCACATCTGGCCAGTGTAGTTGTGATGGTAAGAAGTCGACGAAGTAAATATCACCCGATAAAAACTGATGACCAATTAAGCTCTCTAACCCTTTAATTAACGGAGTCAGGTTTAACGCCACTAAGACACCGATAACACTGCCGACGAGACTACCAAATACACCAGAGAATACACCTTGCCAAACAAAGATCCGTTTGATTAGGCTATCTTTTGCTCCCATTGTTCGCAAAATTGCGATTTCCGCCGCTCGGTCTTTCACTGCCATCATCAACGTAGACACAATATTAAAACATGCCACGCCAATCACCAGTACCATCACCAAGTACATAATGGTGCGCACGAGCTGAATATCGCGATACAAAAAACCAAACTTTTGCTGCCAGCTTTTCAAATACACATAAACATCAACCATGCTACCAACCTCGCGAACAATAGAAGGCGCATTGAGAACATCGTCAGTTTTTAGTGAAATGCCAGTGACCCCTTCCCCTAATCTCGCGTATTGCTGAGCATCCGCTAATGGTACTAACGCTAGAGAGTGGTCGATTTGGCCATTCAATGTTAAGAACCCTGACACCTTCACGCGCACTCGCTTAGGAGCCTGCACTTTATTTGCGCCGCCTGTTTGCGGAATCATCAACGTAACGTAATCCCCCACGGCGACATTTAGCTCGTTTGCTACACCTCGTCCTAAGATCACTTGCTGCTGACCGGCATAAAAGTTTTGCCAAGCTTCTTGGTCAATAAAATTCGATAAGCTCGACACCGCTTGCTCGAAAGTAGGCTCTACACCACGAACTTCTATCGCTTTTAGCTTACTGCCTTTTTCTGCCAAGCCCGTAAAACGAACGTACGGTGCTGCCGCAACAACATGTTCATGTTTTAGAGCTTGATTCATCGTTTTGGTGTAGTCATGAAGTGGTCCATTAACACCTTCTAACTCTCCGTGTGGGATCACAGACAACACACGCGATTGCAGCTCGCGCTCAAAGCCATTCATTGCAGACAAACCGATAATGATCACAGCAACGCCAACCGCAATACCAATAGTCGAAGAAAGCGATATGAAAGACACCATCTTGTTGCGCTTTTTCGCTCGACTGAAGCGACCACCAATCATCAAAGCTAAAGAGGTAAACAAAACTAGCCCTCCGCAGATGCTGTATCATTCACAAAACGATCTACGAGCAAACCATCTTGCATGTGCATTTGACGATCCATTTTTGCTGCCAGCTCTTTGTCATGCGTGACAACCAAAAATGCAATGTTTGACTCTTTATTGAGCTCGCGCATCAAATCATAGATAGACAGTGCCGTATTGTGATCTAAGTTCCCCGTAGGTTCATCAGCCAAGACCAGATCAGGTTTATTCACCAATGCACGCGCAATCGCAACACGCTGACGCTCACCGCCCGATAACTCGGAGGGTCTATGTTGCATCCGATGACTCAAACCAACTTTATCTAACAGCGCTTTAGCCGCCTGTTTTGCATCCGCTACTTTAGCACCGCCAATCATCAGTGGCATCGCCACATTTTCAAGCGCAGTAAAGTCAGCCAACAAGTGATGAAACTGGTATACAAAACCAAGGTGCTTGTTGCGTAATGCCGCCTGTTTGTTCGAGCTCAAAGCTGATAGGTTTTGCCCTAGAAAATCAACTTCACCATGAGTTGCGTCATCTAACGCACCTAAAATATGCAATAAGGTACTTTTTCCCGAACCAGAAGAGCCAACAATAGAAACCAACTCCCCTTTGTCGATATCGAAACTTACGCCTTTCAACACTTCCGTATCTAACGAACCCTCTCGGTAGACTTTACGAATATCACGACATTCTAATAGCTTATTCATAGCGAAGTGCCTCAGCAGGTTTAACAGAAGATGCTCGATAAGAAGGATAAAGCGTAGCAGCAAGGCTAAGAGCAATCGCCAACACCACCACTAAAAGAATTTGCAGTGAATCAATCAAGATGGGTAGATGACCACCAAAGCTGAATAGCGCCACACCAGCAGATTCAAGAATCGCATTTAGATTAAGTGACAAGATCACGCCCGCAGCGCCACCAACAATCGCGCCAATTACACCACTGCTTGCACCTTGCACCATGAAAATGGTCATCACTTGAGATTGAGTCATGCCTTGAGTTTTCAATATTGCGACTTCTGATTGCTTCTCCATTACCACCATGATTAAAGCGGAGATAATATTGAATGCAGCGACACCCACAATTAGACCTAGCATAAGTCCCATCATGTTCTTTTCCATTTTCACCGCTTGGAAAAGCTCACCACGCTGTTCGCGCCAATCACTCCATTCCCATCCATCAGGCATGGGTTGGTCAGCAAAATCCGTCACCATAAATGGGTCAGAGAAAAAGACACGCCAACCAGAAACCGTGTCTTTAGGGAAACGCATCAGCTTAGATGCATCCGTCATGTTCACAATCATTAATTGACCATCAACGTCCGATCCCGTATTGAAAATGCCTGAGACAGTAAAGTTTCGCTGGCTAGGAATACGGCCAAGTGGGGTAAACTGCGTTGCGTTGGTCACCATCAAGCGCACTTTATCCCCGATTGAGACCTTTAGTGAACGCGCCAAACTGTGACCCAAAAATACATTGTAGTCACCTGCTTGAAGTGACGATAATCGTCCGGCAATCAAATGGTTGCTAATCGGATCGCCTTTCTTAGGTTCAATACCGATGAGGTAACCAGCCGTCAGCTGTGCAGAACTCTGAATAACAGCCTCTCCTCTAACGATAGGCTCCGGCTGAGATTCACTCGACATCGCTTGAACAAATGGAGGGGCAGACTCGGTCATAGGCGTTTTTCCATCGTGTTGCGAAACAACGGCATGAGGTAGCACACCTAAAATGCGTTCTTTTAACTGCGATTCAAACCCGTTCATCACAGAAAGAACCGTCACCAACGCCATTACACCGATCGTAATACCCGCCGTCGACATATAAGAAACAAATCGGCTGAACCTATCTCCAGAGCGTCCCCGAAGATACCTTAAGCCAATAAACAATGAGATAGGATGATACATATAAGACAAACCAACTGGTTGTTTTGATATAAAGCTTTAGCGGATTATCTTACCTTACTCTTCTCATTAAGAAGACAAGAGAATCGCTAAATTTGTCAACGACATGCAATAAGTCTGTATTTAGGGCAAAAAGTTCAAGGACAAATCGGCTAAACTTGATAACTTCATTCAGTTAGCGATAATCAGTGCCCTATTTCTCTTTGTTTGTTGAGTGAGCAAGGAGCGCTCGCTGGCAAAAGGATCGACTATATGACAGAGCAAGAATACTTTACCGTCCATCATAACCTCACCATCAACGTCGAAACGTTGAGTGCGGACTTTGCTTTGCCAGATGAAGAAACGTTTGTCTCCGAAATTCCAGCACCATTTATTGTCGCCAGTGAATTTAGTCACTTAGATATGTTGGCAGACAACGCGCGTCTAGAGCTGAAAAACAAAGAGTTAAAGCATGTGATCAACTTGCTTGATACGCAAAACGCGAAACTTAACCTCTTGTTGAGCTTTATGCTTTCACAACAAGATGACGCCTCCATTCGCTATCAAACGACGCAGTTTGGTGCTAGTCAACTCAGTTTCCGCTCAGATACAGCGTTAACTACTCAACAACTCGTTCGTGTTAAACTGTTCCTCGATCACCCTGCTGCGGCGATTTACTGTTACGCTCAAGTAGAAGAATGTGATGCTTCAGAGCAAGATTTCATTATCACGCTTAGATACAAGATGCTCCGAGAATCTGATCAAGATTTACTGATAAAGGCGGCACTGTATCAACAACAAAAACTTTTACGTCAGCGCTCGATGGAGCGAGATAAAAAATAATTCCTATGACAAAAGCAACGATTCTTTCCGTCACCAACCCTTCAGAGCGTGGCGACAAAAAACAGCTAGGTAATTTGCCGGGCGCAGCTCTACCTCTAGCCATTGCAGAGCTAGCCAAGCAGCATTCGAGTCACTCTCTACTCGTTGTGCCTGACCCGCAAATTGCTTTAAAACTTCAGGCAGAGATTGAGCAATTCACCGACCAAACGGTAAGCCTGTTCCCCGACTGGGAAACGCTGCCTTACGATAACTTTTCTCCGCATCAAGAAATCATCTCTGAACGTATCGCACGCCTATACCAACTGCCAAGTCAGCGTGATGGCATAACCATCGTCCCGGTCAGTACAGTATTGCAACGCCAATCGCCACGTGATTTTCTGTTGCAACACACTTTAATGGTGAAAACTGGTGATCGAATCTCGCTAGAGAAGTTACGTGTACAACTTGAAAATTCAGGCTACCGCCATGTAGATCAAGTATTTGGGCCAGGTGAATATGCAAGTCGTGGGTCTATTCTGGATCTCTTTCCTATGGGCAGCAATGACCCGTACCGCATCGACTTCTTTGATGATGAAATAGATACCATTCGCACGTTTGATCCAGAGAACCAACGCTCTATCGACGATATTCAGCAAATCCAATTGCTGCCTGCACATGAATTCCCAACCACTAAAGAAGCGATTGAAGATTTCCGTACACGTTGGCGTACCCAGTTCGACGCACGCCGCGAGCCTGAATCAATCTACATGCAAGTGACCAAAGGCACGTGGCCCGCTGGTATTGAGTATTGGCAGCCGCTGTTTTTTGACCATACCGAGACTTTATTTGAATATTTGCCAGAAGACTCTCAAGTCATCACATATGGTGATATCGAATCTGCGGTCGATACTTTCTTAACCGATGTCGAATATCGATACGACCAGAAAAAAGTTGATCCGCTGCGTCCTCTTTTGACTCCTGAACAGCTTTGGTTGAAAAAAGACGAACTTTTCAGTCAACTAAAACAGCTCCCTATCGCTCAATTGAGCCTAGATAAAGTGGTTAAGCGTGCCGGTCGTCAAAACCTACCCGTACAATCGTTAGCCGAGCTTGGCGTTCAGCAACAAAATAAAGAGCCGCTCTCGCGCCTTCGTCAGTTTAGTGAGCAATTCAGCGGAAAAATCGTTTTCTCGGTAGAGTCAGAAGGTCGTCGTGAAGCACTAACGGAGCTGTTGCAAGGCATCAAAGTTCGGCCAGTCGTACATGGCTCACTTTACCAAGCTCTAGACTCAGGTGATCGATTCAGCTTGATCTTAGGCGCAGCAGAGCATGGTTTCATTCACGAAGAGCTGAACTTCGCTCTGATCTGTGAAAGTGATCTACTCGGTGACCGTGTTATCCAGCGACGCCGCAAAGATAAAAAAGCCGTCAACAGTGACACCGTTATTCGCCACCTTGCGGAGTTAAAACCCGGTCAACCTGTGGTTCATATTGATCACGGTATTGGTCGCTACATCGGTTTACAAACACTTGAAGCCGGTGGCATGAAAACGGAATACGTCACCCTTGAGTATCAAAACGATGCCAAGCTCTACGTGCCAGTTTCATCACTGAATCTTATCAGCCGTTATTCTGGCGGCGCTGAAGAGAGTGCGCCACTGCATAAATTAGGTGGTGAAGCGTGGGCAAAAGCACGTCGTAAAGCGGCAGAAAAAGTGCGTGATGTCGCAGCAGAATTGCTGGATGTGTATGCTAAACGAGAATTAAAACCTGGCTTCAAATTTGAGCTAGATCGTGGGCAATACGCAACATTTAAAGCAACATTCCCGTTTGAAGAAACAGATGACCAAGCGATGGCCATCAATGCCGTATTGTCAGACATGTGCCAGGCAAAAGCGATGGATCGCTTAGTGTGTGGTGACGTGGGCTTTGGTAAAACGGAAGTCGCTATGCGCGCAGCATTTGTCGCAACGGATAACAGTAAACAGGTCGCCGTACTCGTACCAACAACCTTGCTTGCTCAGCAGCATTTCGAAAACTTCCGTGACCGTTTTGCCAACTTACCAATCCGAGTTGAAGTACTGTCTCGTTTTAAATCTGCCAAAGAACAAAAAGTCATTCTGCAAGACGTTGCCGATGGTAAAGTAGACATTGTCGTTGGTACGCATAAGCTGCTTTCGAGCGACATTAAATTCAAAGATTTAGGTTTGTTGATCGTTGATGAGGAACACCGCTTTGGGGTTCGTCAAAAAGAAAAAGTCAAAGCAATGCGTGCGGATGTGGACATTCTTACCCTCACCGCAACACCAATTCCACGCACACTGAATATGGCAATGAGTGGCATGCGAGACCTGTCGATCATCGCGACACCTCCTGCACGCCGTTTAGCCATTAAAACCTTTGTTCGACAAAAAGAAGAGCCAGTGGTCCGTGAAGCGGTACTGCGTGAAATTATGCGTGGTGGTCAGGTTTACTTCCTGCACAATCAGGTTGAAACCATTGAAAAAACGGCAGAAGACTTACAGAAACTCATCCCAGAGGCACGTATTACCGTGGCTCATGGTCAAATGCGCGAGCGCGAACTTGAGCGAATCATGAATGACTTCTACCATCAGCGCTTTAATGTGTTGGTGTGTACAACCATCATCGAAACCGGTATCGACGTACCAACGGCGAATACCATAATCATGGATCGTGCGGACAATCTTGGCTTGGCGCAGTTGCATCAACTACGTGGCCGTGTTGGACGTTCGCACCATCAAGCCTATGCTTACTTATTAACGCCACATCCAAAAGCCATGACCAAAGATGCCATCAAGCGTCTTGATGCGATTGCTTCACTGGAAGACTTAGGTGCTGGCTTTACGTTAGCAACCCACGATTTAGAAATCCGTGGTGCTGGTGAGCTGCTTGGTGATGAGCAAAGTGGGCAAATTCAATCCGTTGGTTTTACACTTTATATGGAAATGCTGGAACAAGCAGTGCAAGCATTAAAAGAAGGCAAGGAGCCATCTTTGGATGAGCTGCTTCGTGAGCAAACTGAAGTGGAAATGCGAATCCCAGCGCTCTTACCAGATGATTACATTCCGGATGTAAACACACGACTGTCGATGTACAAACGCATTGCGAGTGTCACAAGCAGTGATGAACTATCAGAGCTAAAAGTGGAACTGATTGATCGCTTTGGTCTGCTTCCAGACGCAACAAAGAACTTACTTGCCGTCTCAGAATTGAAAATTTCGGCTGGTAGTTTAAAAGCGAAAAAGATAGAAGCCCATGATAAAGGTGGATTTATCGAGTTTTACCCTGATGCTGACATAAATCCAGCGTATTTAGTTAAACTGCTGCAATCACAGCCGCAAAAATTTGCAATGGAAGGTCCAACTAAGTTCAAGTTTAGCGTACCATTGGTGGACCGACGTAAACGCATTCAGTTTGTTCAAGACTTACTGAATGATTTTAAACAGAATTTATTACCAACGAGCTAATAGTCGAATGAGAATACTGATCCCGTTATTGCTTCTATGTGTCTCAATGCCCTCTTGGGCACAGCGCCAATTTGATATTGAAGTGATCATTTTCAAGCGAGCAGTCGACGCTGAAAGCACAACAGAATCTTGGCCGAATCAACTGCCAAAAATCGATATGGAAAATGTCGGTAGCCTAGAGAGTGAATCCTACCGCCGCTCTAAAGGCGTGACGCTTTTGCCAAGTTCTTCTTTCCGTCTCAACGCGCAAGAAGCGGCACTAAATAATCATGCCGGCTTTAAAGTGCTTAAACACGTAGCCTGGCGTCAAGGTGACCGAGGTAAATCTAGCGCCCCAATTTTCCGCATCGTTGGCGGGCGAGATTTCTCTGATTCTTATCAAGCAGATGGCCGCCCAATCAATGGCAATAGTAATCAAACATTTTCCAGCGACGGTTACAGTGAAGAGACGGTCAATGGTCCTTTATATGAACTAGATGGTCGATTCCAAATATACGTACAGCATTACCTCTTCGCTGAAACAACACTAGATCTGCGCGAACCAAGTGTTAGAGAGGTGCGTTTTGAACCAACCTCAACTGAGCAATTGGCGGATGACTTAGGTGAAGTAGATGGTAACGTCCAAGTTGGTAACTTGGCAGAAATATCGCCGACAGTAACCGAAGAGAAATTCCTGAAGAGTTATCGAATGGATCAAAAACGTCGTATGCGTAGCAGCGAGACTCATTACCTAGATAACCCGTTGATGGGTATGATCATTCAAGTTCGTCGGGTTCGATAAGCACGAGCGGTTCGACAAAGCGCAGCAAAGCTGCGCTTTGTTTTTATCTGCTATACCTCAGTTATTCCTAACCAACGCAGAGCAAGGAAAATAGCTGCGTTCAAGTATAAATAGACAGCTTTCAATTTACTTACACTCAACATGGAAGTCGTATTAGTTCATGAGTCCAGACTTTGAAATCATTGCGCCCCGCTTAGCGCTCAAGCTCATCCCTGCTGAAGAAGCACATTCACTACAACGATTACTTGCAGAATCCCCTTCGCTGCACCAATGGCTTGACTGGTGTGATAAAAACGTCACATTGAAAACCGCGCAGGACTTTCTGTTGGCAACCCGTCTTAACTGGGTCAAAACTGAGGCTTTTGGTTTCGGTATCTATGAGCGGCAAAGTAACACTTTGGTTGGAATGGCAGCGGTTAATGAGTTATATCATACGTTTAATATGGCGAGTATTGGTTACTGGGTTGCCGACCGCTATCAACGGCAAGGTTATGCCCAAGAAGCCGTTAAAGCCTTAGCAGAATTCTGCTTCGCAAAGCTAAGTTTAACTCGACTAGAGATTGTTTGTGACCCCGACAACGAAGCTAGCCAAGCCTTAATTGAGTCCGTCGGTGCACAAAAAGAAGCCATCGCCAGAAACCGGTTTATTTTTCAGGGTAAGCCTAAAGATGGCGTTGTGTTCTCACTTTTACCGACAGATCTAACATAAACAAAAAGCCACCGACTTGCGGTGGCTTCTGCATTTTTTAAGATACAACACATCCACACAGAGTGGATTTAAAACCTTAGTGCAGCTTAAGGTTTGGACGCAGCACGCGATTAATGCGGCCGACGAGCATCATCAGACCGGTTTTGAATACACCGTGCAACGCCATTAGGTGCATGCGATACAATGAGATGTAAACGACACGAGCAATACGGCCTTCTACCATCATCGACCCTTTAGTTAGGTTCCCCATCAGACTACCAACGGTTGAGAAGCGACTTAGAGACACTAATGAACCGTGATCTTTATATACGTAGTCTTTCAACTCGCGCCCATTGATCTTCGCGACGATGTTACTAAATGCCTGGCTTGCCATTTGGTGTGCAGCTTGAGCGCGTGGCGGCACGAACGAACCGTCAGACTGGGTGCATTGTGCTAAGTCACCAATAACAAAGATGTCATCATCTCGTGTTGTCTGTAGTGTGTTTTTCACTACAAGCTGATTGATACGGTTCGTTTCTAAGCCAGCGATATCTTTAATAAAGTCTGGAGCTTTGATACCCGCAGCCCAAACCATGATTTGAGCTGGGATCTTCTCACCATCTTTTGTAGTAAGGCCATCTTTTTCAGCTTTAGTCACCATAGTGGCGGTGCGCACGTTTACGCCCAACTTCACCAACTCTTGATGAGCAGCAGAAGAGATTCGTGGAGGTAACGCTGGTAAAATACGCTCACCTGCTTCAATCAGATTGACGTTCAACTTGCTAGAATCAAGATCACCGAAGCCATAAGTGCGCAGCTCTTTAACAGCATTATGTAACTCAGCTGATAGTTCAACGCCAGTTGCACCAGCACCAACAATCGCAATATCGACCGTACCGTTACCGTTTTTCGCGTGCAGCTTTAGGAACTCGTTGTTCATTTCTGTACGGAAACGGTGTGCTTGCTCAGGGCTGTCTAGGAAAATACAGTTTTCACGAACGCCAGGCGTGTTGAAGTCGTTTGATGTCGAGCCAATCGCCATCACTAGAATGTCGTATTCTAGCTCACGGCTTGGCATAAGAAGTTCACCGTGTTCGTCTTTAAGCTCACTTAAGATGATAACTTTACGTTCACGGTCGATGTCTTGAAGACTACCCATTTGGAAGTCGAAGCTGTGGTTTTTTGCATGAGCACGATAGCTCAGTGCATCTACTCCTTCGTCCAAAGAACCTGTAGCAACCTCATGCAATAATGGCTTCCACAAGTGGCTCGCTTTTCGATCGACTAGCGTAATTTGCGCACGGTTTTTGCGACCTAGAGTTCGACCAAGCTTAGTTGCCAACTCAAGACCACCTGCACCGCCGCCTACAACGATAATGCGTGTCACAATGATTTTCCTCTACAAAAATGAATATATGGGGTTCAGCTCGATGCATGACTCACAAACATTTGTGGCATCCATCCAACCGATGAATTCTTGGTTCTTAGAGGTGTCTCAATTACTTGGATTAAAAAACTACCACCCACTTTGATTCTTTATCTATCAATGACTTGTCAAGGTTTGGCATGTTTATCTGGTACGCATACGGCGCCAGAAGTTTTTGGGCAAGTTTATTACTCGCTCTCAATTTTTTTTGATATTTATCAAATTATTTTAGTCCGGTTCATTATATAGAGACCAACTTTGAAGGCAACCAAAATCCGTGTAACGAGTACGGATTGACTACTTTTCGACTACTCTACAACAAGGTGTTCGTGCTACATAGGAGGGAAGTAAGAAAACGGTAAGGAGAACACAATATTCAAAGCGTTAAACCAAGAAAATGTGCCTTTCAAAGAGACAGTGGCTCGGCATACTCAAGAGAAGGAATCGCAGCAAAGCAGCCGATAAAAACGCCGCTTTACTGTCTACACTCAACATTAATAAGTATTTTTAAATGCCTTTATCGCTTGTAAATGATGAGAGATTTTTTTGAACTTATGAGACTGAGTTTCATCCCAAATGATTTGATAGTGTTTTCCTAACTCAGCTGCCGTTTTCGAATTGTCATGCACTTCATCATCTTTAGAGAGAATCACTAAGCAGTGAGCTTGATTTTTCGCTCGGAACTGATCAACACATTTTGTTGCGATATCTTCGTACTCTTCTGGACGATCGATTCGACCAGCCATCGTTTTTTCTGGGTGCAAGTTCGGGTTGAACATCACTTGCTTGATACCGCATAGAAAACCAATTCGCTCAGACCAGTAACCACCTAAACCAACCCCGCAGATTAACGGGTTTGGGTCATCAGATTGATCGATAACTTTAGACACTTCTTTTAACAAGTGTTGCATGTCGTGCTTTGGGTGAAGGGTGCTGTAATTGATAAAACGAACGTCGTCGTCGATAAATTGCAGTTGAAGAACTTTTTCGTGGTTACCCGGGCTTGTACTGTCAAAGCCGTGTAAGTAAATAATCATGTGTACCTCTCCCTGTGTGTATCTGGTACTTTTATTAAAACTACCACTATTTCCTTACTGTTAAAGGGGAAAATATCACGAGTTCTCAAAACAGTGATCTTCCATACACAATGAGCCTTTCAACTCATACGCACTGTTTAAGTATTGTTCATCTCCCCACAATTTATAGGCAAGTAGATACCAGAGCATCGCCATCACCAAGGTTCTTGGTTGCCAAGCTTTTACACCTCTCAGCCAAAGAGACACATCTTCGACACCTCGAATTTGGCAATACTGCTTTACCGCTTCTTCCACAGGCGAATTCGCGACCTGAATAGTTAAGGTCAAATCAAGCCTAGGGTCAGCAATCCCGGCATACTCCCAATCAATGACTTTCACCCCACTCTCTCCTCGCACTAGGTTGTAACACCCCAGATCGAAGTGACATAGGGCCAGCGGAACAGGTGCAACGTTCGGTTCCGTGCGCCACTTCATGTACAAAGCCTCAAACTCCGTCCCCACATACTGACCACCAAGCTCAAGCCAATAATGATCGATGCGAGAAATATATGAAAATGGAACCAAAGGAATTGCGCTTATCGGATATTGATGAATCTTCGCCGCAATGGATAATAAATTGCTTAGTGCTAAGCCTGACTCCGTCAGAGCCTCTCCTTCTATCCATTCCACCAGCAACCCTTGCTCATGAATAAAAACTGGCTTGGGGCCAATTTCCAATGAAGAGACTGCATTCAGCACTTGATATTCACTGTGACGAGAAATTGAAAAAGCCTTGCAGACATGACTGGTCGGTCGCCAGATGTATGCAAGGCCTTGAGAAGATTCCAACCGCCAACAACGGTTGGTGAGCCCCCCGGTAACAGTTTGTACTTTTACCGGAGGCTCCGTAAAGAAGCCATCGAGAGCGTTAAGATTCGGATCTAACTGTTTTGCTTGTTGCCAAGAAAACCATGCCATTGATGACTTCTCCACCCTGTTCGATTAAAGACCGAATAGGCTCTTAGATTGCGCTTTACGAATTTCAGTTTCATCCGCCCACTCAATCAAACCTGTTTCTAGGTCCATTAGGCGCATGGTCATCTTGTAGTATACATCTTTATCGCTACCTGCATTTTTCACAATGCTAGATAGGTTGCCGTAAAGCATGTATTGAGCACCAACCATTTTACCAAATTGGATCGCTGTGCTTTGGTTAACAAGCTCATCCGTGTTTTGGAAGTTAAGTTGTTCACGCACAGACTCAACACGATCCATATCAACAAAGCGGAACTTACCTGAGTTCAACATCTTAGTAGAGATCGTGTCAGTAATGGATTCAGTGTCAATATGTTCACTGGTTTTGTTCTTAATTCGCTCAACAAAAACGATAGGACGTTGGTCACGAGTAATTGCTGCTACAGAGCCCGACATCATCATGCTATCCACCATTTCAGCCGCGATTTTTTGTAAATCTGTTGAGCCAAAATCGATAGTCGTGGTTTCTGTTGCTTGCGCATCGCCGTAAGAGACTTTGTTAGAACAGCCACCTAAAATGACGGCAAGACCTAAAAGAGCAATAATACTTTTTTTCATGAGAGTTCCTTAGTTTTTCAATACCAGCGCATCGTTAGCGCGGCAGCTTCGGCAGAGCCGTTAAGATTAATCGTCTTGTGCTTCTCTAATTTGCACACGGAATTTTGTGCCATTTGGATTCACAGTAACTTCAGATAACGTGACTTGCTCAAATCCTCGCACAATCATTTTTCGCCACGGACCAGGTTTGGTATTCACTTCTAAACCATTGTTGTCATACCAATAAAATCGGTAAAGAATGTGCTGATCACCTTTGTAATTGCTACTCAACTGCACGACTCCTCGTGGGCGATCATCAACGTAAGTGGTGGTGATGTTGTCAACTAATAAGCGACTACCTAAAACGTTATCATTAAAGAATACTTTTTGCGTTTGGCCATCAATTCGAATACCAGCCGTGTTTTCGGCGCATCCAACTAAACCAATAGCCATTGCTAAACAAACAAGCCATGCTTTCATTACAGTCTCCCTAGCTGTTTATGCCACACGGTTGAGTGTGCTCCCTGACGAGATACCCATACCAATGTAGTCTGCTGTGCAGGCACTTCAAACTGGTAGGTTTGATCACCCAAGTTTAAACTTTGTGTTCCCGGTTTCACGATTTTTGAAGCCGTTTTCACTTGCGCTGGCAATGTTTGCCAACTTCTCGTATCTGGCTGTTCGGTCAATGTGTTCCATACATTGAAAAGTATGTTGCCCACATCATCGCCTTTTTTCGCCGCCTCTTTTCGGATTCGATCTTTTGCCCAAACACGAAGAGCTTGACGGATCACTATTGTTGTAAGACGTTCATTAAGATCGTTTTGCGCCATCGCATTAACATCAACCAGCGTACTGGAAGATAATACCTGACCATTTAAAACAACATCGCTAAAACGTTGAGCACCTCGGTTCTGATAATAAGGAAGCGCCAACGAATAAATCGCGCCATTATCGCGACTGTCGTAAATCGGTAAATCAATACGCCACCCTTTCATCGCCTCAACAACACCCTGCTCATCAATAACGATGACTCGCCCTTGTGACTGAGTTAATCCAGAAGGTGCTTTGCCATACCGCTTCTCTAGCATGCGCAAGTCTTCACGCATGCCTAACTTCTTAGCAGCGTATAAGGTGCTTTCCACAACTTGCTTGTTGTCTGGCATTACAGCGAGTGCTCGTCGGTAATCAACATAAGCACTGTTTAAGTCTCGCGACGCTTCATATAACAAGCCAGAAAGATAGAACAGATAACCATTTTGTACCGCGCTTAGTTTTTTACCAGCATCAGGGTAGTTCGCTAACACACTGCCTAAATTGGCAGACATGCCTTGCTTGTTAAGGTCTTTCTCTGCTGCTTTTAGCTCTTTTTCACGCGCCTTTCTTGCTGCTTCCTGAACTTGATTAGCTCGACGCACTTCAACTAGTGCCCCTTCTAAATCGTTTTTCTGTAAGTAATTTAGTCCTAGATACAGGTGCAAAAAGCCAAGTTCGTAATCGGCGGGATGATAGTCTTGGAGATTGTCGTTCACTGCGAGAGAGCCGACGCTCGTTGCCGTGTCTGACACAGATATCGTCGCACGATCTTGTTGAACACGTACAGCACGATCGCTGCTTTCTAGCGCATTTAAACTTGTTGGGTAATCTTCAGCAAGAAAAGAGATGCGACCTTTTTCAAAATTGCCAAGTATCTCGCCACCCACTTCACTTGATTGAAGTTGTTTTGCTTTGGCATATTCCCCTGCAACAACGGCTTGATAAACTTCTTGATTCTGGTTGCTGTAATGACTAAACAGATTGCCCGCAGATAAATTCGCGCAGCCAGAGGCCATTAAAGCCCAGCTCATCAGCCCTAACAGCTTTACACCTAGTTTCACATTTATCTCCACAAATGTGTCATTCGACAGGAAAAAGAAGTGGGTGAATCACCACCCACTTTTAAAAGCTTAGCTCAATACCATTGGACCTAGAGGGCGGCCGCCTAGTAGGTGCATGTGAATATGGTAAACCTCTTGGCCACCATGTGGATTACAATTAACGATTAGGCGATAGCCGTCTTCAGCAATACCTTCTTCTTTCGCTAACTTTCTAGCAACAGTGAACAAACGCCCCATCATTGCTTCATCTTCAGCTTCTACATCATTCGTTGTTGGGATCAGTTTATTCGGAATAATGAGAATATGGCTTGGTGTGCGAGGGTTAATGTCGCGAAACGCAGTCACCAAATCATCTTGATAAAGGATATCGGCAGGGATTTCCTTGCGAATAATTTTACTAAAGATCGTTTCTTCCGCCATGAGGACTCCATTTTATAAACGTAATTAGACCCCAATTAGTATGCGCCAACCAAAAGCGGAGCTCAATAAAAACAGTGTTCACTTAACATTATTAATCAAATGCTAATTAACGAAGCTTTTTTTGTCGTGTGCGTCATAAAATGCGCGTCACAAACTGAATACAATCCAATGAATTTTGTTACTTTTTTAAGACAATTATTATTTTTATACCCAAGTAAACTCAAAAATGCTTGGGTAGCTTGTCTATTTTTGGGAGAGGAAGCTCACTTATGCGAGGTTCAGTTATTAAAAGGATGTATGCCGGCTTTGCACTGATCATCATCCTATTTGCCGTCACAATTGCCATTATGATGGGAGGAATGAGTGATATTCACGGAAAATTTGGCACGGTTTCTAAATCATCCCTACCGTTGGTATCGTTATCTAATCAAACCAGTGTTGAGCTGCTTTCTGCCGACAAATCATTTAAAGACTTCCTGACGACAGAGAATAAACAACGCATGGATGAAATGCGTCAGGAATTTGCTAGATCTCAACAGCGCTTCGAATCCACATTGGCTCAACTGAAAACCGCAAGCCAAACCTACCCTTCTCTTGCCGAACCGTTTTCACAGTTAAAAACGTTAGAGCAGAGCTATTTTACAGAAGCTCTAGAGGCCATGGACAACTACGAAGCAATGTTCGCGGCTCAAGAAGAAGTGCAAAAATCCTCACGCCGCTTCCAAAAACTGAATACCGAACTGTCGGTTGGTCTTAAAGAATATGTGGCAGATCAAACCAGCATTTCTGTCAAAGTCATGGCAAAGAGCTACTTTATCAAGTTAAAAGATGCCGAAGTAATTACCTCTGATGCCCTCGCCAGTTCCAACCCTGAGTTTGTTACGCAAGCCGTGGCTAAAAACCGCAAAGCAGTAACACACTTGAATTACGCATTCCGCGGGTTGGTGACTCAGCTTCCTGAGCTAGAAAAAGCATTTGGCGAATCTGTAGAGCAATTTACTCGTGACGTCGGTATGCGTGGCGGTGTGCTAGACCAACATAATAATTACCTCAATGCTCGCGCCGCTTTGTATAACAATATCGCTAACCTAGCAAATAAAGTGGATTCAACCATGGCGATTCTTGAGCAATTCACGACAACCGCAACAGATAAGCTCAATGAATCATTGGCAGATGCAGGTGACATATATTCGGCAGGTGTAACGAAAGCCATCATCATTGGCGTTATTGTCGTTTTACTCGCGACAGCGATTGGCTACCACATCGCACAAAGCGTTCGCGAACCGTTGACTCGTATTCTAAAAGTGTTAGAAGGCCTGACTGAAGGTGATATGACACAGCGTATCGATATTCGCTATAACAACGAATTCAGCCGTGTGAGTCGACACATTAACTCACTCGCCGACAACCTTCACGAGATCTTGGTGAAACTCAACGAAGCGTCAGAAAACCTATCGTCAACCGCGACAACCAACGAACGCACCTCTTCGCAAGCACAAATTAAATTGAGCTCTCAACGCGAACAAACGGCAAACGTCGCTACTGCGATGACAGAAATGTCTCATTCAGTGCAAGAAGTCGCGCAAAGTGCGCAAGGCTCGCTAGAAATGGTGCAACGCGTCGAATCTGCCTCTAAAGAAGGCAGAAATGTTATGAGCAGTAACATCTCAACCATTAATCAACTAGAAACACGTTTGAACGAATCGGTTTCCGCAGTTTCTGAGCTACAAAAGATGAGTGGTCAAATTGGATCTATCCTTGATGTGATCCGCAACATTGCGGAGCAAACCAACCTACTGGCATTGAACGCGGCAATTGAAGCGGCTCGCGCTGGTGAACAAGGTCGCGGCTTCGCGGTAGTGGCAGATGAAGTACGAGTACTCGCATCAAGAACGACTCAATCAACCACTGAAATTGAATCTATGATCAGTAATCTGCAATCTAGCTCACAATCGGCAAACCAAGTCATACAAAGCTGTATGAGCGATATGGAGATGTCGGTTGAGCAAGCGTCAAAAGCGAACAGCTCAATGGAAGAGATCCAGGCGCTAATCATCGAAATCAGCCAAATGAGTACGCACATTTCACAAGCAGCAGCAGAGCAAAGTGAAACATCAACAGACATTGCTCGCAGCATCGAAGATATCAACAGCATCGCCGATGAAAGTTTCCAAGCCATGTCGAGTATCGCGCAAACCAGTGAATCACTGACCCACTTGGCTCATCAGCAAAATGAATTGGTCCACCGATTTAAGTTATAAATACTTTATAATTAAGAGCATTAATTAGTGCAATCAACTGTATAAGGGCGACTTTTTGTTAAGTCGCCCTTGTTTTTTGTCGGCCATGTCTACATATGATTAATAAGGCCAGCTCATCCCCTTGCACAACTCTTTTCGAGCGGCCTCATAAAAAGGAAAATCTATGGCTGTTCATGTTGGTATTATCGATCAAGACCCAGTGAGATTGGTCACTCCTCTATTAGATAATCGTACGCTAAGCACACATATCGTCTTCATCGGAGACAAGAGCCAGTTAGATATATTTGACCGACTGAGTGCCGTTTTAGATCAACGAGAAATTACTTCTGAATTTTTTGAAATTCCATCCGCTGTTAATACATCTCTGATCAAACAAGCAATTCAAAAACTGGCAAAAGACCTCCATGAACGCGGCGAAGATGTAAAATTGAACGCGAGCTGTGGTCTTCGTCATCGCTTGTTGTCGGTGTACGAAGTTTTCCGTACCTATCGCTGGCCAATTTTTGTGGTTGAGCCTAGTAGCGATAAGCTTTGTTGGTTATACCCTGATGGCAAAGAAGATACCCAAGTCGAAGATCACATTACGATTGCAGATTACCTCACTATCTTTGGTGCACGCGGCGAGTTTCACCACGTTGATTTACCACCTCTTCTTGATAAAAAATTGTATGAACTTGGTGAACGATGGGCCTCAAATGCGCTTGAACTTGGGCCAGGTCTAGCAACACTTAACTACCTTGCAACCACATGCCGCAAAGAACAAAAGCTTGATGTCGAGCTCTCCGAAAAACAGCAGGGCTACCGTGAGCTCAACATGTTGCTTTCAGATTTAGTAGAAGCAGAAATCGCCACCTATGAGAATGGCGTTTTAACGTTTGCAGATGAAGATGCTCGACGCTTTTCAAACGGTGAGTGGTTAGAAACTTTGGTTCACAGCACCGTGAAGCAAATCCAAGACACCATGCCAACGATCCAAGATCGATCGTTAAATGTTCAGGTTTATCGCAAACTTGGTGAAAGTGAAGTACGCAATGAGTTAGATGTCGCAACAGTTGTAAACAATAAGCTGCACATCATCGAGTGCAAAACCAAAGGCATGAGAGATGACGGCGACGATACTTTATATAAGTTAGAATCGCTTCGCGATCTATTAGGTGGCTTACAAGCGCGCGCAATGTTGGTGAGCTTCCGTCCTCTTCGTCACAATGACATTACTCGTGCTGAAGACTTAGGGCTAGCCCTGATTGGCCCTGATGAGCTTAAAGATTTAAGAACGCACTTAACGGCTTGGTTTAAAGACGCGGGCGGTTCAGACGAGATATAGTGCCATTAAGAAAAGCTAAAATTCACAACGATAAAAAGCAGCATTAATGCTGCTTTTTTTATACCTAAATTTTAGCTGTACGCATTTCTATAACTAGAAAAAAACCAGAGGTTAGCCTCTGGTTTTTTCTGTTTGTTTAAATGCCAACTATAGGGGCTTAAAGCATTTTACGCGCTGCTTCTACAACCACTTTAATTGAACGCGCTTCCGTTTCTTTCAGAGTTGAATGATCTGGAATCTCTTTTTGTGTACGGTTGATGATAACACCTGCCACACAACCCGCTTTTAAACCAGAGCTCGCACACATTGTTAGCAGTGTTGCAGACTCCATCTCGAAGTTAAGTACGCCCATGTCTTGCCATTCTTGCATAGAGCCTTGGAAACGCTTAACAACACGACCAGAGAACGTATCGTAACGTTCTTGACCAGGGTAGAACGTGTCGCTTGATGCAGTCACACCCATGTGAACTGTAGCGCCAGACTCTTCTACCGCTGCTTTCATTGCGGTTGCTACTTCAAAGTCAGCAACTGCTGGGAATTCCATAGGAGCAAAGTGTAGGCTCGCACCGTCAAGACGAACTGACCCCGTCGTTACGATCATGTCACCCACGTTTACATGCGGTTGAATTGCACCCGTTGTACCAACACGTAGGAAAGTACGAACACCAAGCTGTGCCAATTCCTCAACTGCGATAGAGGTAGAAGGACCACCAATACCTGTAGAACAAACCACAACAGGTTTACCGTCTAGCTCTGCACGGTATAGCGTGTATTCACGATGGCTTGCTAGAAATACTGGATTTTCCATTTGTTCTGCGATTTTTTGAACACGCGCTGGGTCACCAGGAATGATCGCTAGAGTCGCACCATTAAGATCAGCTTCAGTAACACCTAAATGGAATACAGCTTGAGACATAAGTCGCTCCTTATTGTGGCTTATTTTATGAACAATAAGCTCATTAATCAGTTATTGGGTACAGATGCACTGTAGCGAACCTTTCACCAACATAGAGTGATCACAATCACAATGACAAAATGTAATGAAAATGAAATTTCAAACAAAACTGGTATTGATCACACTTTAAGGGGCGTTAAATCATTTTGTTGCATAGCAATGCGTGATTTCAAGGACGAGAAAAACGTCTGATCGCATCAGGTGAATACGGTTAAAAAAAGCCCGATACACGAATGCCTCGGGCTATTAATGAGTGGGATCATTGGTTAGGTCAGTTATTTGATCTGTTTGGACTCAAAACGAAGTAATCTCAACGCATTCAATGTCACCAGTGCTGTTGCACCACTGTCAGCTAATACTGCAACCCACAACCCAGTAACCCCAAGTAAACTTGTCACTAAGAATACACCTTTCAAACCTAGCGCTAACGCGACATTCTGACGAATGTTACTTAGCGTCGCACGCGACAGTTCTATCATGGCAGGTAGCTCAATCAACCGGTTGTGTGTTAACGCCGCATCAGCAGTCTCGAGCGCAACATCCGTACCGCCTCCCATCGCAATACCAATGCTCGAAGCTTTCATGGCTGGAGCATCATTGATACCGTCTCCCACCATCGCAACGGTATGTTGTTGTGATAGTTTCTCGACGTAATGCACCTTGTCTGCAGGTAACAAACTCGCTTTATAATCCAAGCCTATTCTATTTGCCATTGCTTCTGCACTTCTCGGGTTGTCACCCGTTAGCATCACCGACGTGACCCCAAGTTCCTTCAACATTGCGATGGCTTGCTGGGCATCTGAGCGCAATGTATCTTGCCATGCGATCACGCCAATGACCTCGTCATCGTAACGAACAATGACAACCGTTTTACCTTGTTGTTCCAACGTAACCACTTGCTCTTTGGCTTCTTGAGAAAGTGGAAAGTCTGCCTTTGAAGGCGTGACCACTTGGACCATTTTTCCATCGACGTAACCAGTGACACCAGAGCCTACTTGCGCGGTTTTATCCAACGCTTCAGGAATAGTAAGCCCCTTCTCTTGCACTTTGGTAACTAAAGAAACCGCTAGAGGATGACTTGAACCAACCTCGATTGACGCAGTTAGGCTAAGTAACTTGTCTTCATCCATATCAAAAGCAAAGACGTCGGTCACTTCTGGTTTACCTTGCGTCAGTGTCCCAGTTTTATCAAATGCGACAGACTCAACCTTGCCAAGCAACTCAAGCGCCGCTCCACCTTTGATCAATGCGCCCCGCTTAGCCGCTGCCGCCAAGCCAGAAGTGATCGCCGCAGGCGTTGAAATGACTAATGCACATGGACAAGCAATCAACAGCAGGGCGAGTCCTCGATAGATCCACGTTTCCCACGGTTGGGCAAATAGTAATGGCGGCGTAACGATAACCATCAGAGACACCAACATCATTAGTGGCGTATACCAACGGCTAAATTTATCAAGAAAGCGTTCTAATGGTGCCTTACGGGATTCTGCTTCTTCAATCAAATGAAGAATTCGATCTATCGCATTCTCGCCCTGACGGGAAGTCACCTGTAAACGAACCACTTTATCGACAACCACAGCCCCGGCCATCACTTTGCCACCGGTTTGATGTTCAACGGGAACAGATTCTCCCGTTAACGCACTTTCGTCAAAACTCGCAAGCGCATCTTGCAAAACACCGTCGGCAGGCAAACGACCTCCGGGTGCGACTTCTATGATATCCCCTGGTTTAAGCTGCGCAGCTGGTACTTCTTTGCGTTCACCATCAATAATTAAAATTGAATTTTCTGGGACTAAGTCCATTAACGCCTGGACACCGCTTCGCGCGCGAGATGATGCATATGCTTCTAACTTTTCACCAATAAGGAAAAGCAATAACACCATTGCGGCTTCGGCGGTTTCACCTAAATATAAAGCGCCGAGCGCCGCTACACTCATTAACGTTTCAATCGCAAAAGGCGTACCGCTACGCGCCAACTTAAATGCTTTGAGCGCGATTGGGTATAAACCAAGTAAACACGTCAAAGTGAATAACCAAGCGCTTATTTGAGGGTCGATCTTAGAAATTACTGCCGCAGTAGCCATTGCACCAGCAATCGAGAGAATTTGGATGTTGTCTCTTATGACGCCAAGCCAGCCTTTCTTTGTAGTGCTTGGTTTTGGAGCATCAAGTGAAGAGAGCGGGAAACCCGTTTTTTGGGCTGTCTGCTCTATCGTAGCTATCAGCTCTAGACCATCAAAATCGACGACCAGTTTTTCTGTTGCAAACAAAACCTTGGCTTGGCTGACGCCTTGTAAAGACGTAATGGCTTTCTCAAGCTTTTGCGCACAAGATGGGCAATCCATACCTGACACAAGCCAAGCGTTCCGAACGGAGGAATTACTCTCCCTTGTGGGATCGTCTTCCTCGCCTGTGTCAACGCTGCAGCCTCCTCCACTACAGCAAGAGCTTTCAGAAACATCAACACTGGCCTGAGAGATATTGAGCGAAGATTTTACTGGCGCACAGCATGACTCGCTTGCACCAAGCGGCACCGCAGTTTTGATTTTGCTAGATTGGCAACCTTGATGTTTTGTACACATAATTTTTTCCTTATTGGTATCGGTGATTTACCTATTGCTAAGGATAAACCTTAGAGTAAGCTCCAAGGTCAAGATAAATTTGTACAGTTCGGCGATAGAAAATAAAAAAGACGCCGAAGCGTCTTTCCAAACCAGTTTAAAAGCAATATTCCGTAAAGTTTAAACAGAGAGGTTAAACGGGATGCTTAAAACACTCATTTAATGTCATTCCTATGGCACGCAGCACGTCTCTTCTTGTGATAACACCAACCAACTTACCTTTGCCATCCACCACTGGATACATTTTCGGCTTTCCAACTTTCATCATGTCAGCCAGTTCAATTACTGACATTTCTGGAGAAACAGATAAGACATCATCATGCATACACTCTTGTACCGTATGTGTATCTTGGCAGTGATAACTTGCTTTCACCAACTTATCTAATAAGTCTTGCTCCGATAAAAACCCAACCACTTTTTCATTTTCATCAATGACAGGGCCACCTAGTGTGACACTTTGCATTACTTTGTTTAAAGCTGCCGAAAGTGACATATCTTTCGTGAAAGTCACCGCTTGCAACGTCATGTAATCTTTTACTTTTAATGAATGCATTCTTATCTCCTTAAGGGCATTTTATTGCGGCCTTTAGATAAGTGTCGCCTAATTTCCTGATTTTACTAAATGGAAAGGAGTAATTTTATTTATAGGCACAGCCTATTGAACTAAAACAAAATTAACTCACCGAACAACATTCACTGTATTTCGTTAAACGCAAGATTCAGCCAGGCTGATTTTTCTAGGCAATAAATACAACAAAGCCAGTCAAATTGACTGGCTTTGTTATTAAGTAATGGTTGCGTTAGCTATGTTGGCGGCGCATGTTGTCTAAAATAATGCCAGTCGCCATCGCGACATTCAGTGATTCGGCACCGCCAAACGCCGGAATCGTGATCTTATCTGTCACGAATTTTGCTGCGGCTTCGCGCACACCATGAGATTCGCTGCCCATCAACAAAATACCTTCAGCAGCGAAATCCGTTTTATGAACGCTCTCTCCTTCCAAAAACGCGCCATATACTGGCAATTTGGCGTGTTCCAAGTAACTTGGCAAATCCACCAAACTCACTTGTACGCGGCCAAAGCTGCCCATGGTCGCACTGATCGTTTTAGGATTATAAGGATCAGCACAATCTGTACTCGCAATAATGTGCTTGATGCCATACCAGTCTGCAACACGAATAATCGTACCTAGATTACCAGGGTCGGATACACCATCTAGCGCAATCATCAAGCCTTTCGCTTGAGGCTCTTTTACACTCGGAATTTCAACCACAGCAATGGCCGCATTATTGCTCACAAGCGTGCTCGCTTTGGTCAATTCATCAAGCGATGCTTCAACACAATCAAAACGATTTAGCGTACCAGCATTTTGTTCGAGAAATGCCGCTGTTGCAAAAACCTGCTTCACCTTCAATGAACTACTTGCTAGCTCTAGTACGTTCTTTTCACCCTGAACTAGGAATAAGCCATGCGCTTTACGCTGTTTCTTTTGACCTAAAGCACGAAGCAGTTTTAATTGGTTTTTTGAAATCATTAAAGTATCCCAGGTGAAAATGGTTATTCGGCGAGCGTACCCTAAACAATCTTCACGACAGTTCGGTATCGAGCGGATGAGATTATAAATTATACCTAAATAACCTCAAGAAGCTTGATCATCAGAAGACGTTGAACACCAAGCGTAGCCAAAATAAAAGAAAGTTCAAAAACGAAAAAAGCCCTGCGATAACGCAGGGCTTTCAAAGGGTGGGACCCCAGCCACATCCCGGCACACAAGTCACACGCTGCGGCTGCTTCCTTCCGGACCTGACCGAGTTCACGAGCTATTGTTGCGAGAGGACCAGAGCCCCATAATTCTTTTCGAGAGGTCTTGCCTCAATCGATGGGGCGATTATTCAGTATCAGCTCTCATAATGCAAGAGCAAAAACCTTGAATTTCATCATTTCATTACCGTTTGGACAAAACTCGATCAATTCATTCCTTTATGATGAAACCGTACAGTCACGATAAGAGGAGTCGTGCCGTGAGGACTGCTTACTCATGTACATGTCTTCATCAGCCAAATGCATCGCTTGCTCTAAGCTCATGTGCCGTTCCCTTTTTGCAGAGAAACCAATAGAGATACTTATAGACTCCAAATCACTACATAATTTGCCTTTCACGTCTATTCTACTGAGCTCTCTCATTGCTCTAGTTAACTCGGCTTGCGTAGGATAACCCAGCAATATGAACTCATCCCCTCCAATTCGATAACATCTTCCCGACCAGACATAATGAATTTTTAGTGCCAGTAGTTGTAAAACTTCGTCCCCAGCGCGATGCCCATAAGTGTCATTGATTCGTTTGAAATGATTAATGTCTAAGTAAAGTATGGATAGATCTTTGTTTACTCCTTTTCGATACTTTACTTGCAACGCACGACGGTTCCTTAACCCTGTTAAGTTGTCAGTGTTCGATTGACGGTAAAGATAAAGCGAAACACAAATAGCAAACAATAATACAAAGATAAACACAGCTTGTGTTTGCGTCGCTAATCGAATCTCATATTCAAGTGCGGTACGCCAATCTGGGCGTACATCGTACTGAGCAATGATCTTATCAACTTCTAACATCGCTATCGCTCGACTGAAGAAAGGCGCAAGCATGGCTCCTTTTTCATTCGCGACCAATCCAACAGAGAGTTGTGACTCATAAAACTCGCCAATAGCGGTATCCTGCTCTATCGGAACCAATTCACTGAGACGTAAAAAATGATTGAGCATCGCCGTATCCATCGGAATGTAATCGACTTCTTCACTTAATAGCCCCTGAATGAGCTCTTGTTGAGTACGATAACGTTTGAGTTCTTTTAGCGGCAATAGTTGCGTCATCATTTGATCGAAAAAGTCATCCTTAACTACGCCAATCCGCTCAGATATCAACTGTGAAACATGAGAGTATGTGCTCGGTTTGTAACCTAAACGCTTGACCATCACCGATGCTGGCGCGTAATGGGGCTTTGGAAAGTAGCTAAATGCGCGCCGCTCACGGCTGACCGTTAACGGCGCCAAAATTTCGAAATTACCTTGGATAAACTCATGGTACATAGAACCCCAGCTTTCACCAGGCTCACTAATGATCAAGCAGTTTAAAGCCAAGATCTCACAGCTTCTCAGGACTACATCAGCCGTCATCCCTTCGACACTACCATCTGCGTTGTATACAACATATGGAAAGATAGATTCGAGCTTAATCCGTATTGGTTCATTAAAATCAAAGGGCAATAAACGAATAGAATCACGCAACGCTGCTCGCCTTAATTCAAATTGATACTGGGAAATTTCTTCGCGAAGCTGCTTTTGCACCGCTTCCCCGTGAATAAACGTAGCGAACGTGTCCAACTCCTCAAGATGATGATCTTTTTTACTGATGATGGATACGGGCTTTATCAAAATCTGATCATTGAGCATCTTGGCGTCAAACCCCTCCATCAGCATCGGCTTGAGCTGGTTAATGGCATCGACAACGCCGTCCACAGCACCTGAACGTAGCAGTGTTACTGCTTGTTCGTGACCTTGATAAGAGATCTGTTCTAGACCAGGGTAGTGTTGTTTAAGTAATTGGGCATAAACTGTATCTTTGGGGACGCCAACACGCGAAATATCACTCAACGTCGAATCTTTTAAGCCAAAGAGGTAGGTATATTCGATATTTGTTGGGCGGGAATAACTAAAACGTTGAGCACGTTCTTGTGTGTAAGTGATATTCGCAGCAAAGTCCGCTTCCCCATTCGCTACTGAATTTAGAATGGCATCAAAGCTGGAGTAGTTTACGTATTGAACGGTAAAGCCAAACTCCTTTGAAGCAGCATTGAAAAGAACACGAGTGACGACATCATCCGCTTCAGTCGCGACTTTATAATGAGCAATTAAAGGGGCTTCGGCTTTTACATTCAAACTCAAGAGGCAACATGCAAAAAGCAACAGTGTTCGAGCAAAAGTTGTCATGACAAACTTATCTTAAATCAACCACTTATATTGTGGTTATTATTATTGGAAGTGTAGTAAATATGAAATGAAGAACATATACTAATCTCCATTTTGTTCCACAACCAATTCGATACTCTGCCGCACATGTCACTTTTTACCTGACTAAAAACTCATAATTCAGCCTGTTCATCGCTACTACGTAAAATATAGTCAGTCATCCAAGCCGTCCCTAACAAACAGATCCAAACCACGAAAACAGGGTTTGGCACATCCGTGGTCGGGCTGACGACTAAAGCGGCAAAACCCACAGTCGGCAATGTCCAACATAATAATTTGCTCCAACGAATGGTATGTTGAAGCTTCGCAAGTGCTTCCATTGACGCTAACATTCCCGTCAAGCTTAACGCCATAAGAACGGCGTACGGTAGGCCTGCAATCCACAATGGGAGCAACAAAAACAACGGCCACCAGCTGTGTTTATTGGATGGCGTCCAATGCGCAGCCGACCACCACATCGCCATAACCGCAATGGTTTGAACCACTGTAACCCAAGCAGACCCATCCAGCTTACCGCCTTGCTGTGTGACCATAAGACCAACTTGCAGTGTAAGTACAATAAGACCAGCGGTGAGCAACACGCCTAAAGAGCTTCTACGAGAAAACACCACCATTAAAAGTGGGAAAAGGATCAAAACACCAACCGACAAAGCAATTGGCTGCATTGAGAGTGTCGCACCAAAAGCCATCATCGCGCCCAGTAATACTAGGCCAGCGAACCCACCTTGTGGCAGAACCCACAGCGCGGGGATCATAAGTGCAAGAACGGGAATGTCACCCTCGCTCAAACTCATCGCCCGAACGCAGACAACAGCGAGTAAGGTCGTAACGAAAAATTGAAGTGTCGATAAAATCATAGCGCCTCCTGGCTTCCCCACCTACTTGGTAACTCAACGGCAAAAACTGGGATTGAAAGTCGTTGAGAGGGTCTAGATTCAAGCTTAGCTTGCGTTTGCTTCATGCTGTTTAAGGCTCATCAACCAACGACACTAAAGAACAGAAAATGTAATTCTTCAAAGTGAGTCGCTGGCAACACAAGGGTTAAGAACCGTTAGCAATATACAAGTCCAATGGTTTACCATTCCTTAGTAATCCAAAATAGACACTTTTGAGTATGGACCAATTTTTAGCGCAAATCTTTGCTGTAATTCACCAAATTCCAAAAGGAAAAGTCTCCACCTATGGGGAAATTGCAAAAATGGCCGGTTATCCGGGCTATGCGAGACATGTTGGTAAAGCACTGGGTAACCTACCAGAAGGCAGCAAACTCCCCTGGTTTAGAGTGGTAAATAGCCAAGGAAAAATATCTTTAAAAGGCAGAGACTTAGAGCGACAAAAAAAGAAATTAGAAGCAGAAGGGATTGAAGTCTCGGAAGTTGGCAAAACTTCACTTAAAAAATACAAATGGCAGCCTTAAGCTGCCATTTTTTGTTCTCACTACGTCGTATTAACGTGTTCCAACTAGACGAATATCTAATTGGTGAGTTTGTGCTTCATCTGTAATAACACCGTTATGTGTGTCGCTGATAAAACGCAGCTTTCCATCTACCTCAATGCGAGCACGAACGCTGTAACGATGGTTTGGTTTGATTTCATTGCTGTCGTAACTCAACTCAAAAGAAAGAGGAACTTGCTTACCTTCCGTTTCGAATGTCTGTTTCGCCAACACTTTTGCTGGCGCATCCGCCAAGGACACATCTTCTAACGCAATAGTAACCACTGCGTTTGGTGGCAAGGCAATCCGCTCGCGATAAGCCACTGTACCTGTAATCGTCTTCATTGACGCTTCTGTAGATTCCATTTCTGTATTTTGAGAAGTTTGGCAACCCACTAACGCAGCCCCAAAGAGTAGAGAAGTAACAAGTAGTAGTGTTTTTTTCATATATTCCTCGAAAAGAGCATTAAACCGAGGCAATTATAGGTGTGGAATATAAAACTGTCTGCTTCCTGTCACTTTATTTGACAATAGTTTGACTGAGTTAGAATTTATCAAACAATTGATTTTGTTTCATAATTGGAACAATACTATTTCTAAGTTACTCAATAGTTCTTAACTATGCCACTTCACAAGAGTGAGGCTGTTGAGGTAACTTGGAATGAAAGACAACGGTGAGGAGACACAATGAGTAAACCACTACGAGAATTGCTCAGCCTACTACAACTCGAAAAATTAGAAGAAGGCTTGTTTCGTGGCCAAAGTGAAAACCTAGGTTTGCCTCAAGTTTATGGCGGTCAAGTAATTGGGCAAGCACTTTCTGCTGCGCGCTACACCGTTGAAGAAACACGCACGGTACACTCCTTCCATAGCTATTTTTTGTACCCTGGCGATCCAGAAAAACCTATTATTTATGATGTAGAAAATCTGAGAGATGGCCGTAGCTTTAGCACTAGACGCGTAAAGGCAATTCAAAATGGACGCCCTATTTTTTACCTAACCGCATCCTACCATGGCGATCAACCTGGGTTTGATCATCAAAAAGAAATGCCAGATATCCCTGGTCCAGAAAACTTTGCCTCAGAGAGTGAGCTCGCAAGCCATATTGCAGAATTTCTACCCAAACGCTTACGCAAAACATTTTGCGGGGAAAAGCCAATCGAAACTCGCCCCGTTACGGTTATCAACCCTTTGAAGCCCAAAAAAGCAGAACCCAAACAGTACCTTTGGATTCGTGCTAATGGTGAAATGCCAGAGAATCAGCTAATTCACCAGTACCTTCTGGCCTACGCATCCGATTGGGGATTCCTTGTAACAGCAATGCATCCACATGAAGTCTCATTAATGACGCCTAACTTTCAAGTGGCCACCATTGACCACTCTATCTGGTTCCATCGCCCGTTTAAGATGGATGAATGGCTTCTATATGCGATAGAGAGCCCAACGGCGAGCAATACTCGTGGGTTGGTCCGTGGCGAAATATACAACCAGCAAGGTCACTTAGTGGCGACCGCCGTGCAAGAAGGGGTGATGCGCTACACGAAATAGCTCGTGTTCGTTACACGAAAAAAGGAGTGCTGTTCCGCACTCCTTTTTTAATGGGTATCAAACGATGATTAATTTGGTTGATACTTCATGTTAACAACCGACCATTCGTAAAGTGATTTCGGGTAACCATATTCACCTTTCCCGTAAATGACATTTGGGTCGGCATAGAATCCACCTTTATTCGTTGCTAAAAATTCACGAACCCCACGACGGTAAGTAATCACAGGTGCAACTAACTCATACTCTACCTTTTCCATCTTCGAGTCATCAATTATTAAGAACCGAGTCATACGAATCGTGCTGCCGCTGGTGCAGTCCCCTGGGTCATCATAGTCAATTGCTTCAAAAGGCTTGAGATCATCTTCGAACAGCTCTGATGTACATCCATCAAATCGAGCTAAGTGTACCCACGCTCCTTTTATTAGAGTTTGGTCATCGTTACCCACCGGCTTGAATGCAAGTAGTGCAATCTTACCTTTGCCGTATAATTTCAATTCTTCGTCCGTTGGCTCACGCACTGAACGAACGTTCATCAAACCAAACTCACTTTCTTCTAAGTTAGAAAACTCACGTGCATTTAGCGTGCTAAACAATACTGTTTGTTCAGTTTCAAGCAATGTATATTGATCCGCAACACCTTCATCTGCAAAGCTTAGATACAGCTGGACTTTCTTACTTTCCAACGCTTTGTAATCTCGAGATTCTCCTTCCGAAACGTCGAGAGAAATCCAACGTCTTTTTACTGGTGGGAGGTCAAGTAACGTCAGCTCTTCCTTATCAACATCTAATGAAGCGACTCCTTTAATTGTTGAGCTGGATATTTGATAGCTGCGGTTTCCTATTGGTGTACCAAAATCTAGCTTAACCTTTTTAAATGGTTCAAATTCCACCTTCATTGTAGAGGTACTTAAACCAGGGTGCTTCGCTTTGTTAATAGTGCCATTTACGACGATTGTTTTAGCTTTGTAGTTGCGTCCAGTAAGAGTAACCTCTACTTGGTACTCGCCTGCGTGCAGGATTTTCAAACGCCCCGTATCAGGGGAAACTAACTCGACCACAGGATCTTTTTGGTTAATAAGGCGGTAACTTGCCTTCGCAGTCCCACCACTCATCACTGGTGAGATAACACTACCAGCGGAGAATTCTACCGTTGGGTAAGTAACCGATACAGGGTTTGTGCCTTGTTTAATCGTGACCGAGAAACTACTTTCACCCGGATCCACTTTGTCGTCCCCCGCATCCGAAACAATAATTTTTGTGCTACCCGCGTTAAGAATTTGCATGGCACCCGTTTGGCTGTTTAAGGAAACCACATCTGTTGCTGCGTTGTCTGCAAATCGGTACGTAACTTCCCCAACCGTACCAGAGATTTTCGGCGCAACAAATGTTTGTCCAACCTTCCAAATCTCTTCCACATCGGATTGAACTTCAATTCGGCTCGGCGCACTCAAAATTGTCACGTAGACTTTTTGATCTGGACCAACGGTATAATTCGCGCTCTCTTTTCTGCGCACAGTTAGCGTCGCTTTACCCGCTTTATACACATGGAGACGTCCTTCACTAAAACCACCGACAACATCTGGTGCGGTGTTATCTACAATCTCAATTTGCTCGTCAGCACTCAAACCAAAATCACGGTGAAGATCAAAACTGTATTTGTTGCTGTATACAACGTCATAATCGTGCGTTGCCATGGGTTGGCCTTCAGCCTTTGCAACTTTAATGACAACATTAAATTGAATAGGTTGGTAGAACTCCCCACCATCGTCTTCAAACTTAAGGCCGTACTCACCCGCAGTCACTACCTCCAACTTGCCGTCAGTCATTCGTAAGCCATTAGGTAAGCTGCTAACTAGATTTACGTTACCTTTTTGCCCTTTAAACGCCAGAGGGATTGAAAGATTTGGTTGATAGGTAAGCGGCATTTCAATGTCTTTTATAACGGGATGAGGCGCGCGATTAACTTCAAGATCAAAACGAGTTTTGCTTGCAGGATAATTACGCATATCATGCTCGTAAATTTCCACTTCAGCAGCACCAACACCTTTGATCAGTAATGCTTCACCATTTTCTGTTTTAGCAACAACGTCTTCACCACGAATGATTCTCAGCTCATAGTCACCGTAGGCGTTCGTCACCTTAGGGAAAATTCGTCCACCTTCCTCATAAGTTGTGACGATATCCGCTGCGCTGATTTCTTGACGCTTGCCTTGTTTTACATCCACAAAAAATTGCGCTGTTTGCTGTTTATCCAGAAACGCGTCGCTGTAAGTTGCTGTCGCTTCAACCGTTAATTGCCCAACATTATGAACAAGAAGCAAACCCGTTTCAGGGTCTAGCAACTCGGCCACCTTGCTGTCTGGTACGCTATTTATAATTTTGTAAGAAATACGTTGCGTTTGAGCTTTATCTAGACGCACTGGTTCTAACGTCAACCCTTCTCGATACTCGTCTTCAAGCAAAGCGAACTGTAATTGCCCCGGAGCTACTGCATGCAGTTTAACCGTAGCGCGAACTTGTTTCGGCAAGTAAAAGTCGTTACCTGAATCAGTAATCAGCACCGATGCCTGACCAACTGAACCTAATGAATATACCGAACCGTTCTCATCAACACGAATCAAGTTATGACCACTTTCTACCTCATAACTCAGTTCGCCTTTTTGGCCACGGACGATCAACGCTTTTCCTTCTGACTCAATCGCATTGAAATTCAGATCACTCACTGAAAGTTCAGTATTGATGCCTCGCTCTACAGTGACAGAAAATCTTGCTTCAGAAGATTCATAAGCAGAGCTACTATCTGTAGCAAGAATCGTCGCCGTTCCTGGGCGCAGAATTTGTAGTATTCCTGAGTCATTAATTTTCACGACATTTGGCGGATTAGAGTCAATGACTTGGTAAGATACCGACCCATGTACATTGCTCAGTTTTGCTTCAGTAACCGTTCCCACTCCTTCAAACTTCAACACCGTGTCTTCCACTTTTAATTGCGGACGGTTCTGCTTTGTTACCGTAGTTGGTGTCTTCGTATTGTTCGGCTTAGAGTCTCCCCCACCGCCACAGCCAGCGAGTAAAGCTGCGAGAAAAAGCAAATAGTAATTTCTGTTCATTTTTAGTAATACTTTGTTACATACAAGATGGGGCGATAATAATACGATGTTTTATTAATCACTATCCCCATTTTTGAGCACTTTATTACTTAAGTAATTGCTACTGTATTAATCCTAAAAACAAATACTCAAAAATAGCGACCAAATTACATGAAAACACAAAAAGCAAACGTTTAAATCAAACTCTTCCATTAATTTAGTAAAAATTAATATTCAATAAAATAAAACATGAAAAATAAAGAGAAAAAATTGCGTTATTTTTTCTTTCATTATGATGTATAGGATTAATGGACTGTAAAAACAAATGGTTAATGAAAAATAGAAGAGAGAATAAATATCGTTTATATTTATAAAAATCTGGTAGGAAATAGTTTTAAAAGCATAATCAAACTACCTTTTAACATTTAAAATACTAAAAGGTAGAATTAACATTAGATAGAATTCTTATAGGGCGAGTTATTTTAGGATTGGTAACTCTGTTGTGTATTTAATGGACTCCATAGCAAATGTTGAAGTCACATTAGATAGCCCTTTTACACTATTAACTAACCGCTTATAGAATTCGTCAAAACACTTCATATCTTTGACTAGTACTTTCATCATGTAGTCATACTCGCCAGCCATACGATAAAACTCCATTACCTCAGGAAAGTCACTCACAGTTGTAACAAAATGGTGATACCAACCTTCGGAATGATCAATCGTTTTTAACTGAACAAATGCAATGAAAGATAGCTCGAGCTTTTCTGCACTTAACAACGCCACGCGTTTTTCGATGTAGCCCTCTTCTTCCAACCTTTTCAAGCGCTTCCAGCATGGTGTTGTAGTAAGATTGACTCGCTCAGCCACGTCATTTAATGACAAGGTGCTGTCGGTTTGTAGTAAAACAAGCAGCTGCTTATCTATTCGATCTAAACTCATTTCTATAAAACCCATAAAATGTAGAAAATTTTTCTACAAAAATCTTTATTAAGAGTAACAATAGCAAAGTTTTTCTCGAAAATTATAGATAAATTATCCCTATCTAATACTTATCTATCGATTTCCCAAGGAGAGACGCCATGTGTACTGACCACAATTGGATCAACAATGCAGTGCGTAAAATTGAAGCAGACTTCCAACGTTCTGCTGATACTCACTTATTTAAACTCGAACTACCTTCTCTTGATGGTATCGATATCTATCTAAAAGATGAGAGTACGCACCCTACAGGCTCTCTTAAGCATCGATTGGCGCGCTCATTGTTTCTTTATGCTATTTGTAATGGATGGATTGGTCCTGAAACCACTGTAATCGAGGCGTCCTCAGGCAGCACTGCCGTTTCGGAAGCGTATTTTGCTCGCTTGCTTGGCTTACCGTTCATTGCTGTTATGCCGAAAACCACCGCACGTAAAAAGATTGAACAAATTGAGTTTTACGGTGGTAAAGCGCATCTTGTAGAGCGCTCAGATCAGATTTATGACGAGTCTCGACGCTTGGCTCAAGAGCTAAATGGTCACTACATGGACCAGTTTACTTATGCTGAACGTGCTACTGACTGGCGCGGTAACAACAACATCGCGAACTCTATCTTTAGCCAAATGGAGTTAGAAGATCACCCGATTCCTAGTTGGGTAGTGATGAGCCCTGGAACAGGCGGCACATCAGCAACCATTGGCCGTTTTATTCGTTACCAAAAATACGACACCAAGCTTTGCGTGGTAGACCCTGAAAACTCAGTGTTTTACGACGCTTTCCAGTCAGGAAATCACTCATTGAAAGGTGATACTGGCAGCAAAATTGAAGGTATCGGGCGACCACGTGTCGAACCAAGCTTTATTGCTGGTGTCATTGATGAAATGCGCAAAATTCCAGACGCAGCCAGTGTGGCAACTGCCCATTGGGTATCTCAGCTGATTGGGCGTAAAGTCGGCGCATCAACAGGCACCAATCTTTACGGTGTGCTGCAATTGGCTTGTGAGATGAAACAACGCGGTGAGAAGGGTTCTATCGTGACGCTTCTATGTGATTCTGGAGAGCGTTACCTAGATACGTATTATGACTTAACATGGGTAAAAGAGAACATCGGCGATATTCAACCTTACTTAGCTCAACTCGAAGTCATTCAAACAAAAGGTTGCGTTGAGCCAGCTTGTTGCGGCTCAACTAACGCTTAACGTGCAAACTGGACTTTAAAAAGCAGCCCAACTTCATGCGGGCTGTTTTTATCGCTGGGTTTTACTTTTTCTGGCGCGCTTCAAACGCAGCCAATTGTTCTGGCGTTGCCGCTGGTTGATGATTTTGTTTCCACTCATCGTAAGTCATGCCGTAAACACGTTCGCGAGCGTCATCAATATCTAAATCCAAACCGAGATTTTCAGCCTCAGATTTATACCATTTACTAAAGCAGTTGCGACAGAAGCCCGCAAGGATCATCAGGTCGATGTTTTGTACGTCTTTGTTGGCATCTAAATGCGCCAATAAACGGCGAAATGTCGCCGCGTCTAACTTATCTTGTTCTTCTTGAGTCAAGTTTTTGTATTTGAATTCAGCCACTTTCCTTTCCTTCTCTCTTATTTAACTAGCTTTCGTCACCATATCTAGTTAGTCGGTAGTCATGAGTAAGAAGTATGCTTTAGCGCAACAATTCCCATTCTAAAATCACTACCTTTGATAAAAGCTGATATGATAATTACCATCCATCCTATTGATTAAATTAACATTTAAACAAATCATTACAACGGTCTTTTACCAAGGTTATCGTCTAGTTATGAAAAACTCCATTCTATTATTGTCTGCCTTGACCATTAGCGTGCCAACTTTAGCTGCTCAAGAACAAGCTCATCAATCTTATTTTTATCTGGGTACTGGTAACGTTGGTTTTGATACACCGTACTTCGGCTCGGATAGAGACAATGAGTGGTCAACACCACATATCACAGTTGGCTGGGGTTACCATGTAAACCAATACCTCGCGTTTGAAGGGGTTCTGCGCTATTCACAAAATGAACTTAAGAACGATGCTCTAAAAACTGACTTAGATCTTCACTATTACCAAGCAGGTATGTCTGCTGTTGTAACAAGTGATAACTTAGGCGATACGCCGCTGTCACTGTTTGGTCGCGTAACTGCGCTTGGCACTCAAGCCGAAATGTACGTACCAAACGAACAAAAAGTCACAGATGACTCAGGCGCACTATTCAACATCGGTGCTGGCGTCCATTGGGATATGAGTACAGATATCTGGTTACGCGCAGAGTACATTTATAATGTCGCAGATATGGGTTTTGAAGATTTTTACGACAGCTACGAAGGTGTACAAATCAGCCTAGGGAAACGCTTCTAACATTAGATAGCACCAAGTTTCCATAATTGAAAAACAAAGAAGCCGAGAGTTTTGCCTCGGCTTCTTTTAGATTCTATAGTATGTCGTCATTTACTGAACAGAGAACGTTTCTGTTGCCTCTTTGTTCACATGGTTGCTTGGTTGACCAGCATCGAGAGAATGCAAAATACCATCTTGACGATCTTTTAATGCATTCGTCAACGTTGGAAGTGCGGTAGTTGCTAGCAACGCCATAACACCTGCAACTAAAACCATTTCGACCATGTAACTACCACGTACTTTTTTCAAGGAAACACCTCAATAATAATAGGCATAGGCTGCTTTCCTAGCATTAAACCTAACAAGACCCAACATTCAGTCAAAACGATGAGCGAGTCCTGTGCCCCTCGAAGAAGTGGCGAAATAATAAACAAAAATAATCATTAAATCTATAAGTAATCACTATCTATATAAAAAAACACCGAACAAAAATTGCCCGGCGTTTTCAATCAAAGCTTTACGTGCTACTGCTAGGGGTGGGCAACACGGCCCTTCGTATCATGGCTAATTGCTTTGTTTAACTCTGCTTCTACATGACCTGGTGCTTGTGTTTTCGCCGAAATCAATCGGTACATTGCCGGGATAACAAACAAGGTCACCAATGTCGCAAACCCCATCCCGAAAAAGATAACCGTACCCACGGCAATACGGCTCTCATAACCCGCCCCTGTCGATACGATCAACGGAATTGCGCCAGCAAGTGTGGTAAACGCAGTCATCAAGATTGGACGTAGACGTCGCGCGGCAGCATCAATGATCGCTTTTTCAAACCCAACGCCACGATCACGTAGCTGATTGGCAAATTCTACGATCAAAATACCGTTTTTCGTCACCATACCAATCAACATGATCATGCCGATCTGACTATAAATGTTCATACCTTGGCCCATAATAACCAAACCAAGAAAGCCACCAAAGACACCCATCGGCACCGTAAACATGACCACTAACGGGTTTACGAAGCTTTCAAACTGAGCCGCCAACACGAGATACGCCACTAGCAGTGCCAATGCAAACACAACAGCAACACTCGCTTGGTTCTCTTTAAAGTCTTTCGACTCCCCCGAATAACTCACCGAAATGTCACCCGGTAAGTTGTCGATGGCTTCCTGGTCTAGGTAATTCAGCGCATCTCCTAATGTATAACCTTCCGACAGGTTGGCAGTAATAGTGATGGACTTCTGTTTGTTGTAGTGAGAAAGACGAATAGAGGCCGCCACTTCTTCAATTTTTGTGACCGCATCTAACGTCACTAGCTGACCGCTATTCGTGCGCAGATAAATCTGACTTAAATCTGCAGCATTATTAAAGCTATTTTCATCACCGCGAAGATACACATCGTACTCTTCGCCACGCTCAACATAAGTCGTTTCGCTTTTACCACCGAGCATGATTTCTAGGGTGTCAGAAATGTCTTTAACACTGACTCCTAGCTCTGCGGCACGCTGTCGGTCAACTGTAACCAATAACTCAGGCGTTTTTTCCGAGTAATCTATCTCTGCTCCTTCCATCATTGGTGATTCTTCTGCTTTGTTCTTTAGCATTTCAGCCCAAACAACGAGCTCATCGTAATCAGAGCCGCCTAATACGAACTGAACTGGCTCACTCGAACCACCTTGGAAACCTGGCATAAATGGGAACACTCGAACATCTGGGATACCTGCCAATTCTTTCCGTACTTTGTTAAGGGCTTGCTGAGCCGTGATATCACGTTCGTTCCAATCTTCTAGAATCATGATCACAAAGCCTGTCTGGTCTCCTGCCTGGCCACCAAACGCTGGCGTTTGGATGCTGAATGACTTCAGATAACCTTGCCCTAGTAATGGCATCAATCGGTCTTCGACAATATCCATATTGGCTGACATACGATTGTATGACGTAGCATCTGCACCGCGCACAAACGCAAATATCACACCGCGATCTTCTTGTGGGGTCAGCTGGGCCGGTACCTGATTCATCAAGAAATAGCTACCGCCCAAACAAGCTAGAATCACCAGCGGAGCAGCCCAACGTACTTTCAATGCGCCTTTCAATAATGCGCGATAGCCACTCTCAAGCTTGCTAAACAAGCGATCAACCGCTTCATTGAATCGATTTGGTTTTACATTCGCTTTCAAAATCTGACTACCTAATACAGGAGTCAGCGTCAGGGCAATCAAAGAGGAGAATATGACCGACATAGCCAGCAATACAGAAAACTCTGTAAATAGTAGACCTACCATGCCATCCATAAAGGAGATCGGTAAGAACACCATCACCAGCACTAATGTTGTTGCTATAACAGCAAAACCAACCTCTCTTGTGCCTTTATATGCGGCGAGTAATGGCGATTCACCGCGTTCAATATGGTGGAAGATATTCTCTACAACCACAATTGCGTCATCCACCACCAAACCAATCGATAATATCAACGCCATCAAGGTGATCAAGTTGATAGAAAACCCAAAGTAGTACGCGGCAATAAACGAAGAAATCAGAGAAACAGGTACCGTAACCGCAGGAATTAAGGTTGCACGAGCTTGGCCGATGAAAATGTACAACACCAAAATCACCAAGCCGCCCGTGATAAATAGCGTGCTGTACACCTCTTCGATTGAACGCTCGATAAATACTGTCGCGTCGTAATCTATCGCAAGACGTGTACCTTCTGGTAAGAACTTCTGGATGTTATCGACTTCAAAACGAACCAGCTTAGCAACCTCTAACGGGTTTGCGTCTGACTGCGGTACCACACCAAGACTGATGTTTACTACACCATCGCTTTTGAAGGTTGAGTTTTCGTTTTCTGCACCAATGAAGACATCTGCTACATCTTTTAAATAGATAGGTGTATTGTCGCTTGCGCGTTTAATGACAAGATATTGAAAATCTTCAGGCGTGTTATAAGTACGAGCCGTACGCACGGACATTACCGTTGAGTCGTTACGAACTTCACCACCTGGGCTTTCTAGGTTCTCACTTCGCAAAGCTGATGTAATGTCCGAAGCTGTAACTGAACGTCCAGCCATTAGTTCAGGCTTAAGCTTCACGTACATTACCTTGTACAAACCACCGGAGAGATCAATGGAGCTAACCCCAGAGATCAGGCTAAAGCGGTCCATCAATACACGTTCGGCATAATCCGTTAATTGAGTACGGTCCATCTCTGCAGAACTGAGATTGATGTAGAGCGACGCCTCTCCCGAGCCATTGTTCTTATAAACAATAGGGTCATCCGCTTCATCAGGTAGCGAGCGCTGAGCACGAGCCACGGCATCCCGCACGTCGCTTACACCTGTATTGAGATCGTAACCTAACTCAAACGTGATCGTGATACGCGACATGCTGTTACGAGTAGTGGAGCTAATTTCATCAACTCCACTGATCCCAGAAAGCTGGTCTTCCAAAACGGAGGTAATTTGGCTTTCAATAATAGTCGCCGATGCACCCTCATAACGCGTACTGATAGAAACGACTGGGCTTTCTATATCAGGCATTTCACGAACGGCTAATTTGGTGAATGACACAAAGCCAAACACACACAACAGCATGCTCAGAACCAACGCCGCGACAGGGCGTTTAACTGAAACGTCGGACAGTAACATTAGTTTTCTTCCTCATCCGATTCACTGTCATTGCGTGTCACATCCGTGGTGTTCGCTTTTAGTGGCGCGACAATTTCTTTCACTTCGACACCATCACGCATGTTAACAATGCCTTGAACCACAATCTTGTCACCAATCTCAACACCAGATTCGATCACCACCTCGTTACTAACACGAGCACCTAGCGACACTTCTCGACGAGTAGCTTTGTTGTTTTCATCAATTACATATACAAAACGTTTAGTTCCGGAGTATTCAAGCGCTTGAACAGGAATGATTGGCGCCTTAATAGCAGGAAATGCTAGTGAAGCGTTCATCAACATGCCCGGCTTCAATTGATTTTCTGGGTTATCAAACTCAATACGCACGCGAAGATTCAGTGTTTCGGCGCTGATACGCGTATCAATACCTGTGACTTGACCAGTAAAGATCTGGCTACCCCATGCACTGGTTTTAGCGATGACTTCCATACCAATAGAAAGCATCGATAAATAGCGCTCCGGTACTTGCAAATCCAGTTCCATGACGGAAAGATCATCCAACGTCAAAAGTTCAGTACCCGCACTGACCATTTTGCCGCGGCTAAAATCGATAAAACCAACAGTGCCAGAAAATGGAGCAGTAATATGGAGATCAGCTAAATTGGCTTGAGCAGCATCTAGCCTCGCTTGTGCTATTTCAACACTGGCTTTTTGTGCATCGATTTCAGTTTGAGTAATCGCATTCCGCTTAACCAAACGTTGGAACTCTTTTAACTTACGCTGTTCATCTTTTAGATACGCCTTTGCCTCAATCAAAGCGGCTTGAGCCTTATCGTCATCTAACTTAATTAATAACTGGTCTTGCTGGACATTTTGATTCGCTTTAACAGCGATTTGATTCACTTTGCCGGCGACTTCCGATGCGACAACCACAGACTCCGCTGCCTTTAATTTGCCGATAAGAGTTAAGGATTGATTGATCTCGTGCGTTTCTACTTGTTCAGTCACAACAGTAACCGCTGAGCCTCCTCGCATCGCAGCGCAAACCGATGGAGAACTCAGTAATATAGAAAGCGTTAAAACAGATAACGATAACGTGGCTTTCATGCTCATGATATTGACTTCTAAACGAATAAACTTATGTCATTAAACTGCTTACAGTTTATCAGTAGATACGGTGTTTAACGTCAAGTAGTGTAAATTCAAGTAAAAAGCGCGCTTCTCTTCTGTTCAAAGGACAAACAAAACGCTGACTTTCTACCATCTTTGCCCAAAAAGACAGCATTCAACGTAAAAACGTAAGAAAAACGCTTTACAGCCTGAGCGAGTTTGCTATGATTCGCTCCGCACTTGGGAGATGAGTTGGGAAAACATCTTACTAAGTATAAAAATCCTCTGGAGGGGTTCCCGAGTGGCCAAAGGGAGCAGACTGTAAATCTGCCGGCACTGCCTTCGATGGTTCGAATCCGTCC